>NZ_JBVVNQ010000028.1:0-63234 GCF_055810675.1 Burkholderia sp. YHN3-13 | reverse complement strand
CCTCCGCATCCTGATCGTGATCACCTTCGCTATAATCCATTGACCGCGCAACACCACCTTCCAAACTGATCACGTTCGCCGAAACGGCTGATCACCATCACCGAAATCCGCAGATCGTGCCCGCGATCTACACGGACGCCACCACGCCATCACCATCATGCCCCACGCGCGCGAACGGGGAAACGGCCACGCTGAGTCGCTTACCATGCACCAAGCGGGCCATCCCGAGCGGATCGAAGTCGAGCCCCGCCTTAAGGTCGGCAATGTATTTGCGGTGCGCGATGCTGCGATTGCCGGACTTGGGGTGGCGAGATTGCCTCGGGTGGTCGCCGACGCGGTCGCGGGACAGCTTCAGTCCGTGTTAGAGGGCTGGTCGTTGCCTTCAGTGCCGATTCGTGCCGCTTTCCCCAGCGCGCGCTATCTGACACCCAAGGTGCAGACTTTCATCGACTTAGCAGTGGCAACGATGGAGACAGGGAATACTAGATAACGTTGGCGGGGTCGCTCGCAGTTGAGGCGATGCGATCCGTTAAAGTAATTTAACATAATTATAGTTATCGAATAAATGGGGTCAGTACCCGACACCTCGAAGATTTTGCAGGGCCGTCACTGCAGTAGACTAAGCCGACTCAGTCTGAATCAGACAAATCGGGGCCTAATTCTGCTTCAATTTGGTCAATGGACGGCAGCCCTGCTTCAAGCGACGCGGGCACGTCCCGAATGAGCTGGTATTCTGCGACGCCCATCGGATTTGCCATGCCACGCAGCGCATACTCGGCAACCAAACGATTCTTTTCCCGGCACAGAAGCAGCCCAATGGTCGGATGATCATCAGGCGACTTCAGTTCCGAGTCGACCGCGGACAGGTAAAAGTTCAGTTGCCCGGCATATTCGGGCCGGAACGGTGTGGCCTTCAGTTCCACCACCACATAACTGCGAAGTTTCAGGTGGTAAAACAGCAGATCGATGAAGAATTCGTCGCCGCCGACTTCGAGCCGATACTGTCGGCCGACAAACGCAAAGCCGGCGCCAAGCTCAAGTAGAAAGCGGGTAATGTGCCGCGTCAGCCCCTGCTCGATATCGCGTTCCTGAGCATCTTCGGACAATCCCAGGAAGTCGAAGATGTACGGATCTTTGAGCGCGTCGCGCGCCAGATCTGATTGATGCGGCGGCAAGCGTGCGTCGAAATTGGTTACGGCCGCACCCTCCCGCGCATGTGCTTGCGTGTCAATTTGCATCGCGAGAACGTTGCGGGACCAGCCGTGCTCAAGCGCCTTGCCAGCGTACCAATCGCGGACCGCCGGATCCTTTGCTTTGTCGAGCAGGGTACAGAGATGAAACCACGGCAATTGTGCAGCAGGCTGCTGCACAAATTCCGATGATGGCCATGCTTGCGCCAGAGCCCGCATGTATTTCAGGTTGCGCGGCGAGAATCCCCGCATGTCGGGAAACGCAGCCTTCAGATCCTGCGCCAGCCGATCGATGACTTTTGCCCCCCACCCTTGTCGCTCCTGGCGTTCGAGAATGTCGCTACCGATCTGCCAGTACAGTGTCACCAACTCGCGATTGACACTTGCCGCGGCGCGTGCACGGGCAAGCTCGACCCGCTGCTTGAGCTCCGTGAGCCAGCGGCGATAGTCTTCGTCACCCTGCGGAGTAAGGGAATTTGTCATCCGGCCTTTCGTTTGCTATTCGTAGTCAAAAAGACATTATCCCGGCAGCAACCGGAATGAGGCAATGCCTTGCCGAACCAGAGCGACTGTTGGTCAAGCCCTATAGGGTCCATTCCCGACACCTTCTTCGCCATGCCCCTAGATCGATCCCTAGCGAAGCGTCGAAATGCTACCGAATTTTCCAGCGGGTATTTTATTTTTACTCGATCGAGCGCCCGTGGAATTTCCCGATCTCCGCGCGACGGCTTCCTCTTCGGCCGTTACGCATTCGGACGTCGTCTGAAGCGAAGCAGGCTCGAGTAACTGCTGCACGACGTCGAGCGGTATATCGGCAGCTAGCGGACACGCCCGCGCCCCCGCGGACTCAGGAGAGTCCGCAGGTCCTTCCGATTCCTTACGCCGACTCGATGACCCCGGTCGGGTCCATCTTCAATCTGAAATGCGGATTCGGCCAACTGGTCGTGTTACCTGTGGAAATGCCCTGATCGAAAGCCGTATAACAAGCGGTCAGATCGGAGGCCGGCGGGAGCGTTGTGCCTGTTCTGGCGTCGGGTTCGAATATCCAGCACCTGCATTTCGGATACGCATGCCTCGAGTTGGGCGTGCGCGCGCCGGACCGAACTGCGCCGCTATTAAAACAGGGGCAACTGCCGTGGATCTCGAGTGGACACTGAGACGCGGTCGAAACCCTTCCCGACACGTTGCATCCAGGCGATCACGGGGACGTGCGTCCCATCAACGATTAAGTCAAGGGCAAACGCTTCGAACCCCTCCCGTACGAGATGCGTCAGCGGTTGCCACGCCGGCGTCCAACCTCTTGCGCGTGTGCGCGCCAGCAATTGACGTTTGGTCAAGCCCGGTACGCACTCACGTACGAAACGAGTGCAAGCGTCGGGAACCGACTCAGGAGGGAACGTCGGCGGTAACGCGAAGGCCGACAGTTGCAAGGTGTCTGTCATCCACGGTTCTCTACAGCAACGACAACTGAGCCGTTTCGATTGTGCGAGTTTCTTGATCGCTTTCCGTCACCTCCAGGCGCTTTCGATTCGCAGGCTGTGTCTTCCCGTCGCCCGATCCATGCTTACGCGCCCATTCAGCGCCAAGCACATCGGATGAGAACACAACGCCAGGCGCAATTTGCACAAGCTCGCTCATCTACGGATCCTCTAGGCAGGCCGGAGATCAAAGTGCGCGGCGGCGTACCGCGCGCTGCAGTTCCACACTTCGATGCCGTCACGGGTGAAGGTAGCCCATCCGTCCTTGACTAGCATCTCAGCTTGCGGAAATACCTCGCGGTGTCCCATCGCCTTGGCAGCCAAAGCCGTCCGTTCGCGGCATATCGCCCGGTAATGTCCCTCATGTAGCGTTGACGGCATCGAGCTCAACCATAAACGCCGCTCACTGCTCAATCAAAAACCGGTCGCGGTTCTTGGCGTTTGCAATCCAGTGAGGTGCCTTGCCACGCCCGCTCCAGGTTGCGCCCGTTTTCGGGTCGCGATATTTCGGCGCGACCGGTGCCCGCGTGCCCGACGTAGGAGCGCGCCGACGTCCGAAAAGTTGCTCCGGCGTGATGTCATATTCGGCGATCTGCTCACGGATCGTCGCGATGATGCTTTCCAGCTCGGCAATCCGCGCTTCTTCCGCTTGCTGCGCCAGTGCTTCTGCCTGAGCTTTCAGTTCGAGATAGGTAGCCATGTATGTGAAGGGACTCCGATTTAGAAGGTTGGCCAGTGGTCGAGACGGTTTGAAGCGTAGGTGCAAGCCCTCCGTCCACGACCGACACATTATATTCCTGCGGTCGGGAAAAAGGCCGCTTCAGCGGAGTGCATAGTGATCGTGGCTAGGGCCCCGTGACAGATGCTGATTCTAGTTGCACATCGCTGTCGAAGAGTCTTTAAATTCGCATTCCGAATTATTATTTACATAATGGAATCTAGCAAAATTTTGTGGATAGCACCCAGCGCCTGCGCTCAAGCCCAACGAGCGCCGGACGCCCGGATACCTCTTTGCACCGCGAAGGTCAGATGCGAGCATTGCGCTTCCGCGAACAGAGATATGCGAACACAGACGCGGTTGTCGCGGCGACGAGAGACGCGAGTAGCAATTTCGCTTCGCCATTCGCTCCCTGTATCAGGCGCGCCGTAGCCGATGCATCCGTGTGGGCCATACGAACAGCCGCCTCGGCAATGACGCCTTGCTGGCGAACAATGTGCAGAAGGGCCAAGAGGGTAACGATTGGCATTGTCCATGCCAGATAGGCGGTTGACGCACGCTGCATTTTCTGCGAACTGGCAAATTCACGGAGTTTCTTCATCTCAATCCCCTTTCTTTCGTTTTCCTTTGATGACATCCACGCCGGCATGGGATCGCTGCAAGACTTAGATGATCCAGAAGTAGGCGGCGGCCAAGAGGCCGAGCGCCACGGCGATGGTTGCGCCGGCTATCAGGACGAGCCGATCGCCTTCTTTCAGGGATCCGCTCTCGTTCCAAGCGGTTACGGTAAGTATCGTCGCGACGAGGTAGGCAGCAGCAAGGGTCAGAAATGCCGCGATACCGTTCTTCGGCATCGGATGCCCCATCACAGATCCGATCGCGAGCATCAGAATGAACGTCGAAATCGGTAGTGTGAGCGCGATCAATCGCGTCGTGCCCCCAACCCGAACGGTATTCATCGTCTGAAAAACTCTCTCGCTCAAAGTCGAGGCAGTTGACATTCTCGGTTTCTCCGTGGATAGATTCGGAATTGAACAACGTGATGGTAGTGTATTCACCCGCTACCATTTCCCCAAAAGCTATATGAACTTGACCGTCTTTCGAGGGTTGCGAGAAACTGGTTCCGCGTGGTAGCTATCGAGCGGACTTAAGGAAATCACCGAGCTGGTGCGTTCACCAGATCGTATATCGGCATTTTGGGGACTCAGCTTTAGGTGCGCTGGGATCTGCTGGTGCCGTCCCGGCCTAATGGCGATGGGCTGCGCTCCGGTGAAGAACCGGACTCAGCGGCGTATCACGGTCGCGGCTGATCATACCGAAACGATTCGTCGTGCCGCGCAAGAGTTTCAGGTTCGGCGGCGATCAGCTGTCGCACGTCTGTTGGGCCGCGAGCGGTTGGCCTCCCCATGTTCATTGTGGACGGTACGCACCGTGCCATCCGCAAGCGCCGTTTGGAGTGCCGCAGGCATCGGTAGGTAGGTCGCGAGCATCCACCGAATTGTCTTCATGGGCGTTTTCCGAAAGGTAGTTATTTCGTGGCCAGAATTTTCTCTTGCCAAGCGCGAATCGGACGCGCCTGGGCTTTCATCTCTGCATGCGTTGCTGTATCTATGGCATGCCGACGACCGGTGGAGTCCTCGATTTCCAGACGCTTCCATCCTTCGCCACCTATGGCCACGTCCGCGATCACTGTAGTGGATTCACCCGGGGCTAGAGTGGCGGGCAAGCCAACGGGTGTAAAAACTCTTCCCTCCCTCTCCGCGAAATCCAACGGCACCACATCCGTCAACGAAATCGTTCGATGCCCGGTATTCGTTATGGTCAGAAACACCAAAGCTTCATTCGGTGTCGACCAGCCACTGTTGTTGCTCCAATCGACTCTCGCTTTAAACCGCAACCGGGGTCCACGAAATTCCTTGTAAATCGAGAACCCTCCAACAACCGTAGATACAATCGCAGCGTAGGCAGAAACAATGATGGTAAAGGACACGTTCTTTTCCTCACTCTGGTACAGCCGGTGTTTTCCGAGGTTATTGTCGCGCCTAGTCGTTGGGGTTGGGATATCGTTGCAACATCTCCAGCTCCGTTATAGCGTGGGCATCGATTGTGTGCTCTGCCTCGCCGAGCCATCTGCTATGTTTCCCCGGGCCTGAAAGGATTGCAGTAGCATCGACCATCGCACTGAGCAGAACGCCTCCACCCGGATAGTAAGCGTTAAGGCCTCTCGCGAACATTTCCGCGGTATGAAGCTGCGACGACCAACAGAGACCTATCCTTCCATTGTTGAAGCGTTCCGCGCTCTCGCCTCGATAAAGCCTTAACGACGGGCCTTCGTACCGAGGCAGCACCTGTCGCAGCAGCTGAACTAGAAGCTTATCGTTGCCAATTTCTTCGCGAATTCGCCCCCCGTGCGTCACCCAACTGGTCAGGCATTGCTCGCGGAGCTGTTCGTTGGAAATGCATTCGACTGCGACTCGCGCAAGGGCCTCGACCCAGCACAGGCCGTTCGCCTTAGCATCCGCTCTACTGGGCAAGTCGCGACCACCCGAGAGGAAAGATGACGCCAAAGAGCCGATATGCATACGCGAGCTCATCAATCTGGTTTCCTATGTGTTCGAGCGCAGTGCTCGGGCCGCCTCTCGAATCCGGCGGGCGGCATCGCGCGACGTGTCGGATACCTGCGTCCAATCGCGATGCCACCACTCGATCATTGCGGCGGCGTCGGCCAACGTGCGCGCAGCGACTACGTCGCGAACTTCGTCGGCAACTTCATCCCACCATGCCGCTCCTTCACCGTCACCTGCGCTCGGGTCGATTGCCTTGCGGTAGACGGCTTTAGCGGTGTCGAGAGTGATTCGCATCGCGTTTTCGGAATTCCCGATCGTTGTTTGCTCAGATCCCGTACTTCGCGCACAGTACGGCGAGGCGCTCGGTCTTCGCACGATGCGTCGCCAAGGCTTCCGGCGGCACCTCTTCGAGCTTCACACGCCCATGCACAACCGACATATCCCATTCAGTCGTGCGCCGAACGAGATCGACCAACTCGCGGAGTTCATTCGTGGCAGTTTCGAACACATTCATGGTTACCTTCCTATGCAGGTTGAACGTTGAAGTGCGCGGCGCCGTACCGAGCATTGCAGTTCCAGACTTCAACTCCGTCGCGGGTGAACGTTGCCCATCCACCCTTCACAACCATCCTCGCGCGCGGAAACACTGCACTGTGGCCATTCGCGGCTGCGCCCAATATCGTACGCTCACGGCACGTCGCCTCGTACTCGCCGTCCATCAGCATTCCGTCTGCTGGTTTGCTGCTCATCGTGGTTTCCTTTTCCATTAGGGTCGTTCGACTGCTGACTCAGCGCGATGCCGCGCCGCATCGGCCGAGCGGTCGATTTCTGCCCTAACACCGACCCCAAGAAAATCTCGACCCTCAGCGTCCTTGTACACGTCGTATTTACCCCGCCCGCCCGCAATCACGAATACTTGCTCGCCGGCCTCGACGTCGCCGATTGCGACCTTTACGGTTGCCGGCGTCGGCAACTTCCCGCTTCCATGCATCACGTTTTTCCCTGTCCGTGTTATCGGCACACGTGCGCCGACCATGAGGCAATCCTATCGCCACACAATTACAAATGCAACATCTATGTTGCATTTGATTTAACGGTAAGCACTAGTCCCCGATATGCATCCGCCTCCTTCACGGGCACTTCCTGCCCGGTTTTTTCGTATCGGCCGATTTGTTGGCGAGTCAAGCCCCAGCGCTCCGCAAGCTGCGTTTGGGTCAATCCGGCCTTCTTGCGCAGGGCCTGCGCGTCTTCGCCGTAAAGCACGTCGGTATCCCTCATGGGCGTTTATCAAATGGAACATAGGTGTTCCACAATCTTACCTCACGTGCGGGCGTCATAACACTTCGCAGAACATCTGCCTGAGCCTTCTTTCGGACACGGCCAGATAGGGCAAAACGTGGTCCAGTTCCGCATGACCTAGAAGCTGCTGCACCGTTTCGATATCGTGCCCTTGCTCAACGAGGTTACTGGCAAACGAGCGCCGTCCCGAATGGGACGATCCACCGCGTATCCCCGCATCCCTGTAGAGCTTTGTGACGTAGGCTTGGAGGCTGTCACACGCCGAGTAGTCAACCGGCTCCTCGGCCTCGTTGATGCGCCGCTTGGTGCTCATCGCAAACTTGCGGCCAGTGCCAGCAAGGACCAAGCAAGTCGACGGCGCGAGTCCTCGATAGCGCTCTGCGGTTAGCTCGGTTCCCATGCCGCGTGCAATGCGATGGTTCAGATAGCGCTCCAGGGCCGAAGCCGTTTTCGGATGCGTGAGATAGACGCATCGTTGCCGACAACCCTTCGTGATTGCGGCGCGAAGACTGACCTCTGAACGGATTGCGCCCGATGGAAACAACACGTCCTGAACTTCGATTTGAGCTATTTCGCTGACGCGCATCCCGCATGTAATACCTAGCAGGAGAACGAGACAATCGCGTTCCGGATGGCGCGATGTTGCAGACGTGACGGCGAGTAGATGTCGGATTTGAGCCGGGCGAAGTGTTGCAGCTTGGGCCATGCGTTCCTCTGAACTGGACAGGTTAATGACGTATTCAGAGAGAGATTTGGTCGGGGTCTTTTTCGAGCCTATCACGGCTTGTTTATTCACAACCTCGGAAAATTCGGCGCGGCGCCGACCATCCATTACCATTCCGTCCTATTGCAATTACTCGGCAACGATCGTGACGAATGAACTACAAGACCTACAGGCTCAGCTCCGCGAATTGAATATTCGACTCGCAGACGTGAAGAAGGACGAGAAGCAGGCGTATTTGGCCGGCGTCCAGGAGCGCGTTGCGCTCTACGGCATCACCGAAGAGGAACTACTGCGCGCGGCGGGCTTTCGGAAATCGCGCACACCGCGGGCGCAAGCGAAGTACTACGACCCCTCTTCGGGTAAGCAATGGTCTGGATTCGGGCCGCGACCGAAATGGCTGGAAGGCAAGAATCTCGACGACTACTTGATCGAGCGTGCTGCAAAACCGTGGTGGCCCGGAGAGGACGTCTAATGTCCCGTCCCCGCGACGATCTCGCGGGGACAATGTTCGGCGATCGGCCGAACGTCACGACAGTGGTAGGTCCATGCTCAAAACTTGCGGTACCCTGTCCCTGAACGGTTGCTTAGGGGACACGGCAATGTGCTATTCCGCAAAGATCCAAGCCAACTACCGGGAGTACGTGCGGCGCTATGGCGCCGACATGGACATCGAGACGTTCAGGCGCATCTTCTTCGCGCGCGCATCCGGGGCCGACATCAAGATCCCGAAAGCGGTTGAGGCCGCGTTCGCCGGTGTCGACGAAGAGATCACTGCCGCGATCTCCGCGTATCGAAGCCAGCGAACACGGAAGCTGGAGACCGATCTGTTCGAGCAGCGCGCGCGGCTCGCCGCGGCCGAGAAGAAGCTCGCCGCGAAAGTCACGAAGAAGGCCAGCGAGGACGTCCGGATCGCCACGGACAAGATCGAAGCAGCGATGCGCGGGCTCGACGATCATCGCCGGACGGACCTGCAGGAGCGCGACTCGCGGATTTATCCGGGCTGGTATGCGCCCGTGCTGATCGAGCTCGAAGGCAAGCGGCTGATCGTACCGATGCGATATCGATGCCGCATACCGGGGTGGACCGAGGCAGATGAGAGGGCGAAGCCCGGTTGTTATAACAGCCGCGTAGATTCACTTTCCACGGCCTGGCGCAAAGTCTTCGGCTTCACGCACGGCCTACTACTGGTCGACGCGTTTTTTGAAAACGTGAAGCGCGAGGGCCAGAATGTCGTGCTTCGCTTCGATCCAATGCCGCCGCAACACATGCAGGTCGCCTGCCTATGGACGCGCACCGAGATCCCGGGCGCAGACGACCTCTGGTCGTTCGCGGCGATCACCGACGACCCACCGCCCGAAGTGGCGGCTGCCGGACACGACAGGTGTATCGTCCCCATTAAATCCTCGAACGTCGACGCCTGGCTCGCACCCGATCCAAGCCGCCGCGCGCAGCTGCGCGAGATCCTCGCCGATCGCGAGCGGCCGTACTACGAGCACCAGCTCGCAGCGTAAACGCGGGGGTTGGTAGGGCGGTTATCTCTGTCATATACTGTACAAACATACAGTATTATGCGTAACCGACCCCATGCACCCCGCTCTCGCCCATCCAGAAGCAATCCATTCGAGTTTATGGCGAGCCAGCCAACTGGCTCGCTCGAGCGTGCGCGGCGTCGACACGGGCCATCCGGAGTTGACGGCCGAACTGCCCGGCGGCGGCTGGCCGGCCGGCGCGCTGATCGAGCTGCTCGCACCGCAGCCTGGTATCGGCGAGCTTCGGCTGCTGGCACCAGTGCTCGCGCGCGCGGCCGGCAAGCCGGTCATACTGATCCAGCCACCGCATGCGCTGCAACCGTTGGCGCTCGCGTTTTGGGGCATCGACCCGTCAGGCTTCGTGACACTGCCGGCACCGCGCACGGCCGACGCGCTGTGGGCCGCCGAACAGGCGCTGCGCGCCGGCACGTGCGCCGCCGTGCTGCTCTGGCAGTCGCATGTCCGCGCGAACGCATTGCGGCGGCTCAACCTGGCTGCGCAGAGCGGGCAGGCCCTTTTCTATCTCTTCCGGCCTGTCGCCGCCGCGCGCGACGCGTCGCCGGCACCCTTGCGGCTCGCGCTTGCGCCCAAGCGCGACGGCATCGACGTCACGTTCGTGAAGCGCCGCGGACCGGCACGCGACACGCCGCTGTTCGTTCCCCTGTCCCCCTCGCCGATTTTGTTGAACCGCCATGGCAGTCTTTCTCGGCGTGCATTTACCTCATCTGACCCTAGAAGTGTTCCGGCCGCGATCGCCGGCGCCGTCGCCTGACGATGCGCGCGGGCTCGTCGTGCTCGAGGGCGGCCGCGTCGTGGCGCTCGATCAAGCCGCGCGTGCGCTCGGCGTGGTCGCTGGCATGCGCCGCGGTGGCGTGCTGTCGCTCGCGCCGGACGCGCAGATCCGCGAGCGCGACGCTGCGCGCGAGCGCGAGCTCGTGCTCGGCGTTGCCTATGCGCTCCTGCAGTTCACACCGAGCGTCGTCGGCGCCGAAGAAGCCGTGGTGGTGCTCGACGTGACGGCGAGCCTGCGTCTCTTCCACGGCATCCGCGCGCTGCGCCACCGCGTGCGCGACGTCGTCGCATCGTTCGGCGTCACCGCAGCGATATCCGTGGCGTCCTCGGGCCCCGCCGCGTGGATGGTCGCTCGCGGCCTGCGCGGTGGCCTCGCGCTGACCGCGCGGTCGCTGCGCCGCGCTCTCTCGCGCGCGCCGCTCGTCGTGGCGCCGGACGCCCGGCGCTACGCGAACTGGTTTGAGGATCTCGGCTGCGAAACGCTCGCCGATCTGCAGCGCCTGCCGCGCGCCGGACTGAAAAAGCGCTGCGGCACGCAGCTGCTCGACTGGCTCGACCAGGTCGCCGGCACCGCGCCGGCCGCCTACGACTGGCTCGAAATGCCGCCATCGTTCGACACGCGCGTCGAACTGATGGACCGCGTCGAGCACGCCGAGGCGCTGCTGTTCGTCGCGCGCCGGCTGATCCTGCAGCTGACCGGCTGGCTCACCGCGAAGCAGCTGGACGTCGCTGCGTTCGCGCTGCTGCTCGAGCACGAGCGCGGGCGGGACGCGATCGCGCCGACCGAGATCGAGATCGCGTTGGGCGCCCCTACCCGCTTCGAGGAACACCTCACGCGGCTCGTCAAGGAACGGCTCGGTCACGTCGAGCTCGCCGGGCCCGTGATCGCGGTGCGCCTGGTCGCCCGTAGCGTGCAGGAAGCGGCCGCGCCGAGCGACTCGTTGTTCCCGGAGCCCGGCGGCACGCAGCAGAATCACGCGCGGCTGCTCGAACTGCTGACCGCGCGGCTCGGCGCCGAGAACGTGCTCGTCCCGGCTCCCATGGCCGACTACCGTCCGGAGCCGGCCGCCCGATGGGTGTCGATGCGCGACGCGCCGAAGCCGGCGCCGCTGCCGGCGGATCTGCCACGCCCGGCTTGGCTGCTTGCCAAGCCGGTGCCGCTGCTCACGCGCCAGCATCGACCGTTCTACGGCACACCGCTGCGCATTGTATCGCCCGGCGAGCGCATCGAAGGCGGCTGGCAGGATGGGCAGACAGTGACGCGCGACTACTTCGTTGCCGAGGACGACCACGGCGCCTGCTACTGGATCTATAAGGAGCGGCCGACAGCCAGCGACGAGAGCGAAGCGCGCTTCTTCCTACACGGCCTGTTCGGCTGATCCGTCATGGACGCCGGCAGTTTCGGCGCCCTGCCCGCCTACGCGGAACTGCAGGTCGCCTCCGATTTTTCGTTCCTGCACGGCGCGTCGCGCGCGGAGGAATACGTCGCGCGCGCGGCGCAGCTCGGCTACAGCGCGATCGCGATCACCGACGAATGCTCGCTGGCCGGCGTCGTGCGCGCGCACGTCGAAGCGAAGGTGGCGAACATGCCGCTGATCGTTGGCTCGCACTTTCGCTTGACGGCTGCCGACGGCTCGCCGGCGCTCGCGTTCACAGCCCTCGCGATGAACCGGGACGGCTACGGCAATCTCTGCGAACTCGTATCGCTCGGCCGCATGCGCGGCAAGAAAGGCACGTATCGGCTTGCGCCACTCGATCTCGAGCATCCGGAAGCGCCGTACACCCACCTCCGCAGCCTGCCCGACTGCATCGCGATCCTGTCGCCCGACTTCCCGGCCAATGAGCAGCGCCTCGACGCGCAGGTCGAATGGTTCGCGCGCGTGTTCGGCGATCGCGCATGGGTCGCGCTGACGTTGCACGCGCGCGCGATGGACGACATCCACCGCGGCGTGGTCGAGCGCGTCGCTGCGCGCCACGGCGTGCCGGTAGTGGCCACCAGCTGGCCGCTGATGCACGTGCGATCGCGCAAGCCGCTGCAGGACGTGCTCACGGGGATCCGGGTCGGCCGGCCGGTGTCCGAGTGCGGCTACGAGCTCGCGCCGAACGCCGAGCGGCATCTGCGGTCGCGCTTGCGGCTCGCGAACCTCTATCCGGCCGGCGCGCTCGAGGAAACCGTGCGTGTCGCGCGGCGCTGCACGTTCTCGCTCGACGATCTGAAGTACGAGTATCCCGACGAACTGGTACCGACCGGCACCGACCCGGCGACGTACCTGCGCGAGCAGACCTACATCGGCGCGCGGCGACGCTTCCCGGCCGGCATCCCGGTCGACGTTCAGGCGCAGATCGAGCACGAGCTGCAACTGATAGCGGAGCTGCACTATGAGCCGTACTTCCTGACTGTCTACGACATTGTGCAATTCGCACGGGGACAGGGAATCTTGTGCCAAGGGCGCGGATCGGCGGCGAATTCGGCGGTGTGCTATTGCCTTGGCGTGACCGAGGTGGACCCGTCCCGCTCCAACATGCTGTTTGAGCGTTTTGTCTCAAAAAATAGGGCCGAACCCCCAGATATCGATGTGGACTTCGAACATGACCGTAGGGAAATCGTCATGCAGTACATCTACGGCAAGTACGGCCGCGATCGCGCCGCGCTGACGGCCGCAGTCACGACGTACCGACCGCGCAGCGCGTTGCGGGAAGCCGGCAAGGCACTCGGTGTGGATCCGGCGATCGTCGACCGCGTGGCGAAGCAGCATCACTGGTTCGACTCGCGCGCCGATCTGCTGCAGCGGTTTGCCGAAGCCGGCCTCGATCCCGAAGCGCCGTTGAATCAGCAGTGGGCCGCATTCGCCGCGCAGCTGCTTGGCTATCCACGGCACCTGTCGCAGCACTCGGGCGGCTTCGTGATCAGCCGCGGCAAGCTCACCCGGCTCGTGCCGGTCGAGAACGCAGCGATGGACGATCGCTCGATCATCCAGTGGGACAAGGACGACATCGAGGCGCTCGGCATTCTGAAGATCGACGTGCTCGCACTCGGCATGCTGTCGATGGTGCGCCGCGCGCTCGACATGATCTCGGAGAAACGCGGCGAGACATTCGAGTTGCAGGACATTCCGGCCGAGGACAAACCGACCTACGACATGCTGTGCGACGGCGACAGCATGGGCGTGTTCCAGGTGGAATCGCGCGCGCAGATGTCGATGCTGCCGCGCCTGCGGCCGCAATGCTTCTACGACCTGGTGATCGAAGTGGCGATCGTCCGGCCGGGTCCGGTTCAGGGCGGCATGGTCCATCCGTTCCTGCGCCGGCGTCAGGGGCTGGAACCGGTCACCTACCCGTCGCCCGACGTCGAGAAGGCGCTGAAGCGCACGCTCGGCGTGCCGATCTTCCAGGAGCAGGTGATGCAGGTGGCGATGCTCGCGGCCGGTTTCTCCGCCGGCGAGGCCGACCAGCTGCGTCGCGCGATGGCGGCCTGGAAACGCAAGGGCGGCTTGGAGCCGTATCACGAGCGCCTGGTCAGCGGCATGCTCGCGCGCGGCTACGATCACGAGTTCGCCGAGGCGATCTTCGCGCAGATCAAGGGTTTCGGCGACTACGGCTTCCCGGAAAGCCACGCGGCCAGCTTCGCGCTACTCGTCTACTCGAGCGCATGGTTGCGTCGCCATGAACCGGCCGTGTTTCTGGCCGCGCTGCTCAACAGCCAGCCGATGGGCTTCTATACGCCGTCGCAGCTACTGCAGGACGCGCGACGCCGCGGCGTTGAGGTGCTGCCCGTCGACGTCAACGTGAGCACATGGGATTCAGCGCTCGAAGGGCCGACGACGTCGGCGCCCGTGCGCCTCGGCTTCTCGCTGTTGCGTGGCATGCGCGAAGACGTGGCCGGCCGCATCGAGCTCGCACGCGCTGCGCGACCATTCGTCGACGTCGCGGACCTGGCGCGCCGCGCGCGGCTCGATCGACATGACCTGCAGGTGCTCGCGCGCGCGAACGCCCTTCGCTCACTGGCTGGCGGCAATCGACGCGCGGCGCTTTGGTTGGCGGCCGCCGCAGTCCCTGATCGGGATCTGCTGCGCGGCACCGAGCGCGACGACGCGGTGCCGGCGTTGCCTCAAGCATCGGAGGGCCACGAGATCGTGACGGACTATCGCGCGATGGGCTTCACGCTCGGCCGGCATCCGCTGACGCTGCTGCGTGAGCGCCTCGCGCTCGATCGCCTGCAGTCGGCCGAGCAGCTGGCCACCTTGCGCAGCGGCCAGCTCGCGCGCGCATGCGGATTGGTCACGGTGCGGCAGCGGCCGGGCACGGCCAACGGCGTGCTGTTCATGACGCTGGAGGACGAGACGGGCCAGGTCAACGTGATCCTGTGGCCCGGCCTGCTGGAGCAGTTTCGGAAGGAAGCGCTCGGCGCCGCGCTGCTGGCCGTGTACGGCGTATGGCAGGCCGAAGGGAAAGTGCGCCATCTGATCGCGAGCAAGCTCGTCGACCGGACCGAACTTCTCGGGGCACTGCCCACGACGGCGAGGGAGTTTTGCTGACGCTGCCGAAAAACTGCGGTCAGTAGCTATTGGCCGTTATTCAGTCGGCTTCCCGGCAATGGCGAGCATTCCGCGGAAGTGGCAAAACGCCCGAGCCTATCCCACCCCTGGATATAGCGATACTTCGAGACGCTAGCGACGAGTGAATCCATTCTCAACAGCAGCTGCTCGATCGGCACTAAGCTGTCGTCCGGCAGTTTCCACTCCCGCCCGGTCGCCGCCGTGTCGATGCTCAGTTGTAACACGGACTCCGCCTCTAGGAAGAGCGCCAAGTCACTGTCGGACACATCAGGCTCGACGAGGAAGTACCCCAGATAGAGCACCCGGAGTAACGCGATCATCGTCTCAGGTGTTCCCTGCCCACTTCGAATAGTCGCCAGCGCCAAGTGATTTTCGAGTGATATGGCGCGGGCATGAGGGGCCGGCAGCGGCAACAACTCCGCCTTGCTACGCGGTCGTCGATTCGAGCGTTTTTGCGACATTCTAGTGACGGCGCTTACTGTTGAATCGTTGCATTCTTCATCAGTCCGCCGACGAAGTTCGCCGTCGCCTTCTCGAGCGCCAACGCTTGCAACTGCTGCTGAATCGTCGCCTTCGCGGTGTCAAACGATGGGACCTGCGTTGGTCGCTTCGCGTCGACCTTCACGATCGCGCGTGGGCCATTGACGTCATTGCCAAGCGCGATCGACTGTGGCGTCACACCACCTGCGGGCAATTGCGTAATCGCCTGAGCAACGGCTAGCGGCAATCCTTGCGTATTCCCGTCCGTCACTGGCGTCTTGAAGCTCACCCACGGCAGCTCACCGCCAGCAGAGGCGGTCGGCGCCTGGCTGTACTGCCGCGCCAATGCGTCGAACGACTGCCCCGCTTTGAGGCCAGCCAGCACCGTCGCAGCGGTCGCCGCATCTTTCGTCACGATGATGCGCGGCTTGACTTCCTCCTTTCCAAGCGATGCGACGATTTCATCGTATCGCGCCTTCACTTGTGCATCCGTGACAGGCTCAGGTTTTACGTTATCGCGCACGAAAAGTTGCGTCTCGGCTGTCGATTTCGCAAGCTGCATGGCTGCCTGCACTTCTGGCTTGCTGCCGTAGCTCGCTTTGTCGGCCGCTTGCTGGATCAGCACGCGCGCGATCAACTGGTTTTTGATCGCTTGGCGAAACTGCGGCGTATCAGGCTGGCGCGACGCCTGCAACACGGCGTCGACCTCTTCCTTGGTGATCGGTGTACCGTTCACCGTTGCGACAGCACCCGCGGGCAACGCCGAAGTTTGTGTTTGCGCCTGGACAGGCAGCGCCAATTGCCAGGCAATCGTCGTCGCGATCAGAATTCGGTTGAACGTCGTCTGCATGCTTGATGCTCCTGCTTGTGTGAACACGCTAGCGACCTCAGTCACTGCGCAAAGTGTCCGACACCGAGGGGTAGTCGGACACGACTAAATTCGATCTAGTAAAACCAGTTCAAGGTACCGAGTACCAGCGTCGCCTTGTTGCCCAGTGCCGCCGGCTGCGTCAGCGCGCGCCCGACCAGCACCTCACCCGAAAGCGACTGCTTGCGCCACTGCCATTGGGCACGCAGGCCGGCCCCGATGCCGGCGAGCGTCGGGAAACCTGAAACACCAATCAGGCTCGTCTTGCCGGCATCGAGGAAAACGTACGGCTCGATACGGCCTTCCCTCCACATCGGAACGTTCACCCATGCGAGCTCGTTACGCGCATAGAGGCCACGGTCTCCCGCGATCTCACCCGATCGGAAGCCCCGGATCGTATCCATGCCCCCGAGGTAGAGTTGCTCCGAGCCGTACAGCGCCGTATTCGTGAACTGGCCGCCCAACGCGCCTCGGTACACTAACACCGCGCCGTTCAGCTTCGGCAGCGGCAACGTAATCGTCGCAGTCGCATCGAGCTTGGTGAACTGACTGTGCGCGGCGTCGCGCGCAATACCGTGCTCGTCGTGGTTTGCACCGAACCACGGTAGACCCTGGGACAGCCCCCCGTTGACCGTGAAATTCCCCTGTGCGTCGTTCATTACAAACTTGTGCAGCCAGTTGCCGCCGACCCGGAGCACGGCGACCCGCTGCGGATCGAGGTCCGCACCGTTGATGGTTCGATCGGTGCGACGCCACGAGAGCGTCGTGTCGATACTGGTGATGTCGCTCACGGTCCTGCCGACCAGGTAGTTCCATCCGAAAATGTGCGAGAGCGTGCGGCCATACAGCAGCGCCGTCGAGCCGATCAGCTGCTGGTATTCGGAATCCGCGATCGTGTAGCTGAAGGTATTTCGCCCGAACGGTACGGCGAACGATCCTACCAGTGCGTTGCTGTCCTGACTGTCGAGGAAGTTGACGCTAAACGATTCCTGCAAACCAAGCAGGTTGTCCGCTTCGACGCCGGCGCGATAGCGCGTCACACCCGTTGCGGAGCTGCCGTAGTTGTCGACGCCGAGATTGAAATACAACCGGTCGCCAGGCTTATTGTCGATGGCGACAATCGAGTCACCGGCATTCTGGCCCGGCAGAATTTGTACCGCGGCCTGATTGCGGCGCAGTCGGTTGATCTGCGCGACGCCTTGATCGACGTCTTGCAGACGAAGCGGATCGCCGGGCGAGACTGGGAATGCATTGGCATAGCCGACGTCGGTGAGCCAGCCACCGCCCGCCGACGCCTCGCCTGGCTTGAGGCGATGAATCGGCTGCCCATTGACCATAAAGCCCGCGACGTGGCCGACTTGGATCGAGACCCGGAGAGTGCCGGTCGAAAGATTCTGCGGGCCGAGCAGCGCGCGAGTTGTCACATAGCCTGCCGCGACAAAGGTGTCAGTCAGACGCTTCAACAACACATTAATGCGGTGCGTGCCGAGCTCGTGATTCGCAAACTCAGCGACGAGGGTATCGAGTTTCGCGCGCGACACGCCGCTGGGCGACTCGAACCGCTTACCGTCGGCCGACTGCAGCAGGATCTCCCGAACCCGAAATGTCGGACCACTTTCGACGATCGCGTCGACCGGCGTACCGGGTGGCACGTCGAGCGTCGTATCGGACGGCGGCGGAATCGTCACCGAAGGCGGCGGCTGCTCGAGCTGACGCTGGCGCGCCTGTTCTCGTTGTTGTTCGATAATCAGTTGCGCGGGGTCCTGCACGGGTCGGACCGCCGGAGGCACCGTTTGCGCATGCGCCGGCATGTACCACGCTGCGAGGCTCGCGACCAACAGCGGTAGCTTACATCGAGGGAAGACGGGTGCTTTCATTGTGGTTGTGCGTGCGGAATCCCGCGAGCAGACGTGACGGTGCCGACGGCGCCGCTCGTCGATGCGGCGAAGACGACCGTGGTTGCCTGAAAAGCTACGACGACCATGCCGAGGCGATTTTTCGTTCGATAGTCCATTCGCTTAACGCCACCACCACGTCGTTAGGCCCAAATGCTGATCGATGGAAACCGGCGTTCGCGACGGCGCACGCACGGTAGTAATACCGCCGGCAGCCGTCACGCCCTTTCCGCCGCTGAACGAGCCGCCGTCGATCACACCGTCTCCGGTCAGAAAGACCTGTCCGTTCGCGGCAAAGCCGCCACCGATATCCATCGCGATCAGCTGCGCCCACGTGCTGCCGAAGAACGCCTTGAAGCCACGATCCTGATTGATCGCCGAGTAGCCGGTCACGCCCTGCGCATAGGTGACGGGCGCGTCGACCATGATGTCGCCCGTTGCGAAGACATTGCCGCCGACGTTGCGCGCGACGGCGCCGCTCTTGATCGAGATGTTGCCGCCCACGCTGGATTGCGAACCGCCACTCGCCTGAATCGTGCCGCCGTAGGGCGTGACGTTGCTCGACGCGTTAGCGTGACAGAAGATCCAGCAGCTGCGCGAATAGTTCGCCTTCCCCGAGAACACCGCCGCATTCGTAAATGCGTTCTGCGCCGTGATGGTGACATCACCGGCAGTCGCTTGAATAACACCGCCCGAATTCGTCACGTTTCGTCCGGTGATCGTCAACGGTCCACTGGTTGTCGCGAGGTAGGCAATCTGGTCAGGACGATTGACGGTTCCGTAGTCGACGTTGACCCCGGTCGTCGAATGTGTGAAGAACAGGAAGCTGCCGCCTCGATCCGTGTACGCCGCTGGCTGGCCCCCATTCGTACCGCCCGAGTGGTCGATGACGTTCTGCACGTCGCCGGCCGCCGTCAGGCTCATGCCGCCGTTCGATGCGATGCGTGCGTTATCGTTGATGATGTTGCCGCCCGCGGTCAGCGACGTCGTGCCGTTGGCTGAGAAAATGATGCCCTGATTGGCGGCGCTGGATCCGTTGAGAATATCGCCGGTCGCGCTCAGCGTCAGGATACCGCCTGCAGGCGTGCCATTCGCCGTCGTACCGGCCTGGATCACACTTCCTATGTTCGTAATGGCGCCGCTGCTTGTCAGGTTGACGGTATTGTTCGCACTCAGCGTCGACGGTCCGGCCGCATCGTCCGAAAGCGAGATCGAGCCCGCATGAACCGTCGCGTTGTTTCCGGCATTCAGTTGCGCTCCCTGTAGCGTAACCGCGCCGGTCGTCGAGATCGATGCGTCATGTGCGCCGAAGAACTGGTTGTCGGCGATCGTGACGTCACCAGTCGAAGTGACCACGGCATCGCCCGCATTCGCGTACAGCTTGCCGAGGCTGCGCACGCCGGCGCCCTGATCAGTGATGATCAGTTCCACACGTCCGGCCGTCAGGCCGCCGGCGGCCGTGATGTCGACCGCGAGCGCTTTGCTCGTCGCGCCGGGAAACGATGCACCGATCCGCCAGTCGTGACCGTTATCGGTTGGCGACATGCCCCCGTTCCAGCTCGTGGTACTGCTGCCAACGGTACCGCGAATGAAACTCGGCACACCGGTCTTGTTGTCGTAGGTGTTCGTCACCGGCCCGTTCAGAGCCAGTTGCTTGGCGACAAGATCGAGACCGATCAGGTCGCCCGTCAGCCCGCCTGCCCCGATCGTGATGGTTCCGCGATCGGTATTCAGCACAACGTTGCGCTGCACCGTGCCGGGCGCGAGTGCCACATCGGCGAAGCTCACCTGTCCCGTCGACAGCACGACGTGGCCGGTGTTCGTGAAGTTCCCGCCATCTACCGTCACGCCGTTCGGATTCGCCAAGATGACGTTCGCGCGCGGGCCGAGGACGTTGATGTTGCCCTGGATCAGCGACGGGTTTGTGCTGGTGACCTGGTTGACGATCGTGCGTGCATTGATGCCGACGTTGTTAAGGTCGGCACCGGCCTTCGAGACGTTGAACGACGAGTAGGTATTGTTCGAGACGCCGCCGATGGCGGGCGCGATGTTGACAGTCTGGTGGCCGTTTACCCCCACCGAAACGGACGTTGCGGTACTGCCGTCAGGAACGATGGTCACGGCGTACGCAGCATTCTGCAGAACCGGACCCGACATCACGAGAAATGCTAATAGACGATGAACGCGTCCGATTCGCTCGATGTCGTTGTTTTTCATCATATCGCTCCCGCGACTGTTTATTTTTGACTGACGCCGGTTGATGAAGACACACTTTTCCCAGCCTGCAATGCAGTGCGAAACTGTGGCACAAAGCCCATGAGTGCTTCGTCAATCCCCTGAATTGCGTGAGGCAGGTCTCGCAGAAGATCAGTGTACAAAGGATAGGTATACGGGATCGATTCCTTCGCATCCTGGCCGGAATTCACATCTGCATTTTTGCTGCCGCCTTTGCTGGATTTTGGGCTTATATACGCAGGAGCTGGCAGGAAAATATTCTGAGAGAAGATCGGCTCAAGTGTACTCGCCGAGAAAATTCGAATTCGACTACTCACCGACCGGACATATGGCCAACCCAATCCGGTCGCACCATATCCTGTAATGACAGGTGCAATCATGATTGCATCCGCACCGGTGTAGGCATCACCTTTCAAAACGGGATTCAGCCAGTCGCCTGCGATCGCTGGCGTGCCAGCCTGCCCGAGTTCAATCTCCTTCACTTGATAACCTAGTACCCGCAGTTCGGCCTCTAGTGCGTTAATGTACTTTCGGTTCAGTCCCGTATCACCAAGTTCACTTTTGACAACGCTGTCAAAGTCCTTGTTGGTTCGAGTCGATGCTGCCGCCGTTCCCCCAGCTATCGCCCCACCTACAGCGGCAGCCAGCAGTCCTACGCCAGGAATCGGAACGATTATTGGCCCACCGGACGTGACCGCGAAATACGTAGTCGGCTTCGGCACGTTGACCGCGATCGTCTTGATCGAAGACATCCTCTGTGCGTCGAAATCAATTGGAGAATTAGACGCACATGCACTCAGCAAAAGCACACAACAAATTGAGGACGCCCTAATTATTATTTCCATATAAAATTATCACCCAATGTTTTTCGCAGAAGAAATTTCACTAACTCTACATATTCGCCAATCAGTACCGATCGTGTTACTTATAAATATCAACATAGCGTCCAGTCACTTCTTTGATTGTCCCCGATCGGGCGCGCCCTGGGTCGGGTCAATTGCGACACCAGCGGCGACAGCACCGCACTGGTCGCCCCGCCAATCGCACCGTATCCGGCACCCGACGCGGCCCGCATTCGCAACAGCCCGCAACCCTAGACGCGGCGCGGCTTCGCCAGCGGCCGCCGCCTAGGTTCGGTTCGTCATTCCAGTTTTTGCCCCAGACGCGGGTTTTCAGCCCACACCTCGAAGTCACTTAAAGAGCACTGCGCCGCTCAACGTCGCATGCGATAGCGTTACTGTATTCGCTTTCCAAACCCCATACTGTCAATTCTCATTTGATCATCCTTACGATCCTTTTGGATCACGCTGAATCGTGTTCGCCAAATCCCAACACTGCTCCCGCCTTCGAAACCCTAAGAGGAAGATTTCCAGCAAGCAGATAAGCCGGGTCGCCAGTGCTCAAGTACAATGCCGATTGATAGTGGAAGAGCCAGCATTCACCACAGTCCACAATTTTATCCGTCGACACGACCCATCGATCATCTTCAGGCGAATTGTAGGAAGTGCGAACCGACTCGTTTAGATAGTTTTCAGCAATATCAATGGCGGCTGTCAAAGTAATTACAGTCATTTCGCACCAATTGGTTTCACGGGCATGAAAAGCAACTTCGGAAAGGCTGCTGGATTTGCAACAGTACCCGTTTGCCCATCGAGATATCTAATAGTGCCATTCTGATTGACAACATTGAATACGTGCCCCACATCTGATCCGGCAGGCGGAAAGCCGTACACAATCCCAGTCGCACCATTGCCTTGTTGAAGCAACGACTGCTCGATGCTGCTCGTCGTCGCCGGCGCAAACCTACTTCCGAACTGCTGCTGAAGAACAGCGATGCTCGTTGGACTACCGGGAAGCGCACTGGCTGGATTACCGCGCAACGTAGCATCGGTCGCTATTGCACAGTTGACGCAGTTCATGTCGCCGCCGGTTGGATTGACATTTCTGATACTACCAGCCGCCGGCACCGTATCACCTGCAGTTGCCCGGCTTCCGCTCGAACCTCCAAGCAGCGACGCAGCCCCAACCGTTCCCACCAACGACACCAGGCCCCCGAAATCCGGATCGTCATAAGGCAGCATCGCGCCGTTCAGGAACGGAACATAGTCCGGATAGCCCGGCAGCGCCCCATTCACGAAGTTCGGAATCGCCTCAACCGTTCCGACTGCCGTATTCCACGCCGCGCGCCCCGTATCTTTAATTGCGCTCGTCAGCGTGCCGCAGTTGTGGCCCGGCGCGCATGTATTGTTCAGCGTCTCGTTCTGCGCCGCTGTCATCGCAGCCAGCGCGTTCTGACCCAGCAAGCCCGCCACTGCGCCACCGAGCAAGGACGTTGCCGTTACGATCGCCGCAAGCTGCCCCTGATCGGTGACGCCCTGCCCGCCTGTTACCGCCGTGGCGATGCTGTTCGCCGTCATCGCCGACACCGCCCCGCCAATCGCACCTCCGCCGCACCCTTGACCCGTTGCGGCGCCCGCAGCGCAGCCGAGCGCAGCGTGTGCCGCCACGTACGCCGCACCTGTCAGCGTGCCGTCCTGATTCAGGTTGCCGATTGTGTAGGCAATGGACGCCGCAGCATTCGTCGCTGCGCTGTTGCGCAGGTTCGTCAGGAAGCTGCCGCCCTGGATTGCCGTCTGTATGGTTGCTTGAAGCACCGACTCCGCAGCAAGCGCCGTGAACGCGGTCGACAGGGAACCGGTTGCTGCGCCAGCCTGCGGCACAAGCGTATTGCCCACCGCTTGCACTCCGGAAAGCGCCGCGAGACTGTTCTGCGAGGCATTCCACGACCAGCCCAAGCTACCGTTATCGAACGTAATGCCATTCGTCAGGCCAGCCGTTAGCGCCGCCACACCGCCAGTCTCGAACACCTTCCCTACGCTGAATGAGCCTCCACTGTTCAACTGGCTCATCGTGCTGTTCATCATGCCGGCAAACGCGGCCGACAGCGCCACGTTCGCCGTGCCTGCGCCAACCGCCGCCGCCGTCGTCACAGTCACCTCGGTCGTGCCAACCGCTATCGTCGTCGTAGTCGCTGGCACGGCTGCTGCAAATGTCGTCCCAGTACCGACGGTTGCCGTCGCCGAAGCCCCAATCGCCCCCGACGCCGCCATGCCCCCCATAATCGAGAGCCCGACGATCACTCCAGTCATGAAGATCTGGTCGAACCACGAGTCGCTGTCGAGCGCTTGGGTATCGAGATGGTCGGTGACGGTCTGTTGCGTGAAGTTACCGCCGAGTTGACTCTTCAGATTCGCCAGCATCGCCTGCGTGCCAGCCGTATCGACTGCGCCGTCCGCACCGACTTTCTGGAGTGCTCCGCCGATCTGGTTCAGGCTTTGCACCTGCAAATCGTAATTGGCGGCCGACATGAAACCGCCTTGCTGCGCCACGGTGCCCGTGGTCTGCAACGCCACGCCTTCCGGCCCCTTCTGATAAATCGTGCCGATATCCGTCGAACGCTGTTGGTTAGTCAGCGAACCGGTATTGACCGTCAGGTTCTGCGCCGTGACCGTGCCGGTATTCAGAATGCTGTTCGCGAAATTGAGCGTGACATTCGTGCCCGTGATTTCGCCGTCAGCGTTCACTTCCGCGAAGTTCTTCGGCAGCAGCACCTCCGGCATCAGCGCCTGCACTGTCGGACAGGCCGCGCCGCCGGTCGTGCTGCATCCCGGCTCCGGCACGGATTGCTCGACATACCAAAGCATCGGCGAGTTGATCTGGGCGAGCTGGGCTTCACTCAGCTTCGTGCCGAGCGCGACGTTGTTCTTCTCCGCATACTCGAGCGCCGCGCCGTACAACGCTGCCTTGTCCTGATTGTTGATCGACGCCTGGCTCGTACTGTCCGTCGCACTCGTCGTGCTGTAGAAGCTGCTCTTGCCAATCGCCTGCAACGCTGCCTGCTGGATCAGCTGGTTTTCGGTGTACGGGTCATAGTAGAAAGGCACGCTCCCCGGTTGCAGGTTCGCGGGCAAATTCGCGATCAGCGCGGCCGACGAGAGCGAATCGACCACCTGAGCGGCGGGATTGCTGGTCAGGTAGCTGACCGTGGTCGTCGCACCCGCGATCGTCTTGACGGTGACGCTTTGCGGCGTACCCGCGATAGGCGCAGACGCCGAGCCCGGCGACGCGCCTACCGGACGGGTCGTCACGGTAACCACCGGCGCGACCGGCTGGCCGACCGTCTGCGAGCCGATCGGCGTATTGGCAGGCAGACCGGTCATCCCGGTGACCGACGTCGGCCGGCCGCTCTGATCCGTGACCAACCCGGCCTTGTTCACCGAATCCGCGATCGAACTGGGCAGCGTTGGCGGAGCCAGCGAAATTACCTGTCCCGAGACGACCGGCGGCGGCGTAAAGACGTTCGGGTTCGTAATCCCGTTGACGAGCGTCGAGCCCGTCAGGGTGACCGTTTGGCCGATCACGTTGCCGGTATTGTTCAGCGTCGGCGAATGGACGCTCAGATTACCCGCCTGAATCGTGCCCGGCACGAAATCGGGCAATCCGACGTTCGACGGCAGGCCCGATACTGCTTGCGCATCGCCAGCATTGAACGCCCCGCCATACAGATTCTGGCAAGTCGACGCCATGCCCAGGCAGCCCCACGTTCGGGTACCAACCGGATTACCGGTCCAGTACGCGTGCAGGTACTGGTTGTCGCTCGATGCGCTTTGAGTTGCGTTGATCGTCGCGGTATTCAGTGCCGTGATGAGACTGCCGGTGTTGCTGAACATCCCCGCTGCGATCGACAGGTTGTTGTTCGCCGTAATCGTGGACGGCGTAGCCGACTGCACCTCGACATACGCTTCGCAGTTCTGGCCACACCCGCTATAGGGCGACGCCGAACCATAGTTCTGATGGACCGCCACCGGCGCGGCAATCGTGTTCGTCACACTTGCCGCGTTGATTTGCACGTTATGACCTGCCTCGATTGCGGCCGACGTGTTCGTCACACTGGCAGCCTGCGTCGTGTTCGCCGCAGTCGTGCCAGCACCGCCGATGACGACGTCGTTCTTCGCAACCAGATTGCCGTAGGTGTTGCTGACCTGGTTGGCGGCAATGACGATGTCATGACCGGCCGTCACGTTGCTGTTGGTCTGCTGGTAGCTGTACGCCTCCGAGTTCGGGTTGGTCGTTCTCAGATTCGAGCAGCCGGCATTCGACACCCCCGACGCACACCCGGCCGTCACGGCCTTCGACCCGACATTCGATCCTTGATTCGTGAAGCTTGCCGCCTGAATCGTGACATCATTGCCAGCCGCAAGCGTGCCGGTATTGGTCAGATTGCCGCCCGACAGATTCAGATTGTTCCCTGCAAGAATCTGCCCGACGGCACCTTGTGTCGTGGCGGTCCTGCTCGTTGTCTCCAGCGGCACCGTCCCCGGCGCGCTGATCGTATAGGTTGCCGGCGGCGTTGGCGTACCGACCAGGCAATATCCTCCCTCGCACTGATACGTGCCACTCGGGTTCGCCGTGCCGGCCACGCCGATCGATCCGGACTTCTGCAACGCCTGCAGTGACGTCAGGAACGCATTCAGCGATGCGCCATCGACCGTGTCGGTGACCGACGACGTGAAGCTCGAGCCTCCGTTCTGGAGCTGCTGCACGTTCACGTTGGCGTCGTGCCCTGCGCTTACAACACCGCTCTGGTTATTGAGCGTGTTGGCCGTCAGGTTAAGGTCGTGCCCGGCCGCGATGACAGACGACGTCACGGTCGCGCCGGTCGTGGTGGTGGTCTCGGTAACGGTCGGCAGGGTGAGGGATTGAACCGTCGTTGCACCAGAAACCGGCGTAGAAGGCGGCACGACAACCCACATAGCACCTTTGGGTGCATTACTCGTGGGCACCAGTGCAAACTGGACTGTTCCCGAGGACGCAACCGGTGGCGAGGCGTCGCCCCAGCCTTGATAGATCAGCCGCGCGCTGGAAATCGACCAGACGGTTGAATTTGTCGGCTGCTCACCGCCGACCGACAGGAGCCCGCCGAGCGTCGCCGGCAAGTTTGCCTGCCCAAGGGTCAGCGTCCCACCGTCCTTGCCGACGTTATAGATCGCATAGACCAATTCCGAGCCGATCGGCGTGGCCATCAGCAACCCAGGATTGTCGACGGTCTTCGTGGTCGTGGTGGTTGTGACCGTTGCCGCCGCGGAATTGTTGACGTTGTTTGCCGTGATCTTCAGATCGTTCGTCGCCGTCAGCGTGCCGCCAGCGTTCCCGAGGTCGCCACTCAGGTTGATCGTTGCGTTGCCACTACCGGTCGGGCTCTTGCTATTGCCTGCACTGGTCACCCCGTTCGAATTGTCGTAGCTCGTCCCCGCAATCGTCAGCGTATTGTCTGCGTGAACGGTACCGCTATTCGTACCCGCACCGTTGAGCGTCAGCGCATCGAGCGCCGCAACCGTGCCACTGGTCTGATTGGCGAGCGAGCCATTGATCGTCAGGTCGTTGCCATTGATCGTGCCAGTATTTCCTACAGCACCATTCACCGTCAGTGCACCGATGCCTTGATTGATCGTGCCGGTGTTGTTGAAGCCCTGCGCGGTGGACACCGTGACGTTCGAACTCGGTAGCGTCCATGTTCCCGAATTATTGACCGATTGCGCCGACAGGTTGACGCCATTACGACTGTCGACCGTACCGAAGGTCGCTGCGGACGGATCCAACGTCTGGTTCGGCAAATTCAACGTCGCGTTGTTCTGCCCATAAATCGTGCCGCCTGAGTTGTTGAACGAGCCGTTGCCCCCTGTCACCGTCACGGTCGTCTTGCCCGTTGCAGCGGTCGGATTCGCAACATCACCGGCGTACAACACACCCTTTTGGTTGCTGAGATTCGCCGTCGTGACGTTCAGCGCGTTCGTCGCCAGAAGGCTACCCGAGTTGGTGACGCTGCCGCTCGCCGTGACGTTCGTGGTGGGCCCATAGACGGAGCCACTGTTCACGAGGTCCGCGGCATTGATTGTCGCGGTCTGCAGTGAGGACAGTGCACCCGAATTCGTGACGGTCGTACCCGACACATTCAGGTTGCCGGCCGCCATTTGCGTACCGACGTTATTGACCGTACCGCCCGCCAACGTCGCGTCGCCCTTGAACGCGGCCGTGCCACCCGTCGTCAGGCTTTGCGTACCGGTGATCTGCGTCGCGCCACCGACCACCGCGTTCGCGGTAGTCACGTTCGCACCCGAAAGCGTCGCGTTGCCGCCCACGGACAGCGCCGGCGCATTCGCGTCGAACTGCGCATTGAGTTGCCCTGCTGACGTATCGAGCGCGTTGCTCGCGGTAGCCGTCAGATTCCCGCCCGCCGATACACCCTGCGTCGTGATGTTCGTCGCTGCGAACGTCGCGTTCTTGGAGACCGTGGTCTGGCTGGCGAGCGTCAGGTTCTGGCCGGCGTTCAGCGATGCATTACCCGCAGTCGAGACAGTGCCGGCCGCCGTCAGGTTGCCCGATTTCGCATTGACCGAGAGATCGCCGAGACTCTTAACGCTGCCTTGGGTTTTAACATCAGTGCCGGCCGTGATCGTCGTCGCCCCGCCCGACAGCGCATCGCCGGTCAACGCCGCGGCGCCGTTCGTCGCCGTCAGCGTGCTGCTACCCACAGCCGTGGTCGCGCCGACCGACAGGTTGTTACCCGCCGTCGCCGTCAGATTGTTGCCGGTCTGGACAGTGCCGCTGATGCCGATATTGCTTCCGGCCTTCAGTGTCGTGTCGTTCGCGACGCCGATTGCGCCAGTGCCGTTGATGTCGCGCCCAGCTGTCACACTTGCATTGCCGGAATTGCCGACCTCGAGACCACCGTTCAGGTTGGCGTCACGTGCGGCCGCAATCGTCGTGTTCTGGCCGCTTTGCACGGTCCCGGCAACCGAGGCATCCTGTCCCGCGTTGATGTTCAACGTGCCGGGGGTCGATACCGTACCGGCCACCGCGACGCTGCCTGCAGTCGATCCAATCTGCGCGTTGCCGCCGCTATAGACCGTACCGCCCACATTCACGCCCTGCAGGCCGCTCGCATTCAGCGCGCCCGTCGAGACTACGTTCCCTGACGTGCTCAAGGTGCCGCCGTTCGCCACGAGCGTCATATCGCCAACGGATGCGGCCGTCCCCTTGATGCTGGTATTACCGCCTGACGTCACGCTCAGGTTCCCGCCGCTCGTCACGTTCCCGGCCAGCGTCGTATCCTGCCCTGCCTGAATCGTAACGGCGCCCGGCGCCGCTAAGGTGCCGCCGAAGCTCGCGTCGGTACCCGTCACCGCACTGATCGTGCTGCCACTCTGCACGGCGCCGTTCAGCGCAATCGCTTGCCCAGCGGCCAGATTGACAGCACCTTGCGACGACGTGACGTTGCCTTGCCCCGTCAGCGAACCAGCCAGCGCGGTAATAGATACCGGGCCCTTTGCCTGCGCGGTGCCGCCAATCGACGCGTTCTGGCCGGCACTGACGGTCAGGGCACCATTGGACTGAGCGCTACCGCTTACTGTCGCTGAGCCGACTTGCGCCGTGATCGTCGTGTCGCTCACCGATGCGATCGTGCCGCTCACGCTGGCGCCGCGGCCGGCCGTCATCGAAACCGTGCTGCCACCGGTCAAACTGCCCGTTTCCGTCGCGTCGCGACCGGCCGTGATCGCGATCGCGCCCGGCGCCGATACGTTCGCCAGCGTCGCATCCTGCCCTGCCGTCGCTGTGACCGCACCACCGCTTTGCACCGCACCGCTATACGCGATGCTCTGACTCGCCGACAGCGCAACGTTACCCGTCGTCGTTCCGATCGCGCCAGTCCCGGTCAGGTTTCCGTTCCTCGCCGCAAGCGTCGCGTCGTTGGTCGTCGTCAGCGCGCCGTTGACGGCCACATTTCCGCCGGACACGTTTGCGGTCGCGGCCTGCGTTTGCCCACCAAGCGTCGTGGTGCCGCCGGACTGAACCGTCAGCGTGCCTGGCGTCACCGCGGTACCGGAGATTGTCGCGTTGCCAGCGCTCGCGGTGACGGTCAACGGGCCCTGCGCTGAGACATTGCCGCCTACGAGCGCGTCCTGTCCAGCCGTCACCGAGAGTGCCGCGTTGCTGATCGCGCTGCCCGCAATTTGTGCGGTGCCCGTAGTCGCCGCAATCGACGTCTTGTCGACACCAGACACGGCGCCGTTCACGCTCGCATTGCGTCCGCCCATCAGCGCGACCGTGCTACCACCTTGAACGGCACCGTTCACCGTCAGATCGCGTCCGGCCTTGGCCGAGATCGCGCCGGGCGCGCTCAACCCTCCGACGGTCAGGTCGCCATTCGACGCCTGTAATGCGACGTCGTGCGCGGACAGCGAGCCGATCGACATCGATTGCCCGGCAGTGAGGTTCGCTGAACCGTTTGCAGCGACTGACGCAGCGTTCAAATTGCCGCTGGCATTCATCGACACGTTCTGCCCAGCTGAAACAGAGCCGGTCGCGTTGACGTCGCCGTTGGCGTTGACCGTGTAATTCTGGTTAGCGAGCCCGGTTCCGGTGATCGTCGTCGCGCCTGCGCTCGTCAAATTCACGTTCTGGCTGGCAAACGTTTGACCGACCGTGACGTCGCCGTTCGAATTGACGACGACATTCCCCGCTGTCGCGGTCAACGGGCCTTGCATGTTGGCGCCGAGGCCCGCTGCTGTCTGGACGATGTAGACCTGGCCAGCGGTGACCGATCCGAACTGATTCGCATCGATCGCCAAGCCGTTTGCGGTTTGGATCGCCGTGACATTGTTCGGCAGACCGTTGGCTGCGGTACCGTATGCAGTGCCGGTATTGCCCGTCGTGGTCGGCGTGACGAGCTGGTTGCCCGTCACGACGTTGATGCGCTGATCCGCACGGATCGGCGCCGCCAGCGTGACTGTTTGCCCGATGAGGTCAATATTCCCGACAGTCCCTTCGATCCCGGCTCCCGGACCGTTTACGCCTGCCGGCCCGTTGATCGAGATGTTGCCGGATCGAACGTCGTACGCGACCGCACCGGCGTGCGCGAAATCGGTTGGAGCACCACCGACGCCCGTGATGAACTGCGGCGTGCCTGTGGTCAGCGTGAGATTCGGGATGTTCGTGAGCGACAGTCCGTTTGCCGATACCCCGCCCGGAGCCGCGATCACGATCGGCGCCGCAGCACCGAAGGTCTCCAGTGGTCCGTTCAGTACCGCGATATTGTTCGACGTGACCTGGTTGATGATCAACGACGCAGGTCGGCCGTTCAGATTCGGGTTCGCGCCAAGCGTACCGCCCAGCAGAGGCGTACCCGAAATCGTGCTGTTATTCAGCACGAGGCCTTCGGATCCCACGTTGAACGACTGATACTGTCCGAGACTCACCCCATTGGAGTTCGGCGCGGGGATATTGATAGCAGGGACACCTGAGCTAGTCGCGGTCACCGTCGGCTGAAACGGAATCGGCGCGCGCGGATCGATGATCGGCGCAGCATGCGCAGTCTGATCGATCAGAAGTACCGCGGGGCTGAGGTACATCACGACCGACATGACCCATGCGGTCGCCTTGACCCAAAGCGCATGCTCTTCGCTTTCCAGCGAAGCTTGACCGAAGATGATTTTCTGTTTGGCCGTTCCCCGTTGAACGTGCCGAGCTTCTATTTCGCGCATCAGTCGGCGCATGGTTGGTCTCACTCGGAATTTTCAGCGGATGTTCGCACAGCAGAAACCGAAAGATGGTCAACAATTGTCATGCCCCTTCTTGCTGCCGGGATCATTATTACAAACTGCCTTCATGCTGATTCGAATATCAAAATATCGACGATGGCTTACTGTGACCAATATAAAAATAAATAAATGTTTTGAGATTGATTTAATCAAAAAGACCCCCGTTCCCGGCCGAGAGACCGCAGAGCCATGCCTGACAGCGCTTTGGCTCCGAGGGGGGCGACGGGCGCATCGACTACATGTGTGCGCTAGGACCGAATAGAAATGTTAAAAATCGTTTCTTGAAAACTTAAATCCGATCGATGAATACCTCCCGATCGGGAGGGAATAGCCGGTCGCAACGAGGCATAACGCGGTCAAACGACATCAGCTGGCTCACAAACCACCTGCGATTTTTACGAGGGAGCGTGTTGTGCTCTGTCGACGCGGACTTGACTTTCGTTTGAAGCCGGTAAGGTAGTCGATACCAATTTCTCAACCACGAATGGAGAAAGCATGTCGACATACCACGAACTTCTCGCAAAGCGCGCCGCACTCGAGGCGGAAATCGACGCCGCAAAAGGGGCTGCTCGGGAGACAGCTTTGAAAGAGGTGCGCCGGCTCGTGAACGAATTCGATCTCAGCGCCCGGGAGGTCTACGGGGCGCGCGCAACCCGCAAGCGCGGCCGCGTCGATGCGAAGTATCGCCATCCCGACACCGGCGCGACCTGGAGCGGTCGGGGCCGCCCCCCGGCATGGATTGACGGCAAGGACCGCACGCCCTTCGAAATCCAGCAAAGCGCCCCCCAGTCTTGAACTCCCGCAGAACACTGGATACATTTACAGTGTGCCAGGCGCAGCAGCCACTCGCGATCTACCGAGTGGCTGGCCGCAGGTCCCTTGTCTCGCCGATTACTATGAACCTCGCCCCGACTGTTGATTGCCACGATGCCGAGCTCGATCCGATTCGGTACGGGTATGCGCTCGAGTCCGCAACGCAAGATCTGCGACGCATTGCGACGTCGCTCGCAGCTCGCTATATCAGCGCCGGCCTTGCTCACGCCTTGAGCTGGCCGCTATTGCTCGAGATCGAAGAGCAGGCGTTTTCTGATTTGGCATTTCAGAGCCGCAACGATCCAGCGATCATCGACGCGCTGCCGCGCATCGGGCCGGCGACGCTGCCGGGCGTCGATTTCAGCGGTCTCATCGACTGGGGGCAGTCCGATCCATCGCTGCCGATCGTCTATCAGTGCGTCCGCGAGCTTCTGATGGGCGCCGCCACGTTCGAGCGCAGTGAGGAAGCTGCGTGAGCGACGCAATCCGTGGGCTCAACGAGCTGCGTATCGATGCCCACGCTGAAAAATGGATGGGGGGATGCCCCACCCTTCTGCAAGCGAAGGACGCGAATCGTAGATTCGCGTTATGCTTGGGGTACCCAATATTCAGTATATAAGATCAAATGGACGAACCGACTTTCTGGCTGTCGGCGCCGACCGAGGCCTATCGACAGTGGCAGCGCACGGAAGCCGCCGGCGCTGATCGGCGTGCGTTCTCGCCGAGGTCGATCGTCCAGCACGAAGCGATGTTTGAACGCTTCATGCGCCACCTCGCCGCCGCGCAACGGTCGCTGGCCACCTTCGGACCCGACCACCTCGAATCATTCTTCGCTGATCTCGATCGCCGGTGCAAACCCGGCACCACGACGCGCCTGCGCTACGAGAAGCTTCTCGACAGGCTTGGCCGACACCTGGTCGACGTCGGCGTGCGCAAGACCAATCCAGCGGCCGTCTACACACTGACCCAGATGTGGCCAGAGGACGAACCCGTCCCGGTGTACCTGCTCGAGGCCGATGACCGTCGACTGCAGGCGTCGATCCGAGCCATTGATGGACTCGACGATCGCGCGTTGCGGAACCGCGCCATCGTTGGCTTATTGCTCTCGACCGGCATCACCGCGCAGGAAATCCGGCAGGCGACCGCCGACGACCTCGACCTGTCGCCGGCGCGGCCGCACCTTCAAATCCCGAAGCGCGGCCCGCGCGAATCACGCCGGGTCGACGTAGTCGAGTTCGCGGTACCGGCGCTCACGCGATGGCGAAGCCTGTCTGCGGCCGCCGACAGCCCACTGCTGTTCCCGTCCCCCCGTGCAGGCGGGCCGATGACCGACGAGATGCTCGGCCGCATCGTTCGAGACGAACTCCTCGCGATCGACATTCGGCTCCCCGATATGAGTCCGCGCACCCTGCGCAACACGTTCGCAAGGCGCTTGCTGCTTGCCGGCAAGAGCAACGACGACGTCATGCGAGCGCTGGGCCTCACCAGCCAGCGGACGGTGGTCAGGATTCGCGCAACCCTCTCGCCTTCACCGCAAGCTCACACCGCAGCTTGACTTCTGAACCGCCTCGATAGCCTGAAGAAGCCAGCACTTTCGCTGGCGTCTTTGCTATCGGAGTATTCGTATGGACTACGTAACGCGCTACACCGACCTCATTTACTTCGCGAACGGCGAAATTGCTTCATGTCGATACAGGTTCATCAAATCGCCGGACAACCAGACGCAAGTCATCCTCCAGATCAATCATCACGGCGGCCGACCGGGCAACCTGGCCGCCGATCACCAAACGCGTGACGCGATCCTGAATCGAATCGCAGACCGCGAGTTGACCGGGGTCCCGTTCTCGATGCTCTGCGTCGCATTGACGGAGGGTGACGTGCACCACGTCGTCTTCCCCGAGCCCGATCTGGAAGACTACATTCAACGTGGCCATCCGTACCAACAGACCCCCGAGCGCGCCGCACGCGGCCGCCATATCGAGCGCATCTCGATCGATTCACGGAACCTTGTGATCGGCCGCGCCCGGATTCAGACGGCGCACACCACGCCGACGCCGCCGGATACCGACCTTGCGGCGCTGCTGAACCGCTCTGAGGCGGCGTAGCAATCTTCCCCTACGGGGCGGCAATCGTCTGATACGTTTGTGTGCCGCGCGAAAAAAAAGCCCGACACGTGAGTGCCGGGCTTTTTGCAACAGCGCTTGACCTCAGGCAGCCTGAGAAAACAGGTCGACAGGCGCCAGATTCAGCATCGTAAGGTGCTCCGCGTTCGAGATCGCGCGGTCGACCAGAAATCGATCCAGCTCCGCCGGCGTAAGGTTAAATCGCTCGGCGAGACGGGCGAAGTACTGGCCGCGCTTCGCCATCTCCTGATAACGCCCCGCCATCCCCGCCGGCAGCCGCAAAATGCCTTCGTTCAGCCAGAATCGGGCCGACTCCATCCCAGCGTGTTGCTGGGCTTTCACGGACCAGCCTGCGTCGAAGCTGCAGGTCACGAACGCGCAGGCTGCCTCATTGTCCACCTCGAATTGGTCTCCCTCTTCGAAATAGACGATCTGCTCTCCTCCCTTCGTGCGCGCGTAGCGGCTGGGCCGATCCGGATGCAGATAGCGATTCCACTGCTCTGCGGTGTAGTCGCGAAGCCCGTCTGCAGGCGCCTCGGCATCGTACGCACCGACGTAGAACCATCCGTGATGTGGGATGTCAGTCTTCGGCAACGGGGCGAGCACCGGAACATGGTAGCGTCGGCCGAGGCGATGCACGTCAAACCAGACCGAAAGCGCTGGAAACGCGTGAGGCGCGTAGTGGTGCATGGAGAGATAAAAATCGATCGCCACCAGCTGCGCCGGCGTGATCATCTCGAACTGCACATCGCAGAGCGCCCGGTTCTCCGGAGTATCAGGTATTTCGCCCGTCGCCAAGGCCCCCTCATGCCGCTCCGCGCGCTCGACCTCAAGCACGTCGAGGGTCAGCAGGTACTGCAGCAATCGGAGCCGCTCCCGATAGGAGAGGACGTCGGGCTTGACCGCCAGGTACCCAGCGTCGCTCAGCTTTCGGCCGACCAGTTCTCGTCGACCAAGATCCCACTGCACCGCGACCAGATAGTTCCTGAAGCGATTTAGCCCTTCCAGATGCTGGTGCTCCGGCTCCTTCACCATCGACTCCATCGAGCGATCTCGCTCGCCCGACACGCAACAGAACGCGCACCCGAATCTGGACCCGCACGCGGCTCGCGCGCCGCCCTCCCCGAGAATCACGCCGCATGTTCCCTCGTTTCCCGCCCGATAGAGATCCGACAAGCGTCGAATCGACGCAGCGGAAATCGGCGACGGAAAGGGCCGATCGGCATCGGCCGCGAAGAGCGAGAGCATCGCCCAAACGCAGTCGGTGGACCATTCAGCGATCGGGGAGAACGTGAGCAGCCCGTCCGCGTTTCGGACGGGTCTCAACGCATTCTCGCTGCGCGCCGTCATGGCCGCTGCACGACTGCCGCTTTCGTCGAACCTGTTGCCGAGTATGGTGACAACTTCGCCACTGCCGCTGGCGGCTGCCGAGCGCTCGAGCGCGACGCGCAACCGGTTTTGCGGATCGACCTTCCAGTCAGCCGCGCACGCACGAATCCGCTTCCCGTTCTTCACCCCGTTTTCCGGGGTGCGGGGAAGCGTTCCGCGCCCGATCGTTGCGACGACAAACTGCGACGCCAAAGATGGCTTCGCCACGTGCACCGATACCGACGTGCCAGCGTCCGCATAGGCGTCGCGGATCTCATCCAGCATGGCCTGAAGGTGCCAGTGCATACTCGGGTTTTCAATTGTCGTATCCGCACTCGTCACGAAGTGCTCGCGCGACACCTCTGCTCCGGCGCGTCGCACCGCCTCGAGCATGAGGATCGCGGTGCAAGTCGAGTCCTTGCCGCCGCTCAGCGCGTTGGAGACCGTGTACCCCTTCCGAATCAGCGCGACGAGCGAGTCGATCGCGGACTCCATCTTCACCAGAATATCCGAAAACATGTGCTGCTCCAGTAGCGCAGGAACAGCCCCACGCGGGATCTGTCCCGCGTGGGTTGAGAGGAAGATAACAATCAGGGCGCGCGATACAACTCGCCGCGCGCGGACACCGCTTCCCAGTTCTTCAGGTACGCATCGGCAACACGAGTGTCACCCCGCAACACTACGACGTTCTCCGCGTTGTACCGGGCCGCTTGCTGCGAATAGTTGTAGCTTCCGGTCTCGACGGTCATGCCGTCGACAACGACATACTTCGAGTGCTGCGCCGGAAAGGCGCTCACAACACGAACGGGGATCCCGGCGTAAGCGAGAGCACCGAGCGCCGCCCGTGCTCGGCCGCTTCGATCCTCTTCGAGGTTGCTGCGCGCGTCGACGCTCACCGCGACGTCAACGCCGCGGCGCTTTGCGGTGATGAGCGCACGCGTCACTGCCGGAGCGGTGAACGAGTAAGCCAGCACACGGATGGACTGGCGAGCTTCGCCAATCGTCCGCAGCACCAGCGCTTCGGCGCCGCCATCCGGCGAGAACGCTATTTCAACCCGAGGCGGGATCTCCGCCTGCGCGCGGCCGACCAGCGCAATCGCGACGAAACAGCACTGCCACGCCACCAGTACAGCCCAACCGATTTGCTTCTTCATAGGTATCTCCAAACGAATATGAAAAGCCCCGCTCCATTCGCAAGCGGGGCATTGAGATGCGCCATCGAAACGATGAGAGGGACGCATTAGCGGTTCGCCAATGCCTTCGCAACATCACGCGCGGTGACTGTCAAGAGCCACCGTTCGCTTTCCTTTCGCGGCCACTTGGCGAACTCCGCGTACCCCTCCTTCTGCGGAACAGCGGAACTGACAACCGCAACGAGAAAGCCGAATCGATCGGCTGGAACACGCAGTAGCGCGCAACTGGATTCGAGCGCGATCCGGACCGCCGAAAGGCCGACATAGGCCGGGGCGTCGATCACCGTCAGTGCATTCAGTGCAACATCGCGCACTGACGTGTTCCCAGCTTGATCGGCAACGATCGCGAGCGTCGCCAGACGCGCCCGAACCGACATCTCGTCGAACGGACCTCGCGCGCTTTCAGGCACGACACTCGACGCGAGCTGAACAAGATCAACATTCAGGAGTGGCATATAGGTTCCTCAAAAAAATGGCCCCACTCTCGTGGGAGAGCGGGGCCGCCGGACAAGGGTTAGATGCAGGGCTTGGGGTGCCCTGCGAGAAAAGTGTGGACTTGGCCATCTTTGCAGATGACCGCGTCCGTTTTATTAGCCGGCCGCCTATCCGCGGCGTGCGAAGCCACCGCGTAGCGCAGGGCCGGCGCATGCGGCTCCGAACCGCCGTGCATCGCGATCAACAGCATCACCAGGTTCGTCATCCCGTTCATCGAGCGTTCCTCCGTCGACGATTCAGGACGCCGCGACGGCCGTAGCGGCCACCGTCACCCAGCGCCCATCAACCAACACGTCGCGCAACCGTGAGCCATTCAGCTCGTAGACGTGTTCCGTACCCATGCGGATGGGCTTCGGGCGAACCGATGCCGTCAGACTTCGATGCAGAGCAGCAGTATTGGACTTCAGGTTCATTGCGTTCCTCGAAAAGGAAAAAGGCGAGGAACGCCCCTGTGGGGAACGTTCCCCACCAGGGTTAAAAAATGTGTGCTGCACTACCTCGCAAGTGCCGCCACGTCGATGACAGCATCGGCCTCCGCAATCAGGTCGGGCGTTTGCGAGATGAAAAACTCCCGCGCATACCCACCCTGACGCAGCACCTCGCGCTTCATACGCATGAACTGCACCTTGCGATCGGGATCAAGCGGACCATCCGACTCGTCGCTAAACAGCGTCTCGTACGGTTGTCCCGCGTTACCAGCGATGTACAGGGCGACGCCCCGTGTCAGGCATTCGTTGATCCACACCTTCTGACCACCAGACATCACGCCAACCGCTTTGCTGCTGTCGCTTTCGGCGTCGTGCACGAGGATTTCAAATCCCTCGCGCGTGTCACCATTGGCCAACGTGCGCTGCGTCTGGATCTCGACCGTGAACCGCGTGCCGTAGCACGCAAGCAGCAGGTCGTTCACCGTCTGCGTCAGTGCCGGGCCCGCGTCGTCGATCGTCAGCGCGATCACGCCGTCATTGCCCAGCCCTTTCGCCAACAGCTTCCACTTCGCGATCTCGTCCGAGATGCGCTCTGCGAGTGCCCGCGTCGCTGAAAAGCCCTCAAGCTCGCGCTCGAGCGTTACCAGCGTCGTTTCTCCCGTAGCCTGACTCCGGATCAATGCTTCGATCCTGGCATCCAGCCCCGTGCAGGTCTCGCGTCGAGCGGCCAACTGGCGATCGACATCCGCAATCGCTTGCGCGACATCGACAGAGGCCAGACGCGACACCTCCGCCTCGACCTCCCGCAACAAGCCGTTTATCCGCACCGTCTCGGTCTCTCGACGCTTCGACGCCTCGCCTCGCTCAACTTCGAGCGACGCAAGTTCCGCCTGGCTCTGTTGCATCCCGGTTTCAGCTGCATCGAGCAGCGGCTTTCGTGCGGCAAGTTCGGTTGCACGTTGCAGCGCCTGCCGGGCCGCCGCGATTTCCGAATTGACGCGCTGCAGTTCGGCGCGCTTCGCAGACAACGCCTCAACAGCCGGCGCCAGTTGATCCAGTTCCGCCTTATGGCTGCGGTACCGGGTCCGAAGGTCGTTCAAAGAGATGGTCTGGACGTCCACCTGCTGTGCCGCGCTCCTCGCTTGCGCGAGCAACGGGCATGTCACGTGAATATCCATCCCCGCACACGGCACCGAGCCGATGACCGCCGATTGCTCGGTCAGGGTCTTGATCAAGTCGGCCTTGGTCGTGCCCTCCGATTGCAGGCTGGTGAGCGTCGATCCGACCGTTGCTGCCCGCAGTCGCTTCGCGTCAAGCTCGTCGATCGCGCGCTGCAAAGGTTCGAACAGTGCTTCAGCCTTGCCGAGCCGAAGCTGTGCATCGTCGCGATCCGCTGCGGCGCCAAGAATGGACTCACGCTGCCGAACAACGGCCGCGTGGCCGGCGATCGTGTTACGAATCGTCGTCGCGCGCTGCAAGAACCGTTGCTGCTCCGCCTGCCCGTCACGCTCCATGGCCTCAAGCGAAGACCGCAGCTCGTTGCGACGCGCCCCCAATTCCCCGAGTCGCGCCGCCGCAGCTGCGTTCTCGCCTTGCTTGGCAACCAGCACGGCGTGCTGCTGCGTCAGCGTCGCGATCTCAGCCTGGACAGCCGTGCGCCGCTCGCGCGCGGCAGCCATCTCCGAAACGTCCATCGCGATCGCCTTGCGCGTCTGATCGACTCGCTCACGCTTTCCAGAAAATGCCGTGAGGTCTTGCTGCACAACACCAAGTTGCCGGGCCAGCACCTTCGCGACCTCTGCAGCCTTCGTCGACAACGCACGGAGGTGATCGATCTTCAGCAGTTCAGCGAGCAACGCCTTGATCTCGCTCGCTCCGTACGACGCGAGCGGCCGGCGGTTCTGCGCCGAAAACACGCTCGTGAAGAACGACTCGAGCGAACCGCAGATCGCGTCAACACATCGATCGTAGGTTTCGCCCTTGCCATCCGACACGGTGCCATCCGGCAGCGATACCGGCCGCCACTCGCCATCGGTCGAGCGATAGAACAGGAAGTAGTCCGCCTTGCCGGTCTTGCCGGGCTTGCGGAACGCGAAGGTCGACCGATAGCGCAAGCCATCGTGCTCCCATTCAAACTCCTTGCGCGCCTGCACCCCGCAGATGTGATCCCAGTACGAGAACGCATCGACCGAGAGCTTCGACGCGCGCGACGGCATGATCCGGTATGGATGGAGGTTGTCCATGATCGTCGTCTTGCCGGCGCCGTTCGGCCCCGTCAACGCGATCAATCCATTGGGCAGTGACTCCAGGTCGAGTTCGACGCTGTCGCGTTTCATCCCGTCCCGCACGCCATGGAACCCTTCAAGCAACAGTTTCAGTGGTCGCATGACTGGATCTCCGCGAGCGTAATGGGCTGCAGATAGTCGTCAGGCAGGAACGGCACGTCATCGTCGTCGATCGTCAGCGTCGGCTCGGGCCGGGAAGCCGGCTTGCCCAACGTGCCACCGACAGCAGCCTGCACCGTCCCGCAGAGGCGACGGAACGCGTCCGACGTCTGCTTGAGCACCGCGTCCCAATCGGGACAACCCGTGAGGATCTGCAGCTCGCGCCCCGACCACTGACCCGAATAGCCCGAGTCGAACGACCAGAGCAGGTTCTGCAGCTCGACGCCCGGCGTGACCACGATTTCAGCCAGGTCGGCTTCGATCACATGGGTCAGGACGAACAGGCCATCGCGCTGCGCGATGACAGCGCCGCGCTGAGCACCGAACGGTTGATGAAAGAGAGCTGCCGTGCACCCGCCATGGTCGACGAGGAGCTTCTGCAGCGACTTGGCGTCGGTGGACGCAGTATATGTTTGCGCCCAACGGACGCCAGCAGGATAGAGACCAAACATGAGCACACTCCGGAATGAAGACGGAGTGCGCCCCTGACGGGGAACACGCCCCGTCAGGGAAGAGAGAAACTGGATGCAGCGATGCTGCGTTCGATGCGCCAATGGGCGCGGGGTGAACCTCGTTTCGATAGCCACGCGGGCTATCGGAACATGGCTAGTGTTCGAAAATGACGGAATGCAAACCGTCCGTGGGCCAAACTACGCCGCAAACAAATCGTCGATGAGCCAGGATTGTTCGTCAGCAGCCGGCGCGATAGTCGCCATTGTGGCCAGCGGCAACGCCGACTCGACGATCGGCGTGACGGTCTGACCACCAGCGGGCTCGTCAGCACTGGCTAAACGCGCCAGGATTGCTTGCGCGATCGCGTCCGGCTCCCCGGTCTCGAGCAGCTGCAGCCGGTCAACCAGCGGCATAGCATCGACGTCGGCCAGCTCGCACCATCGGGACAGCTTCGCTTCGACCGTCGGCGCCGTGCTGATCCCCTCTGCCCTGCTACGCATGACAGGAAGCACGCGCGGCTCGAGCTTCACGCCGGCGGCCGTCGAGAACATTGCTTCGATCGCCTTGCGGTCGACCAGCTGCTTATGCTCTTCGTCGATCTGCCAGCGGATACGCACGAACTTCCCGGCGGATGCCGCCGCGAGCGCTTCGAGCTCGTTCGTGTCAGGCGGCCCGTCAAAAGCAACGGAGACCATTTCACGAGATGGCGTCGGAACCTGCGCCGCATGGGCGTCGTTCGCCGAAACCTCCCACGAAAGGTAGCCCTTGTCGCCGAGCTCGCCGTAGTGGAAACGCCCGATCGAACCCGGATACCCCACGATCCGCCCCTCGCGCTCCCACGTCTGGTGCTTGTGGATGTGACCCAGCATGAACGCCGAGCACTCCGCGCCAAACAGCGCGCTCAGGCTGAACTCGTGATCGAATCCTGCCATCGTGACGCCGTGTTCCGTCTGACAACCGTTCACCGTGCCGTGCGACACTCCGATCGTCGGGACGCCTGCCGCTCGGAATGCCGCATTGATCCGGCCGGCAGCAGCGAGGAACCCCGCGAGGGTATCCGCGAGATCAGTCGATGCCGCCAGCGACCCGACGCGCAGCGCCAGCTCCGCTTTGTTCATCGTCGGAAGACACGTAAAGATCGCTTCGGGCTCGCTGTACAGATGGTGTCGCACTTCGTCCTCGTCGAAGACCGGCCCACGCGAGAACCAGAAGTTTCCATCGTAGAGAGCAACCTGACAGACGCGGTCCGCAATGGCCACCGGATACCGAGCGCCCATCAGCGCGAAGTTGTCGAGTGTCCCGGGCGGCTCGTGCGAGAACGTGCCCTGCAGCATCAGCACCGGCATCGCTTGCGCAAGTCGGTGCACCTGAGTCGCGAGTGAGTTCAGCGCCGGCGCATGGGCATCGAGCCGATGGTCGGTCGAGTCACCGCTGATCACCGCCACCTCGGCCTCGCGTGCTATCGCGTCACCTACCGCATACGAGAAGCACCGGTCCGCCTCGTCGAGGTGTTCAGGCGCGTAATGCAAGTCAGAAAAATGCGCGATCTTCATCAACGCCTCCAGAAAAAGAAAAGGCCACCCGCAGGCAGCCAAAGATAGATCCGCGCCGGCATGCGGCGCAAAAAGGAAAGTTACGATCGAGAAAGCGCGTCCCGCACGTGCATGAGCGCCTTGCCGAGCAGGTTCAACCCCTGCCAGGCGGACGGATCAGCGATGCGGGGATCCTGTTCGCCGAGCCCGACGCCCCAGATGCGGTCATACGGGCTCGCCTCGACCAGAACCGACGCCCCGGTCGCGCGCAGCGCGTTCGCGAGAGCCTCGTTTTGTCGAAACTTCTCGCGACAGCCTACGAACATGATCTTCTCGCGCGCCGCTAGCCAACGGGCCTCGTCGAAGCCGCGTACCGAACGGCCAAGCCGCTTCTGCTCGCGTGGCGATGTCGACGACAGGATTGCTTCCGCTGTCGCGTGGTCATCGAACAGCATAGCCTTCGCGTACATCATGAATTGTTCGACACAGTTGAAGGTGACTTCGTGGAACGTGAAGCTGCACGGGTGCCAGTTGCTGAACACGTCGGCGGCGCCGAAAAACGCCGTGATGTTGCCGATCCGGCGCATGGGATCCTCCAGAGGGATGGGTCAAGAGATGGCCGCTTGCGCGGACGATTTCGATGCGTGAGGCACGCGGTCGAAAGCACTTGAGCAAATGGCTTTGCTGAAGGACTCTCAGGGCGCGACGTAGAAAAAGACACCGGCCCCGAAGGGCCGGCGAAAGGGGTGTCATTTAGTTGCCGTGGAACGACTCGACCGCGGCGCCGATTTCACTTTGAAGTGAAGTCGGGTCCTCCAGCGCCGTCGTCAGCCTCGCGATCATCTTGTCGACGTCGGTGGGCCGTTCCACCCAACCGCGTCCGAATCGGAAGTGGCCGTAGATGCGAAAGGCCTTGCGCTGGTCCTCCTCAACGAAGCGAAGGCGCTGCAGTAGGTCCTGCATGCGATGGCGCTTTTCGTCCATCGACTCGGGTGGACCGTCGCCGGCTACAGCCTGATCAGCGCGCATGGCGGGGCTTTCTCCGTCCGACGGGTGAAGCTGAATCACCGTGCTGCCAGAGTCGGGAAGTGTGGGCCGCCCGGCGCCTTCGATCGCTGCCGTGGCGTCCTCGGCACCGTCGAGCAGTGCACCAATGTCGATATCCGCATCGAGCACGGTCAGCATCTGCATCTGACGCACCGCGTCGCCCGCCTCGTTGATACGCGTGATGTCGAATTCCCGCTTCGAGATCCAGAACTTCGTGCCCGTCAGCTTGCCGCGAGCCAGCTGGACCGTCTTCATCGCCGCGTACGCTTTCTGCAGGACGTAGATCGAGTTCGTCGGGAGTTCAATCAAACCCAGTCCCTTAATATCGGGAATGGCGAAGATGAACTGGGCACCGAGGTTGCATTGCCGGCTTTGGTACTGCGGGCATTGCTCGGGGTTGCAGATGCCATCGGGAATTGCATCATCCTGCCGGAAAATCACGTCGCGGCCGCCGAAATGGCGAGCCGCACGCTGCGCCCGCGGATCGCGCTCGACCTTCGCATACGTCTTGCAGTAGCGGAGACCATCGGGTCCGTACTGCGAGAAGTACTTACGGCCGCTCGAGCCCCACGCCGCCATCTCATTCGGGATGTTTTGCATCCAGTCGTTGAAGGCAAATAGCACGGGGAAGCGGTAGAGCCGGATACCCTGCCCTCGATCCTCACCGTAGAGCCGGAGAATTTCGTCGGCGACGTCCGGATTGTTGAAGTCCGACCGGCGGCACGTGAAGTAATCGGTGTTGCGCGGCGCCAGCGCATGCTTGAGCCGACAACGGGATTCGATCGCTTTGCCGATCGTCTCGAACGAGTCTCCGGCGGCCACCATCTCCTCGTACAGCGCAACCGCATCCGGATTGCCCCGAGCGGCAGAGGTCAGGACCTTGATACCGGGCCGGATCTTCCCGATCACGGGCGGACGCATCGCCCGCTCTTCGACGACGCTCCGTACGGGGCCGCCGATCAAACTGACAACTGCATTCATGAAGGTTTCCTCGCAAGTTGGAAGATCGCCTGGGTGCGCAACGCGTCCGCGGATTGCTCGAGCGCGTTGGCAGCCGCCTCTCCGCGGCGGTGGGCGATACTGGACAGAAAAATCCGGCGGTCGGAGTCGGTGAACATCGCGACCCGGGCCACTTCGCAACGCTCCCGCCAGGCGGGTGTCGTCGTGTCGGTGGTCGACCTTTCCTCGGCGATCGTTTGACTGATCACGTCGGCAATCCGGGAATTGAGACGATTGGGAAGCACACGCACCTCCGGGACAGAAAAAAGACGAAAAAAAAGCGCGTTCCTCGGCAGAGGAACGCGCTTCGTGGATTCGGTTAAATGACCCAAGCACCACGTCCCTTCCGGGGACGTGGTGCTCAGGGAGCCGGTCGGCTCATAGAGAGGACGTTAGGTCGTCCTCGCACAGCATGGTCACGCTGTGCTACAGCCCATTTTCGGAAGTGCCATTCCGACGCAGGTTCACGGCTCAGTCGACTACAGTCGTTCTACCCAGACAGAGGCCTGGAGAGAGACACCCGTTGTCCGGGGTCGAACGACGTCGCGGCGCAAATGAATGCGGCCAGCAACGAGTTTTATGACTGAAATGGGGAGCACGGGCGAGGCGCTCATCAGAAAGGAATTCCACACTGGTTGCCAACCAGTCGGAGCATGCCCATAGGCACGGCTTGTACAAAAGATGGACTTCGGCCAGCGAAGTCAAGGTCGATGCGTCAGGGACGCGAGAAGTAGAGTCAGTATCGCGAATATCTCGGCTCGCGATCCCCGAAAAGCTCACGAAAACAGACTCGCTTTTGCCGGTACGCACATCTGGTGACTCGCTCAGAATCATCGATGAGAGAGACCACCCGAAAAAATCATGTCTGCCGTTCTCGAACCACCGCACGAAGGGCGCGGGCAACCTGACACGCCCACGCAAAACACCCCGCCCACCGACGCGTCGCCGGTGCGCCTCGCCACGTCGACCGGATTGAAGCCAATCCAGCGCCTGACGAGCGACAGCCGTATCGACAGGATCGTGCCGGATTCCGACGCGATCACGATCCTGCACTACAGCTCTGTCTTCGCACGCACGTTCATCCGAAGCGACTACAACTTCTGCGCGGCCAAGATCGCCGTTGCCCGCGGCGGCAAGGTACTGGCCGTCCAGACCGCCCTGCGGGAAACCGCTGACTGGATGCGGAAAGCCACCGCGTGGGTCGAACGGCACAACGCGCGCGCGCTCACTTTCCCGTACGAACAGATCGAATTGAAGGTGACGCGGCCGCTGGCCGGCCTGCTGGTCAGGTGCCTGACTCAATACGACCGCCTGTTCGTCGCGTCGATGGAGGCGCAGCTCGCGGAGAAGATCACGCCGCAGGACCGGGCCAACATCCTCAAGAACGCCGAAGGCCGGATCCTGCACGTGAGAACCGTGTGCATCCCGGACAACGACCGATACGACGCCGACGGCTCCGCACGCGACTGACGCGACAGCACCCGCAGCACGACCCCACCGGCTTGACATTGAAAACCGGTGAATAAGCTCGTCTTGAGCCTGCCGCGCCTTTAAACGCTGTCGCGGTATGCCGATCATCCACGGAGGAAATCTTGGACATTCGAGAGATCCAGGCGCTACATGCCCAATACTCGTCGCAACCGGTCGTCATCGACATCAACAGCCACGTCCGGGCGCTCCCTGCTCCTGACCGACAGGAATCGACGCGCGAGCGCGTCACTGCTCGACTCTCTTCTACCGGTCGAAAACTTGGCCGGCCGGCCGCGATCGTCCTTGCTGTCGCAGCGGGGGCGGGACTCACGGGCGTCAGCGCGGCGAAGCTCTGGCACGCACTCCATCCGCCGCAGGCGGTCGTACACGTCGAGCGGGCGACCACACATACTGCGACCACGCCGCCCGCGCCCGCCGCAGCCTCGACGCCGCCCGGGGTCCGACGGCCGCTCACCGGTTCGGACTTTGCCGAGCCAGCCGATCGCACGCCGGCGGCCACGTCACGCATCGACGCACAGGCGCTGCGGACCAGCGAGTCCGGAGGGTCGACGGCGCCGGCAACCGCCGCGACGCCCTCCTCCGCGACCGACCTGGAAAACGCTGCCGCGTCACCGATCCGAGCCGCGCGCGCGACCTCGAACCAAGCCGCCGGACAGCAACAGGTCGCTACCGCTCAAACCGCTCCGCCACCGCCGCCGGCGACATCGCCGGCACCCGTCGCAGCACAGCCCACGGTGCAGCCCGCAGAACAACCGAAAGTCGCGCGCCACCGGATCCACCGCGCCCCTACTCGCCAGCGCCAGGAGCCGGCCACCACAGAGGCGACGGCATCCACGCAGCATAACGAACCCACGAAGACCGAACACTCCCCGAAATCTTCGCCGCCCGCCAAGACCGGCGACGTTCCACTTTTCTGAAAGAGGCACACCATGAAAGCGAAACCGAACAACGTGACGGTCCTCATGCCCGGCCTGGTCGTCGAAGGCAACATGATCCTCGACCACGGCCTGAGCGTATTCGCTCTCGCAAACGGCGACATCATTTCCACCGACGGCCTGCTCCACGTCGGAGCCGGCGGCATCGTCAAGGGGAAAGTGCAAGGTGAGATCGTCCGTATCGATGGGCTCGTGGAAGGCGATGTCCACGCTCGCGACATGCTCGAGATCAACGGTCGCGTCCTCGGGAATGTGTTCTATTGCGGCACGATCCGGCTCGGCCAGCACGCCGCACTCAATGGGCAACTCCGTCGCGTATCTCGTGAGCTCGTGATCGAGAATGCGGCCGCCGAACGAGAGACCGCACCGGAGCGCCTTGAATCCAATGGTGCCGCTCAATGATTACCCGCCAATTTGTTCAGCGCTGGAGCGCCTGGGGTCTCTCAACGAGCCAGATGTTCGTGAGCTAAACCTCAACTGTTCGCAAATACAACCCGAATGAAGAAATCTCTCGTTGCATTCGCTATCGCAATTGCCGCGGCCCATGCCAACGCCGGCAGCACGACCAGCTCAGCTGTCGACATCACCTGGGCAAAAGAAGGGCAAACGCTCGTCCGCGGCGTGCATCGCTTCGTGAATCCCGCCGGTGCACTCGCACCGTTCGTCACCACGACTCAACAGCAGTTCCCTTACTCGACGTGTACCCCCGACGGAAACTCGCCGAGATACGAAGCGAAGCAGCTGGCCATCGGACGCACGTTGCTCCTCAAGCCCCAGCGAACGCCTGGTGGCACGATTCACCTGGATATTCAAGCCGAAGATACCGAGGTGTGGACGGTCAAAACGACCGAACATGGGCCTTGCTCCTCCATGTCCCCGGTCACAGGCGGACTGCCGCTCACCACCTTATCGGTTGATCTTCCCGAAGAGGGCGCGGTTGCCGTTTCCTTCCCGGACGGCCACTACGCTTTGACTTTGAGAGTTCTTAGCGACTCGAACTAGTCGCTACGATGCGGCATAACAAGCCGCCGGTTGCCGGCCGTCCGCCCGCGCTCGTCCACCAACGCCACCCCCTCGCCCTCCATGAGCACCGACCCTATCAACCCATTCAATCTTTTCTTGCTCGGCTCCTTTGTTATCGGCGTCGCATTGTGCGTGCATTTCGTAATCGGGCAACGAGTGCGCAGTCTCCGGGGATTTATCGGCATAGTCATCCTCGCCGTGACAATCGCGTATCTGGTCATTGTCTACGCGCCCCTGCCTTTGCGATAGATCGGGCTTGCCGTTCCCGAGCTACCAACCAAACTGGGCGATTCAGAGGGTACTGGAGAACGTACTGTCGGCCACATCGCGCGGCCGCTCAATTATCCGATCCCTGACTCAATCACAAATCGCGAGACGGCGTTCTTCTTGATCGAAGAGATAGTAAGGCTATCCCGGGCGCGCGTCATCGCGACGTAGAACAGGCGCCGCTCTTCCGACTCCGGACTCTTGTCGTCGGGCACCACGCCCTCCTCCGATCGACTGATCCACACGTGGTCGTACTCGAGCCCCTTCGAGCTGTGCATCGTCGCCAGCACCAGCACGCCATCGCCAGGCTTGTTGTTATCGCGTTTCAGGAACTCGATACGCTCGGTAAAGGAACCGGTCAGCCGGCTCACGATGTCGTAAATGCATTGGATCGCGCGAATCGCGACGTCGCCCTTGGCGTACGTCATCATCCATTCGTAGACGCCCTCCAGCGCGAGCGAGTGGAACGATCGTTGGCAGAGCGCCTGCCACTCACCCAGCCGTTTCATGAAGGCGCGGTACGCAGTTGCTGTCTCGTCGCGCAGTCCGAGGCCGACCAGTTCCTGCTTTTGCATCTGGACGAAGGCCGCGCCCATGCGCTTGTGCAAAGCGCCGAGGTCGTAGGAACTCATGCCCATGTAGCCCAAAACGGCGTCGATGCCGTTCTGCTTGTGGCCTTCGACCACCTGCAGCAGGTTGCACATCAGCGCGGCCTGCGGTTTGTTGAGCACCGATCCGCCCGACGCACGGTAGTACGCCACGCCATGTGATCGGCACACGGACTCGATTGGATCGAGGATCCGGTTCGTTCGCGCGAGGATCGCGCAGCTTGCGCCGGCAGTGAGTTTCGGTTGAAGCGCCTCGACCGCGGCCACCGCGTCGCCATACTCGTCGTCGAACCGCCGTGCCGCGATCGCACCGCCGGCGCCCCGCGCGGCATGAAGGATCTTCGGCATCCGATCGACGTTGTTCTGGATCACCCGATCGGCGGCCGCCAGGATCTCCGCGCGACAGCGATAGTTGCTACCCAGCACTACGCGTTGCGCATCGAACGTGCTCGCAAAGCTCTCCATGCCACGAAAGCCGAGTGCGGCCCGGAACCCGTAGATGCTCTGGTCGTCATCGCCCACGACCGTGACGTGCGTGCCGGCGCGCGCGTGCAACTCGACCCACCGAAACTGCAGGGGATCGGTATCCTGGAACTCGTCGACAAGCAGATCGGTAAACCGATAGGGCTTGATCTCCTCGCTCTGCATCCGCTCGACGGCGAGGCGCAACATGTCCTGGAAGTCGATCTTGCCGTTTCGGTCGAGCGCGTCTTGGTACGCAGCGTAGAGCGTGGCCTCGGCCGAACCCTCATCGGCTCGCCCGAAGTTCGTCTTGATCCGCTCGACGATCGGTACCGCCTCTTCTACCTTCCAGTCGTACCCCAGCTCCGCAAGTACGCGCCCAAGTATCCCGAGGCGATCGCCTTCCGATGCAATATCCGGTCGGCCGCGACCCGGCCGTTGAAGCTGCTTGTATGCGAGCGAATGGAAGGTTCCAGCGATCAGCCGACGCTTGGCGTCAGGTGGCGCCAGCGCAAGAATGCGCTCGCGAAGCTCGACGGCCGCATCCTTGCTAAAGGTAACAGCGCCAACCACCGCCGTCGGATCCTGCAGCAAGAACGCGGCCTTCGTCGCGCTCATCTTGGTCTTGCCCGCGCCAGGGCACGCGATCGCGAGGCAGTGGCGGCGCAGAAGTGCCACCTCGCGCTGTTGCGGATTCAACTCGTCGAGCATGGCACCGGTCTTCCCGATCAGTTACCGCGAACGGTGTTCATCAGCTTCAGGTGGGTTGTGTAGCCACGCAGGCCGACCGGGTGGAACTTGCGCAGGAAGCGCCCGGTCTCGTCGTCGACGTCGGACTGGTCACGAATCCCGTTCCAGACGAGGAAGTCGAAGTGATCCATCACCTGGTCGAACTTCAGGATAACGGACAGCAAGCGCATCGAGAACCGCGAGTACGCCTCGACTTCGATATCGAGCGACGGTTTCGTCACGGTCGGCGCGAATACCGTCTCGCCGCGATCGCGCATTTCCTTCTCGGTCTTCTCGCGGAAGCCTTGCGCAACGTCGAGCTGTTCGTTCACATAGGCTTCGAGCTGGTCGAGCTGCTTCTCGAACCACGTGCTGACAATCCCCTGCTCGTTGGCGCCGTATGTCGCGCGACCGAACCGCTGCATGTTGATCGTCATCCGGTTCAGGTACGGCCACCACTGCTCGAACAGCGGCCGAAGGCGCGTGTGTTTCATCGTGACCCGCGCGCTCACGACCGCGGCGCCCGACAGTTGCTTGTTCATCAGCTCGCGTCCGATCTCGCGACGGCGCTGGATGATTCGCGCGCGCTCTGCGGGTGACAGGTCGCGGAACAGCGTACGGGTGCGCGCCACCTCTTCGAGCTTCTGCTTCGCTTCATCGATGCTGATCAGCCCTTCGCGCTGCAACACGTTGGCCGAATTCTCCATCTCGTCGAGTTCACGCTCGACTTCACCATCGTCCGCGCCGTCAGTCGTCTGCCGAGTGTCGCCCTCAGCCGCGCTACCCTTGACTGCTGATACAGCATCGCCCGCCGCTGGGAGTACGGCGACGTGGCCAGGCGCCACGTCCGCGGTATCGGTGCCGACGTGCGCTTCTTCGTTGATCGTGCTCATGTGGATCCTATCTGGTTGACTAACCGCACGTGCGGCTTGCGTCTATTCTTGCGGGCCTATGCTGCGACGGACGTCCAAAACGTGAACGATTTCGCGCGGCTTTCGCGCCGGCCGCGACTCTCTGGACGAAAAAAAGCCCCCTCACAAGGAGGGGGCCAGGCTGAAAGCTCTACGGGGAGTCGAGCTTTCTGAGGACCGTAGACCATTGACTTATTGTGGCGCGGCCCGGCCGCCCAGTTCGGCGCAAATCGTCAGGTATTTCGTCTGCCTTTTCCCGGTGCGCGACGCGCAACCGGTTGTGGGCCTTTCGGCAGAAAGCTATACGAAAAGCTGGGGCTTTCCCCGGCTACTGGTATGAAGATGCCGCTTTCCAGAGCAATGCGCCGAGACATCCCGCGATCGCCAGCCAGTACGGTGCAAGGAGCGGCACCGGCGCGATCAACACCGTGAAAGTCACACCGAACACCAGCAAGATCCCATGACCGGCGAGATGGAATGACAGCGGACTGACGTAGCCGGCCGCCGCGGCTCTAACCTTGCGCCGGACCGTCCCGTCGATGAACATCGCGATGCCAAACACGAGCGCGCCGAGCAGCCAGTACTTCATCACGGTGAGCCGATAGACCATCCGGTATACCAACCGCCAGAAATTGTGGACCCACCGACTGGCGAAGTTCGACATGCCACCATCCTCGATCTGCGAATCCTTCGTCGACTCCATCGACGCCTGCACCAGCCCCGTCTCGACGAAGTAGCGCTTGAACGTACGATTCGTCGCGTCGACAGCATCCGCGGTTCGCGCTTCTCCAAGGCTGGCCGCAACCGATTCCGCTTCGGCATCCGGGATCGCGAACAACGACGGATCGGGCAGCGCTGGCATGAGCGCAACCGAGAGCAGCGGCACAAAAAAGAACCACATCTTGATGTGGCCGACAAAGCGGCTACCGGCCATACAACTCTCCCACGAGGCCGCCGATGAGATAGATCGGCAGGACGATCAGGCCGGCAAGGCCGACGTAGAATCGCGTCGGCCTGCGATCGATGAACATCGCCAGTGCGTACGCCATCGCGTTGCGGCCCTGCTGGAACTCCTTCGGCGGCCGTGCCGCCGGGTCGTCCTGCGCCGCTGCAGTCGTGATCGCGCGATGCACTGTGTGGTCATCGACCCGCGTCAGCGTCCGAATCAGAATATGCGTGAGCGACATCGTATTCCTCGAAGTACAGTCGGAAGGTTTCACCCGTCAGCGCGCGTGCCGCAAGCTGGAACGCCGCCGATCGCTGGCTGATGTTCTCCGGGCAGCGCTCGTCGACCATCTCCGGCGCATGCTTGTGGCGCGACTCGAACGCAGTCACCGGCTCGAACATCGGCGACCAGACGTGGCAGCGCTCGCCATCTCGCACGACAAAGCGGCGCGCGTACAGCATGTGGGCGGACCCGAACAGGCCTTGCATGAACGCGACATGCGGATCGCCGGTTTTGCGCACGCGCTTGAACGCAGAAAGGCCGTCCACGAACATCTCCTTGACGAGCGGCTCCGCCTTTCCGATGAAGTGCTCACCGACGAACTCCGCGACACGCGTGCACACCAGCTCCAGCTCGGGCGCAAGGGTGAACACCGGGGTCAGGTGGGCGGAAAGTTTGTGCTCGCGAATGATTTTTTTGAATACGGCAGACATGCTTGGTTGTTTAGCCTGTAAGAATTGGAATACGTCCCTGGTACACCGCGCCGCCGGAAATCCGCATGAAGTACTGCAGGTTCGGCAGGCTCTGGATCAGGCGAGTCGGAATCAACGGCACCGCCTCCAGCTGCTGCGACCGCGTTACCGATCCGGTGAACTCGCCGACATGGCCTTCACTCGCCTTGCTCGTGCTGCTGGAGACGATCAGGTTTCGAATCGCGGTATCCCCCACCTTTTTCGAGAACCACTCAGCCGTGTCGGTATCTTCCAAGCGTAAGATGATCTGGTTGTTCAGGTTCCCCAAAACCTGCAGCATTTTTGCGGCATTCCCCAACTTCGCCTCGAGGTCGGCGCGCGTCTGGAACGCCACGAATGCCTTGAAGCCGGCGCCACGGCCCTTATTAAGGATCTGGATCACCTGTTCGTTGATCGCCTCGGCGACCTCGTCGATCTTGAGCACGACTTCTGGCGGCTCGTCGTAGAAGTTGTAGATCGAACCACACACGGCCGACACGTCGGCCAGCACCATTGACGCAATCGCCTTCGCGACGATGCTGTTGGACAGCGAGTCGAGACCGATGTGGAGGACCGCCTTCTGGCGAATCACCTTCTCGATCGTCCAGATCTCGCGTTCGTCCTCGAAGTCGTCGACCTTCGGTGCGAGCATCAGGCCGGTCTCGCCGGTTGCGAGCATCTGCAGCAGCGGCAGCGCCGACGCGATGATCCGCATGTAGTGCTCGCGATCGTGCACGTGCGTCGCGATCAGGCCGTCGATCGCTTCGTGCCCGCGGTCGTTCGCACCGAAGCGGGCCTGATAGAGCGAGATCATCGCGTCGACGCGCGTGGATCCCGGCTTGTTCGCGATCTTGACGGTGTCCGCCGTGACCAGCTCTTCCCAATCGGCCAGCCCGCTTTCAATGAAGAACCGCTTGAGCGCCTTCTCCAGCAGCGGGTCAATGCCCAGCTGCGCGTACTTGAGAATGGACCGCAGGTTCGGCTTGTCGCCGATGTACAGTTCGCCGTTCACCGAGCGGCTGATGAACAGGTACGCGAAATCGCGGAACGGTCCCTCCTCCATCAGCTGCGCAATGCGGCTCGGTATCTCCGAAGGCTGCGACCAGCTGTCGAGCGGCTCGAGACGAATTGACTCGGACGGCTTGGCCTGGTTGAAGTAGAGGAATTTTCGGCCGGTGCGCTTCGCCTCGCGTTCGACCCGCTCCTTCCACTCTTTGTCGTTCTTCGGGTCGACGTTGATAAGAACATCGCCTCCGTGGATAACCTGAGTCGAGATCAGCTCGAAGGTTCTGGTTTTCCCCGCGCCGGTCGTCCCACCGATCGCGGTATGACCGCCCATCGCCTTGTAGTGGAATGGCACGAAGCCTTTCGCCGCCTCAAGACCGTGAATCCATGACGCGCCTTGGGGTGTTCGGTCCCTGATACTGTCCTTCGGCGCGAAAAGCTTCTCGATCATCTCCTCGAATGCACGTCCCGGCTTGGTCTTCGGCAGCCACTTAGGAAGACCCGGGATCTCGGTTGTCGGCATCCGCAGGATGTCGTGAGCCATCTGGCAATGCTTCTGCGTCCACTCGTACCCAGTGCCGAGATACATTGCATTGGCCTGGACGCGCATGCGCTCTTGAATCGACAGCAACACTGGTACCGCGAGCGTCGTCAACCATTTCGTCGACAGCCCCATGCGGAACTTCAGCGCGCGCCAGACCTGGCCTGAGCGGAACGTCCACAAGGCAAGCGCGACGAGCGCGAATGCCCAGCCGTACGGCATGCCCGAGAACGGAAGAACGAGCAGGGCAACCAGCCACCCAAACGCGGCCCTGACCTCGTAGATCGGACGAAAGTGGTTGATGTAGCCTCTCACGCACCACGCTCCTGAATCAGCTCACCGATACGCGGCGCCAACGTGACTTCCGCGGGCTCGTTGGCGAGCAGCAGGCTCCGGCGCCGCATGTGCTCGATCAGGGTGTCGCTCGCGACGCCATAGCTGCCGATGGTCCGCTTCGACAGGACGAGTCCCTGATCGGTCCAGCGCACCTTCGCCTTCGCCGTCGCGACGTCCTGCTGCAGCGCCAAAAAGAAGTCCACAATCATGCGGGGTGCCCCCTTCAGCACCTCATCGAAGTGGTTGCCGCTCGGCGCGGCGGCGGCCGGCTCGCGGCGAATCTCTACCGGATTAACCGCCGCGGCCGGCGGCGGAAGCTCGAGTGCCATCTGCCGGGCATCGGGGCTCTTCGGTGCCACGTGCGCAGCCGGCGCTGCCGGCGTCGTACTTTCAGTGACAGCAGCCGGCAGCGATCCTGGACCAGACGGCGTGCTACCGCCGGCAGCAACGGGCGCCAGCGCGAGATCCGCAGTCGCAGGCTGCGCCGGTGCCGGCGTGGGCGCGGTCGCCGTCGGCGCCGCCGCCTCGACCTTCGGCTCCAGTTCCGCCGCCACGTGGATAGCAGAGGGAACCGCGAACGTCACCGGCTCGAAAACCGCCCGCTGCGCCTTCCGATCGAAATCCGCAGCCGTGGCGACCGCCTGCCGCACGACCTTATGGGTCAGAGACTCGACGCTCGTCGGGGTCTGCGTCGGATTGATGGCTCCGAATATCTCGGCCTGAACTTCGGAATCGAGCCCGCCGAGCAGCTCGGTGCCCACCAGCGCATGCGCCAGCATGCCAGTCCGCATCCGTTCGACGGGAAGTGGCGTAGCGCGACGCGTCACACGGTAGCTCACGCCGGCAAGCCACGGCCCGAGTGCGCCATGGACGGACGGATTCCAGGCCTGGCGGTCCGTCGCGCGCTCTACGTCGAAATGACGATACGGCTCGTCCAAGCCCGAACAGATCGCCGCGAGGAACACGCCGTAGTTGTATTGCGGCTCGATCCGCCGACGGCGCTCTGACGGCAGGTTCGTGCCGAACTTCAGGCCGCCCGACAGCCGCATCGCGTAGAACGCAGTTTCGACTGTCCACCGGAACGCGCCGGCCGGCTCCCGGTACAACTCCGGGCTGAACGGAACGGACGAAAACCAATCCGCACACCGCCGAATTAGTACCATCCATTTCCGCTCGAACTCATCGCGTGACGACTCGTTCGCACATTGCGCGATGAGATCAATACGGCGCTCGTTGCGGGCAGTCAGCTCCGCGGCGTCAGCTGGCTCGAAAAGTCGTGCGTCGATCATCAAGCCATGCCCTTCGTTGCAAGCTTCGTCAGCCCCTTGATCGCCCCGCCGCTGGCATTCGCGCCGCCGCCAAACATCGAAGCGAACTTCGGAATCTCAAACGAGAGGATCAGTACGAAGATCGAAAGATCGAGCGTCAAGGACCCTGCATACGGCGTAGTCAAGCCCTTCGAGATCGTGTTACTGAACGACGTTGCCAATGTCGCCGTCATCAACCGCTGGAGGATCGCCGCCACCACCATGTACATGCCCGCGCTGATCGTGAAGTCGAGCCAGCTCTTGAAGTAACCTCTCGAAAACTCGGACATGCCGAGCGCAAATGCGATTTTTCCCAAGACGATCGCGACCGCCATCTGGATCGTCCCAAGCGAGATGAAGAAGAGGAAGACCAAGGCGGCGACCATCAGCAACGCCCAGGAAATCAGCAACGGCAAAAGATTAATCAGCAGCGCCATGTAGTTCCACCAGTGCTCTGCTTTCAACGCTTCAATCACCGCATCGAAAATCGAGCCTGCGGACTTCACCATCGCCATCGGCAACGACTCCGCGTCCGCCCCAGAAACTGCGACGGCCATTTCGTTGAACCACTTGTAGAAACCCGGCGCCCACCTCCCGTACGACACGTAGACAGCCGCAAATATGCCGAGGATGGCGAGATCTTCGAATACGCTGCTCCACGCCGCCACCGGATCCCGGGTTGCAGCGAACCGAATCCACGCCAACACGACAGTGATCACGGCGAGACCGCCAGCCATCTTGTCCGAGTACTTGTCGAGCGTCTTGCTCAGTTCCACCGCGAGATCGATCAGGTCCATCAGAATCTTCGTGATCTCTTCGATTGCCGCAGTAGCGCCCTTTGCGACCTCGCCCTTGACGTAGCTCGAGCTCCAACCGGACGGCATCATGTTCTTGAGATCGTCCCACGTCGACGCATTCGCGGCGGTGGGCAGCGCGAACGCAAGCAGGATCAAGCAACGTACGAGCCACGAACGAATCACGCGGCCACTCATTGCGCGGTGACCCCGTACGCGGCTCGCTCAGCCTGCTGCTTGGAAATGAACTTCTCTGCGTCGGCCGCCTTTTCCTTATCGTCCTCGGCCTGTTGCGCGTCCTTCTGAGCGTCCTTTTGAGCCTTGGCCGCGTTCAACTGGAGGATGTCCGCGTTCTGGCTCGTGACGATATCGAGATAGTGCGTCGTGATCTCGGCCGTCGCCTGTTGAGTCGGCGACATCGAGAGCTCAGATTGAAGGTCCTGACGACGCTTTGCCATCTCGTCGGTGTGCTGCATGATGTCCGAGCCCATCTGGAACAGGTTCCGCGCGACCTTGTCGTTTTGCTGGACTAACGTGTTCATGTCCGCGAACCATTGCGCGTTCGTTTTGCCCGACCGGGTAACCAATCCCTGCACCTGGGTGACCCATTCCCCGCCCTTCTTGAGGTCGCCGTAAAGCCCTTGCAGCGTCCCGACCAGCCCCTTGACCTTGTTGATATCACCCGTGATCTGGTCATACGCGGCCTTCCACGCAGCCGGATTCAGGTTCTTTGCCTGTAGCAGATCGTTCACCATCATCTGGTACTGGTAGAGAATGTTCGTGTTCTGGTAGATCTCGCCCTTGACGGCCTTAGCCGCCGAGATGACGTTCTGCACATAGTTGATCGGGTCGAAGACTTCGAGCGCCGATGCGTGCTCGGCGACGAAGAGGGAAGCCGTGAATGCCGCGGCGCGAAGGGTCGGCAAGAGTTTCATCGTGGGACCTTTCAGTCGAGGAATCGAAGTGCCGTACAAGCGGCGCACGGCGTCGTAGGGGCGTCTTGCGGCTGTTGCCGAGGCGGCCGATGTTCGCCGCCCGCCGGCGCCATCAGGCGCACCCGAACGGGCGTCCCGATGACGATCTGGTCGATTTCGTCTGCAGTGAGCGCGAAGAGGTCGCGGTACAGCAACTGCACGGTGAGAGTCGGATTGAGTTTCATTCGGTTCCTGTCAGTCGACGGTTGCCATTTCTTGCAGGTAGTCTTCGGCCCACGTCGGGGAGCCCGAGGCCAGGTGCTTGTCCAGCGTGCGCTGGGCCGCGCCGTCAGCGCGCAAGATCGCGAGTGCTTCCTTCGGGAATTTGGCCTGCAGCATCCGCGAGTGATCCGGCGTGACCCAGAGGTAGTCGCGGTTGGGAACGCCCTCGCTGATCATGTTGATCTGGTCGTCGGTCAGCCCGAACACATCGCGATAGAGGCGCTTGTTGTTCCGGGCATCACGGTTCGGCAGGAAGAAGAAGTTCTGGATGTTCTCCTTCAGGATCTCGAAGTTCGGGACGCGCTCAAGCTGGCTCAGCGATTGCGTCGCCATGACGAGCGTGCCGTTCAGCCCGCGGATCGTGACAGCCCACATTTCCAGACGTGCGTAGAAGCGCGGGTACCGGAAGAAGAAGCCGCACTCCTCGACCTCGATGATCGTGACGCGCTTGCCATCCAGCCATTGCGAGATGCGGTAGAAGGCATAGTCCATGAACAGCGCCGCTGCGACCGGGTAGCTTTCGAACAGCTCGCCCATCTCGATCGCAAGGTCGTCCGAAAGAGAGAACGCGTCTTCGACGTGATCGAAGAATCGACCGTTCTTCTCCCCCTTCGTCCAGATCTGCAGGCGCTCGCGCAGCTCGACGGGCAAAAGCGTCGTCAGGAACGTAAGCGTCCAGAACTCCCGGCCATACCCTTGCGCCAGCGTGACAACCCGCTCATAAATCGTGCGCTGCTGTTGCGGGGTGCAGACAAAGTCCTCGCCGTCGCCCTCGATTGCCATCTGGACCCAGTCCGACACGTACGTGTAGTGCCGGGGATCGGCCAGAAGGGATAGCGGGTTGACCTGCGTCGCGGCTGCAAACTTGCCGGTTGCATCGACGAACTTGCCGCCGGCAAACACGGTCGGGATGCGCGTCGACCGGTTCTTGTCGAACTTGATGCGGCGCGGTTGGAAGCGCCCGGTTTGTGAGACGAGAAAGTTGAGGAAGATGGTCTTGCCGGCGCCGATCGGGCCGACAATCAGCGTATGAGACTTCCCGCTCGGGTCGTGCAACGTGACGCGCTGCAAGGTCCGATGACGCGTCGGAAGAAGCGTCAGAGGGCCGACCTTCTGTCCGAGCTGCTGCGTCAGCCACGGGTTGACGTCGCTCCCTTCGGCGACACCGCGCACCGGCGCAATGTCTGAGACCACCGGCGTTTCGACGAACTGCAGCCGCTTCTGCTGGTCCCACCTCCCGGGCAGCGTCGATGCCCATGCTGCGGGGATGTTCCGCTTCTCGACCAGCACGCCGAAACCAGCGTTGCCAATGCGACCGACGATCTCGCGCGCGTTGTCATCGCACTCATCGATCGTATCTCCGTATACGACTACCGAGATGTTGACGAAGCCGTACTGCTGGCCGTCAGCGATCAGGCGTGCCAGTGCGTTCTCCGCCTCTTCGGCGAGGATCTCGCGCCCCTTCTCGTTCTCCATGCTCTCCTTCTTCTCATCTTTCGAGAAGAAGCTCTTCAGCACTTTGACCGGACTGAACGCAGCGACCTTGTAGAACTTGCGCATCTTCTCGATGTACACCTGCGCCTTGCTGGTCGACAGGAATCGAAACATCACGCACACGTCGAACTCGGAATCGACGTCCGCGAGAACATCGAGCGCGGCCTCCTGGAAGCCCATCCACTCTTTCACCGCGATGATCTTCGCGTACCGCGTGCCGTAGGCGGACTCGAACATGATGTGTTCGGCACCGTACGTCACGAAGCTTTCCGTCAAGTGCGTGTCGAGCATCGTCACGGGGTAACGTACGCGTCGCGGCGGAACTGACGGATTGGCGGCCTGGTGGAGAAAGGCCAGCGCGTTCTGCAGTTGAAGACGCTTCATCTTGAGGCGCGCCACGCCCCCTTTGAACGCGTCCAGAATGCCTTCGAAGCGTTTGATATCCGACGTGATCCGCTCCATGTCGAATACGAATGCACTTCGCGCGAACACCATATCCTTGATGGTTTCGAGCAAAGCGACTGGTACCGACTTGCCCCCCACCGTGATGTGATAGGCGATCTTCTCGAAAAGCTTGTTGATCCCCGTCTCAGGCGTGTACGCGAGCGCAAGCGAGTGGGTGTTGCGGAAGTACCTTCCGCTCCCAACGCTCTTCTGGTTGATCGCGTCGACATGCCGATCCATCTCTGACGCGAACTGACCACCAATCTCGCCCCGGACCCGTCGATGCGACATGCGCCACCATGCGGTGATCCGGTGATCGAAGTTCTTGCAGGCGTGGTCGAGATTGTCACGTGCGGCCGAGATCTCGTCGGAGTTCGGGCTATCTGCGTCCACGCCCTCGAACGTGTACAGCGTCAGCAGCGACCCATCTTTGTCGAGAACGATTTCCGGGGTCACCATCGTCGCCCACGGAGCGATTTCCTGAATCGCTCGGCGCTTCGGTTTCGCGCTCACAGCGGAAGCTCCTGATCAAATCCATAAGGCCGGCGGAATCGGGCAGCGACTTCGGAGGTATGCAGTGGTTCGTGCACGTCCGGATACCGGTTGTAGACGACCAGAACCTCCTTCCACCACGGATCGCTTGAAGACAGCCAGCGCAGGACCCAGTGCACCACGATCCCGACGCCAAGATAGATCGGCGACATGCTGCTGTAGCAGAGCAGCGCCGTCAGCGTGCCGTTGGCAATTGCGAGGCCGCGATCGGCGCCGCCCATCTGGCGCGGCAACGACAGCGACCGGCTGACTTTCTTCCGTTCACGCACAGGTGTAGTTGATCTTCAGCTGGTTCTTGACGATAGGCAGCGCACACGACGCAACGCCCAAACCCACGACAATGGTCGAGAGGAACTTCCCGAAGTTGCTTTCCGAGTTCGAGATCATGACCGCGCCAACGATGATCATCACAATGCCGATTCCGAAGAGCCACGGCCCACTGACGTAGGCCTGAATCAGGCAGATGAAGCTGGCCGCGTTACCCAGATCCCCGAGGTCGACCGCTTTCGCGGCCGGCGCCGCAAACGTGAGCATCAGCGCGATCAGAGTCGAGAGCCGCTGGCCCCGCCCGAACAAATAATGGGCGGTGTACTGCGCCTTTTTCTTGATCAGCGAACACAACATTTGAATCTGCTTCTTCATCGAAAAACCCCGTGTGGTTAGAAAACGCGTTCGAGGACGTAGTCCCCATCTTTGAAACCCTTGATCGCCACTACTTCGGAGACGTGGCGCAGCTCGCCCGTGCGACGAAGATGGATGACGTAGTGAAAACAATCGGCGATCGCCTTGCGCATGTCGGCGAGCTCCCACCGGCTACCGGGCGGGATGCCCAACATTGCGAGGCTCTCGAGGCGGCTCAGCCCACCGCGCGCATCGTTCGCGTGAATCGAACCCATGCCGCCGTCATGGCCGGTGCTCAGCGCCTGGATGAAGTCGTACGCTTCCCCACCGCGCACTTCGCCGACGATGATTCGGTCGGGGCGGAACCGTAGGCAAAGTGCGACGAGCACCTGCGCCGTCACGCCCTTATCCAGATTCGAGAGCAAGCGGACGAGGTTCGGAACCATTAGCTTCAGTTCCTTCGTGTCTTCGATCGTGATGACACGCTCGTCGTCCGGAATCGCACCGTTGAGTGCGTTGAGGAACGTCGTTTTGCCGGTAGAGGTTCCGCCCGCTACCAAGACGTTGGCGCGGCTCCTCACCATTTGGACGAATGCTTCTTCCAGCACCTCGTTCTCAGCGCCGGGGGGGAAAATTGCCCGCTCAGCCGTACGTCTCGCGTGCACACGAGAGAACGCCCCCAGCCGGGTGTAGTCACCCAATGCTAGATTCGTTTCACGATGCCGACGTATTGCGAGCGCGTCTCCATCGATCGCCGTCGGTTTCATTACCGCGGCGATCCGGAGGTTGTCGTGCCCTGCGTTGATGATCCCCTGCGCGGTCCCCCGCAGCGCGGACTTTTCAACGGAAGCCGCGAGCGAATGGATAGCGCCCGTCAAGGTCATCGGGTTGAACTGGGCGTCCAGGCGATGCATCACACCCCGCTCTTCGACCCAGATGTTGCCCGCGTTGTTAATCAACACTTCGGCAACATTCGGGTTGTGTAGCGGTTCTTCGATCAGCTTCAACGACTCGAAGAACAGCTTCACGGCATTCTCTTCGAGTCGTGCGACCTTCAGGTAGGGACTTTCGGCAATATCAGACATGCAGCTATTGTTCAAGCTGGCACATCCGCAATTCGCCCGAAAGAATGGCTAAATTGAGCAGCTTTCGCGCGCCGGGCGGACCGCGTCGGAACGCTCTCAAAGTGCGGACTCTGGCGCAACTGGTTGAGGGGGCAAACCCGAAATGCTCCAGAAAAACGTATAGCTTTCTCCCCTTTCTAACCTCCGCGCCGATGGCATGCATTTGCGTAGGACGAAAAAAAACCCGGTCACAAGGACCGGGTGTGTTTCAGGAAATAGCGCGCCATCGCAGCCGCTCAGCAGACGACTTCGATCGTCTCGCCGAACAGCGCCCGCCGCGCTCGCTTCAGCGGTGTCGTTGACGCCCATAGAACCGGGTATGCCGGCTCGTCGGTGGGAAACGTTCCCTCCATGTCGGTCAGGTACACGAGAAACGCCGGTTCGATGTCCTCGGCCGCGACCCGTAGAAACGGATCGATGAACGAGGTACCGCCACCGCCTTTCAGCGGCGCAAGCTTCACCGGTTCACCACGCTCGAATACCTGAACCTGGGTCACGCGCACGTCGCAATCCATCACGATCAGGCGCCGCGGGCGAACCGCATCGGCAACGGCCAGGATTTCGGCCGCAAATTGCGCCTGCGTTTCATCCCAGACGGAACCGCTGGCGTCTCGCACAAACACCGCGTCGCCGACCGCCGGCTCGTTTAGCGACGGCAGATACATCCCGAGGTGCAGGTAACGACGATTTGGCTGCGCCCACGTATAGTCGGTCGGCGCCGCGTCCTGCGCGAAGCGATGCAGGAGCGAGCGCCAGTCGACAATCGCAGCGACAGATTGCTCGACAGCGGCCTGCAATCCACCGCCGAGCTTGCCGCAGGCCTGCGCAGCCTTGGCCGCCTGCAGCACGGCCACCTTCCACTCGGCCGCTTTCGCCGCCTTGTCTGGCCCGGCATACTGCCGGACTTCACCGCACGACGCTGCCGGGCCACCCGCTTTGTCGTTGGAGGGTCCCGACGGCTGCGAGCCGGGCGAGCCTGTCGGCTTGCCCGCCTTACCTCCCGACGGCGGATCGCTCGCCTGCTTGCCACCAGGCTGCTTCGCCACCTGGCGTTTCTCATGCGAGAGCACGCCGTACACCTCTTCGGCCGACATCCCCTTGAAGCGGTGATCAATGAGCGCGCCCGACGGAAGCTGCATCCCAGCAGCCTCCACCATCAGATTGACGACATAATCGCACGCCTCGTTCCAGCCGTCGGGGTCGCGATCCCCTTGTCGCCAACAGTGCCCGCCGGCTACGTGCCATACCTCATGGGCGAGCACGCCACAGACCTCCAGGTCGTTCAGGCGCTCGGCATAGGTCGGGTTGTAGCCCAGCGTCTCTCCGTCCGTCCAGAACGTCTTGCAGCTCAGGTCCTCGCGGACTTTGAGCCGTAGCGCCAAGGCGCCGATGAACGGATGGTCGAGCACCAGCGCCGTGCGCTGCTTCGCGATGCGTGAGTCCATGACGACCTCATGCAGCGGCGAGGAACGACAAGCCCGTCGCCGACTGAACCGGGATCTGGTCAGTCAGCGGCGCCGCCGGCGCGCCGCCCATAAAGGCAGCCATCAAGCCCTCGATCTCGGTCGCCTTGCTGGCAACCTGCGACCGGAGCACTCGCGACTCCTTCAGATCCGCTCCGTTGTGCGCCGCGAGATGCTGCTTCGCCTCCGTGAGGATGTGCGCGAGCTTCGGGTCGTCGCTGAAATTCAGCTTCGGCTGTCAGCGTCGGATAGATACTCCCCACTTTCGTCGAAGTAATTTTCCCCAGTTTTTTATACGACGGCGCCGCAGTAGCGGCGCCGTCCTGTCGATCGCTGACCATATTGCCCTTGAGATCCGTCGTGGGGGTGT
>NZ_JBVVNQ010000027.1:0-66930 GCF_055810675.1 Burkholderia sp. YHN3-13 | reverse complement strand
CGGCGGTCGAGCGTGCCTGCGTCGCGCGCGGCGCGGCGGCCGGCGCGGCCGGCTGGATCCAGGCAGATTCGTTGCGGTAAGTCATGTTTCCTCCGTGATTCCGTATTCGGTTGCGCGCACGTTCAGACGTGCAGCAGCAGATGGCGGCGTTCCCACGAGCTGATCACGCGGAAGAACGCTTCGTATTCGGTTTCCTTCAACGCCAGATAGGCCTTCACGAACTTGTCGCCGAGAATGCCGGCGAGCGGCTCGCACGCGGCCATCAGCGAGATGCCCTCTTCCAGATTGCGCGGCAGCTGGTAAGGCAGGTCGTAACCGTCTGAGGCAATCGGCTCGGTCGGCGCGAGCTGCTGCGTCATGCCGAGATAGCCGGCCGCGAGCGTCGCGGCGAACGCGAGGTACGGGTTGCAGTCGACGCCCGGAATGCGGTTCTCGATGCGGCGCGCGACGGGGCTCGACTGCGGGATGCGAAAGCCGACCGTCCGGTTGTCGTAGCCCCACTGCACGTTGATCGGCGCGGCCATGAAGCGCGACAGCCGGCGGTACGAGTTGATGTACGGCGCGAAGATCGGCATCAGCGCCGGCGTGTATTTCTGCAGCCCCGCGAGATAGCTGCGGAACAGCGGCGACACGGAACCGTCCTCGTCGGCGAACAGGTTGCGCCCGGTGCGCATGTCCGCCAGGCTCTGATGAATGTGCATCGCGGATCCCGGCTCGCCTTCCATCGGCTTGGCCATGAAGGTCGCGTACATGTTGTGGCGCAGCGCGGCCTCGCGCACCGTGCGCTTGAACAGGAATACCTGGTCGGCCAGCGGCAGCGCATCGCCGTGCACGAAGTTGATCTCCATCTGCGCGGCGCCGACTTCGTGGATCAGCGTCTCGATATCGAGGCCCTGCATTTCGCAGTACTCGTAGATGTCCTCGAACAGCGGATCGAACTCGTTGACGGCCTCGATCGAATACGACTGGCGGCCGGTTTCCGCGCGTCCCGTGCGGCCGATCGGCGGGCGCAGCGGCAGGTCGGGATCGGCATTCATGTCGACGAGATAGAACTCGAGTTCCGGCGCGACGACGGGCTTCCAGCCTTTCGCCTCGTACAGGTCGAGCACGCGGCGCAGCACGTAGCGCGGCGAGATCTCGACCGGCGAACCGTCGAAATGCACGCAGTCGTGAATCACCTGCGCGGTCGGATCGACGGCCCACGGAATCAGGCAGATCGTCGACGGATCGGGCACGCACACCATGTCGGGATCGGTCACGCCGGTCAGCGTGCCGTCCTCCGGATAATCGCCGGTCACGGTCTGCACCATCACGGCCTGCGGCAAGCGCATCGATTCGCCTGATTCGAACTTGTTGCGCGGAATGATCTTGCCGCGCGCGATGCCGGCCATGTCGGGGATGATCGCCTCGACCTCGGTGATGCGGTGCTGCCGCAGGAATTCGCTCAGTTCGGGTTGCATGATCGGCCTCGTTCAGTCGACGTCGGATGCGCTCGGCGACGCGATCGCGCCGCCGGCTGCATGAATGCGGTGCGTCATGCGCACGCGGCACGCCGCGCCGAATGCCGCGAAGATGTCGCGCGACAGCGGCTGTTCCGCGTAGCGCCATTCGGGATGCCACTGCACGCCGAGCGCGAACGCGCGCGCGCCGCGCACGCTGACGGCCTCGACGAGCCCGTCGGGCGCGCTCGCTTCGACGACGAGCCCCGCGCCAAGCCGGGCGATGCCCTGGTCGTGCAGCGAATTGACGGTCGCCTCGTGCACGCCGCGCGCGACCCGCTGCAGCAGGCCGCCCGGCGCGAGTTGCACGACGTGCGCGGGACCATACTGCCGCTCGAGCGGATCGGCCGCCCGTTCGCGATGATCGTCGAAGCCGTTCGTCGCGTGCAGCCGCTGATGCAGCGTGCCGCCGTACGCGACGTTCAGCTCCTGCATGCCGCGGCAGATCGCGAGCACGGGTACGCCCGCCTCGATCGCCGCGCGGATCAGCGGCAACGCGGTCGCATCGCGCGCGGCATCGTGCAATGTGTCGGGTGCGCTCGCGGCGCCGCCGTAATGATGCGGCTCGACGTTCGAATAGCTGCCCGTAAACAGCAGCCCGTCGACCGCCGCGATGATCGCGTCGGGCGGCTGGCGCGCGCCGAGCGCGGGCAGCACCAACGCCAGCGCGCCGGCGCCGTCGACGAGCGCGGCGAGGTACTTCTCGCCGGCCGTGTGATTCGGATGCGCACCGCGCAGGATGCGGTCGGCGGTGACGGCTACGATCGGGCGCGCACGCATGAGCCTCCCTCCCTCTCCGGTAATCGCGCGCCGCATGCGTGCGCACGGGACGACGAAGGCCGGCGGCTGCGCCGCACGCGCGTGCCATCGCGCAGCGCGAGCGCATGCGCGATCCGGCCGCGCGAACGATGCGGCAAGCCGCGGTGCGGCCCGCAACGGAAGCGGAACAAGACGCTAGGGCAACAACGATGCGCTGCCGTCGCACTGCACCGCGCTGAACACCTGCGCGGTCACGAGGTTGAAGCGGCGCGGGCCGCGATGGGAAATGGCGAAGAAACGAGGTTCGCGTAAAGGGGCGGCACGCGTGCCGCATTCAGCATGCCGGTTCGGCCCGGCCTGAGGCGGCGCGCCCGCCGACGGACTTCGCGTCCGGCGTATCGAAGGGCTGGCGGCTTTCACGATCGTACTCGACTGACTGAAGGAGGCAGGACACGCGTCGCGATCAAGCGCATACGGCAAAGCCGCGCGGCGACACGTCGGCAAGGTGTCTCGCAGCGCATTCCGGCACGGTACGGCCATCGTCGATGCCCTCGCCGCCGGTGCGCGCGTGACGACTTCCTGACATTCAGCTTATATCACCTAAAAATTGCGTCAAATTTTCAGGCGCCGACGACGACATCGATCAGATGAAAAAACGGCATCGATCCCCGCGATCGATGCCGTGTTGTGCATTGCGTCGGCGCGCCTGCTGCATGCCGGCGGGCCGCGACGCCCTGCTCCGCCGCGCTGCCGCATGCGAGCGGCCCGCGCTCAGCGATGCGCGAGCGCGGTTTCGACGAGCGTCTGCAACAGCGGCGCAATCCGCGCGGCGCGCGCTTCGTCGTACGCGTACGGACGCGTCTCTTCCATGTAGGTGATCTGCGACAGCTCGAGCTGCACGGCTTCGACACCGGTGTCGGGCACGCCGTAGTGACGGGTAATGTAACCGCCCTTGAAGCGGCCGTTCGCGACGGCCGTATAACCGCCGTGTGCGAGCACGCACGCGGCCAGCGCCTCCGCGAGACCGGGCCTGGCGCTCGCGCCGCTCGACGTGCCGAAATTGAAGTCCGGCAGGCGGCCGTCGAAGAAGCGCGGCACATGCGAGCGGATCGAATGCGCTTCCCATACGAGCACGCGGCCGTGCTCGCGCTTCAGGCGTGCAATCTCGCGCTGCAGCGCGTCGTGATACGGCAGCCAGTAGCGGTCGCGGCGACGCATGATCTCGTCGTTGCCGGGCAGCGCATTCGCCGGATAGAGCGGCGCCTTGTCGAACGTATCGACCGGCACGAGCCCCGTCGTGTCCTGCCCCGGGTACAGGTTCTCGTTGTCGGGCGGACGGTTCAGGTCGACGACGTAACGCGCGTGCGACGGCACCAGGATCGATGCGCCGAGATCGGCCGCGAAGCCGTACAGCCGCTCGAGATGCCAGTCGCAATCGTCGACGAAGCGCGCGTCGGGCGTCATCGTCGCCGCGATGTCCTCGGGGATGTGCGTGCCTGCGTGCGGAATCGAGATCAGCAGCGGCAGCGTGCCCTGCTTCAGCGTGAATACAGCCGGTTGTTCAGTCATGTCGCCTCACCGTAAGAGTCGGCCGGCGCACGCACGCGCGCCGGTTGCCGCGTGTCAGCGCAGCAGTTGCGCCAGCGCGGCGCGGTAGTCCGCGTATGCAGCGTCTTCGTCGCGATGGCGACGGCCGCTCACGACGCGTTCGCCGCCCGTGTAGACGTCGAGCACGGGCGTCTCGCCGTGTTCGGCGAACACGATGCCCGACAGCCACGACGGGCTGCCATGTTCGGCGATCGCCGGATGATCGGGATCGAGCACCAGCCAGTCGGCGCGGCAGCCTTCGCGCAGCGCGCCGACACGCCGCCCGCTCGCCTGTGCGCCGCCCGCGAGCGATGCGTCGAACAGGCGATCGGCGACGTGTGCCTGCGACTCGCTCGCCAGCACGTTGCGCGCGCGGTGCACGAGCCGCTGCCCGTATTCGAGCAGGCGCAGCTCCGAGCGCCAATCGACCGAGGCGTGGCTGTCCGAGCCGACGCCGATCACGCCGCCCTGCGCGAGATAGTCGACAGCCGGGAACACGCCGTCGCCCAGGTTCGCTTCGGTCGTCAGGCACAGGCCGGCGACCGCGCGACGCCTCGCGAGCGCGGCCGTCTCGGTCGCATCGACGTGCGTGGCGTGCACGAGGCACCAGCGCGCATCGACGTCGAAGCGATCGAGCAGCCATTGGACGGGACGCGCGCCGTACGCGCGCACGCAGTCGTCGACTTCGGCCGTCTGCTCGGCGATATGGATGTGAACGGGCGCGTCGCCGGGCAGCCCGTCGATCAGCGTGCGCAGCCCGTTCTCCGACACCGCGCGCAGCGAGTGCGGCGCGACGCCGTAGCGCAGGCCGCCGTGCTCGGGCGCCGCGCGACGCATCGCGTCGAGCAATTCGAGCAGCCCGTCGGGCGTGTTGATGAAGCGGCGCTGGTCGTCGCGCGGCGGCTTGTTGCCGAAGCCGGCGAACTGGTACGACACGGGCAGCATCGTGATGCCGATGCCGGCGGCGCGTGCGGCATCGACGACGCGCGTGCCGAGCTCCGCGAGCTGCGGATAGCGCGAGCCGTCCTGTGCGTGATGCACGTAGTGGAATTCGCACACCGACGTGTAACCGCACTTGAGCATCTCGACGTACAGCCAGCGTGCGATCGCCGCGAGCGCGTCGGGCGTGATCTTCAGCGCGAAGCGGTACATCAGGTCGCGCCAGCTCCAGAAGCTGTCGGCGGGATTCGCGCGGTATTCGGTGAGCCCCGCCATCGCGCGCTGGAATGCGTGCGAATGCAGGTTCGGCATGCCGGGCAGCACCGGGCCGGCCGCACGCGCGACGTCTGCCGGCGCATCGGTATCGGGCGTCACGCCGGTCAGCGTGCCGGCCGCGTCCCAGCGCAGCAGCACGTTGCGGCGCCAGCCGTCGGGCAGGTAGGCGTGGTCCGCGAACAACATGGTGTCGGTCATTCTGATTCCTTGTCGAGCGGCCGGATCGAGCGCGGTCGCACCCGGCCCGGCTCCCTGCAAAAACTATCCGTTCATCCGGCGAAACACGGTCGTGCCGCCGCGCACGACCTGCTCGCACAGCGGCCGGCCGATCCAGTACGCGAGCTCCGACAGCGAACCGACCGACCACGCGGCGAAGTCGGCCTGGCGGCCGACCTCGAGCGCGCCGTGGCGATCCGCGCGGCCAAGCGCCGCGGCGGCATGGCGCGTGACGCCCTGCAGCACTTCCGGCACCGTCATGCGGAACAGCGTGCAGCCCATGTTCAGCGTCAGCAGCAGCGATTCGAGCGGCGACGTGCCGGGGTTGTGATCGGTCGCGAGCGCGATCGGCACGCCGTGCTTGCGCAGCAGCTCGATCGGCGGCAGTTGCGTTTCGCGGATGAAGTAGTACGCGCCGGGCAGCAGCACGGCGACCGTGCCGGCCGCCTTCATCGCCTCGATGCCGGCTTCGTCGAGAAACTCGAGGTGGTCGGCGGACAACGCGCGGTAGCGCACGGCGAGCGCCGTGCCGCCGGCGTTCGACAGTTGTTCCGCATGCAGCTTCACGGGCAGGCCGCGGCGCGTCGCGGCCTCGAACACGCGCTCGGTCTGCGCGAGCGAGAAGCCGATGCGTTCGCAGAACACGTCGACCGCGTCGACGAGACCCTCGTCGGCGAGCGCCGGCAGCATGCGGTCGCACACTTCGTCGATGTACGCGTCCGCCCGGCCCGCGTATTCGGGCGGCAGCGCATGCGCGCCGAGGAAGGTCGTGTAGACCGTGACCGGAAAGCGCTCGCCGAGCTGGCGCGCGACGCGCAGCATCTTGCGCTCGCTCGCGAGGTCGAGCCCGTAGCCCGACTTGATCTCGATCGCGGTCACGCCTTCGGCGAGCAGCGGCTGCAGGCGCGCGGCGGCCTGCACGAACAGCGTCGTTTCGTCGGCCGCGCGCGTCGCGCGCACCGTCGACACGATCCCGCCGCCCTGCCGCGCGATTTCCTCGTAGCTGACGCCCGCGAGGCGCTGCGCGAATTCGTCCGCACGCGTGCCGCCGTACACGAGGTGCGTATGGCAATCGACGAGGCCCGGCGTCACCCACGCGCCGTGCAGGTCTTCGCGCGGCCAGTGCGCGTAACCGTGCGGCAGCGCGGACCACGCGCCGAGCCACACGATCGTGCCGGTTTCGTCGACCGCGATCGCCGCGTCGTCGATCGTTTCGTCGGGATGGCCGTGCGGACACAGCCTCAGGTGATGCCAGACAGTCGGTTTCATGCGTTCAGTCTCGTTCGCCGACGGCGAGCGAGACGGCGAGCAACGCACCGCCCCCGCTCACGACGACGTCAAACGCACGCCGCGGCCCGTCGAGCCGCAGCGTGTCCATGTCTTCCAGTGCGTGGCGCGTGCCGTCGATTGCGACACCGACGGCGCCGGTCGCGCAGAACAGCAGCACGGTATCGGCCGGCGCGACATGGTGCGCGCCCGCGCGCCACACGTCGAGCGTGCCGCGCGCGGCCGAGCGGCGCGTCATCAGGTTGAAGTCGCGCGTCGCGCCGTCGTGCAGCGTCGCGTCGATCGCCGCTTCCCCTGCGAAATCCGCACGGGCCAGCGGCACGTCGAGCACATGGTGCGCACCGCCCGCTTCGGCGAGCGTCATGCCCACGCCGGACAGCAGCACGAGCGTGCGGTCGATCCCGTCGAAACGCGAGAACGGGCCGGCCGTGCCGACGTCCGCGACGCTCACGCGCCACGCGAACGCGTCGAGCGCGGCGCCGGGCGGGAACGCGCCGATCTCGCGCGTCACGCCGCCGCCGTTCTTCCACGGCGACGCGACGAGATCCGCCGCGCGGATCAGCGTCGCGTTCACCGGCGCCTGGTCGAGCGCCGTCATGCTCAGCGGCCGAGCATCGGCAGCTTCAGGCCGGCTTCGCGAGCCGTCTGCTGCGCGAGTTCGTAGCCGGCATCCGCATGGCGCATCACGCCCGTCGCCGGGTCGTTCAGCAGCACGCGACCGAGACGCTCGTGCGCTTCAGCCGTGCCGTCGGCGACGATCACGACGCCCGAGTGCTGCGAGAAGCCCATGCCGACGCCCCCGCCATGATGCAGCGACACCCACGATGCGCCGCCTGCCGTGTTCAGCAGTGCGTTCAGCAGCGGCCAGTCGCTGACCGCGTCCGACCCATCCTTCATCGATTCCGTCTCGCGGTTCGGGCTGGCGACCGAGCCGGTGTCGAGGTGGTCGCGGCCGATCACGATCGGGGCCTTCAGTTCGCCGTTCTTGACCATCTCGTTGAATGCCTGGCCGAGACGATAGCGATCCTTCACGCCCACCCAGCAGATCCGTGCCGGCAGGCCCTGGAACGCGATGCGCTCGCGCGCCATGTCGAGCCAGTTGTGCAGGTGCGGATCGTCGGGGATCAGCTCCTTCACCTTCTGGTCGGTCTTGTAGATGTCTTCCGGATCGCCCGACAGCGCGACCCAGCGGAACGGGCCCTTGCCTTCGCAGAACAGCGGACGGATGTACGCCGGCACGAAGCCCGGGAAGTCGAACGCGTTCTCGACGCCCATTTCCAGCGCCATCTGGCGGATGTTGTTGCCGTAGTCGAGCGTCGCCGCGCCGCGTTCCTGCAGCGCCAGCATCGCGCGCACCTGGACGGCCATCGACTGCTTCGCGACCTTCACGATGCTCTGCGGATCGACCTTCTGCGCTTCGCGCCATTGCGCGACGGTCCAGCCTTGCGGCAGGTAGCCGTTGATCGGATCGTGCGCGCTCGTCTGGTCGGTCACGCAGTCCGGCGTGATGCCGCGCGTGACGAGTTCCGCGAACACGTCGGCGGCGTTGCCGAGCAGGCCGACCGACACGGGCTTGCCCGTGCGCTTCGCTTCCTCGATCATGCCGAGCGCTTCGTCGAGCGTCGTTGCCTTCTTGTCGACGTAGCGCGTCTTCAGGCGGAAGTCGATGCGCGTCTCGTCGCATTCGACCGCGATCATCGAGAAGCCGGCCATCGTCGCGGCCAGCGGCTGCGCGCCGCCCATGCCGCCGAGGCCGCCCGTCAGGATCCAGCGGCCCGACGGATCGCCGTTGAAGTGCTGGTTCGCGACCGAGAAGAACGTTTCATACGTGCCCTGAACGATGCCCTGGCTGCCGATGTAGATCCAGCTGCCGGCCGTCATCTGGCCGTACATCATCAGGCCCTTGCGGTCGAGCTCGTGGAAGTGATCCCAGTTCGCCCAGTGCGGCACGAGGTTCGAGTTCGCGAGCAGCACGCGCGGCGCATCCTTGTGCGTGCGGAACACGCCGACCGGCTTGCCCGACTGGATCAGCAGCGTTTCGTTTTCCTCGAGATCCTTCAGCGACGCGAGGATCTGGTCGTAGCATTCCCAGTTGCGCGCCGCGCGGCCGATGCCGCCGTACACGACGAGCGCATGCGGATGCTCGGCGACTTCCGGGTCCAGGTTGTTCTGGATCATCCGGTAGGCCGCCTCGGCCAGCCAGGTCTTGCAGGTCTTCTCGCTGCCGCGCGGCGCGCGGATCGTGCGCGTCGGATCGAGACGGGGATCGATGTGTTTCGGATGGTTCATGACGACTGCTCCCGAGGGAAAATGACTATCAAATAGGAATCAGAAATGCCCGGTGAAGCGGTAACGGCTGCCGGGATGCCACAGATTCGCCACCGAGGCGACGACGCCCTGCGACCAGGTGCGCCGATGTAAAACCAGACACGGTTCGACGTCGTCCATCCGCAGCTGCTCGCGCCGCTCCGGCGCCGGGGCCGCCGCTTCGATCCGGTACTCGACGCGCTGCAGCGGGGCCGCGCGCATCAGGTACAGGTTCGGCGTCGTGTTCGTGAAATCCTGCTCGGCGTAATCCGGCGCGACCGCCGGATTCACCCACCGTTCTTCGAGCTGCACGGGCTCGTCGTTCTCGAAGTGCAGCACCTGCGAATGAAACAGCTTCGTGCGCACGGCCACCTGCATCTCGTCGGCGAGCGCGTCGTCCGCGCGGACCGTGTCGAGGCCGAGCACGCTCGCCCGATACGCATGCCCGCGCGCGCCGACCTCCTCCGAGATGCTGCGGATCGCCACCAGCGTCGACTCGTACTTCGGCCGCGCGACGTAGGTGCCCGCGCCCTTCATGCGCGTGAGCACCTGCTCGGCCGTCAACTCGCGCAGCGCGCGGTTGACGGTCATGCGCGCCACCTTGAATTCGCGCGCCAGCTCGTTCTCGGACGGCACCTGGTCGCCCTCCTCCCACTCGCCGGCGTGGATGCGGGCCAGGATGAAATCCTTGATCTCCTGGTAGACCGGCGCGCTCATCGGCTTACTGTTCCGATGCGAACGAGAACGGTGCGACCTTCGCGAACGCGCGCTCGCCGACGAGCTTCGCGACCGCCGCGATGTCCGGTGCGAAGTAGTGGTCGAGTTCGTAATGCGCGACCTTGCCGCGGATCGTCTCCATCACCGGCGCCAGCTTCGGGCTCGTGTGGTACGGCGCGCGCAGGTCGACGCCCTGGGCCGCGGCCAGCAGTTCGATCGCGAGGATGTGCTTCGTGTTGTCCGCGATGTCGGCGAGCTTGCGCGCGGCGAACGTCGCCATCGACACGTGGTCTTCCTGGTTCGCGGAAGTCGGCAGCGAGTCGACCGACGCCGGGTGGGCGAGCGTCTTGTTTTCCGATGCGAGTGCGGCCGCCGTCACGTGCGCGATCATGAAGCCCGAGTTCACGCCGCCGTCCCTCACGAGGAACGGGGGCAGGCCCGACAGCGTCGCGTCGATCAGCAGCGCGATGCGGCGTTCGGCCAGCGCGCCGATTTCCGATGCGGCCAGCGCGAGGTTGTCGGCCGCGAACGCGACCGGCTCGGCGTGGAAGTTGCCGCCCGACAGCACTTCGCCGGTGTCCGGGAAGATCAGCGGGTTGTCCGACACGGCGTTCGCTTCGACCAGCAGCACGTCGGCCGCATGGCGCATCTGGTCCAGACACGCGCCCATCACCTGCGGCTGGCAGCGCAGGCTGTACGGATCCTGCACCTTGTCGCAGTCGCGGTGCGACTGGTTGATCGGCGAGCCTTCGAGCAGCTCGCGATACGACGCCGCCGCGTCGATCTGGCCCTGGTGGCCGCGCAATTCATGGATGCGGGCGTCGAACGGTTTCACCGAACCGGCTGCCGCGTCGACCGACAACGCGCCGGCGACGAGCGCCGTGCGGTACAGGTCTTCGATCGCGAACATGTTGTCGAGCGCCAGCGCGGTCGATGCCTGCGTGCCGTTCAGCAGCGCGAGGCCTTCCTTCGCCTGCAGCGTCAGCGGCGCGAGGCCCGCGACGCGCAGCCCGTCGAGCGCGCTCGCACGCTCGCCGCGGATGAACACTTCACCGACGCCGAGCAGCACCGCCGACATGTGCGCGAGCGGCGCGAGGTCGCCCGATGCGCCGACCGAGCCCTTCACCGGGATCAGCGGCAGCACGTCGGCGTTGAACAGCGTGATCAGCGCGTCCATCACTTCGCGGCGGATGCCCGAGTGGCCGCGGCCGAGGCTCGACAGCTTCAGCGCCATCAGGAGGCGCACCGACGAACGGGCCATCGGCTCGCCGACACCGACCGCATGCGACAGCACCAGGTTCTTCTGCAGCAACTCGAGCTGGTCGTGCGGGATGTGCGTGCTGGCCAGGCGGCCGAAACCCGTGTTGATGCCGTAGGCCGGCTCGCCCTTCGCGGCGATGTCGGCGACGGCCTTCGCGCCGGCGTCGATCTTCGCGAAGCTGGCCGGGTCGAGCGCGAGCTGCACGGATTCGCGCGCGATCTGGCGCAGTTGCGGGAGGGTCAGATGGCCGGGGGTCAACGTAATCATGTGAGCAATCCTGTCTAGACAAGTTCGGAATGGATTGAAGTGTAGCCACGACAACTTGTCTAGACAACCCGTTTTTCATCGATTTCGACTCGGGAGTTTCCCTGATGTCCGGCGCGGCCCGCCGGACCGGCCGGCGGGATCCGGTTATTAACATATGTTGCAATTATTTTGTTTTTGGCAACATACGAATCACCATTCGCCACGGAGACCCGCCATGTCCTTCCCGTCACGATTCGCCGCCCGGTTCGGCCGCCCGCTGCTCGCCGCGGCGTGCCTGCTGGCATGCGGCGCCGCGCTCGCCGCGGAACCGCTGTCCGGCACGCTCGAGAAAATCCGGCAGAACAACCTGATCTCGATCGGCCATCGCGAGACGTCGGTGCCGTTCTCCTACGTCGATACGGGCGGCAAGGTGATCGGCTTCTCGCAGGACCTGTGCGACCGCGTGATCGCGGCCGTGAAGGCGCGCACCGGCAAGCCCGACCTGCAGGTGCGCTTCATCCCCGTCACGTCGCAGAACCGCATTCCGCTCGTGCAGAACGGCACCGTCGACCTCGAATGCGGCGTGACGACCAACCTCGCCGCGCGCCATGCGCAGGTCGCGTTCTCGACCACCTTCTTCGTCGCGACGACGCGGCTGCTCACGCGCACGACGTCGGGCATCCGCGACTTCCCCGACCTCGCCGGCAAGACGGTCGTGACGAACCAGGGCACGACGTCCGAACGCCTGCTGCGCAAGATGAACGAGGACAAGAAGATGAACATGCAGATCATCAGCGCGAAGGACTACGGCGAGGGACGCCTCACGCTCGAATCGGGCCGCGCGGCCGCGTACATGATGGACGACGTGCTGCTCGCGGGCGTGCGCCAGCTCGCCGCGAAGCCGGCCGACTGGCAGATCGTCGGCACGCCGCAGTCGTCGGAAGCCTACGGGTTCATGCTGCGCAAGGACGATCCGCAGTTCAAGGCGCTCGTCGACGGCGTGCTCGCGCAGCTGATGAAAAGCGGCGAGATCAACGCGCCGTACGACAAATGGTTCATGAAGCCGGTGCCGCCGAAGGGGCTGTCGTTCGACTTCCCGATGAGCGACGTGATCAAGGCGCGCTATGCGGCGCCCAACGATGCGCCGCTCGAATGAGCGCCGGGCGCCAACGCCCGCTTACACGCGCGTCCACGCGACGCACGCCGCATAGCCGGGCGCCGCGTCGAGCCACGCCGCGTCGAACGCCGCGACGCCGGCCGCAGGCGCGGCCGGCTCGACGATCGTCGTCGCGGGCGTCGCCGCGTCGCGCGGCGGCACCACCGCGAACGCGCGCAGCCCGCCGACGATGCCCGTGCCGAGCGCCTTGAGCAGCGCTTCCTTCGCGGACCACACGCGCATGAATTCGCTCGCGCGCACCGCGGGCGGCATGCTGTCGAGATGCGCGACCTCGGCGGGTGCGCAGACTTCACGCGTCAGCGCACGCCAGTCGGCGACGCGGTCACAGCCCTCGATATCGACGCCGACGCGGCCCGCGGGCGCCCATGCGATCAACGCGTGATCGCCTGCGTGCGACACGTTGAAGTCGAGCGACGCGCGATGCGCGCGATCCAGCGACGGCCGCCCCGATGCATCGACGACGATCGAGACCGCATGCGGCGCGACCTCGAGCGCCGCGCCGAGCACGTCGCGCAACGCGGCGCGCGTCGCGGCGCTGCGCACCGCATCCTCGTGGCGCATGTAGCGCGCGGCGCGCGCCCGCTCGGCGTCGCCGAGCGCCGCATACGCGGGCGACGACAGCGGCACGCGCCAATCGAAATCGATACGCGCGACCCGCACGCCGGCACGGGACGCGGCCTCCGGCAGGTCGAGCGCGTGCACGCGCCACGCGCGGGGCGTGTCGAGCGGGGAAGCGGATTCGGACGGAGTGGACATCGGCACGCGCAGCCTGTGCTGTGAATGGAAACGTCCGATGTTAATCGATCGCGCCGGCCGGCAACCGGCGCGGCAGGACCGGGAAGCGGATCGCGACGGGGCGATGCGCGGCGGGCGCCACGTCAACCGTTCGCGGCCACACCCGGCACGCCGCCGGCCGCTATCGGCCCGCGCGACGCCGGGTGAAGCGCATGCACGGCGCCCGGCGCATCGGCCGGCAGCACGCCGTGTTGCAGCCAGTACAGCGCGACGGGCCACAGCGAGTCGGTGAAGCGGCTGTGGAAAAACGCGAAATGACCGATCGCGTCGACGCCGATGTCGGCCGGCGCGATCCTCAGATGCGTGACGTTGCTGCCCGTGTAGTAGCCGACCAGCCGCTCGATCGCCTCGACCGTGCCGAACGCGTCGTCGTCGATGCCGATCGCGAGCATCGGCGCCGACAGCCCCGCGAAGCGCGCGGGCACCGCGGCGCGGCCGACGGTCCCGGTATCGAGCACGCCGCCGATGTAGCCATCCTCGAAACGCGGCTGCGCGCGCGCCCACGACAGCGCGACCCCGCGCGGCGTGTCCTCCATCCAGCCGAGCCGCTTCGCGGGCACATAGCCGAACACGGCCGCGAGCGCGGGCATCGCGACATGCCACTTCCACCACATGCGGCGCCGCTCGGCCGGCAGGTAGTCGCGCCAGTACGCATACTGCGCACCGACGGTCACCGCATGCCGCACGTGTACGTTCGATGCCGCGAGCCCGAGCAGGCAGCCGCCGATGCTGTGCGCGACGACATCGAGCGGCTGGCCGGGAAACGCGTCGCGCGCATACTGCAGCACGGCTTCGCAATCGAGCCGCCCCCAGTCGAGCCAGGTCGCGTGCAGCTTCGCGAGCTGCGCGGGGCGTGAAGCGCCGATCCCGCGATAGTCGTAGACGAGCACGTCGCGCCCCTGCGCGAACAGCCAGGCCGCGAAACGGAAGTAGTAGTCGCAGCGTACCGACGTCGCGCAATTGACGACCGTGACGGGCCGCACGGCGCCGCCGCCGCGATGGCGCCACACATGGCCACGCAATTCGTAACCGTCGGCCGCGCGCAGCGTCACGGGCTCCGGCGGCCATGCGCCCGCCGCGCGACTGCGCTGCGCCGCCCCGCTTCCTTCGTTCGAAATCGTCATCCTGTCTCCTGTCGGCCCAAGTTAGCGCTTTAGCGCTTACTTGGGCCCCATGCTCTGCGGTCGGCGCCAAGTTGGCGCTTTAGCGCTGACTCGAACCCCATGCTCTGCGGTCGGCGCCAAGTTGGCGCTTTAGCGCTGACTCGAACCCCATGCTCTGCGGTCGGCGCCAAGTTGGCGCTTTAGCGCTGACTCGAACCCCATGCCTCGCGGTCGGCCCGAGTCAGCGCTTCAGCGCCTACCCATCCCCCTGCCTCGCGGCCGCCCCGCGCCCCTCGTCAAGCCTCCATTGAACTTGACGCGTGGCGCGTTCTCAACCAATCTTGCTGCTCCGTTCGCATGAGTCACGCGCATGTCAACGCCGCTCGTCCGTCTTCCGTCGCTCGATCTCGTCCGCGGTTTCGTCGCGGTCGGCCGCCGCATGAGCATCACGCTCGCCGCGCAGGACCTGTGCGTCACGCAGTCGGCGGTCAGCCGCCAGATCCACGCGCTCGAGGCGCATCTCGGCGTCGCGTTGCTGCAGCGCGGCTACCGGAAGATCGCGTTCACGCCGGAAGGCGAGCGACTGTTCCGCGTCGCGGATGCGGCGCTGCACGGCCTGCAGGACACCGTCGCGTCGCTCGCCGCCGCGCGCGAACGCCAGCCCGTCACGATCACCGCCAGCATCGGCGTCACCGCGCTGTGGCTGTTGCCGCGGCTCGGGCGGCTGCAGGCGCGCCTGCCCGCGGTCGACCTGCGCGTCGCCGCGAACGACAAGGTACTCGATTTGCGCACCGAAGGCATCGACCTCGGCATCCGCTATTGTTCGCGCGACCGCGCGCCGGCCGGCGCGCTGCGCCTGTTCGACGAGATCGTCGTCCCGGTCGCGCATCCCGCGCTCGCCGCGCGGCCGGTCACGCGCGCGGCCGCGATCGCCGACCACGTGCTGCTCGAATTCGACGGACCGCCGCAACCGCAGTTGCAGTGGCACGCGCACCTGCATGCGGCCGGGCTGGGCGACGCGCGCCCGAAAGGCGTGCTGCGCTTCAACCAGTACGACCAGGTGATCCAGGCCGCGATCGCGGGCCAGGGCGTCGCGCTCGGCCGGCTCGCGCTCGTCGCGCCGATGCTCGCGGACGGGCGGCTCGCGGTGCTCGGCCCGCACACGCAGGCGCTGACGGATACGTACGGCTACTGGCTGTTCCAGCACGATCCGGCCCCGCGCCGCGAAGTCGTCGAGGTGCGCGACTGGATGCTCGCCGAGGCCGCCGAATGCGATGCGGCGATGCGCGCGTACGACACAGCGTCACCGGCGTAAGCCGCCGCCCGCGACTGCAGGCAGCGCCGCCGCACCCTCGCATTCCCGATGCGCATGCCAACCTGACCGAATGATCGCTTGAGCGATCGCGGGCCCGATCGTCTAATCGGATCGAGCGCGGCCGTTTCGACCGCGCACCTTCATCCGGAGACACGCATGACCCCGATCGAGCAGGAAGTCCGACGCCGCTGGCTGCCCGTGCTCGCCGGCGGCCTGATCATGGGCGCCGCGCTCGGCATCCGCCACGTGCAAGGCCTGTTCCTCGCGCCCGTCTCGCTCGACCACGGCTGGTCGCGCGAAGCGTTCGGCCTCGCGCTGGCGCTGCAGAACCTGGTCTGGGGCGTCGCGCAGCCGTTCACGGGAATGATCGCCGACCGCTTCGGCTCGGTGCGCGTGATCGTCGCCGGCATGCTCCTGTACGCGGCCGGGCTCGTCACGATGGCGCATGCGGCCACGACCGGCCTGTTTACGGTCGGCGCCGGGCTCGTGATCGGCATCGCACTGTCGGGCTCGGCCTTCGCGTCGATCTACGGTGCGCTGAGCCGCCTGTTTCCGCCCGAGCGGCGCGGCTGGGCGCTCGGTGTCGCGGGCGCGATCGGCGGGCTCGGCCAGTTCTGCATGGTGCCCGTCGCGCAGGCGCTGATCGGCGGCATCGGCTGGCGGCACGCGTTCATCGCGCTGGCGCTCGTCGCGGCGCTGCTCGCGCCGCTCGCCGTGCTGCTGCGCGACCGCCCCGTGCAGACGGCCGATGCCGCCGCCGGCCCCGGCCAGTCGATCGGCGAGGCCGTGCGCGAGGCATTCGCGCATCGCGGCTTCTGGCTGCTGAACGCGGGGTTCTTCGCGTGCGGTTTCCAGCTCGCGTTCATCGCGACGCACCTGCCCGCGTACCTGCTCGACCACGGGCTGCCCGCGCGCCATGCAAGCGTCGCGCTTGCGCTGATCGCACTGACCAACGTGGCAGGCACCTACGCGTGCGGCCATCTCGGCGGGCTGCTGCGGCGCAAATACGTGCTGTCGGTGCTGTACCTCGTGCGCGCGCTCGCGATGGCGGTGTTCGTCGCCGCGCCGCTGTCGCCCGCGAGCGTCTACGTCTTCGCGGCGGTGATGGGGTTCACGTGGCTCGGCACGGTGCCGCTGACGAACGGCGTGATCTCTCAGGTGTTCGGTGTGCGCTACATCGCGACGCTGTTCGGCTTCGTGTTCTTCGGGCACCAGCTCGGCAGCTTCTTCGGCGTCTGGCTCGGGGCCGTCGTATACGACGCGACGCACTCGTACATGCCGCTGTGGATCGGCTCGATCGCGCTCGGCGTGCTCGCGGCGCTGCTGCACCTGCCGATCAACGACGCGCGCGTCGCGCGGCCCGCGTCGGGCAACGCGGCATGGGCCTGATCCGTGCGGCGCTGGCCGCCGGCACGCTCGCGTTCGTCACGTGGTGCGGCGCGGCCTACTTCGGTCCGGACGTCGCGTATGCGCTGCTCGAACACGTCGCGTTCTGCAACTGACGTGTCGAACCGCGCCGCGCGAACGCGCGGTCAACGCCGCTTCGGCAATGCGGCCAGCGCATCGAGCGCACGGGCGCGTGCGGCCGCATGCTCGACGAGCGGTTCCGGATAGTCGACGCCGAGCCGCACGCCGGCCGCCTCGCGCTCCAGCGGCGACGCATCCCACGGCGCATGGATCGACGCGTTGTCGAGACCCGCGAGTTCGGGCACCCAGCGCCGCACGTAGGCGCCGTCCGGATCGAACTTCTGCCCCTGCGCGACCGGATTGAAGATGCGGAAATACGGTGCCGCATCGGCGCCGCAGCCGGCCACCCACTGCCAGCTCGCCGCGTTGTTCGCCGGGTCCGCGTCGACCAGCGTGTCCCAGAACCACGCTTCGCCCGCGCGCCAGTCGAGCAGCAGATGCTTGATCAGGAACGAGGCGACGACCATCCGCACACGGTTGTGCATCCAGCCGGTCGCCCACAGTTCGCGCAGGCCCGCATCGACGAGCGGATAACCGGTCAGCCCGCGCTGCCACGCGTGCAGCGCGGCGGGATCGTCGCGCCACGGCATCGCATCGAACTGCGCGCGGAAGTTGTCGGTCGCGAGCGCCGGGAAGTGATACAGCAGCGTGTAGCTGAATTCGCGCCAGCCGAGTTCGCTCAGGAATTTATCGGCGTCCGCGGCATAGGCCGCGCCGCCGGCATGCGCGGCGCCCTGCACCGCATGCCATACCTGTCGCGGCGACACGTTGCCGAAGCGCAGGAACGGCGACAGCCGGCTCGTCGCGGGGCGATCGGGACGGTCGCGCGCGTCCGCGTAGCCGGCGAGCGAGGTCGTCACGAATGCGTCGAGCCGCGCGTGCGCGCCGGCCTCGTCGGGTGCCGGCCATGCATCGCGCAAGCCGCCGGCCCAGTCCGGCGCATCCGGCAGCAGCGCGAGCGCGTCGAGCGACAGCGCGCGGTCGCGCACGGCTTCGGGCCACGGATGAAACGCGATCCGCCCGGGCTCCGGCAGCGGCGCGGCGACCGTGCGATCGCGGCGCGCCGCCCGCCAGTACGCCGTGAACACCTGGTACGGGCCGCCGCTGCCCGTCAGCACCTCCCACGGCTCGTTCAGCAAGCTGCCGTTGCTGCTCTCGACCGTGACGCCGCGCGCCTTGAGCGACGTCTTCAGCGCCGCGTCGGCGTCGCGCTGCGGCTGCGCATAACGACGGTTCCAGTACACGGCTGCCGCGCCCGTATCGTGCACGACACGTTCGATCTCGCGCGGCGCGTCGCCGCGCAGCAGCAGCAGGCGTCCGCCATGACGCGCGAGCGCGGCATCGAGCCCGGCGAGCGACCCGTGCAGCCACCAGCGTGCCGCGCCGCCGAGCGGACGCCCGGCGCCAGCGCCGGTGTCGTCGACGAACACGCACACGAGCGGCCGGCCCGACTCGACCGCGCGCGTCAGCGCGGGCTGGTCGGTCACGCGCAGATCGTCGCGGAACCAGACGATCGCGGGAGCAACGGAGGACTGGGCGGGCACGGGCACCTCGATGACGAAAGCGGAAGGAGGTGCGTATTGTCGCGGCTGTGCCGCGCGGTGTCGACGCTCGCCGCCGCCGATGGCGGTCGCTGCCAGCGCAACGCGTTGCCCGGTGAAACGCGTTGCTCCATTCCGACGATGCTTCGCCGCGCACACCGGCCCACGCTCGATGTCGGGTCCGCCGCGCTGGGCGGCTCTACCTGCAAACAGGGTTTCGATCAGTGCGCACGCGACGGAAAGCGGCGCGCCGAAGCGCGGCATGCCGCGCGCCGCGTGACCGGGAGCGGCCGGCGGCTGCGTCAATCGAGCCGGAACGCGGCCTCGAAACGCTCGGCGAACGCGTCGAACTCCGCTTCCGGCAGATGGTTGATGCCGCCCGCGCGCTTGCGCCCGCCGCCGGTCGCGAAACCGCGACAGAACTCGTCGGCGTCGAGCGGCCGGCCGTCGGGCACGCGCACGCTGACGACCAGCCCGCCGTCCGCACGCGGCGACAGCACCGCGAGCGCCGCATGCGGCGCCTTGCGCATTCGTTCGTTCGCGAGCATCCCCGTCGCGCGCCGCGCCCACGGGTGGTCCGGCATCCGGACCAGCGTCGCGCCCGGCACCTCGCGCAGCGGCGCGAGCGCGCAGGCACGCGCCATGTCGTCGCGGTAGCCGTCGCGTAACGCGGCGAACACGCCGGTCCCGCGCACGAAGTCGAGCGGCTCGGCGCAGGGCAACATCGCGTCGGCGAGCACCGCCGGATCGAAGTGCAGATCGCCGACGCACTCGCCGTACGCGTTGTAGTTCAGGTAGAGGCCGAGTTCGGCGAGCGTGCCGCGCTCGGCCTCGCCGATCCCGTGCTCGCGTGCGAGCGCGTCGCCGAGCGCCGGCAGTTCGTCGCCGAATGCCGCGACGATCGCCCAGCGCACGTGCCGGCCGCCGAGATGGCGGTTCACGATCACACTCGTGCAGACGTCGGCCGCCGTGTCGATATGCGCGTCGAAACGCGGATCGTCGGGCAACTCGCCCGCGAAGTGATGGTCGAAATAGCGGATCGTCGCGCCGCCGCGCAGCAGCCGCGCGCAGGCGTCGCGGTTCTGGTCGTGCGACACGTCGAGCACGGTGACGATGTCGCTCGCGCGTGCGTCGATCCGCTCGAGCAGCCTGATGTCGCGCTTCACGCCGGTCACGAGCGTGCCGCGCACGCGCTCCGCGAGCCGCAGCTGCTGCAGCGCGCACAGGCCGTCCGCGTCGCCGTTGAACGCGAAAAAATGCCGCGCGTGTGGGTTGTCCTGCATGATCCGTTGCTCCATCGTCAAGGCATGAAATCGCCGCCGTCCGCGTCGAGCGTCGCGCCCGTCACCGCGTTCGCTTGGTCGGACGCGAGAAACAGCGCCGCGCGCGCAATCGTCGTCGGTCGGCAGCTTCGCGAGCGCAATATTAGACGCGATCGGCGCGAGGATCTGCTCTTCCGTCATCCCGCCGCCTGCCGGAAACTCCTCGGGGGCGGCACGCCCCACCTCCAGCCCATGTGGATGCTGTTCGCGCGGATGCCGCGCACGCCGACCTCGCGCGTCAGGTAGGGCCGGCGTCTCCGCCAATGTCATACGTCATCAGACATTAAGTACCGTCACGCCAATCTCGTGAGATTCCCCAATATTTGAACTAATTCCGGGTAAACCCGCGACGTCTTCGGTCACGCTCCGGCGTACCATGTCATACGACGACATACTACATAGACCGCCAACCAGACGCGTACGCGGGTCGCCGCCCCGTCCGCAGCCGTCCGACCGGAGACACCGTTGAACCCGCCCTCGCCCGCCCTGCCTAGCCGCGACCCGCTCGCGTCCGCCGTCTCGAAAGTGAAGTGGCACGTGCTGCCGCTCGTGCTGATCATGTTCATCGCGAACTACATCGACCGCGTGAACGTCGGCTTCGTCGATCGCCACCTCGAAGCGTCGATCGGCATCGGCGCGGCCGCGTACGGGCTCGGCGCCGGGCTGTTCTTCGTCGGCTATGCGCTGTTCGAGGTGCCGTCGAACCTGCTGATGCAGCGCTACGGCGCACGCGTGTGGCTCGCGCGGATCATGGCGACGTGGGGCATCGTCGCGGCCGCGATGGCGTTCGTGTGGAACGACACGTCGTTCTATACGCTGCGCTTCCTGCTCGGCGCGGCCGAGGCCGGCTTCTTCCCCGGCGTCGTGCTGTACCTGTCGCAATGGCTGCCGCCGCAGGAGCGCGGCAAGGCGATGGCGATCTTCCTCGGCGGCTCCGCGTTCGCGTCGGTGCTCTCGGGGCCCGTGACCGGCGCGCTGCTGTCGATCCGCGGCTTCGGCCTCGAAGGCTGGCAATGGATGTTCCTGATCGAAGGGCTGTTCTCGGTCGCACTGTGCGGCGCGAGCTGGCTGCTGCTGAAATCGCATATCCGCGATGCAACGTGGCTCACCGCCGAAGAGCGCACGGCGCTCCAGAACGCGCTCGACGAGGAACGGGCGACGCGCGACGTCCGTTCGAACGTGCCGGTGCGCGCGACCGCACTGTTGCGCGACCCGCAGATCGTGCTGTTCTGCTTCCTGTACTTCTCGATCCAGCTGACGATCTACGCGGCCACGTTCTGGCTGCCGACGATCATCCGCAAGATGGGCGGCCTCACCGATTTCCAGGTCGGCCTGTACAACACGATTCCGTGGATGATCGCGATCGGCGCGATGTACGGCTTCGCGGTGCTGTCGTCGAAGTGGAAGCATCCGCAGCGCTGGCTCGCCAGTGCGCTCGTGCTCGCCGCGTGCGGGCTGTTCGCGTCGACGTCGCACGACCCGGTGTGGTCGTTCGCGTCGATCTGCTTCGCCGCGCTCGGCTTCAAGGCCGCGGCGTCGCTGTTCTGGCCGATCCCGCAGGGATACCTCGACACGCGCGTGGCCGCGGCCGTGATCGCGCTGATCAACTCGGTCGGCAACCTCGGCGGCTTCGTCGCGCCGACGGCGTTCGGCTATCTGAAGCAACATACGGGTTCGATCACGGGCGGCCTGTATGCGCTCGCGATCGCTTCGCTCGTCGCCGCGTTCGCCGCGCTGTTCGCACGCACGCAGCGGCGCAGCGATCCGCCGCGCGGCCTGCCGGCCGACGAATCCTTCACGAACGCCTCGATGCTCCGCCATGCCGAACACTGACCGCCTGACCGTCGTCGTCTCGAATGCCGCCGACGGCGACCTCGCCACGTTCTCCCTCGCCGGCGACGGCACGCTCGCACCGCTCGCGCGCTACCCGGCCGCCGACGTCGCGATGCCGATCGCAGTACAGGCCGACCGCGCACGGCTCTACGTCGCGACGCGCGGCGAACAACCGACGATCGTCGCGTTCCGCATCGCCGCCACGGGCGCGCTTGCGCGCATCGGCACGACGGCGATCGACGCGAGCCACGCGTACCTGTCGCTCGACCGCAGCGGCCGCTGGCTGCTCGGCGCGTCGTACGGCGAGAATTCGCTGAGCCTCTACGACGCCGCCCGCGTGCGCGACGGCGACGGCACGCCGCTGCAGGTCGCGCCCGGCATCGCGAACGCGCACTCGGTGATCGTGTCGCCGGACAACCGTTTCGCGTACGTCGGCTCGCTCGGCTCGGACCGCGTGTTCGCCTTCGCGCTCGTCGAGGATGCGGCCGGCCTGCGTGCGGTCGAACACGGCGACACGCGCGTGCCGGCCGGTTTCGGCCCGCGTCACCTGCGGTTCGCGGATGACGGTCGCACGCTCGTCGTCGTCAGCGAATTCCAGGCCACGCTCGCGTCCTTCGCACGCGACCCCGACACCGGCAGGCTCGGCGAGGCACACGTGAGCGCACGCCACCCGGCCGTCGCCGGACTCGCGCCCGGCCATGCGCGCCCGCCCGCGCCCGCCGAGCCGTCCGTGTGGGCCGCCGACCTGCACCTGACGCCCGACGAACGTTTCGCGTACGTCAGCGAACGCACGTCGAGCCGCCTGCTCTGCTATCGCCGCAACGAGGACGGGTCGTTCGAACCCGCGCACGCGACGGCGACCGAGACGCAGCCGCGCGGCTTCGCGATCGATCCGTCGGGACGCTGGCTCGTCGCCTGCGGCGAACAGTCGGAACACGTGGCCGTGTATGCGATCGCGCCGGACGACGGCGCGCTGACGCTGCACACGCGCGTGCCGGGCGGACGCGGCGCGAACTGGATCGCGCTCGTCTGAAGCCGCGGCACGTGCCGGCGTTCAGCGCCGCTCGCTCGGCGCGACGCCGGTCCAGCGCTTGAACGCGCGCGTGAAATTGGCGCGGTCCGTATAACCGACGCGCGCCGCGATCTCGTCGACCGGCAGCCGCGTGCCTTCGAGCAGCCGCAGCGCGTCGCGCAGCCGGATCTCGTCGAGCAGCGCCGAATAGGTCGCACCGTATTCGGCGAGCTTGCGCTTGAGCGTGCGCGCCGACACATGGAGTTCGCGCGCGACGTCGTCGACCGACGGATAACCGTCGTCGCCGCAGATCAGCAGGTTGCGCACGCGCTCGACGATGCTCTCCGCATAACCGAGCCGCGCGAGTTCGGCCTCGCACTGCTGGACGATCATCTGCGCGGTCTGCGCGTTCGCGGTGCCGATCGGCTCGTCGAGCAGCGCGGCGTCGCAGCGGATACGGTTCGCGCTCGCGTCGAAATGGCAGCGCGGCAGCCGTGCGCGATAACGCTCGAACCACGGCGGCTCGGGCCATTCGAAATGGAGTTCGGCACGCGACTGCAGCGTGCGGCCCGGCGTCGGATACAGCAGCGAATTGAACAGGATCGCCGTTTCGACCAGGAAGTTCTCGACCGCGAACTGGCGCAGCCGGCCGAGCGGAAACGCTTCGAGCACGTCGATGTCGACGATCCCGTCGAGCTGCGCGAGCCGCACCGAGAAAAACGGCACGCGCGTCGGCAGGTAGCGGATGCCGAGCGCGATCGCCTCGCCGAGCGTCGCGCAGCTCATCAGCCCGAAGCCGATCAGCCCCGCTTTCGTCAGGCTGCTGCGCAGGCCGATCTCGATCGCGATCGACGGGTCGTCGGTCGCATCGAGCAGGTTGAACACGATCGCCGCCTGCTGCAGCGGCGTGATGCGCGCATCGGGCTGCGCGAGCCGCTCGCGCTCGACGCCCGAGCCGGCGAGGATGCGGCCGCCGTCGATGCCGCGCTCCTCGGCCAGCATCAGCATGAACAGCGCATACGCGGACGACACCGTCGCCTTGTTCAGCTGGCGCGCGGCATCCGGGACGGACGGGACCATGCGGCGGACTCCGGAGCGGTTTCGGCGGATTGTAGCGTCGCTGGCCCGCAATGACACCGCGGCGGCACTCTAGCCCGGTCGCCAAGGTGGCCCGAAATGACACCGTCATTGGCACCGGCGGCCCTCGCGTGCGCTCCGGCGCGCGCCTATGCTTGTCACATCGGCATTGCGCCCCACTCTTTCCGCACGGATTCCGGTCGATGAGCCAACCCGCACGAACCGTCTTTCGCCACGATGCAGACAAGGTCGCGTACGTCCGCCGCGAGGTCAACGCCGCGAGCGACGCGATCCGCGCGCGCTTTCCGCTGCTCGACAACCAGAACCTCGTCGGCGCGTCCGTGATGGTCGTGTCGGTGAGCGCGATGCTCGCGATCGCTTGGCTGTATGCGCGCGGCGCGATCGCCTGGTACGTCGCGCTGCCGCTTGCCGCATTCGTCACGTCGCTGATCCACGAACTCGAGCACGACCTGATCCACCTGATGTACTTCAAGAAGACGCCGTGGGCCTATCACCTGATGATGGCGCTGTGCTGGCTCACGCGGCCCGGCACGATCAACCCGTGGACGCGGCGGCGCATGCACCTGCATCACCACAAGGTGTCGGGCGGCGAATCGGATCTCGAGGAATTCGGCATCACGAACGGCGAACGCTGGGGCGTGAAGCGTCTGCTGATGATCGCCGACGGCATGCTCGCCGTCGTGCTGCGGCCGGCCGCGATGCGCCGCAAGGTGAAGCAGTATGTGGCCGCGCAGCCGGTGCAGGATCCGTCGGAACGGTTGCAGCTGCGCGTCGAGCAGGTGTCGTCGTACATGCCGGTCGGTCACGTGTACTACCTGCTGTGGCACGCGTTCATCGTCTATCACGTCGGCCTGTTCGCGCTGCACGCGTTCGGCTATACGGCAACGGTACCGGCCGCCGTCGAGCGCGTGATGAATGTCGTCGATTTCCTCGCGGTGGTGTGGCTCGGACCGAACTTCCTGCGCAGCTTCTGCATCAACTTCGTCAGCTCGAACATGCACTACTTCGGCGACATCGATTCGCGCAACGTGATCCAGCAGACGCAGGTGCTGAATCCGTGGTGGATGCTGCCGTTCCAGCTGTTTTGCTTCAATTTCGGCAGCACGCACGCGATCCATCACTTCGTGGTGCGCGATCCGTTCTACATCCGGCAACTGACCGCGCGCACCGCGCATGCGGCGCTGCGCGAAGTCGGCGTGCGCTTCAACGACGTCGGTACGTTCGCGCGTGCGAATCGCTGGGGCGCCTATCGTCCGTCGCGCGGCACGCGTCCGGCACCGGCAGACGCATAACGCCGCCGGCGCGCGCCCTCAATCGCCGATCGGCGGCATCGGCCCCTGCCCGCGGATCCACGACCAGTTCGCGAGTTCGGCCATTTCCTTGTCGCCGCGGCTGTCGCCATACGCGAACAGCTGCTTCGGCGGCCGGTTGCCCCACCACCCGCGCAGCCGCACGACCTTCTGCGGCCCCCAGCAGTTCTCGCCGTCGAGCCGCCCGGCGAACGTGCCGTGCTCGAACGCGAGCCGCGTCGCGAGCACCGCATCGAAGCCGGCCGTCCTCGCCCACTTCTCCAGATACAGCGACGGCGACGCGCTGACCAGCACGACTTCGTGTCCGCGCGCCCGATGCTCACGGATGCGCTCGAGCATTTCCGCGCGCACAAGGCCCGGCAGATAGGTATCGACGAACGTGCGCGCCTGCGCATCGAGCACGCCCTCGCGGATCGGCCCGAATGCGAACGACGCGAACTTCGCCTTTGCGTCGCCGCGCGACAGCAGCCCGGCCTTCATCGCGACGATCCACGGCAACGCGCGCAGCCCGGCCCATGCGAAGCGCGGCGTGCCGACCGCGTAGCGGACGAAATGACGAAAGCTGTCGGTAGTCGTGATGGTGCCGTCGAAATCGAATGCGGCGACGATGCGGTCAGTCATGGAGAGTCGGCGGGAAAGCGATCGAATGCCCGGGAAGATAGCAGACTCGCGCCGCCGTGCGCGAAACCGCGAGACGCAGCACGACCCCGGCAGCGGCCGCATGCGCCGCAACGCACATGGCCACACGGCGCCGTTTGCTCAGCGCTGCGGCCGCGCGGCAAGCGCCGCCGGCAGCACGACGTTCATCAGGTGATCGGCGCGCGACAGCAGATCGGTCACACGCTCGTCGAGTCCGCGCAGTTGCGCCGGCTGCATCCGGATCTGCTGGACGGCCTGCCCGACGATGTTGCGGCGGTCGAACAGCGTGCGCTCGACGCCCGCATCGTCGGGCGCGCGCACGACGTCCGACACCGCGCTCAGCGCCGCGAGCACGACGACGAGGTTTTCCTCCGCCTGACGGACCTGCGCGGCGAGCGCCTCGGTGCGGCGCGGGAAGAAGCCGAGCGACTGCTTGAGCGCGCCGATCGCCGCCCGGCAATCGACATGCCCCGATGCCGCTCCGAACCAGCGCTCGAACACGCCGGCCTTGCGCGTTGCCTGCGCGAGCATCCCGGCCATCATGTCGGCCGCGCCGAGTTCGTTGAATTCGCGCGTCGCCGCCGCGACGGCTTCGACGAGATTGCCGGCCGTCTCCAGCGCGCCGTCGCCGATCGTCGCGACCGTCGCGAGCTTCAGCGGCACCAGTTGCCGGATGTGCCGCTCGATGCGCGGCGCGTAGTCGGGATAGAGATTCGGGAAGCTGGCCTGCGCGGCGCGGAAGCACGCGTCGAGCTGCGGGTGGTTCGCTTCGCCGAACAGCGCGCGGCCGACCGCATCGGCGGGCGGCACGCGCGCGCCTTTGTCGGCCGCGGCTGCCGGCCCGAAGTCAAGCGCCTGCGGCGCGGGCCGCTCGGGCACGCGCGCGGCCGGCGCACCGGGCGGCGCGTCGAACGCAAGACGCCCGGGCGTGCGCTCGGGCGTCGTATCGAACTCGAGCCGCTTCGGCTCGTCGGACGGATTCGTCATCGCTGCTTCCTGCCCGGCGCCGCGGTGTTCCGCACGCCGGGCTGCCGCCAGTCAGACCGCGCCACCGTACGCGCGGACGAAATCGCCGAGGCCGCGGTTGTAGCCGGCGCCGACGGCCTTGAACATGAAGTGCCCGTCGCGGCGATAGAAGCTGCCGACCTGCACCGACGTCTCCATCGAGAAGTCTTCCTCGAGCGCATACTTCGCGATCACCGCGCCCGTCACCTCGTCGGCGATCTGGATGTAGCTGTTGTGCACCTGCCCGAAATTCTGTCGGCGCGCTTCGGCCTGGTCGATCGTCACGACCACCGAGATTTCCTCGACGTCGGCCGCGAGCTTCGTCATGTCGATGAAGATCACCTCGTCGTCGCCGTCGCCGCTGCCCGTGCGGTTGTCGCCGCTATGCACGACGCCCAGACACGTCGACGCGGGCATCCCGCGTTTCGGAAAATCGTCGCCCGGCTGGATGAAGGTTTCCTTGCGCTCCATCGTGCGCACTTCGCTGTTGTAAAACACGAAGTGCCGATCCGAGATCAGCTTCGGATTGCTCTGCGCGTCGTACTTGCACAGGAACACCGACACGTCGAGATCGAAATCCGTGCCCGTGTCCGTCGCGTTCGCGTCCCAACCGAGACCGATGCGGAATTTCTGCGTGCCGGGCGCTTCCTTCGACAGGTTGACGCGACCGCCTTTCGACAAATTGATCATCTGAACCTCTTCTGCTGGAACCGCCGTTGCGCCGGCGGCGATGTCGGGCCGCATGGTGCGGCCCTTCGTTGATGGTGTTCGTGTCGCGCGTGACGCGCGCTTATTTGCCCGCCACCGCGGTGCGGCCTTCCCTGCGCTGCACGACGATCGACGACCACACGGCGGCGGCGATCGTCGCTGCACCGATCAAGCCGGTGACGACCTCGGGCACCTCGAGCTTCACGCCGAGGAACATGATCGCGGCGAGCGCACCGATCGCCCAGAACGCGCCGTGTTCGAGATAGCGGTACTGCGCGAGCGTGCCCTTCTTCAGCAGCACCAGCGTCATCTCCCGGATGTAGGCTGCACCGACACCCAGGCCGAGCGCGATCAGGAAGATGTTGTTCGACAGCGCGAACGCGCCGATCACGCCGTCGAAGCTGAACGACGAATCGAGCACTTCCAGGTACATGAAGCCCGCGACGCCTTCGCGTACCACGCGCGTGCCCGTATCCTCGCCGCCGATCAGGTCGCCGATGCCGTGCGCGATCACGAAGCTGATCACGCCCAGCGCGCCCGCGAGCAGGAAGCTGACCTGCTCGGCCGCCGGCACGTAGAACGACGCGACGATCACGATCGCGAGCGTCAGCGCCACTTCCAGCGCGGTGATGCGGCCGAGATGGCGCATCGGGCCTTCGAGGAAGCCGATCCAGTGCTCGTCCTTCTCGGTGTCGAGCATGAACTTGAAGAACACCATCAGCAGGAACGCGCCGCCGAATGCCGACACCTGGTGATGCGCGGAAGTCAGGATCGCCGCGTACTGCTCGGGCGACTCGATCGCGAGCGTCAGCGCATCCCACATCCCGATGTGGCCGATCACCGCGACGATCAGCAGCGGGAACACGAGCCGCATGCCGAACACCGCGACCGGCAGGCCGAACACCATGAAGCGGTTGCGCCACTTCTCCGACCAGTTCTTGAGCACCGATGCGTTGACGACCGCGTTGTCGAGCGACAGCGAAATTTCGAGCACGCACAGGACCGCGACGATCAGCATGTCCTTCACGCCGCCGAGGAAGTAGGCCGCGATCAGCGCGAGCGCCGTGAGCGACAACGGGATCTTGAAGTCTTTCAACATGATGGGGTAATCGAGTTCTGAAAAAATGGGCAGGCGGGCCGCGCTTACTTCGCGCGCACCCAGTCGCAGAATTCCTGCGTGATCAGCTGTTCGTAGATCTGTTCGTCGCTGAGGTCGAGCGATTCGAGATGCAGGAAGCCGACGTTCGGCATTTCGTTCGCGACTTCCGCGAGGAAGTCGAATTCGCGCGGATCGCCGACGCCGACGAGCGACCAGTACAGCGGGAAGTGCTGCGACTCGACCAGCAGCTGGCGCACGCGCTTGCGGTCGTTCTTCGGGTTCTGGCCGTCGGTGACGAACAGCACCCACGCGGGCAGATGGCCGTTCGCCGGGGCGGAGGCGGCCGGCGCGGACGTCTCGTCTGCACTGCCGAACAGCCGGCTCAGGAAGCCGCGCCTTGCTTCGCGCTTCGGCTCCGGCGCACGGAAGAAGAAATCGACGATGTCGTTCATGACCGGCGCGTACTGCGTGCCGCCCCACTTCTCGATCCGCGCGTCGAGCACGTGATCGGAGATGTACGAGCCGTAGTTCTCCGGCGTGGCGGTCGGCAGGCGGTCGTAGCCTTCGGTGAAGGTCCACGTGTCGACTTCGCCGTTGTCGTCGAACTTCAGTGCGATGCCGAGGATCCGGTCGTGCGTCTCCTGGATCACGCCCGACTGGTACAGCGGCTTCGCGGAGCCCGAGATGTCGAGCGCCGCGCCGACACGCACGACGGGCGGCTTCAGGATCTGGCGTTTTTCAAGGACGATCGCGACCTTCGCCGCGCGCTTCTCAAGCGTAATCATGCGGTGTTCTCTCAGTTCTCTTAGTTGTGCTTCGGAGCGAATCGGGTGATCAGGTCCTGTTCGATCTGACGCAGGCGCGGCGCGTCCTGTTCGCGCTGACGCTTGCCGTCGGCGATGATCTGCGTGATGTCGTCGAACGCGCCGAACAGCTGCTGCTGCGCGTATTCGAACGTGTCGGTCGAGATCACCGGACGCTGGCCGAGCTTCGCGACTTCCTGCGCGTTCTGGCGGTTCAGGTCGGCCTGCGCGCGGATCGCCTCGTCGGCCGCGTCGTACGTCGCGTTCGCGAGCGCCGCCGCGCGCTTCGTGCCGAGCTGTTCGAGGTAGAGCGCGAACGCGTTGGTCCACGCGGGGATCAGCACGGTCTTGATCGTCATGAACTTCGACGTCAGCGTACGTTTCTGGTCCTGCTCCATCCGGATCTGCGGCGCGAGCTGCTTCGACATCAGCATCGCGCGGTCGAGGTCGTCGAGCTTGCTTTCGAGTGCATCGACCTTGCGCTTCACGTCGAGCAGGCGTTGCGCGGCGAACGCATCGTCCGCCGGCTGCTGGCCAGCCGCGAGATGCGCGCGCAGCGTCGCGAGCGCCGTTTCGCCGTGCGCCTTCGACTGCGCGAGTTCCTGGTGCAGCGCGTAGTTGTCGTTGTACATCCGCTCGAGCTCGTCGATGCCGGCCTTCTGCCGCTGCGCATGGTTTTCGAGCTCGACGACGAGCGTGTCCATCCGCTTGCTCACCGACTCGTATTGCGACAGCAGCTTTTCCTTCGTCGAGCGGAACAGCCGCGTCACCTGCGTGAGCAGCCCGCCCTTGTCGGCGCCGCGCGGGTCGAGCCCCTTCGCGGTCACGATCAGTTCGTTGAGTTTGTCGCCGAACCGGTCGGCATCCGATGCGCGGACGCTCGCCAGAATCTGCTGGGAGAAGGCGGCGATCCGCGTGCCCTGCGTCGCGCCGAGCTGGTCGATCTCGTCGACGGTGATCAGGCGGGCGTTCTCCGCCGGGCGGGCGGCCGGTATGGCTGCGGCTGGCACGGCGGCAGGTGACGAAGACGGAGTGGAAGGACGATCGCTGACCGCATCGGATGGGTTGTCGTCGAATAGCGGCTTCATGTGGCTACCACGTTTCCTTTTCTGCTTTTTGCTGCGTGTTGTCGTGCGCGCAACGTGCACATGCGCGGTTGCCGTCGTGCTCTCTCACGGGCGGCAGACGGACAATAAATGGCGACAGTGCGGCGCGTCAAGAGACGAAATCCTTTCAATCACAATACATTTTGTAATGTACGTGATGGAATTCCCGATGACGTTTCTGGTGAAGTGAAGACAGATGCCTTGATGGGACGGCAGCCGGGATTTCTCTAGATGCGCAGATAACCAGAAATATGGAAAGTATTTTGAAAGAATTGCGCACCACCATTCCGCTGATTGTTACAGAATGCTTTACATCATCGCGATCGCTGCCGGGACTCATCAATCGGTGTACCGGACGATATGGCGACATGCGGCCGTACTGTGGCGGTCGTCCTGCGTCGGCCTTACCCCGAAAAGCCTTGGGACGCCGGACGCGCATCATGGCGACGCCCCCACCAAGGCAAATACGCGTTGTTTCCGCCGCGCGCGCGGAACCAGTCCTTGCCCGCGTCGATCGGCGTAAGTTTTGAAGGCGCCACAACGACCACTGCCGTCGGGTGCTCGGTATCGGTCGTTCCGGCCACGAGTACATTTCCGCCGAGATGATTCGCACGACCGATGGCCAGCGCCACGTCGGTCAACGCCGCGCCGGCCCCCATGTCGCCGAGCAACGCCGACGTATTGAAGGACTGCGTACGGAAATCGTATTCCGGCCGCACTTCCGCCAATGCCTGCGACAGTGACGCAATCCGTGTCGATGCAGCGTCACTGCCCTTGCCTGCGTCGTGCACGATGAAATTCACTGACGACATCGTCACACCCGCATTGTTCGCCGCCGCATCGATCGTCGACTTCCATGCCTGTGCCGTGTGGCTCACGCCGCTCGCGCCTTGTTTCGCCTCGAAATCCCCGATGTTGCTTCGCGCGGCTTTACCGATCCATGCCAGCGGCTCACGCTCGGTCTTCAGATCCGGGCCGGCGAGGAACAGCACTACCATATTCTCGTTGAGCTGTTCGTCCTGCGGTGGGAAGTTCGGCGCGTCCCAGTTCATCACCCAGGCACTTTTGTCTGGATGTGCCGCCAGATAGTCCAGTGCGGCGTTCAGCGACGTAAAGCCGGCATTGCCCTGACCCGACGTCACGTGTACATCGGGCGGCGTGTCGCGGCTCCATAGATTTTTTGCGGAGGGGTTGCCGATTTCGAAGATGTTGACCACATGATCCTGCAGGTATGACGCTGCCAGTTCAGGGGCCAGCCTACTGGGAATAGCCAACTCGACTCGCATGCCAGCCAGTTCCCTCTATTTCCGCCGCGCTCTCGCACTGACGGTATAGAAGTAGTCCTCAATCGTGAAATATCGCACTCGAAAGAGGAACAGAAGTTTGTCGACGTACTTTTCATAGAACCCGGAAAACGTCTCACTTCCCCGGTTGCCGTCCGCGACGATAGATACCGCTTCCGGGCGCGTCCGGACCATATCGTCGTTGATGTTCGGCTTCACCAACCCGAGTGTCCAGAGCAATTGCCACTCTGTCGGATAGTCACGGCGTTGGAGCGGATTGAGCCATTTAAGTCCGACAACCTGGGGAACAAACGGCGCAGTGGACGCACCTCCGGCAGATTGTGCCGGTGCGGTACTAATCTCGGCCTGCAACGGCGAGCCGGACAAGAGTGTCGCCATGACGATCGAGATGCACCCGGTGCATCTTGCAAGAGTGAGGCAGCGCATGAATACTCCCGATCGAACCGGCCAATCCAGAGCGCCGGGTTGGCAATTCATTCCCGTCCGGACGACGCCAGACTCGAAATCAGCGTCGCGCCACACGACGTTTTGTGACCATCGAATGCGGCCGGTTTCCCGTCGACGATGACCTGCGGATCGCCTTCGGCGATAAAGCAGGCCTGATGGCCCGCGATCGGACAGACACACGTATCACCGAGCCGGGCGACCGGCCGCCCCATCACTTCGCTGACCGCGCTGCCGGTCACGACCTGACCGCCGTGGCTCGTTGCGTCGCCGACTCGAATGATTCCGCGCATGCGCGCTCCTTATTCCGAATAGCCTTGCGATGCTGGACGCGCGTCATGACGGCGCCCCCACCACGGCAAGTACGCGTTGTTCTCGCCGCGTGCGCGGAACCAGTCCTTGCCGGCGTCGATGGGCGTCAGCTTCGAAGGCGCGACGACGACGACTGCCGTCGGATGCTCGGTGTCGGTCGTTCCGGCTACGAGCACATTTCCACCGAGGTGATTCGCTCGGCCGATCGCCAGCGCCACATCGGTCAGCGCCGCGCCGGCGCCCATGTCACCGAGCAACGCCGATGTATTGAAGGTCTGCGTGCGGAAATCGTATTCCGGCAGGACTTCCGTCAGCGTCTGCGACAGTGAGGCAATACGTGTCGATGCAGCATCGCTGCCCTTGCCCGCGTCATGCACGACGTAATTCAGCGACGACACCGGCACGCCTGCATTACTCGCCGCCGTATCGATCGTCGACTTCCATGCCTGCACCGCGCGGCTCGCGCCTTGCTTCGCCTCGAAATCCTTGACGTTGCTTCGTGCAGCCTTGCCGATCCAGGCTAGCGGTTCACGCTCGGTCTTCAGGTCGGGGCCGGCAAGGAACAGCACCACCATGTTCTCGTTGATCTGTTCGTCGTTCGGCGGAAAGCTGGGCGCATCCCAGTTCATCACCCACGCGCTTTTGTCGGGGTGGGCGGCCAGATAGTCCAGCGCCGCGTTCAGCGACGTGAAACCGGCATTTCCCTGGCCCGATGTCACGTGCACATCCGGCGGTGTGTCGTGGCTCCACAGGTCTTTTGCCGATGAATTTCCGATCTCGAACGTGCTGATTATTTGATCACGCAAATACGTCTTTGCCTTGATGGGATCAAGACGGCCACCAGGAATTGCTAATTCAACATGCACACCAGCCAACTCACGCCATCCACTTCTATCACCAGGCTTTACGGTGTAGAAATAATTGGAATTTGCAAAATATCTGGTCCGGAACAAAACGAGCAACTCGTCGATATATTTCTCGTAAAATCCACCAAATGATTCACGTCCAGAGCTGCCATCCGCGATGATTGAGATCGCTTGAACGGCAGAGTACTTTTTAGGGTTGGCGCGCACCATATCATCATTCTTGTTCGCAGAAACGAGGCCCAACGTCCATAACAACTGCCATTCCGTCGGATAATCCCGGCGTTGCAGAGGGTTGAGCCATTCAAGGCCAACGACCTGTGCCACAAAGGGCTTCACCGAATCACTTTTTGGTTCAGCGTCGCCCACGGCGCGTGGCGTCGCAGCTGCGGCACTCGACGTCGCAAACATGGTCGAAAACACAAATACCAACACAGCCACCAATCCAGGAACCAGCACCATTCTCTTCATCAGATCTCCTGCACTTGAGTTTTCGGCAGATGCACTACTTGGCAGCGTCATCGTTGCATACAACACGATCGCAGCCAACAGCATGACGAAAATCGCCAATCCAAATCGCCGCTGCCAGGTGGCAACAATCACCTTCATAGCACACTCCCCAACCGCAGGAAAAATCCTCCATCACGCTCGTCGTAGATTTTTTCGGGCATGCTTGCAACCGGATCATTTTTAACCCACTTATGCAAGAACATGTCCTTATATTTTCCCTTTTTTATATATTCCGCAAATAATTCATTTTGACCATCCCTCACCAATCCATTCAAAAATCGCCAATCCGCCTGCTTTCTGATATCTGCAAAGTCGCCCTCCGTCAGATAGCAAAGCCCAATAGCAATATCGTAAGCCAAAGCCTTTTCCGCATGCTCACCATTCGTCATGATAGTTGAATGATTGGTAGGATTATTCTTATCCCCGCCATTCAGTATGTCGAATATCTCTTTGTTTCTCCATTTCTTGTAACCTTCGCTTGCATCCGCAGGGCGGTCCTCCCCAACAACAACTCCATTTTCATCAACCCAGTCGCGCTTGTTCAACCTTCTCGCTTCCATCCGGAGAATGGAATGATCCTCGTATCGCTGCGCAGCTTCGGATGCGGCATCGCCCTGCGCTTTCAGCGCGTCACCCTCGGTCGCGAACTTTTCCGACTTGGCGTCGAAGGTGTCGTATGGATCGTCATCCCGCTTGTTCTCCTTGGTGGCGTCACGCCCAGCCGACGGCGGATCGTAACCCTCGTTGAAGCACCCTTCCTCAATCGGTTTCCCTTGCGCATCGCGAGCGCCCGATGGTTTGCCATAGCGGAACGCCTGCGGGAGGAAGCGCGTTTCCTTATCGAGCATCGGTGCGGTAATCGGGATTTCCCAATTTTTCGGTGGATCGGCATTGACCGCCATGTTCGTCAAATTGAACAGGTAGAGGGCCGGGCTCGTTGCAATCGTGAAAAACTTCGCGATCCACCCTTCATTGGAATGCGTGCCTCGCCCAAGACCATACCGCGCAGGTGGTGATGGCGGATACCAGAAACCCTCCTTCTGGTTCTTGTCCTTGCGCCAGTCATCCTGCCAATACCGATAGAGCTTGTTCTCTCCACCGACCTCGAAATTCGATGCAAACACGCGTTGCGAAAAAACACCCCACGCGTTCGTCGCACTGATGTCGTCGACACTCATCCCGCGCCAGCCGATTCCCTGAACGGTCAGGGCAGAAATGACCTGATCGTGCGGACAACAGTACAGCGTCACTCTCCCGTAGGTGTTTTTCTGATACAGCCCATGTGCCTCCCGGTCCTTGGCTGCGCTATACGGCTTGCCCCCGTTCTTCGACGGCCTTGCGTTTTCCATTGCGCGATCGAGATCCTCCGCGGGCATCTCGAGATCGGCCCGGGCACGCAGGATATCGAAGTACTCCCTCAGCGTTTCCTTGCGCGCGACATAGGTCTCGCGCCCCACGTGCCCGTTCTTGTCGCGCACCCCGCGCTGGGCCCATGAGTCGGTCATGTTGGCCTCGACGAGACTGTACGGGGGATTGGCGAGAACATAGGTGTCGGCGACGCAGCGCCCTTTCTTGCCCCACTGATCCGTCACCTCTGGCAACCGGTCACCGAGAAACGCTGCGGCAAGGCCGATCATGTTTCCTTGGCTGTGGCAAACGATCGTGACCGGCGCGTCGGCCTGTCGCTTGCGGATCGACTCGACCAGACGTGCAAGCCGCAGTGCGCCAAGCACACCGTAAGTGCGCGGTGGCGTGGAGTAGATCTTTCGATTGCCGATGCCATTCATGTGCTGGACGGTCAGCCACAGAAAAAGCCGATCGTTCAATCCGTCGTTCCACAGATCCGGCAGACTCGAACACCCGCCCGCGAACGGGCCACCGCCCCAGTAATTCCTTTCGTTGAGCATGATCTTGTCGCCATACTCCTTCAGCTCCTCCGCATTCGCGGCATAGCCCCACCGAAAGTGGATGACGGGCGAAAAGGACGGATCGGGCTTGATGTACGTCTTCGACGACATGTCCGGATTCAGGAAACCGTCTGGCGTCAGGCTTTCGATATAGCTGACCGGTGTCATCTGCCCGGCCACCGGCCCCCAATGGAACAGCTGATCGTCATAACGCCCCATGCGCCGGTTCAATCCGGCACACAGCCCCTTCTCGGCCTCCTTGAACCATTCCCCTTCCGAATTGACCCCGTGCACGAAAATGACGACGCCCGGCAGCGGCATCTGCATCACGCACTCGAGGTCGTTGCGGTTGAATAGCGTCGTCCCCAGTCCACCGCCCACCGAAGTCTGCGACGGTTCGTCCGTCGACGGTTGCCCGCCCGGGCTTTGCGCAAAGTTGTAGTTGAACATGTTGTTTTTCTGGAAGACTCAACTCAGGTTCTCGACTTGAAGAAGCGAACCGCCAATTGTTCGAACTGGTCGCTGCTGACCGGCGCGAGCTTGCCTTGCGCGTCGGTCTTCCCCTTGATCAATTCGCCCGACGCCTTTCGCACCTCGGCTTCCATGCCCTCGACCGGCTGCCCGTCCGTGGCCCGGACCAGCTTCGGCACCCGCCCCAGCGAGCCCTGGTCGAACTTCGGAAAATCGGCGCTCATGCTCGCCGGCCCGGCCCACGTATGCGACGCGGACTTGACGGTGAAACTCCCCGGACATCCGAGCTCGATATCGCCGCCATGCAGCTTCAGATACGCGCCGCCCGACGTCACGAACACGACCTGCTCGCTGGCCATGCCCGCGAGCTTGCCGCCGCCCGCCGACATCTGGATGTTCTTCGCCGAATCGATTTGCGTGTCGTCGTTCTGGCTCTGCAGCGCCACTTTCCCCTGGTTGGCGATCGCCGACACGCCCTCACTGTGCGCAAACATTGCCACGCCATGCCCGGCCTGCAGGTTGATCCGCTGCCCGCTCGTGTACTGCAGGTGGTTCTGCGCGACGACATCGATATTGCCGCCCGCATGGGTCGTCACGGTCTTCGGCGTCGCCATGCTGATGCCGGCCGGCGCGGTAATACCGATCGCGGCCATCGACGCGCCTGACGACTCACCACCGCCGGACGCCTCGCCATTCGGCCAGCCTTTCACCGTGGTCATGAGTGCATCGTGCGGCTGCGTATCCGGCGCCACGCCCTGATGCTGGCCCGCATAGTCGCCGAGACTCTTGAACAGCTCGACGCATTCCTGCATCAGTTGCAGATACTCGTCCCGCGCGAGGTGGCCGTCACTCGCGCGCAGCCGCTCCCAAGCCGAAATCAGCATCGCCTTGCCGCTTCGAATCGCCACGTGCGCATCGCTGCGCAATTCGGCGCCTTCGCCGCGTGCCGCTCCTTGCCCGTTGTCGCGCGGCTGCGTCAGATAGCCGAGGTTCAGCTGACTGTACGCATGCTCGCTCGCCAGTTGGCTGCTGATCTGTCCGGGCGTATCGTCGAAACGGATCTGGTTGTACCGCTGCCCTTTGATTTCCTTCGTCTTCGTGCCGGAAAGATAGCGGTTTCCCGGCAGCGCGCCGGTGTGGCTGAAGGTCGCCGGCATGTTCGGCCCGTTGGCCAGCACGCCCATCACGACGAGCCGGTCCGGATCGCCGCCGATATGGCCGATCAGCACTTCCATGCCGACGCGCGGCAACGTATTCGCGCCGAAACTCGGCCCGGCGAGCGCGCAGGCGACGCGCACCGGCGCGCTGTCGGACGGCGTGCCGCTCGTACCGGCGCCCTGCGCGTGCGCATGATCGTCCGCGCTCAGTCCCTGGATCCGCACGCGGATGCGGCCCATTTCATCGCAGAACACCTCCTCGCCCTCCGGGCCGACGACGACGGCCGTCATCGGATGCACGGGCGGCAAGTCGACGTGCGGATCGTAGGCCGGCGTCAGCGGCACGCCGCGCCGCACGCACGAGAATGTGTTTTCGTAGCGCCGATCGCTTTCGTCGCCCGGCTTGCCACTCACGTCGGTCGGCACCGCGTCGAACAGCACGCGGCTTGCCGCGAACAGCGATTGCGCGCGCTCGTTCAGTTCCTTCGGCAAGTTGTTCCGCACGCAATGATGAAGCGACGTGACGACAAACTGCCGCTGTTCGGCCGGCAACGTATCGAGTTGCGGATGCTCCGCGAGCGCAAACCAGTGACCGACGGCCAGATCACGGACATTGCTCACGCCGTCGACGGATTCGGCACGCAGTTCATGCGCCAGCATCCGGTCCTTGCCGATCCGGTCGAGATCGGACGACGAATCCCCGGCGTGCGGGATATCGATGACGACATCGGCCAGCAAATGCCCGAGGTCGTTGCCGCCGTCGCCCTGATCGACGATCGTCGCCTGCTCGGTCTGGGACATCCGGCCGCTCTTGTAGTCCCACGTCGGTCGGACGATCTTGCCCGGGATCAACCGGCGGCTCGTCGCCCACAGCGTGATCGAGTCGCGCGCTTCGGTGGCGGCGTCGCGGTGGTAGCGGATGGTGCCGGCGGCCGTCGCCGGCAACTTCATCGAGTCGTCGGCAAAGACGAGTGTATGAACCGGCGTGTCGTGCGCATTGCCGCTCGCCCGCTCGCCGGCCTTGCCCGCCTTGACGAATACGGTCGCCCCCTCCCGTCGCAACAGCCGCCGGATGAAATGCGAGTCCGACTCGTTGACCTGCCGCGTAAGTTCACGCGCGGGGTAACGCTCGGCTTGCAGGCCGGACAAGTCGAACTCGAATGCGCCCGCGAGCGCCGAACTGCGCTGGCGCCATTCCTGAAGCAGCACACCCAGGATGTCGGGCAGGCTCTTCGACCGAAACAACCGCGAATTGGTCCGCCGCTCCATCACGGAAAGCACGTCGCGAATCGTCAGCTGGTAGCAGGTCAGTGAACCGTCCGATTGGCCGGTGCGAACGTCGGTGACAATGCCGTTGATGGTATGGAGACGCCCGCGATCGGTCGTCATCTCGACGGAGACCGGCAGCCCGATGAAGCTGCGAATCGGAAGATCGGCCCGTGCCGACACGCAGGTCAGATGCCCCTCGATGCCCGTCATCAACCCTTCGCGGATATCGGCATACTGGAGCGCAAGCACCTGCTCGAGCGTCTTCTGAGCAGGCCCCCAATTCATGCGAACCGGCCGATTGTTCTGATCGACCACCCCGGACGCAAACGTGCGTAGCAATTCGGCTGTATTCACAGCGTGACTCTCAGGATTTTGTTTGACTTCGTTGTTCGGCGAGCCATCACGCCCGCTGGTCCGTCCTGGGAGTGCCGCCCGTCTGGTTTTCGGCGAGCATAGCAAATTTGTCGGATTGGTGACGGCTTTTTGACAGGATTTAGAATCCTTTCTGCGAAGCGTCCGAACGGACTCAACAGTTCACATTCTTTCAAACCGGGACGGTCCATGTCCGAAGTAGCCGACAGGTCGTACGGCTCGTCACGATCTGACGTCGGGCGACGCGCGCTCGGTATGGATCGACGAATTTCTGACGGGTGCGGAAGAGAGTGGCGGGCTGCCGCCAGAGTTTGCTATACTCTCGGTCTTCCGGAGAGATGGATGAGTGGTTTAAGTCGCACGCCTGGAAAGCGTGTATAGGTTAATCGCCTATCGGGGGTTCGAATCCCCCTCTCTCCGCCAGAATTCGATGCCCGCGCCAGCGGGCATTTTCGTTTCCGGGGAGAAAAGCAAGCCGATCGTTCGGCTTGCCCGCGCTGTCTGGGCGAATCCGCCTCTCTCCGACAGAAATACGCGAAGCCCCCTGATTGCCCCAGGAATCAGAGGCTTTTCAACTTGGCGCGCCGGCACGCCATGCATCGCCCCCCTTCCCGCCTCACGGATGCCGAATGTAATCCACCAACGCCCGCGTATACTCATCCGGCCGCTTGTCGCACAGACTCACCGCGATCGCCACCGCAAACCCCGCCGGCACGCCGAACACGCCCGAACTGATCGGCTCGATCCCGAACCATGTGCGCCCCGCGAACCCGGTCAACTGCGTGAAATACGGATACGTCGACACGATGTAGTACACGCACACCGCCAACCCCGTCACCATCCCCGCGATCGCCCCGCGCGTCGTCGTGCGCTTCCAGAACACCCCGAGCACCAGCACCGGAAAAAAGCTCGACGCCGCCAGCGAAAACGCGGCGCCGACCAGAAACAGGATCTTCCCCGTATTGAGCGACGCGACATACGACGCAAACAGCGCGACGCCGAGCAGCAGCACCTTCGAGATCGTCACGCGCCGCTGGCTCGATGCATCGGGTGCGACCATGCAGTAATACACGTCGTGCGACAGCGCGTTCGCGATCGTCAGCAGCAGCCCGTCCGCGGTCGACAGCGCCGCGGCCAGCGCACCGGCCGCGATCAGCCCCGACACGACGTACGGTAACCCCGCGATCTCCGGCGCGGCCAGCACGACCATGTCCGGCTGCATCTGGATTTCCGACCAGTGCACGATCCCGTCGCGAATCACCTCGACGACGCTGATCAGGTCCGGTTCGAAGTGATGCCATTGCGTGACCCACGCCGGCAATTCCGCGAACGGCCGTCCGACGAGGTTCGCAAGGATCTCGTACTTGATCAGCACCGCGAGCACCGGCACGCTCAGGTAGAACAGCGCGATGAAGAACAGCGTCCAGCCGACCGAGCGTCGTGCCGATGCGACGGAGGTCGTCGTGTTGTAGCGCGTCAGGATGTGCGGCAGGCTCGCGGTGCCGAGCGACAGGCACAGCAGCAGCGCGAGAAAATTGCGCTCGCGCGGCTTGCGTTCGTCGTCGCTTGCAGCCGGAAACGGCTCGTGCATCGGCACGGGCGGCTCGGCGCGCGCCAGCAGGTCGTCGCGCGCCTGCGTCCACGCGACGCGCGCCGCTGCCGGGTCGCGCGGGAAGTCCGCCAGTTCGCGCTCGCGCAGGCTGATCTCGCGCAGCGGCCCGTTATGGCGTCGCAGGTCGGCCAGTTGGTCGACCAGATGCCGGCGCGCGTCCGCATACGACGACGGCAGCCGGTCGAGCCGCGTCTGGATCTCCGCGGCCTGCCGGCGGTACGCGTCGCGTACCCGCTGCTCGTCGGACGCCTCGCGCACCTGCGCCTCGCGCGCCGCGACGCGCTCCATCAGCTTGCCGTAATTGAATTGCGGCACGGGTCCGAGCCCGTTCTTCATCGCGATCAGCGACACCGGGATCAGGATCGCGCTGATCAGGATGATGTACTGCGCGACCTGCGTCCACGTGACCGCACGCATCCCGCCGAGAAACGAGCACACGAGAATGCCGGCGAGCCCGCAGAAGATCCCGATCGCGAAATCGACGCCGATGAAGCGCGTCGCGATCAGGCCGATCCCCTGGATCTGCGCGACCAGATACACGAACGAACACAGGATCGCCGCGCCGGCCGCGAGCGCGCGCACGGCCGTGCTCGAGAAGCGCGTGCCGAGAAAATCGGGAATCGTGTAGCGCGCGAGCTTGCGCACATACGGCGCGAGCAGGAACGCGACGAGGCAGAAGCCGCCCGTCCAGCCCATCATGTACGCGAGCGCGTCGTAGCCGGTCGCGTAGAGCGAGCCGGCCAGGCCGATGAACGACGCGGCCGACAGCCAGTCGGCCGCCGTCGCCATCCCGTTGAACGCGGACGGCACGCGCCGCCCGGCCACGTAGTACTCGACGAGATCGGACGTGCGCGACAGCAGCCCGATCACCGCATACACGGCGATCGGCACGAACAGGAACACATAGCCGATCCAGACGCCCGAACCGGTCGCGCGCTCGATCCGCCACATCAGCAGCACGAACCCGAGAAACCCCAGCGTATAGAGCGCGTATGCGCGGATCAGTCGATGCGTCAGCATGGGTCAGCGCCCGCCGCCGTTCGCGATGCCGGAGCGCGCCGCATGATCGTCGTACGCGCGGCGCAGCGTGCGGTCCGCGCGCTGCATCAGCCCGATGTAGACGACGATCAGCACGAGGTACACGAGAATCGCGCCCTGCGCGCCGACATAGAACGGCAGGCTGAAGCCGGCGAAACGGACCGCGGCGAGCGCGGGCCCGAAGAACGGCACGATGAACGACACCGCGAAACCGATCGCCATCAGCACCGCGATCAGCGCGACGTTGAAGCGCCAGTAGCGCGCGTGGGCACGCGCGAGCGGCTCGGGAACGGGCGGTGGCGCCGCAGGCGCCGAACGGGTCGGAACAGTCATGCCGTTATGTAGCAAAAAGCCCCTGCGCGGGCAATCGGGATTGCCGCGCAGGGGCTCGTGCGCGAGACGCGCAGCCGGTACGATCAGCGCACTTCGGCGAGCTGCTCGAGGATGGCCGGATTCTCGAGCGTGGACGTATCCTGCGTGATCGCCTCGCCCTTCGCGAGCGAGCGCAGCAGGCGCCGCATGATCTTGCCCGAACGCGTCTTCGGCAGGTTGTCGCCGAAGCGGATGTCCTTCGGCTTCGCGATCGGCCCGATCTGCTTGCCGACCCAGTCGCGCAGCGTCTTCGCGAGCGCCGCGGCTTCGTCGCCTTCCGGACGCGCACGCTTGAGCACGACGAACGCGACGACCGCCTCGCCCGTCGTGTCGTCCGGGCGGCCGACCACGGCGGCCTCGGCCACGAGCTCGTGCGAGACCAGCGCCGATTCGATCTCCATCGTGCCGAGCCGGTGACCCGACACGTTCAGCACGTCGTCGATCCGGCCCATGATCGTGAAGTAGCCGGTGTCCTTGTCGCGCACGGTGCCGTCGCCGGCAAGGTACAACGTGCCGCCGAGTTCTTCCGGGTAGTAGCTCTTCTTGAAGCGTTCCGGGTCGCCCCAGATCGTGCGGATCATCGCGGGCCACGGGCGCTTGACGACGAGGATGCCGCCCTGCCCGTTCGGCACGTCCTGGCCCGTCTCGTCGACCACCGCGGCCATGATGCCCGGCAGCGGCAGCGTGCACGAACCGGGCACGGTCGGCGTCGCGCCCGGCAGCGGCGTGATCATGTGGCCGCCGGTTTCGGTTTGCCACCACGTATCGACGATCGGGCAGCGCTCCTGGCCGACGTGCTTGTGATACCACATCCACGCTTCCGGATTGATCGGCTCGCCGACCGTGCCGATGATGCGCAGGCTCGACAGGTCGTAGCTCTTCGGATGCACCTTGTCGTCGGCTTCGGCCGCCTTGATCAGCGAACGGATCGCGGTCGGCGCGGTGTAGAACACGGTGACCTTGTGATCGCCGATCATCTTCCAGAAGCGGCCGGCGTCCGGGTAGGTCGGCACGCCTTCGAACACGACCTGCGTGCCGCCGCATGCGAGCGGGCCGTACGTGATGTACGTGTGGCCCGTGACCCAGCCGATGTCGGCCGTGCACCAGAACACGTCGGTCGGTTTCCAGTCGAAGGTCCACTTCATCGTCTGCGCGGCCCACAGCAGGTAGCCGCCCGTGCTGTGCTGCACGCCCTTCGGCTTGCCGGTCGAGCCCGACGTATACAGGATGAACAGCGGGTGCTCGGCGCCGACCCATTCCGGCTCGCAGGTGTCGGACTCGCCGTCGGTCAGTTCGTGCATCCACAGGTCGCGGCCGGCATGCCAGTCGATCTTGCCGCCGGTGCGGCGATAGACGATCACGCTCTTCACCGCTTCGCAGCCGCCCAGCGCGAGCGCCTCGTCGGCAATGCTCTTGAGCGGCAGCGTCTTGCCGCCGCGCGCCTGCTCGTCGGCCGTGATCAGCGCGACCGCGCCGACGTCGACGAGCCGCTCGTTCAGCGATTTCGCGGAGAAGCCGCCGAACACGACCGAGTGCGTCGCGCCGATGCGCGCGCACGCCTGCATCGCGACGATGCCTTCGATCGACATCGGAATATAGATGACGACGCGGTCGCCCTTGCCGATCCCGCGTTTCTTCAGCGCATTCGCGAAGCGCGACACGCGCGCCAGCAGATCCGCATAGGTGACGCGCGTGACGGTGCCGTCGTCGGCCTCGAAGATCACCGCGACGCGCTCGCCGTTGCCGGCTTCGACGTGACGGTCGAGACAGTTGTACGACGCGTTCAGCTCGCCGTCGTCGAACCACTTGTAGAACGGCGCATTGCTCTCGTCGAGCACCTTCGAGAACGGCTTGTGCCACGTGAGGCCCTCGCGCGCGAGACGCGCCCAGAAGCCTTCGTAATCCTGCTCGGCCTCGGCGGCGAGCGCGCGATAGGCCGGCATGCCGGAAATGGTCGCCGCCTTCTCGAGCGCCGCGGGCGGCGGGAACTGACGGGTTTCGTGAAGAACCGATTCAATCGCAGACATCGACTACCCCTTGGTGAACATGAATCCTCTGGCGGCGCGATCGTGCGCGCCGCACGTGTCTTGGCCGGCGCATGCGCGCCGCTGTCTCCTACCCACCCGCACGCGGCCACGAAGGCTGCGCACGATGCTGCACCGCACCACATCACGCGAACGTGAACGGGCGGCCCGACGGTTTCCACGATAAGCGCCCGAACTTACCCGTCACTTACGCGGCATGGCCGTTTCGCACACCGGGCGGCACCGCATGACGGTCGGCTTTACGCTGTTACAACCGCGACCCTACAATCCTAACTGAACTCGCCTTCCGGATTCCAGCTTGAATCGCTACGCCCTCTTCCTCATCCTGTCGATGCTGTTCGTCGGCAGCAACGTCGGTATCGGTAAATCTATCGTCGCATTCGTTCCCGTCGCGATCCTCGCCACGCTGCGCTTCGTGATCGCGATCGCCGTCCTGTGGCCGCTGTTCAGCCCCGTGAAGATGCGCGCGGTCAAGCGCGGCGAATGGCTGAACCTGTTCCTGCAGGCGTTCTTCGGCACCTTCATGTTTACGCTGCTGATGCTCAACGGCGTGCAGCGCACGAGCGCGGTCGCGGCCGGCGTGATCACGAGCACGATCCCGGCGATCGTCGCGCTGTTCGCATGGCTGATCCTGCGTGAAAAACCGAACGGCCGTGCGCTCTTGTCGATCGCGCTCGCGATCGCCGGCGTCGTCACGATCAACCTCGCCAACGGCGGCGCGGCCGGGCATGACGGCCACGGCGACGCGTCCGGCTCGCTGACCGGCAACCTGCTGATCCTCGGCGCCGTGTGCTGCGAATCGATCTACGTGATCCTGTCGCGCCGGCTCACGCAGACGCTCGCGCCGATCGACATCTGCGCGTACACGCACCTGTTCGGCCTGTTCCTGATGCTGCCGCTCGGCGCGACCGCGCTGTGGCATTTCGATTACGCGAGCGTGCCGGCCGGCACCTGGGCGCTCGTCGTCTGGTATGGCCTGTCGGCCAGCATCTTCTCGTTCTGGCTGTGGATGAAAGGCATCCGGCACGTGCCGGGCAGCCTCGCCGGCGTGTTCAGCGCGGTGCTGCCGATCGCCGCGGCCGCATACGGCATCGCGTTCCTCGGCGAGCGCCCGACGCTCGCACACGGCGTCGCGCTCGCCTGCGTGGTCACCGGCATCGTGCTCGCGAGCCTGCGCGTGAAACGCGTGCCGGCCGCCGCGTCCTGATCCGTCCCCGGCAGACCCGGCGCGTCGCTGCAGTCGCGCCGGCCGACGCGTTACAATAGCGCGCCTTTTCAAGATTACCCCCGATACCTGCGCACCGCGCCCGTACCTCCATCATGTCCGCCCCGCATTCGCCCGGCCACCCGGCCCGCCGCCCGCTTCGCCCGCTTCCCGCGCTGATTTTCATGAGCCGCTGGCTCCAGGTTCCGCTTTACCTCGGCCTGATCGTCGCGCAGGCCGTCTACGTGTTCCTGTTCCTGAAGGAAGTCTGGCACCTGCTGTCGCATGCGGCCGGTCTCGACGAGATCAGCGTGATGCTCGCGGTGCTCGGCCTGATCGACGTGGTGATGATCTCGAACCTGCTGATCATGGTGATCGTCGGCGGATACGAAACGTTCGTGTCGCGCCTCGGCATCGAGGGCCACCCCGACGAACCCGAATGGCTCGACCACGTGAACGCGGGCGTGCTGAAGGTCAAGCTGTCGATGGCGCTGATCAGCATTTCGTCGATCCACCTGCTGAAGACCTTCATCAACCCCGACCAGCACACGACGCACGCGATCATGTGGCAGGTGATCATCCACGTGTCGTTCCTCGTGTCGGCGCTCGTGATGGCGTGGGTCGACCGCCTGACGACGCACACGCACCCGGCCCATTTCCACGAGACGCACGCGCCGCACGCGAGCGCCGTGCCCGCGTCCCGCAAGCCGGCCGAAGCAGCCGCCAACGCATAAACGCATTCCCCACTGTCCCCACAGAGTCTCAGCCATGACCGTCATCAAACAGGAAGACCTGATCCAGAGCATCGCGGATTCGCTGCAGTACATCAGCTACTACCACCCGCTCGACTACATCCAGGCCCTCGGCCGCGCGTACGAGCTGGAAGAGAGCCCGGCCGCGAAGGATGCGATCGCGCAGATCCTCACGAACAGCCGCATGTGCGCGGAAGGCAAGCGCCCGATCTGCCAGGACACCGGCATCGTAACGATCTTCGTGAAGGTCGGCATGGACGTGCGCTGGGACGGCGCGACGATGGGCCTCACCGACATGATCAACGAAGGCGTGCGCCGCGGTTACACGCACCCGGACAACGTGCTGCGCGCGTCGATCGTCAATCCGCCGGAAGGCGCCCGCAAGAACACGAAGGACAACACGCCGGCCGTGATCCACTACGAGATCGTGCCGGGCGACAAGGTCGACGTGCAGGTCGCGGCGAAGGGCGGCGGCTCGGAGAACAAGTCGAAGTTCGTGATGCTCAATCCGTCCGATTCGATCGTCGACTGGGTGCTGAAGACGGTCCCGACGATGGGCGCGGGCTGGTGCCCGCCGGGCATGCTCGGGATCGGCATCGGCGGCACGGCCGAGAAGGCGATGCTGATGGCGAAGGAATCGCTGATGGAGCCGATCGACATCCAGGAAATCATCGCGCGCGGCCCGAAGGACTGGGTCGAGGAACTGCGCGTCGAACTGCACGAGAAGGTCAACGCGCTCGGTATCGGCGCGCAGGGCCTCGGCGGTCTCGCGACCGTGCTGGACGTGAAGATCATGGCGGCACCGACGCACGCGGCCTCGAAGCCGGTCGCGCTGATCCCGAACTGCGCGGCCACGCGCCACGCGCACTTCGTGCTCGACGGGTCGGGCCCGGCCAAGCTCGAAGCGCCGTCGCTCGACGCCTGGCCGAAGGTGCAGTGGGAGCCGAACACGGAAACGAGCAAGCGCGTCGACCTGAACACGCTGACGCCGGAAGAAGTCGCGAGCTGGACGCCGGGCCAGACGCTGCTGCTGTCGGGCAAGATGCTCACCGGCCGCGACGCCGCGCACAAGCGCATCGCCGACATGCTCGCGAAGGGCGAGAAGCTGCCGGTCGACTTCACGAACCGCGTGATCTACTACGTCGGCCCGGTCGATCCGGTGCGTGACGAAGTGGTCGGCCCGGCCGGCCCGACGACGGCCACGCGCATGGACAAGTTCACCGAGACGATGCTCGCGCAGACGGGCCTGATCTCGATGGTCGGCAAGGCCGAGCGCGGCCCGGTCGCGATCGATGCGATCAAGAAGCACAAGGCTGCGTACCTGATGGCGGTCGGCGGGGCGGCCTACCTCGTGTCGAAGGCGATCCGCGGCGCGAAGGTGCTCGCGTTCGAAGACCTCGGCATGGAAGCGATCTACGAGTTCGACGTGCAGGACATGCCGGTGACGGTCGCCGTCGATTCGTCGGGCACGTCGGTGCACCAGACCGGTCCGAAGGAGTGGCAGGCGAAGATCGGCAAGATCCCGGTCGCTACCGCTTAAGGGCGATCGAACGAAAGGCCGGACGGACGTCCGGCCTTTTTGCTTCTCGTTCTCATTATTGTGTACGGCCGGTTGTTCGAGGCTGATTCTCATTACACGCAAAAGGCAGGCCAGATAAGGCTTCGAGGCTTGGCTTTTCTCGTTCGAGCGATTATCGTTCGGTTTCTGAAGCCCCACTGAACAAGGAACAGCCATGCAAGGCGACAAGAAAGTCATCGAATACCTGAACGCCCAACTGAAGAACGAACTCACGGCGATCAACCAGTACTTCCTGCATGCCCGCATGTACAAGCACTGGGGTCTCGACAAGCTCGGCAAGCACGAGTACGACGAGTCGATCGGCGAGATGAAGCACGCCGACTGGCTGATCGAGCGCGTGTTCATGCTCGACGGCCTGCCGAACCTGCAGGACCTGCACAAGCTGCTCGTCGGCGAGGAAACCGAAGAGATCCTGAAGTGCGACCTGAAGCTCGAGCAGATCTCGCAGTCCACCTGCAAGGAAGCGATCGCCTACTGCGAATCGGTTCGCGACTACGTGTCGCGCGAGATCTTCGAAAAGATCCTCGACGACACCGAAGAACACATCGACTGGCTGGAAACGCAGATCGACCTGATCGGCAAGGTCGGCCTGCAGAACTACCAGCAAACGATGATGGGCTCGGCCGAGTAACCGGCCGCATCGCCACCTTGCCGTCCGCATGACGATGACGCACCAGCCAGTCGCCTCCGGGGTCCGCCCCGCCGCCCCTGTCGGCATCTTCGACTCGGGGCTCGGCGGCCTGTCGGTGCTGCGCGCCGTGCGTGCGCACCTGCCCGGGGAATCGTTCGTCTACGTCGCCGATTCGCATCACGCGCCGTATGGCCCGCGCGACGAAGCGTTCATTACCGAGCGCACGCTGGCGATCGGCGAATGGCTCGCGCGCGAAGGCGCGAAGGCGCTCGTCATCGCGTGCAACACGGCAACCGCACGTGCGATCGCGGCCATCCGCGAACGCCTGGCGATTCCGCTCGTCGGCGTCGAGCCGGGCATCAAGCCGGCCGCCGCGCTGTCCGCGACCGGCGTCGCCGGTGTCCTCGCCACGCAATCGACACTGAACAGCCCGCGCTTCCGGGCGCTGCTGGATCGCTACGGCGCCGGCCGCCGCTTCATCTGCCAGCCCGGCCACGGGCTCGTCGAGGCGATCGAACGCGGCGACACGAACTCACCCGCCCTACGTGCGTTGCTCGAGCGTTACCTGCAGCCGATGCTCGACGACGGCGCCGATACGCTGGTGCTCGGCTGCACGCACTACCCGTTCTTCACGGAAACGATTCGTGACCTTGTTGGCGATCGCCTGACGATCGTCGACACGAGCGACGCCATCGCGCGCCAGCTCGCCCGGGTGCTCGACGAACGCGGCCTGCGCGCGCCGGCCGGCACCCAGGCCGCGCCGCCCCGCTTCTGCTCGACGAGCGACGGCGTGCAACTGCGCGCCCTCGCGTCGACGCTGCTCGGCCTCGATGCGCCGGTCGAATCCGTCACCATTTCCTCGCCGAACGCGCGCGCCTGCGCGACCGCCTGACGCGGGCCCGCAGGCCCGCTCCCGCCGCAGTTCCGCCGCCCCAGCCGTTTCAAGGGTCCGATGACCTTAAAAAAAGCCGGACCCAGGCTTGTCAACGTCTGCAAAATTAATGATAATAATTCGCATTAACGTTAGCTATCGCAACTCATCATGATCGTCTGCGTGTGCAAGTCTGTTTCCGATCGCAAGATTCGCGCGTCCCTCGCCGAGGGCGTCCACTCTTTCGATGAACTCCAGTTCGAACTCGGCGTGGCCACGTGCTGCGGCAAGTGCGAGGAGTCCGTACGCGACCTCATGGCCGAGCAAGGCGTCTGCGCAAGCCGGTGCGGTGTCGAGCATCACGCTCACCCGATCCCGGTCACGTTCTACGAACGCAAGGCAGCCTGAGCGGCGCCGAGCGTGCACATGCGGCCCAGGCCGCATTTTTTGTTTTGACCGTCAGCAAGCCACCGTCTGCGCGAGCCAGCGGCTTACCTGCCAAGGAGCCTGTCATGGAATTGCTGATCGGATTTGTGACCACCGTTTGCATCTCGCTGCTGATCTTCCGCAAGTGATGCCGATTCACCCGCCGCGCCCCGGGTGCGACATCGTTCTTTCAAGCTAACATGCAGGCTTCGCATCTCGCTCCTGCCGGCGCCATGCCGGCTGCACCACGTATGAATTCCCGAGTGATCGTCGTCGCGGTCGGTGTGCTTGCCGCACACGCGATCATGCTGACGGCCGCCTGGCTCCATCGCAACGCGCCGCCGCCGAAATCGGTCGAGGTCCAGACGATCACCGCGCAGCTCATCACGCCTGCCCCGATCGCGCAGCAGGTTGCGGCCGAATCGATCCCGCAGCCCGCGCCGCCGAAGCCCGTGCCGCGCGTGAAGCCGAAGGTCGAGCCGAAGCCGGTGCAGAAAGCGGCGAAGCCGACACCTCAACCGGTTGCGCAATCGCCGGCCCCGTCGCCCACCCCGGCGCCGGCCGCCGATCCGACGCCCGCGCCGGCCGCGCCCGCCCCCGCGGCCCCGGCCGCCGCCCCCGGCCCGGCGCGCGAAACGATGCAGGTCAGCGCGCCGAAGAACGTGCCGACGCTCCAATGCAACTTCGTGAAGCCCGACTACCCGTCGATGTCGCGCCGACGCGGCGAATCGGGTACGGCCTACGTTCACTTCGTCGTCGGCGTGACCGGCAAGATCGAAAGCATCGACCTGCAGAAGAGCAGCGGCTACCCGCGCCTCGACGACGCCGCACTCGACGCGATGCGCTCGACCACCTGCCGTCCGTACATCGAGAACGGCCAGGCGATCCGCGCCGCCCGCACACAGCCCTACAGCTTCGGGCTCACCGACTAACCTGCCTCATCCGGAAGATTCAAAGGAAACAAGAAAATGCAAAGCTACGGTATCGCGCACGTCTGGGCGCAAGGTGATTTCGTCACGCGCGCCATCGCGATCACGCTGCTCGTGATGTCGGTCCTGTCGTGGATCGTGATCGTCATCAAGGGCTGGAACGTGATCCGCCTGAACCGTCTCACGAAGAATGCCGAACAGGCATTCTGGCATTCGGACAATTTCGACGACGGCATCAAGAAGCTCGGTCTCGCCGCATCGACGCCGAACGACAACCCGTTCCTCGCGCTCGCGCTGTCGGGCAAGGAAGCCGCCGACCACCACCACCAGACGCAACCGCACCTGCACGATCGCATGGACGTGTCGGACTGGGTCACGCGCTGCCTGAAGGACACGATGGACGAAGGCATCTCGCGCATGCAGAGCGGCCTCGCGATCCTCGCGTCGGTCGGCAGCACGGCACCGTTCGTCGGCCTGTTCGGCACGGTCTGGGGGATCTACCACGCGCTGCTCGCCATCGGCGCAACCGGCCAGACGTCGATCGACCAGGTCGCCGGCCCGGTCGGCGAATCGCTGATCATGACGGCCTTCGGCCTGTTCGTCGCGATCCCGGCCGTGCTCGGCTACAACGCGCTGACGCGCGCGAACAAGGGTGTCGTCAGCAAGCTGCGCCGCTTCGCGCACGGCCTGCACGCGTACTTCGTGACGGGCGCGAAGCTCGCATCGTCGTCGACGCGCGACGGCCTGCGTCTCGCGACGCGCGCCAGCTGAGACGAGGTGAACCATGGCCATGAACACCGGTTTCAGCGACGATGACGACGATGCAGTGATGAGCGAGATCAACATGACGCCGCTCGTCGACGTCATGCTCGTACTCCTGATTATTTTCCTCGTGACGATCCCGGCGATGCAGCATGCGGTGAAGATCGACCTGCCGCACGCCAGCAGCCAGCCCGTCGACGAAAAACCGCAGACGGTCGACGTCGCGATCCAGGGCGACGGCACGATCCTGTGGGACGACCACACGGTCACGCGCGAACAGTTGCAGGCTCGCATCGCGGAAGCCGCGAAACGCACGCCGCAGCCCGAGTTGCACCTGCGTGCGGATCGCAAGGTGGCATACGAGCACGTCGCGGAAGTGATGTCGGATGCGCAGGCCGGCGGCCTGACGAAGCTCGGCTTCGTCACGGAGCCGGGCGCGAAAGCGAAGTAACACGCGCCCGTCTCGCGATAACGCATCGCAGGCACCTCGCCGGCCGCACCTAGCCGGCCACACCTCGCCGGCCGCCCACAAAGTAAAAGGCCTTCATCGCCAGATGAAGGCCTTTTTTCATGCGCACGCGGGCGCCTTCGGGCGGCGGGCTCTTCGGCGGTATCGGTTACGCCTCGAGCAACGCAAATGCGACTCTGCCGTGGTCTGCACGGACTGCGCGTTCTGCCCTATCTGGCTCACAATATATGCGGCCACCTGATTTCGCTCAGAACTTCCTTCACGAAATGGGATTTCAATATAGGCCCGCACGCGCACGCATTCAAGGTTCCAGCGATTGAAACTTGCGATTGCAGGCGACGCTTCAATGACAAAACAAATTTGCGTCGTCGTGCACGCTGTGTTCAGGTCGCCGAAACATCGGCCGCCGCTTCCTTCTTCGCGCGCTCGGGGCAGCCGGGCTCCTTGTACGCGCCATGATCGAGCTTCTCGACCAGGTAGTCGACGAACGCGCGCACCGCGGGCGGCATCCCCTGCCGCGACACGAACACCGCATACAGTTGCGGCACCGGCAGCGTCCAGCCCGGCATCACGGGTGACAGCTGCCCCGCACGCAGCGCGTTGCCGTACATCATCTCCGGCAGCGCCGCGATGCCGAGGCCGTCGAGCACGGCCTCGCGGATCGTCATCAGGTCGGCCGTCACGAGCCGCGGGTCATGCTCGTGCACGTGACGCATGCCGTCCGGCGCGATCAGGTTGAACACGTGCCGCCCGTCGACGCTCGGCGTATCGAGCGTCTCGAAACCGGTCAGGTCGTCCGGCACCAGCGGCGGCGCATTCTGGCTCAGCAGGCTCGGCGCGCCGACCAGCATCTGTTCCGTGCGCCACAGCGGCCGCACGACGATGTTGGCGTTCTGCGGCGGTTCCGAGCGTACGCGCAGCGCGACGTCGATCGAATCCTCGAACAGGTCGATCACGCGATTCGTCACGCGGACGTGCACCTTCACCTCGGGATAGCGGCGCAGGAATTCGGGCAGGATGCGCGACAGCATCGTCTGCGACAGCGTGACGGGCACGCTGACCCGCACCGAACCGCGCGGCGACGCGCGCAATTGCTGCACCGCGTTCATCGCGGCCTGCGCTTCGGCCAGCATCGCCTGGCAATGCTGGTAGAACAGCTCGCCCGCCTCGGTCAGCGCGAGCTTGCGCGTCGAGCGCTGCAGCAGGCGCACGCCGAGCGCCGCCTCGAGTTCGGTCAGGCGCCGCGACAAGCGCGATTTCGAGATGCCCAGCACGCGCTCCGCGGCCGAGAAACCGCCATGTTCGACGACCTGGGAAAAGTACATCAGGTCGTTCAGGTTATGTGCATCGATATTCATCTCATCGTTCCAATTTCAGAACAATCCATTGCGAACCACCGCAAATCGAACGGTAAAGCGCCCAATATAATAGCGCTATGTTTCAGAAATGACGCTATTCCGATGATCTCGAGGGCTTCCTCATGACGACCGCTCGCTCGCTTGACCGTACCTACCCCGCGCTTCGCACCACCGAAGGCGGCGGGTTCGTGGTTCACCGTCCGTTCCCGACCCGATTGCTGATGGACTTCGATCCGTTCCTGCTGCTCGATGAAATGGGCCCCGTCGACTACGGCCCCGGCGAAGCCGTGGGCGCGCCCGACCATCCGCATCGCGGCTTCGAAACCGTGACGTATGCGCTCGACGGCCGCTTCCGCCATCGCGACTCGTCCGGCCACGCCGGCACGCTCGGCCCCGGCGACGTCCAGTGGATGACGGCCGGCGCCGGCGTCGTGCACAGCGAGATGCCCGATCCCGCGTTCGCACAGGCGGGCGGCCGCTCGCACGGCTTCCAGCTGTGGGTCAACCTGCCGCGCCGCGACAAGATGATCGCGCCGCGCTACCAGGAGATCCCGGCCGACCGCATCCCGACCGCGACATCGCCGGACGGCCGCGTGCACGTACGCGTGATCGCCGGCGAAGCGTTCGGCGTCCAGGCGGCGATCGAGACGCGCACGCCGATCCTCTACCAGCATTTCACGCTGGAGCCCGGCGCAACGGTCACGCAGCCCGTGCCGGCCGGTTATCGCGTGTTCGCCTATCCGATCGACGGAACGGGGCTCTACGGGCCCGACAGGCAGGCTGTCGACGCCCGGCACATGATCGTCTACGGCGACGACGGCGACACGGTCGCGTTCGCCGCCGGCGACACGCCGCTCGACCTGCTGCTGATCGGCGGCGTGCCGCTCAACGAGCCGATCGTCCGCTACGGCCCGTTCGTGATGAATACGGAGGAAGAGATCCGGCAAGCCGTCGTCGACTACCAGACGGGCCGCATGGGCCGCATCGACGCATGACGCCCGATCGGGGCGGCAGGTGCCGCGAAACCGGTGGTTTTGCGTCACAATAACTTCTTGAACCATGTGGCTGCCCGCCACCCAGAAGGAACCCGTCCCCTTGAACTTCGAACACCTGATCCAGATCAATTCCGACGATCCGGCCGTGCCGACCCTCACCCGCGACCAGCTCTGGGAGGGCCTCGTGCTGCGCGCCGAACAGCCGCAACTGTTCGTACTCGGCCTCGACAGCTGCGTCGTCCTCGAACGGACGGACACGACGCTCGAACGTGAGTTGCACTACGGCCATGCGACCGTGCGCGATCACGTCACGTTCACGCCGAACCAGCAGGTTCGCTACGACATCCGCGCGGCCGATGGCGAGATCGGCGGCTCGCTGACGATGACGATCGAGGAACGCGACGACCACGCGCTGTTCCTGCGTTTCGAGTACCGCACCACGCTGACCGTCACCGACGACAGCGAAGATGCGCGGCAGACGCACGGGATCGTCAAGGAGGCCTACCGCACGTCGGACATCGACACGGTGCGCCTGATCCGCGAATACGCGCAGGGCCGCAAGGACCCCGATCCGCTGCACTGACCGCGGCGGCGGCCTGCGGGCCGCCTTTTGATTCAAGCTATCAAGTCTGATGTTTCGATCGATAAAGAGTTTTTGTAAATGGGAATAGTTATCATTTAGAATTCATTCCATCGTATCGACAGTCACCGATCAAACCGAATGACCGACACCATGCGCCCGACCACGCTGACCCTGCGCCGCACGACCGGCACCGCAGCCAGCAGCCGCCAGAAGACGGCAGCGGTCACCACGCCGGCGAAACCGGCCGGCAACCGCGACACAGGCACGCGGGTCGTAAATAGCGACGCGCTGTTGCAGGGCCACAGCCACATCAGCATCGCGCACAACGGAGAGACGTATCAGTTGCGTGCCACGCGGCTCGGCAAACTGATCCTGACGAAGTAAGACAGAGTATTGTGGGGACCACCTCCCTGAGAGGTGTTGGGCAGTAGCCAGCGTAACGGCTTGCACGCGAGATCTAGACCCCTTCGTGCAAACACACTCAAGCAGCCGTTGCAGCAAGCCAAGCCACTTTTTTGGTTCTCGCACAAGGGTGAAAAAAAGCGGCACGTCGAAGGACGTGCCGCTTTTTTGTTAGCGCGGTCGATGCAGAAGGCATGCTGTCCACCTGCGTCGATACGCTGATGCATGCCGCCGAAGCCGCATGCAAAACCCGTCAGAAACCCCAGAACATCAGCCACCACGCACTGTCGACGACCGCCAACCCGACGGCGAACCACGCGAATGCCGCGAGCCGGCGCGGCCACGCCGCATAGCGCCCCGTCACTTTCCATGCGAGCCACGCGCTCCATGCATTGGCGCCGACCAGGATCGCGATGCGCACGTCGGTCGCCCACCCGAGCGGCACATGCTCGGCGCGCAACAGCGACAGCGTCGTGGCCGACAGGCCGAGGAACACGCCCGCTCCCGCGATCGGGATCAGTGCCTGCGCGAGATGATGCAGCCGCACGCGATCGAAGCGGCCGAGCATCAGCGTGGCGCCGCCCAGCAATATCAGCAGCGCCGTGCCGTACACGAGCCCCGTGCCGACGATGTAGCTGACGATCAGCCCGCCGTCGAGCCAGGAGAACACGTCGTTGCGATCCGGATAGTGCGTGAGCAGGAACCACGGCGCATTCGTTTCGAGCGGCCACGTGATGTCACGGTCGATCAGCCAGCCCGCGAGCCATTGCTTGATCTGCACGAACCACGGGCTGACGGTCCAGTGGAACGCGCCGATCGCGACACCGAGCAGGCCGTACAGGATCAGTGCGGTGTCCCACGCGCTCGCCTGCTGCGCACCGAGGTTCACGACCTCGTCGGACGGCGAGCGCAACGACAGCGAGATCGCGTCGCGATGCCCGCTGCAGCGGCCGCACATATGGCACGCCGCCGCCCCCTTCATGCTGCGCAACGGCACGAGCGGCGCGCAGTTGATCGGAATCACGCGATGGCCGTGCTCGCCGTTCTTGTACGATCGGCGCCATGCATCCTCGTCGACCTTGTAGCGCATCGGCGCGAGCCGCGCGAGCAGCCCGAAGACGCCGTTCACCGGGCACAGGTACTTGCACCACACGCGCTTCTCGCGGCCATACAGCAAGCCGATCACGATCGCGCCGACGGTCGAGCCGCCGAGCACGAACAGCACCGCGAGCGGGTACTGGTACACGCTCACCATCTGCCCGTAGATCGTCGTGATCCCGAACGCGACGAACGGCCAGCCACCCCACCGGATCCAGCGCGGAATCGGGCCGCCGCGACCGAACTTGCTCGCGTATTCGGTGAGCGCGCCTTCCGGGCACAGCACGCCGCACCACACGCGGCCGAGCATCACCATCGACAGCAGCACGAACGGCCACCAGATGCCCCAGAACGCGAACTGCGCGATCAGCGTGAGGTTGCTCCACAGATGCGCGGAATCGTCCGGCAGCGGCAACACCGCCGGGACGATGATCAGGAACGCGTAGACCGCGACGACGATCCACTGGATGCCGCGGATCAGCGCGCCGTGGCGCTGCATCCACTGGCCGGCCTGTGCGAGCCAGCCCGGCTTGACTGCGGCGACCACGCTCATGCCGCGCGGCCCGCGGCGACGGCCGGACGGCGGCTCGCGCGCTTCATCAGCAGCCAGACGACGGCCCAGTACACCGCATAGGCGACCAGGTTGGTCAGTGCCGGATGCGCACGATAGCCGGTCAGCGTCGCGACGAGCGAGCCGAACGTGCCCGAGTCATCGAGGATCGCGGACGTATCCCACACCTGCGAGATGCCAAGCGGCAGGATTTCCTTGTCGATCAGCTTGTCGACACCCGTCTGGAACAGGCCCGCGCCGAGGAACAGCAGCATCACTTCGGTGACACGGAAGAAATGCCGCCACGAGAAGTACTTGCCGCCGAGCTGCAGCAGGTAGAACGTGAAGAACGCCAGGCCGAGACCGATCAGGACCGCGAGCATCTGGTTGCCGTCGACGTGACCCGACTGGCCGAAACCGAGACCGTACAGGAAGATCACGGTCTCGCTGCCTTCACGCGCGATCGCGAGTGCGACCAGCACGGCGACGCCCCACCAGTTCGAATCGCGCGTGCTCTGCTGCAGCGATTGCTCCATGTCGCGCTTCAGCGTGCGGCCGTGCCGGCGCATCCACAGCACCATCTGCACGATCAGCACGCACGCGATCAGCACCATCGCGGTCTGGAAGTAGTCCTGCGCGTCGCCGGACAGCACTTCGGTGAAACCGACGAGCGCGGCGCCGAGGCCGACGGCCATCAGCAAGCCGACGCCGACGCCAGCCCACAGGAAAGGCAGGCCGCGGCGCGCGTCGTCGTCGCCGTTTTTCAGCCATGCATAGAGAATGCCGACGACGAGCAGCGCTTCGACGCTCTCCCGCCAGACGATGAACAAGATCTGACCCATCGATACCTCCTGACGCGCGGGGCAAGGGACTCGTACGCCCGCACGCAGATAAAACGCGTTACTTCGCGACGATCACGCCCTGTGCCTGCTGGTGGAAATCGTCGAAAAACTTGTATTCGCCCGGCGACAGCGGAGCGACGACCACGAACGAATCGGCGCCCGGTGCAAGCACCTTCTCCTTGCGCAACTGCACGCTCTCGAATTCGGCGGCGCCCTTGCCGGTGTTCTTGATCTCGATCTTGAAACGCTGGCCGGCCGGCACCTCGATGCGGGCGGGATTCAGCTTGCCGTCCGTCATCTCGAGCTTGAACGTCGGCAGATCGGCCGCGTGTGCGGCGCCGGCAAGCCACAGCGCAGCGGCCGCGGCAACGATTTTCTGGGGAATTTTCATTCTGGGTTCTCTACGCCGACGGCGCGCCGAAGCGCGCCGTTCGTGATGCTGCCGATCAGTAACCGCCCTTCTTGCCGATACCGGCGAACGGGAAGTCGTACTCGAGCGTGATGGGCTTGAACCATGCACCCACGCCCGTTTCCTTGTCGACGTGGCGGCCGAATGCCATGTGGCCCGACTGCATCGGCGGCTTGACGACCATCGTCAGGTGATACTTGCCGGGGCCGTTCAGCTTCACGTTGTCGCCATAGTGCGGGCCGTCGCTCGCGACCATGCCCATCAGGTCGCCTTCAGCCTTCCACTTCGTGTCGCCCTGCTTCGTCAGCTTGTACGTGACCTGCAGGTACGGCATCCAGTCGCCCTCCGCGAAACCCGTCGGGTTGTTCTTGACCGCATGGATGTCGGCCTCGAGGTGGATGTCGGAATCCGACGCCTTGCGCATCATCCCTTCCGGGTCCATCGTGATCGGCTGCAGGTACACCGCGCCGATTTCCATGCCGCCCTGGATCTGCTGCTTGCCGATCGGATATTCGGCAGCCGAGGCCGACATCGCGGCAAGCGCCGCCGCTACCGCAACCGTCGTGCGGATGAACGAAGAACCCAACATGGACACTCCTTGTTATTTGTCTGACTATCTTGACGACACCCGGGCCGCCGCCGGGGCCGCCCGCTGGAAACACTAACGCGACGAAGAACGTTAATGCGAACAATTCTCAATCATGGCGAAGTTTAGCACCGAACCCGATTCGGAACAAACGAAGAGCCACGTAAACCCCTGATCCGACAAGGCTTACAGGCGCTTTACCGCAAGGTTTCGGTGACGCTTGGAAAGAGTTACCGGCCGCCGCTGATGTGGTCGCCGACGTTCGCACCGAACACGCGCTCGCGCAGCACGGCAAGCTGGTCGCGCGTCGCGGCGGCCTTCTCGAATTCGAGGTTCTTCGCGTAATCGGCCATCTGCTTCTCGAGACGCTTGATTTCCTTCGCGAGTTGCTTTTCCGACATGTCCTCGAATTTCGCGCGCTGCTGCGCTTCTTTCAGCTCCGCACGCGCGTCGTCGGCGTTGTAGACGCCGTCGATGATGTCCTTGATGCGCTTCACGACGCCGCGCGGCGTGATGCCCATCTTTTCGTTGTAGGCCATCTGCTTCGCGCGGCGCCGCTCGGTCTCGCCGATCGCGCGCGTCATCGAATCGGTCATGTTGTCCGCGTAGAGGATCGCCTTGCCGTTCACGTTCCGCGCGGCACGGCCGATCGTCTGGATCAACGAGCGCTCGGCGCGCAGGAAGCCTTCCTTGTCCGCGTCGAGGATCGCGACGAGCGACACTTCCGGAATGTCGAGGCCCTCGCGCAGCAGGTTGATCCCGACCAGCACGTCGAACGTGCCGAGCCGCAGGTCCCGGATGATCTCGACGCGCTCGACCGTGTCGATGTCGCTGTGCAGGTAGCGCACCTTGACGCCGTGGTCGGCCAGGAATTCCGTGAGCTGCTCGGCCATGCGCTTCGTCAGCACGGTGATCAGCACACGCTCGCCGGCCTTCACGCGCGCGTTGATCTCGGTCAGCACGTCGTCGACCTGCGTGCTCGCGGGCCGCACCTCGATTTCCGGATCGACGAGGCCCGTCGGCCGCACGACCTGCTCGGCGATCTGCCCCGTCACGCGCTTCTCGTAGTCGGCCGGCGTGGCCGACACGAACACGACCTGGCGCATCTTGCGCTCGAACTCGGGGAACTTCAGCGGCCGGTTGTCGAGCGCCGACGGCAGGCGGAACCCGTAATTGACGAGGTTTTCCTTGCGCGCGCGGTCGCCGTTGTACATCCCGTTCAACTGGCCGATCAGCACGTGCGATTCGTCGAGCAGCATCAGCGCATCGGGCGGCAGGTAGTCGACGAGCGTCGGCGGCGGGTCGCCGGGCGCCGCTCCCGAGAAATGCCGCGAGTAGTTCTCGATGCCCTTGCAGAAGCCGAGCTCCTGCAGCATCTCGAGATCGAAGCGCGTGCGCTGCTCGAGACGCTGCGCCTCGACGAGCTTGCCCTCGCGATGGAAGAACTCGAGGCGTTCGCGCAATTCTTCCTTGATCGTCTCGACGGCCCGCATCACGGTGTCGCGCGGCGTCACGTAGTGCGACGACGGATACACGGTGAAGCGCGGAATCTTCTGCCGCACGCGCCCCGTCAGCGGGTCGAACAAGTGCAGCGTCTCGACCTCGTCGTCGAACAGCTCGACGCGTACGGCCATTTCCGCGTGTTCGGCCGGGAAGATGTCGATCGTGTCGCCGCGCACGCGGAACGTGCCGCGCTGGAAATCCTGCTCGTTGCGCGTGTACTGCATCGCGATCAGCCGCGCGATCACGTCGCGCTGGCCGAGCTTGTCGCCGGTGCGCAGCGTCAGGATCATCTGGTGGTATTCGGACGGGTTGCCGATACCGTAGATCGCCGACACCGTCGCGACGATCACCACGTCGCGGCGCTCCATCAGGCTCTTGGTCGCCGACAGCCGCATCTGCTCGATGTGCTCGTTGATCGACGAATCCTTCTCGATGAACAGGTCGCGCTGCGGCACATACGCCTCAGGCTGGTAGTAGTCGTAGTACGAGACGAAGTACTCGACCGCGTTGCGCGGGAAGAACTCGCGGAACTCCGCATAGAGCTGGGCCGCGAGCGTCTTGTTCGGCGCGAACACGATCGCCGGGCGGCCGAGCCGCGCGATCGTGTTGGCCATCGTGAAGGTCTTGCCCGACCCCGTCACGCCGAGCAGCGTCTGGAAGGCAAGGCCGTCGCCGACGCCTTCGACAAGCGTCTCGATCGCGGTCGGCTGGTCGCCGGCGGGCAGATACGGCTGGTACAGCTGGAACGGCGACCCTTCGAAGGTGACGAATTTGGATTCGTCGAGCGCGTCGCCGACTTCGGCATGATGTTCGGACATGGAGTGCGGCCGGAGCAAGGGCAAAGAAAGCATTCTAGCGCTTCGCGGCCGCGCGAACTGCTGTCGGCTCCTGACGCGCCACGGCCGCCCGAAATCGCGATTCGGCGGCGAATCGCGACGGATTCGCCGCCCCCGCCGGCGCGAATTCGCTACAATATCAGGCTGCTGCGCTTTCCGGCGCCGTGCCGTTGGCGCGCGGTCCGCTGCGCCCGCCCTGCCGGCTGAAAGCCTGACCCTCTTTTCACTACTGCCGAATCATCATGTCGCTCTTCTCCGCTGTCCAGCTTGCTCCCCGCGACCCGATCCTGGGCCTGAACGAAGCCTTCAACGCCGATGCGCGTCCGACCAAGGTCAACCTCGGCGTCGGCGTGTACACGAACGAAGACGGCAAGATTCCGCTGCTGCGCGCGGTTCGGGAAGCCGAGCAGGCGCGTGTCGAGGCCGGCCTGCCGCGCGGCTACCTGCCGATCGACGGGATCGCCGCCTACGATGCGGCCGTGCAGAAGCTGCTGCTCGGCAACGACTCGCCGCTGATCGCGGCGGGCCGCGTGGTCACGGCCCAGGCACTGGGCGGCACGGGCGCGTTGAAGATCGGTGCAGACTTCCTGCGCACCGTGAACCCGAACGTGAAGGTCGCGATCAGCGATCCGAGCTGGGAAAACCACCGCGCGCTGTTCGAAGCCGCCGGCTTCGAAGTCGTCGCGTACCCGTACTACGACGCGGCCACCAACGGCGTGAACTTCGAAGGCATGCTGTCGGCGCTGAACGGCTACGAAGCCGGCACGGTCGTCGTGCTGCACGCGTGCTGCCACAACCCGACCGGCGTGGACCTGACCGAAGCGCAATGGCAACAGGTCGTCGACGTCGTGAAGGCGCGCAATCTCGTGCCGTTCCTCGACATGGCGTACCAGGGCTTCGGCGAGAACATCGAGGCCGATGCCGCCGCCGTGCGTCTGTTTGCCGCGGCCGACCTGAACGCATTCGTGTCGTCGTCGTTCTCGAAGTCGTTCTCGCTGTACGGCGAGCGCGTCGGCGCGCTGTCGATCATCACGTCGAGCAAGGAAGAAGCGACGCGCGTGCTGTCGCAACTGAAGCGCGTGATCCGCACGAACTACTCGAACCCGCCGACCCATGGCGGCGCCGTCGTCGCAGCCGTGCTCGCGTCGCCGGAACTGCACGCCTCGTGGGTGCAGGAACTCGGCGAGATGCGCGATCGGATCCGCGCGATGCGTAACGGTCTCGTCGAGCGCCTGAAGGCGAGCGGCGTCGATCGCGATTTCAGCTTCATCAACGCACAGCGCGGGATGTTCTCGTATTCGGGCCTGACCTCGGCGCAAGTCGATCGCCTGCGCGACGAGTTCGGCATCTATGCGGTCGGCACGGGCCGGATCTGCGTTGCCGCGCTGAACACGCGCAACCTCGACGCGGTCGCCAACGCGATTGCGGCCGTCCTGAAGTAACGCGGCACCGGGTGACAGCCGTCAACGGCTCCGCCCTCCGACATGAAAAACGCGCTCCACGGAGCGCGTTTTTTTGTGCCGTCCTACCCGGCAGGCGGCCATGCCGCCCGCCCCCGCGTTACTGCATGAACCAGCCGTGGCTGACGACGAGCGACTGGCCCGTGAGCGCGGCGCTCGGGAACGCCGACAGGAACAGCACCGTCTGCGCGACGTCCTGCACCGTCGTGAACACGCCGTCGACCGTGTTGCCGAGCATCACCTTCTTCACCACTTCCTCTTCGCTGATGCCGAGCTCCTTGGCCTGCTCCGGAATCTGCTTGTCGACCAGCGGCGTGCGCACGAAGCCCGGACACACGACGTGCGAGCGCACGTTGTGCTTCGCGCCTTCCTTCGCCAGCACGCGGGCGAGGCCCAGCAGGCCATGCTTGGCCGTCACGTACGCCGACTTCAGCGGCGACGCTTCGTGCGAGTGCACCGAACCCATGTAGATCACGACGCCGCCGCGATCGTCCTTGTACATGTGCTTGAGCGCGGCCTTCGTCGTCAGGAATGCGCCGTCGACGTGGATCGCCTGCATCTTCTTCCAGTCGGAGAACGAATAGTTCTCGATCGGGTTGACGATCTGGATGCCGGCGTTCGACACGAGGATGTCGACCGAGCCGAATGCCTCGGCAACCTTGTCGATGCCGCTGTTCACGGCATCCTCGTTCGTCACGTCCATCGCGACGCCGATCGCCTTGCCGCCCGCCTTGTTGATCTCGTCGGCGACCGCGTTCGCGCCGTCCTGGTTCAGGTCGGCGATCGCGACGGCCGCGCCCGCCTTGGCGAGCTCGAGGGCGATTTCCTTGCCGATGCCGCTCGCGGCGCCCGTGACGACTGCGGTCTTGCCATTCAGATCTGCTGCCATGTCCGTCTCCTCCCGTTATCGGATCGAAAAAGTACGCGCCCGCCCCTTCGGCATTCGTCGCCGGTGCGACGCGGCGGGCCAGCCGTCATTGTGCACGATCGGCCCCGCCGTTCGCGCGCAAAACGTCTAAGCTTAAGGTCGGTTCCGTCACGCGGGAGATTCACATGCACTATCGACGGCTAGGCCGCTCCGGCCTGCAGATCAGCGCGCTTTCGCTCGGCTCCTGGGTCACGTACGGCAACCAGGTCGACCAGCGGGTCGCGCGCGAATGCCTCGCCGCGGCACGCGACGCGGGCATCAATTTCTTCGACAACGCCGAGGTCTACGCCGGCGGCAAATCCGAGGAGATCATGGGCCACGCGCTCAAGTCGCTCGACTGGCCGCGCGTCAGCTACATCGTGTCGACGAAGTTCTTCTGGGGGCTCGCCGAGGCGCCGAACCAGTATCACACGCTGAACCGGAAATACCTGTTGAACGCCATCGACGGCTCGCTGCGCCGGCTCCAGCTCGACTATGTCGATCTCGTCTATTGCCATCGCCCCGATCCGAACACGCCGATCGAGGAAACCGTCTGGGCAATGAGCGACATGATCGCGCGCGGCAAGGCGCTGTACTGGGGCACGTCGGAATGGAGCGCCGACGAAATCCGTGCCGCATGCGAGATCGCCGAACGGCATCACCTGCGCAAGCCCGTCGTCGAACAGCCGCAGTACAACCTGTTCCACCGCACGCGGGTCGAGCACGAATATGCGCGGCTCTACGAGGATTACGGTCTCGGCCTCACGACCTGGAGCCCGCTGGCGTCGGGCCTGCTCACCGGCAAGTATCGCAACGGCGTGCCGCCCGGCAGCCGCGCGCAGTTGCAGGGTTACGACTGGATGCGTGACCGCCTGACCGATCAGGCGGCCAACGATATCGTCGAGCGGCTCGGCGGAATCGCGGCCGAGCTCGGCTGCAGCACGGGCCAGCTCGCGATCGCGTGGGCACTCGCGAATCCGCACGTCAGTTCGGTCATCACGGGCGCGTCGCGGATCGAGCAGATCGGCGACAACATGCGCGCGCTCGACGTGGCGGCGAAGCTGACGCCGGACGTGAAGCAACGCATCGAGGAGGTGGTCGGCGACGCATATGAATAAGGCGATGCACGGCCACTCGCGTACAATACGCGGCCGCATCGGCGCCCGGCCCGACGGCCGCGCGCGATCGACCGCTTTCATCGATTCACCTTTCGTTTCAGGCAGCCCGCCATGCTCAGTTATCGTCACGGTTTTCACGCAGGCAACCACGCGGACGTGCTCAAGCACGCCGTCGTCGTCCAGCTGCTGCGCTACCTGAACAAGAAGGACAAGTCGTACTGGTACATCGACACACATGCGGGTGCCGGCGTGTACTCGTTGCGCGACGGCTATGCGGCAAAAACGTCGGAATTCGACACCGGCATCGGCCGGCTGTGGGACGAAAAGAACCTGCCGGAAGCGCTGGGCGAGTATGTCGACGAAGTCCGCGCGCTGAACGACGATGGCGAACTGCGCTTCTATCCCGGTTCGCCGTACATCGCCTGGCGATCGATGCGCGAACAGGACCGCATGCGCCTGTTCGAAATGCACACGACCGAAATCGACGTGCTGCGCCACAATTTCCGCGACGCGGGGCGACGCGCGATGATCTTCGCCGGCGACGGCTTCGAAGGGATCAAGGCGCTGCTGCCGCCGCCGCCGCGACGCGCACTCGTGCTAATCGACCCGTCCTACGAGGACAAGAAGGACTACGCGCGCACGGTGAGTTGCGTGACGGAATGCCTGAAGCGATTCGCGACGGGCTGCTATGCGATCTGGTACCCGCAGGTCACGCGGCTGGAGTCGCAGCGCTTTCCCGAGCAGTTGAAGCGCCTGCAGCCGAACAACTGGTTGCACCTGACGCTGACGGTATCGAATCCGCCGACGGACGGCCTGGGCCTCTACGGCAGCGGGATGTTCATCCTGAATCCGCCGTACACGCTCGCGCAGAGCATGAAAGAAACCCTGCCCTATCTGGTCGAGAAGCTGGGACAGGATAGCGGCGCCCGCTGTCAGATCGAGCACCGCGGCAACTGATCCGGCGACCGGCCGTTACGGCTGCGGCCTCGGCGCGAGCCGCGGCTGATTGACTGGCTGCCCGCCCCACGTGGGAACGTTGATATAAGGCGCGACGAACAGCGGAACCGACGTGTTCGGCGCCTGCCCGGCCGGGGCGCGCATGCCCGCCGGCTCGACGATCGGCTCCGCAGACAGCGGTGCTGTCTGCAAGACCAATCCGCCCTTGCCGTCCTGGATACCGCGTTGCGTATCGAGAACCAGCGGTTTGGACGACGTTGCGGCACTGGCCGCAAGGCCATGGACAAGCACCGCCGCGCCCAGAACGAGACGCGCGCGAGCACTGCGACGCACATCGAGACGCAAACGCATGATCGTGTCCTTCAGGATGAAAAGCAGGCCCATACCATAGCGCTGCACTGACGATTTCGCCAGATCCGGTGCACAAAAAAACAAAGCCCCGTCAATACGGGGCTTGCTAATCGTTCGGTGCCACACGGCACCTGACGGTAACTCCGATTACAGCGAGTAGCCGTTGGTTTCGAGCGAGCGGATACGGCTCTCGAGCTGGACGATGTCCGACGACGTGGCGAGGTAAGCCTCACGGCGTTCACGTTCTGCGGATTCGAACCAGTTGCTTAGCTTTTCGACGATGTAGGCGATCATGACATTCTCCAAGGAAGAGGGACCCCTGGTGAATCGAGATTCAGGGATTTCCCGTATAGGGTTATCCCGAATTATAGCGATGCCGCACCAAGATGCCAGTGAAATACTTGCATGGAGACCATTCCAAATCGGAATGGCTGATCGCAAAACAAACCTAACTCGTTGATTTTTATAGATATTGAATTCGGGCGCGTTTTGCGACTCGAGCGCGCGCACTAATTTGGTTCACCGACCGGGTCGGCAAGGCGCGCCAAAATCGGGCATTCCGGCCGACCGTCACCATGGCAGTGCGCGGCGAGATCGGCCAGCGTGTTGCGCATGTCGCTCAGCTCCGCGATACGTTTGTCGAGCTCGGCCACGTGCTCAAGGGCGATCGACTTCACTTCGGCACTCGCACGGGAGCGATCCTGCCAGAGCATCAGCAGTTTGCGGATGTCCTCGACGAGAAAGCCAAGCCGCCGGGCCTGACGGATGAATCGCAGGATATGGATTTCGTCCGCACCGTAAATCCGGTAGCCGGCGTCGGTACGCTTGCTCGGTGCAAGGAGGCCAACCTGTTCGTAGTACCGGATCATCTTTGCGCTGACTCCGGATTCGCGTGACGCATCGCCGATATTCATTCCCCGCCCTCTCCATCAAGCCCCGGTTTCGACCGTGAACGTCGACGAATGCAATCGTTGCAATCGTTGACGACATGTCGATCGTATCAAATCACGCGGTTTCGTTCCGCGATCGGGGGCTGGCAGCTGGATAGCGGTGGATCTGGCGAGCAGTGACGGGACGCGATGAGTTTTCTGCGCCGACGCGCATTTTCGCCGCCGAAATGCAAAAACCCCCGCCTTTCGGGCGGGGGTTTCTGGCTTAGGGAGCCTGACGATTACCTACTTTCACACGGGAATCCGCACTATCATCGGCGTAGAGTCGTTTCACGGTCCTGTTCGGGATGGGAAGGGGT
>NZ_JBVVNQ010000026.1:0-70810 GCF_055810675.1 Burkholderia sp. YHN3-13 | reverse complement strand
GACGCGAGATTGCGGCGCCGGACGGCCCGTTGAGGCGGGAGGCGACCATTCCATCTATGTAGCCAAAAGCGGACATTTCAATCTAGCCACTACAATCCAAACTGTCGATAATTGTGATTATGTCAAATAAGATATTTCCGTCTGGATTGGCACCATCCAACCGCTGACCCGACCGAAAACGACCCGCTTCCCATCCTCAATCCACCTCCAGATCCCCGATCGTTTCCGCCCGCCGCGCGTCGCGCGGCGTCCCGACAGCCTGCCGGCCACGCCGGCCGGCGGACACCACCAGACGAAACGCGACCGGCGCAAACACGAGCCCGAACAGCGTCGCCGCCAACACGCCTCCAAACGCGCCCGTACCGATCGACCGCCGGCTTTCGGCGCCCGCGCCCGTCGCCAGCACGAGCGGCACGACGCCGAGCAGGAACGCCATCGACGTCATCACGATCGGCCTGAACCGCGCGGCAGCCGCGTCGATCACCGCCTGCCGCAGCGGCACGCCGCGCGCGGCCAGGTCACGTGCGTACTGCACGATCAGGATCGCGTTCTTCGCCGCCAGGCCAACCACCGTGATCATGCCGACCTTGAAATACACGTCGTTCGGCATGCCGCGCGCGAACGCCGCCGCGATCGCGCCGATCACGCCGAGCGGCACGATCGTCAGCACGGACAGCGGAATCGTCCAGCTTTCGTACAGCGCGGCGAGCGCCATGAAGACCGCGAGCACCGACAGCCCGACGAGCAGCGGCGTCTGCCGCGCGGCGGCCTGTTCCTCGCGCGCCGCATCGACCCAGTCGAAGCCGATTCCGGCCGGCAACGCGCCGGCGAGCCGCTCCATCTCCGCCATCGCCGCGCCCGAACTCGTGCCGGCCGCCGCCCGGCCGCTGATGTCGAGCGACGGATAGCCGTTGTAACGGTTCAGCATCACCGGGCCGATCGTCCAGTGCGGCGCGGCGATCGCCGACAGCGGCACCATGTCGCCGGTGCGGTTCGGCACGGTCAGCGCCATCAGTTGCGTGTCGGTCGCGCGGGCGCCCGGCTCGGCCTCGATGATCACCCGGCGCATCCGGCCCGACGCCGGAAAATCGTTAATGTAGTTCGAGCCGAACGTGCCGCCCAGGAGCCCCGCGATCCGCTCGAACGGTACGCCGAGCGCATACGCTTTCGCGCGATCGACGTCGAGCTCGATGCGCGGCGCGTCCGGCAGGTCTTCGAAATGCACGGCAGCCAGCAGCGGATCCGCCTTCGCGTGTTCGGACAGTTGCTCGCGAGCCGCCTTCAACGCATCGAGCCCGACCCCGCCGCGATCCTCGAGCCGGAACGTGAAACCGTCGGCATGCCCGATGCCGCGCACCGAAGGCGGCAGCGACGCCTCGACGTCGCCGTCGAGAATCTCGCCGAAACGCCCGTTGAGCCGGTCGCGCAACGTCATCGCGTCGACGTCGCGCCGTGCCCAGTCCTTCAACTCGACGAACGCCATCCCGACGTTCTGCCCGCTGCCCGCGAAACTCCAGCCGACCACGCTCGTCACGTTCGCGATCGCCGGCTCCGCGCGCAAGATCGCCTCGACACGCTCGACGACCCCGAGCGTGCGCGCCTGCGTCGCGCCGGCCGGCAACTGGATCATCACCTGCAGCTGCCCCTGGTCCTCGGTCGGCAGGAAACCGCCCGGCATCATCCAGTACAGCAGCGCGCATGCGATCACGAGCGCCGCGTAGACCGCGACGACGACGCCGGTGCGCCGCACCGCGAGCACGGCGACGCGGCGATACCCGGCCTCGACGCGCGCGAAACCCGCCCCGAACCGGTCGGCCAGCCGTGCGCCGATGCCGCGGCGCCGCGCATCGGCGGCCCTGCCGTCGTGCCGCGCGACCGGCTTCAGCAGGTTCGCGCACAGCGCGGGCGTGAGCGACAGCGCCATGAACGACGACACCAGCATCGACGCGATCATCGCCACCGCGAACTGCCGGTAGATACCGCCGACGGTCCCGGAAAAGAACGCCATCGGCACGAACACGGCGGTCAGCACCGCCGTCACGCCGACGATCGCCCCGCCGATCCGCTTCATGGCGCGCCGCGTGGCATCGCGCGGCGACACGCCCTCCTCCATCACGCGGTGCACGCTCTCGACGACGACGATCGCGTCATCGACGAGGATGCCGATCGCCAGCACGAGACCGAACATCGTGAACACGTTGATCGACAGCCCGAACGCCCACATGGCGACGAACGCGCCCATCAGCGTGACCGGAATCACGACGGTCGGCACCAGCGTGTAGCGCAGGTCGCGCAGGAACAGCCACATCACGCAGAACACCAGCACGACCGCCTCGAGCAGCGTCAGCACGACCTCGCGGATCGCGATCGTCACGAAATGCGCGCCGTCGAACGGGATCTCGATCGCGACGCCCGGCGGCAACGTCCTCGACAGCTCGGCGAGCCGCGCACGAATCGCATTCGACGTTTCGAGCGCATTGCCGCGCGGGCCGAGCTGGATGCCGACCGTCGCGGCCGGCCGGCCGTTCAGCCGCGAATAGAACGAGTAGTCGTCGCGGCCGATCTCGACGCGCGCGACGTCGGCGACGCGCACCGCCGAACCGTCCGTCTTCGACTTCAGCACGATCCGGCCGAACTCGTCCGGCGACGCGAGCTGCCCCTTGACGACGATCTGCGCGGTGAGCTGCTGGCCGCCCGGAAACGGCGCGTCGCCGATCGCGCCGGCCGTCACCGTCGCGTTCTGCGCGCCGATCGCCGCGATCACGTCGTCGGCGCCGAGGCCGTATTCGCGCAGCTTGTGCGGATCGAGCCAGACCCGCAGCGCCTCGTCGGCGTCCCACAGCTCCGCCGCGCCGACGCCCGGCGCGCGCTTCAGTTCGCGCAGCACGTAGCGGTTCAGGTAATCGCCGAGCTGCGCGGAATCGCGCATGCCGTCGGTCGACGTCAGCGTGACGAGCATCAGGAACGTGTTCGCCGCCTTGAACACGCCGATCCCCTGCTGGACGACCTGCTGCGGCAACCGCGACTCGACCTGCTTCAGCCGGTTGTTCACGTCGACGAGCGCGATGTCGGGATCGGTGCCCGGCGAAAACGTCACGTCGATCTCGAGGTTGCCGTGACCGTCGCTGCTCGTCTCGTAGTACAGGAGCCCGTCGGCGCCGTCGAGGCTTTCCTCGATGATGCTGCCGACGTCGCCGTCGACCGTCTCGGTCGACGCGCCCGGATACGCGGCGGTGATCACGACGCGCGGCGGCGCAAGGCGCGGATATTGCGCGATCGGCAGTTGCGGAATCGCCAGCACGCCCGCGACGACGACCGCGAGCGCGACGATCCACGCAAACACCGGACGATCGATGAAGAACGACGGCATCGACATGCGTCAGCGCACCGCCGGCGTTCGGCCGCCCGGCACGCGGGCGGCCTGGGCGCGCTGCGCCCGGTACACGTCAATCATCGGTTCTCTCTCGGGAGCCGCGCACCGGCGCCAGCATCGACGACGCCAGCAGCGCGCGCGTATACGGATGGGACGGCGCCTGCAGCACGTCGAGCGTATCGCCCTCCTCGACCACGCGCCCCGCCTTCATCACGACGACCCGGTGGGCCATCGCACGCATGACCGCGAGATCGTGCGTAATGAACAGGTAGCTCAGTTTGTACTTCTTTTGCAGATTCGTCAGCAGATTCAGCACCTGCTTCTGGATCGACACGTCGAGCGCGCTGGTCGGCTCGTCCAGCACCAGCAGTTCCGGCTCGACCGCCAGTGCACGCGCGATCGCGATCCGCTGCCGCTGGCCGCCGGAGAATTCGTGCGGATAGCGCATCATCGACTCGGCCGGCAGGCCGACTTCCTGCAGCAGCGCGGCGATCCGCGCGCGCCGCGCGTCCCCGGTCACCTGCGGCCGGTGCACCGCGAGCCCTTCGCCGACGATCTGCTCGACCGTCATCCGCGGCGACAGCGAGCCGAACGGATCCTGGAACACCACCTGCATCCTGCCGTACAGCGCGCGCCTGCCGCCCGTGGTCCGCAGCGTGTCGAGCGGCAGGCCGTCGATTTCGATCGCGCCGGCCGCCGGCCGCTGCAGACCGAGCACCGTCGCCGCCAGCGTCGATTTCCCCGAGCCGGACTCGCCGACGATCCCGAGCGTTTCGCCGCGCTTCAGCGACAACGTCACGTCGTGCACCGCGCGGAACGTCGTCTTGCCGAGCGCCCCGCGCCAGCCTTTCGCCGCGATGCGGTAGTCGACCGCGAGATCGCGCACGTCGAGGATCGTCCGCGCCGCGGCCGCGACGGGCTCGACGGCCCGCTGCGGCGCGCTGTCGAGCAGCCGGCACGTGTACGCATGCTGCGGCGCGGCGAACAGCGCATCGGTCGTGTTCGTCTCCACCAGCACGCCCTGCTCCATCACGGCCACGCGCTGCGCGAAGCGCCGCACCAGGTTCAGGTCGTGCGTGATCAGCAGCACGGCCATGCCGCGCGCGGCGGCTTCCTGCTCCTGCAGTTCGAGCAGCAGATCGACGATCTGCTGGCGCACCGTCACGTCGAGCGCCGTCGTCGGTTCGTCCGCCAGCAGCAGCCGCGGCCGGCAGGCCAGCGCCATCGCGATCATCGCCCGCTGGCGCTGCCCGCCCGACAGCTGATGCGGAAAACTGTCGATGCGCCGCTCCGGCTCCGGAATCCCGGTGCGCCGCAGCAGCGCGATCCCGCGTTCGCGTGCGTCGCCGGGCCGCAGCCCCTCGTGCAGCCGCAGGCTCTCGGCGATCTGCTTGCCGATCGTATACAGCGGATTCAGCGCGGTCATCGGCTCCTGGAACACCATCGCGATGTCGGCGCCGCGAATCCCGCGCATCTGCTGTTCGGTCTTCGCAAGCAGGTCCTCGCCGTCGAACAGGATCCGTCCCGACAGCGCCGCCTGTTGCGCGAGCCGCAGGATCGACAGCGCCGTCACGCTCTTGCCCGACCCCGATTCGCCGACGAGCGCGACACGCTCGCCGCGGCCGATCGACAGGCTCAGTTCCCGCACCGCGGGCTTCGCGCCGAAGCGCGCCGAAAACCCGTCGATCTGCAGCAACGCGTTCGCCATCATCGCCCTCCGCCGAACGCCGAGCCGCGCGCGCGCGTGTCGAGCGCGTTGCGCAACGCGTCGCCCATGAACGTGAGCAGCAGCAGCGTCACCACCAGCGCGGCGAATGCGGAGATCGAGATCCACCACGCATCGAGGTTGTTCTTGCCCTCCTGAAGCAGCTCGCCGAGGCTCGGCGTCGGCGGCTGTACGCCGAGACCGAGGAAGTCGAGGCTCGTCAGCGACAGGATCGCGGCGCTCATCCGGAACGGCAGGAACGTGATCACCGGCGTGAGGCTGTTCGGCAGCACGTGACGCCACATGATCTGCGCGTTCGTCAGCCCCATCGTGCGGGCCGCTTTCACGTAATCGAGCATGCGGTTGCGCAGGAATTCGGCGCGTACGTAGTCGGACAGCACGAGCCAGCCGAACATCGACAGCAGGATGAACAGCAGCCACAGCGACGGCGTGAAGATCGATGCGAAGATGATCAGCAGGTAGAGGTCCGGCAGCGCGCTCCAGATCTCGATCAGGCGCTGGCCGATCAGGTCGGTGCGGCCGCCGTAGAAGCCCTGCAGCGCCCCCGTCAGCACGCCGACCAGCACGCCCGACACGGTGAGCGCGAACGCCATCAGCACCGACAGCCGAAAGCCGTACAGGAGCCGCGCGAGCACGTCGCGCCCGAACTGGTCGGTGCCGAGCCAGTTGCTCGCCGATGGCGGCGCCGGATACGGCCGCGACGCGAAGTAGTCGATCGTGTCGTAGCGATAGCGATTCGGCGGATAGATCGCGAAATTGCCGTGCGACTCGAGCTTCGCGCGGATGTACGGATCGAGGTAGTTCGTCTTCGCGGGAAAGTCGCCGCCGAACTCGGTCTCCGGGTAGTCCTTCACGATCGGGAAATAATAGTGCCCGTCGTAGCGCACGAGCAGCGGCCGGTCGTTCGACAGGCCATCGGCACACAGGCTGAGCGCGAACAGCACGACGAAGATCACGAGGCTCGCATGGCCGAGCGGCTGCGCGCGAAAGCGCTGCCAGGTACGCCGCCACGGCGAAGGCGACGGCGCGCACGCGGGATCAGTGGTCCAGGCGGCTGAACTGGATACGGGGGTCGACGAGGACATAGCAGATATCCGCGATAAGCTTGGTCAGCAGACCGATCAGGGTGAACAGGAACAGCGAGCCGAGCACGACCGGATAGTCGCGACGGATCACCGCGTCGTACGACAGCTGCCCCATTCCGTCGAGCGAGAACAACGTCTCGATCAGCAGGTTGCCGTTCAGGAATGCGCCGACGAAGGCCGCGGGCAGCCCGGTGAGCAGCGGGATCGCCGCATTGCGCAGCACGTGCTTCCACAGCACGTCGCGCTCCGGCGCCCCCTTCGCCCGCGCGGTCAGCACGTACTGCCGGCCGATTTCCTCGAGGAACGTGTTCTTCGTCAGGATCGTGACGATCGCGAAATTGCCGATCACGGCCGCCGTGACGGGCATCACGATGTGCCACAGGTAGTCGAGCGTCTTGCCGATCAGCGTCAGGTCGTCGAAGTTGTCCGACGTGAGCCCGCGCATCGGGAACACCTGCCAGAACGTGCCGCCGCCGAACAGCATCAGTAGCAGCACGCCGAGCACGAAACCCGGCACCGCGTAACCGGTCAGCACCAGCACGCTCGTCACGGTGTCGAACCGCGAGCCGTTGCGCACCGCCTTCGCGATGCCGAGCGGCACCGACACGAGATACGTGAGGATCACCGTCCATAGCCCGAGCGTGATCGAGACCGGCAGCTTCGCGCGGATCACCGCCCACACGCTGCGGTGCGCGAAGTAGGACTGGCCGAGGTCGAACGTCGCATAGCTTTTGAGCATCAGCAGGTAGCGTTCGAGCGGCGGCCTGTCGAAGCCGAACTGTTTTCGGATTTGCGCGATCTGCTGCGGGTCGACGCCCTGGCTGCCGTGATAGCCGCCCCCGCCTCCGCCCGCCTCGCCCCCGCGTGCGCTGCCGTGCCGCAACTGCGCAAGCACCTGCTCGACCGGGCCGCCCGGCACGAACTGCGTGACCGCGAACGTGATCGTCACGACCCCGACCAGCGTCGGAATCATCAGCAGCAGCCGCCTGAATATGTATGCCAGCATCGTCGTTCCCCGTCAGGCCGCCGGTGCGGGTTGTGCCGCCGGCTTCTTCACGTACCAGTAGTCGATGATCCAGTCCTCGTACTGATACGAGGTCGGCACGACCGCCGGATGACCGAGCGTCGCCTTGTACCCGATCCGCGCGTTCGGCAGGTAGTACTGCGGGATCAGCACGTACAGGTTGATCAGCACGCGGTCGAGCGCATGCGTGGCCGTCTCGAGATCGTCGAGCGTGTCGGCCGCGAGCGCCGCGCGGATCAGCGCATCGACGGCCTTCGACTTCACGCCCGGATAGTTCTCGGAGCCCGGCTGCGACGCGGCCGCGCTGCCGAACCGGCGCGTCAGCTCCGCGCCCGGAATCGTTACGGGCAGGTAGATGTACGTCGTCATGTCGTACTCGAAATTGTCGAGCCGCTTCAGGTAGACGGCGCTGTCGATCTCGTGCAGGTAAGCGTGGATGCCGAGCGTCGCGAGCGCCTGCATGTACGGCAGGATCAGGCGGTCCATGCCGGGCTGGTCGTCGATGATCTCGATCGTCATCGGCGTGCCGTTCGCATCCCGCAGCGCGCCGTCCCGGTAGTGCCAGCCGGCCTGCTCGAGCAAGTCGCGCGCCTGCTTCAGGTTCGCGCGCAGCGAGCCGGGCGGCAGCGTCGACGGCTGCGCGATCATCGGGCCGAATACGGCCGGCGGCAACGTCGACCGGTACGGCTCGAGCAGCGCGAGTTCCTTCGCGCTCGGCATGCCGGACGCCGCGAACGGGCTCGCCTCCCAGAAGCTGTTGGTACGGCGGTACTGTCCGTAGAACATCATCCGGCTCATCCAGTCGAAGTCGAACGCCAGCGCGAGCGCATGCCGCACGCGCACGTCCTGGAACATCGGCTTGCGCAGGTTCATCAGGAAGCCCTGCATCTGCGCGGGGCCGTCCGGGAACTCGCCCTTCCTCAGCATCCCGTTACGGAAATTCGTGCCGACGTACTTGCGTGCCCACTGCGTCGAGCTGTACTCCATGCGCGCATCGATGTCGCCGGCCTTGAACGCTTCGAGCGACGTGTACTGGTCCAGGTAAAGCTTGAACGTCACGTGCGCGAAGCGGAACATCCCGCGCCGCGACGGCAGGTTCGCCGCCCAGTAGCGCGGGTTGCGCACGTAGCGGATCTGCTTGTCGTTCCTGCGCTGCTCGATCAGGTACGCGCCGCTCGCGATCGGCGGCACGTTCGCGATCTGGTCGAACGGCGGCCGCGTGCCGTCCGCGCGTTGCCCCCATTTCGGCGAGAACACCGGCAGGTCGCCCGCGATCAGCGCCGCGTCGCGCTCCGCGTGCTTGAACTCGAAGCGGATCGTGTGGCCGTCGACCACCACCGCGCGCTTGATGATCGAGAACTGCGCGTTGTAGAGCGGCGACGCCTGCGGGCTCGTCAGCGTGTCGAACGAGTACTTGACGTCGGCCGCGGTGATCGCGTCGCCGTTCGAGAATCGCGCGGCCGGGTTGAGGTGGAACGTCGCCGACAGCCGGTCCGGCGCAACCTCGACGTCGTCGGCGATCAGCGCGTATTCGGACGCGAGTTCGTCCCAGCTGCGCTGCATCAGCGTGTCGAACATCAGGTTCTTGATGTCGGGCGCGGGCGAACCGCGCACGAGGAACGGGTTCAGCGAGTCGTAGCTCTGCGCTTCGTCGTAGTTTTCGAAATCGAGCGTGCCGGTGTCGGGCGCGTTTACATCCGCGTAGTCGAAATGCGTGAAGTCCGGCGGATATTTCGGCTGATCGTATTGCGAGATCGCCGGCACCGCGAGCGCGTCCCGCGGCAGCGCACCGCTCGACACGAGCAGCACCGCGCAGGCAAACAACGCGGCACGCACGCCGCGACGCATTCGCGCCTGCGCGCGCATCGGACGCGTGCGGTGCGACACGCGTGCCCCTCGCCATTTCAACAGTCTCATGGTCAGTCTGTCCGGAAGCGTGCGGGCGCGAAGCCTTCGCACGGTCGATGCCTGTGCCGGACGCCGCGTGCCGGCCGCGTCCCGCTGGTGGTTCATGGTGCAAGATCGAAACGCCGCGCCGTCGCGTGCCGCGATTGCGGGCCCGCGTGGCGCCAGGCGAAAAAGGGCCGCTCCAAACAAAGGGGAGGTGTGGACGTGGAGCGGCCCGTCCAAGCCTGTCAATCCATCGCCGCCTCCATCAGAACTTGTACGTCGCGCCGACCTGCGCGAACCGGCCGATGTACGAGTACACCGACGTGTCGTACCCGCTCTGGCTCAGCGTGCCGTTCGCGAAGATCGGATCGTACGGCGGCGTGCGGTTGAAGATGTTGTCGATGCCGCCGTAGATCGTCCAGTTCTTGAAGCCCGTGTACGTCAGCATCAGGTTGAACTGGCTGTACGAACCGACTTTCGGCGGCTCCGCCATCAGGTTCTGCGCGTACGGGCCCGTGAACTGCCACGTCAGCGCCGCATCGAACTTGCGATAGTTCCAGTCCAGCGTCGTGTTGCCGCGCCAGCGCGGGAAACTGCCGCCGAACGGCTGCGTGATCGTGAAGTTGTTGCCCGCGCCGTTCACCGGTGCGCCGCCCGGGAAGCCGATCTTGTAGCTGTTGATGTACGCCCAGTCGCCCGACAGCGTGAGCATGCCCCAGCCCTTGAGCGGCAGCCCCTGGCGGAACGTGCCTTCGAAGCCGTTCGTGTCGAGGTAACCGAGGTTCTGGTACGGAATGACCTTGTACAGCAACTGGCCGGTCGTCGGGTCGGTCACGACCTGCGACGGCTTGCCCTGGCCGATCACGTTGTCGATGCGGATCTTGTACCAGTCGAAGCCGATGTCCGTGTAGCGGGCCGGCGAGACCTGGAAGCCGATGTTGAAGTTGCGCGTGCGCTCCGGCGCGAGGTTCGGGTTGCCGACCGTGATCGACGTGTAGTTCTGCCCGGTGGCCGGATCGACCTGGATGCCGAGCGTCTGCGACTTGCTGTCCTCGACGAAGGTCGGCGCACGGAACCCGCGGTTGTACGACGTATACAGCGTCAGCGCCTTGATCGGCTGGTAGCGCAACGCAAAGCGCGGCGAGAAGGCGCCGCCCACGTCCGTGTAGTGGTCGTAGCGGCCGGCCTGGCTGAACGTCAGGTTCTCCAGGATCGGCACGTTGATCTGGTAATAGACGGCCGCGACGTTGCGCGCACCGTTCACCGTCTCCAGGTCCGGCGAGATCACCGCGCCGGACAGGTACTCCGAGCCCGGCGTCAGCGTTTCGCTCTGGTGCGTGAACTGTGCGCCGAAACCGATGCCGACGTCACCGGTCGGCAGATGGAACAGGTTCGGCGTCGACAGCGTCGCATCGATCGTGTCGAGCTTCGAGATGCCGAGGTTGTTCGCTTCCTGGTACAGCCCGTTGAACGCGTTCGGCGTCGCGGCCGGGTTCGCGAAGTTCAGCGTGCCGTTCTGGTAGATGTTGTTCAGCGCGTTGACGTTCAGCTGGTTCGTGAACACGTTCGACACCGTGCTCTGCGAATGGCTGACCGACGTCGCCCAGTCCCAGTCGCCGTACGGCAGCGTAAAGGAACCCTTGATGCCGGCCGCCGCGCGCCAGTAGTTCGCCCAGGTCTTCTGCGCGACCGTGTTCGGGAACGCGTAGGTCAACGGCGTCGCCGCGCCCGTCGTGTTGTACGGGTTGGTCACCGGCACGACCGTGTTGAACGGCGACAGCAACTGCGTCTGCGGATTCCAGACGAGCGCCGGGTTCTGCGGGTTGCCGATCACGTTGTTCCACAGGCCGTCATTGGTCGTGGTCGTGTTGTAGCTTTCCAGGAAGTCCGCGAACGCCGTCGTCGTGTCGTTGATCTTGAAGTCGCCGTGCAGCTTCGCGTTCAGGCGTTCGGTCATCGGCAGGATCGACGTGCTTTCCGCCGTGTTGAACGCGCAGATCGTGCCCGGCAGGCCGGCCGACAGCGAGTTCGGCGCGGCCGGGCGAACCGCCCCGCCGGACGGGCAGCCGTTCAGCGCCTGCGCACTGCCGTCAGGCATGTTCCAGTAGGACGGCGCGAGCAGCGAAAAACCGCCCGGCTTGCCCGTGAAGTCCTGGTTGCGCGTCGAATCGCGATCGGCCAGCGTGAAGCCGTTCGACTTGTAATAGCTCAGTGCCGCCGTCACGTTGAAGCGGTCGGCGTTCAGGTCGCCGAAGCCGCCGAGCACGCCGAATTTCGTCGTGCCGTCGCCGTTGCCGGCATTGATCGCGCTGCCGATGCTGCCGTCGAGTTGCAGCCCGCGGAAATTGTGCTTCGTGATGATGTTGACGACGCCGCCGATCGCGTCCGACCCGTATTGCGACACCGCGCCCGTCTTCACGATTTCGATGCGCTCGATGTCGTTGAGCGGCAACGTGTTGAGGTCGAAGAACGAATCGACGCTGTTCGAGAAGAACGCATACGGCGCCACGCGCTGGCCGTCGACCAGCACGAGCGTGTATTTCTCCGACAGGCCGCGCAGCGCGATGCCGGCCGCGCCGGCCGCGAAGTTGCCCGATTGCCCTTCGCCCCAGCTGTTCGCTGAGTTGGCCGTCGCATTGCGCAGGAAGTCGGTCACCGTCACCGCGCCGCTGGCCTGGATTTCCTTCGGCGTGATCGTCTGCACCTGCTGGAAGCCCGTCTTGTCGGATTGCCGGATCAGCGAGCCGGTCACCTCGAACCGCTTGATCTGCGCGACCTTGCCCTGCCCGTTCTCGGCGGATGCCGCAGGCGTTGCCTCGGCTGCCGCACCGGACGCCACATCGGGGGCCGCGGCCCCCGCAGCGGCGGTGCCGCCCGCCTGCGCGACGGTCACGGGTGCGCCGTTCGCGACCGCATCCGCGATGGCGACGGCGCCCGGCGCCGGCTGGCTCTGGGCGAACGCCGACGGCGCCAGTGCGGCCGTCAACGCGAGTTCCGCCCAGACTATCCTCTTGATGGCCAACGCCAACACTCTCTGCTTCATCTTGTTTCCTCTCGCTCGTAGTAAGACCCCACCTGCCGTGCGCCGGAACCTTGTGAATTCCTTGCGCGTCCTGGGTGCCCGTGTACCGGAACCCGCGATTGCCACTGTTTCGACTGCCATGACTCGAACGGATCGGCCTCGGGGCACCCGCACCATTCAGCACGACCGTTTTTTCTTTTGATTCGTCATACTAATTACCTACCTTGAGCGCAACGCCTGCTTCCTGCCGGTTCGACGGATGGCGCATCGTGACGCGCGCCCCTCCTTCGATCGGGTACTTCTCCTTCGTCGCGGCCCGAAGCGTGGCCGGCGCCGCTAGAACAGCCTCGGCGTGCCGACCCAGACGATCACGGCTTCCTCGTCGGCCGTGTTGTGCCACGCATGCGGCATCGTCGACTCGTAATGCGCGGTATCGCCCTCGTTCAGCGTGAACGTGCAGTCCTCGAGGGTCAGCGCGACCTGCCCGCGCATCACATAGACGAACTCCTCGCCCGCATGCGTGGTCATCTCGGACGGCTGCTGCCCCGCCGGCATCCTGACGAGGATCGCGTCGAGCTTGCGGTCGTCGGCCGGATTCGTCAGCCGCGCGAACAGGCTCGCCGAGTTCGCGAACTGGAAATACCGCAGCGCGTTGCCGCGACACACCGAACGCGCTTCCGTCGGCGTGTCGATGAAGTACTGCATCGTCACGCCCAGCGCTTTCGCGATCCGGACCAGCGACGTGATCGACGGCGTGGCCCGCCCGCGCTCGACCTGCGACAGGAACGGCTTCGAGATACCGGCGATGCCGGCCGTTTCGTCGAGCGTGAGTTTCAGGCGCTGACGCAGCGCCCGGATCTTGTTGCCGAGCGACACGGCGACGAGCACCGACTCATCAGGGGGCACAACCATGGAAGGACGGAGCCTCGCAGTCGAAATCGGTTTGATGTCGGCGATCGTTGACCGAAGCCACGATGCGCACGGCCCGGCGCGATACCGGCCCGCGCACGGCAGCCGCGGGCGGGCCGTGCGCGGCGCGGCGCGGCACCGTCGCGGCCCGCCCGCACGCGTCTCGCTCATTTCATTCGGCTTACTAACTAACAAGGTTGCCCCTTTTCGTCGTTGAACCTGACCGCCATGCATCGGAACGCTCGCGGCGGCACGCCGCTTGCCGACTGACTGCGCCCGCGTCGTGTGCCGGCGCTCTTTCGTTGCGTTACCGGGAAGCCACCGCCGTCCACAGCCTGGCCAGGTCACCGGAACCGTCGGTTCCCTTGACCGTGCGCAGCACCTGCACCGCACGCGCCTTCTGGCCGGCCACGTAGTACGCCTCGCCGAGCCGCAGTCGCGCCGCGTCGGGATGCTCGAGGCCGCCCTTGGCGATCGCCTGCTCCATCATCGGCAAACCCTGCTGCGCCCGGCCCGCAAAGACGAGATTCATGCCCGTGTCGAGCGGCGTCACCGGCGTCGCGGCGTCCCCGCCCGGTTGCGCGCGCTTCGCGGCAAGCGCCTGCAGCCGTTTCTCGCGATCCGCCTGCGCGTCCTTGCCGAGTACGCCGGTCGCGAACCCCTGGTCGATCACCTGCTTGCCTTCGGCGGGAGACCCCGCAACCAGCGCGAGTTGGGTCATCTCCATGTACGCGTCGGCCGTCGCAAGCGAGCCCGTCGCACGGCGCAACCGGTAGATGTCGAGGTCGAGCGACGACAGATACCCGGGCGTGCCGCGAATGGCCGCGATCATTTCGTCCCAGTACGCGGGACTCGGATGGTAGGCGACCAGCAGCCCGAGTGCCCCGCGATACGCGTTGCCGTCCTTCACTTTCTGCGCGCACGTCGCGAGCATCTGCAACTGCCCTTCGTCCGGCGCGTGCCCGCCGTTCGCCTGGGTGTCGGTGCTCGCCTTCAACTGGCTCATGACCGGCGTGCAATCGTTCGACAGGTAGTACGACTGCGTGAGCAGCGTGCGCATTTCGGGATCCGTGCCGCCGGCCTTCAGGTAGCGCTGTGCGGTCCGGATCGCCAGCGGGTAGTTCTTTTGCTGGAAGTAGATGCCGGCCAGCGCGGCCGTGGTTCGCTGCTCGTCCTCGCCCGACAGCCGCCCCGAGTTCAGCACCGACTCGTACGCCTGCGCGGCCGTGCCCGTGTCGCCAGCCGCCATCGCCGCCGCGCCGCGCATCTCCTCCACCATGTACGTTTCGTACGGCGTCCGGTTGGGCACGGCCGCCGCCTGGGCGATCTTGCCGAGCGCGTCGCGATACTTGTGCGCGCGGTACAACTCCTGCGCCGCCGCGAGCGGTTTCGCCACGTCCGGCCGCAGCGCGTCCGCCGGCAGCGCCGGCCGGCCGAGCATGCAGGCCGCGCCGAGCGCCGTCACCGCCACCATCCGTTTCCATCGTCGCTGGTTCATCGGCTCGTCCGTTTCGTCATTGCATGAACTGTTCGTTGCCGATCAGGCCGATCTTGGTCGCGCCCACGCGCTGCGCGGACGCCAGCACGGCCGCCACGTCCTTGTACGGCACCAGCTTGTTCGGACGCAGGTGGATCTCCGCCTGCACGGGTTCCGCCGCCACCTGCGACAGTTTCGCCTCGAGCGCCGAACGGTCCGGCACCGGCGCGCCGTTCCACGTCGTCGTGCCGTCGAAGTCGATATCGATCTGCACGACTTCCGGCGGCGCGGCCGGCGGCGGCGGGTTGCCGACCGGCAGGTCCATCTTCACCGAATGCATCTGGATCGGAATCGTGATGATCAGCATGATCAGCAGCACCAGCATCACGTCGATCAGCGGCGTGGTGTTGATGTCCACCATCACGTCCGGTTCCGCATTGCTCCCGCCCGAAGGCACGTTCATCCCCATCGTCGACTCCTGTGGATCCGCGTTGGCGCCTAACCGCCGCGCGCCGGCGGCTCCGTAATGAAAGACAGCTTCGCGATCCCCGCGCGCTCGCACATCGTGACCACTCGCCCGATGAACTCGTAGCGCGTGTTCTGGTCGCCCCGCACGTGGACGCTCGGCTGCGGCTGTTGTTGCGACACGCTCTTGAGCTTCGCGAGCAGCGTCGTCGCGTCCACCAGCTGCTCGCCCCAGAAGAAATCGCCGTCGCGATTCACCGCGATCTCGATGCTTTTCGGCGTCGTCTGCAGCGGCTGCACCGTCTCCTTCGGCAACTGAAGCTGGATCGTGTGCGTCACGACCGGAATCGTGATCAGGAAGATGATCAACAACACCAGCATCACGTCGACGAGCGGCGTCGTGTTGATGTTGGCGATCACCTCATCGCTATCGTCCTGCCCGACGTTCATGGCCATCGCGCGCCTCCGTCAGCCGGTCAGTTCGCGAGCGACGCCGCCGGCGCCGCCGCCCGCACCGGGCGCCGGTTGCCGGCCAGCAGCACCGTGTGCAGTTGCGCGCCGAAGTTGCGGACCCGCTCCATCACCGACTTGTTGCGCCGGACCAGGAAGTTGTAGCCGAGCACCGCCGGCACCGCGACGGCGAGGCCGATCGCGGTCATGATGAGCGCCTCGCCCACCGGGCCCGCGACCTTGTCGATCGAGGCCTGGCCCGCGATGCCGATCGCCGTCAGCGCGTGATAGATTCCCCAGACGGTGCCGAACAGCCCGACGAACGGCGCGGTCGACCCCACCGTGGCCAGGAACGCGAGGCCGTCCTGCATCCGGTTCGATACGTTCGTGATCGAGCGCTCGACCGATACGTCGATCCACGTGTTGCGGTCGACCGCTTCGAGCAGCGCGTCTTCGTGATGCTCGCCGGCTTCGATCGCGGTTTCGGCGATGAACCGGAACGGCGACGCCTCGTCGAGCATCCTGGCGCCCTCGGCCAGCGACGGCGCGGTCCAGAGCTGCTCGTCGGCCAGTTTCGCGCGGCGATTCGCGCGCAACTGCTCCAGGAACTTCGTGACCATGATGTACCAGCTTCCCATCGACATGATCACCAGCAGGATCAGCACGAAACGCGCGACGAAATCGCCGTTCTTCCACAGCGCGCCGAGCCCGTACGGATTGTCGACCGCCACCGTCGTGGCCGGCGCGGGCGGCGGAGCCGGCTCGGCGGCGGCCGGGACCGTGGCCGGCGCGGCCGACGGCGCCGCGGCCTGCGCCGATGCATCGGCCGCCCCGCTGGCCTGCGCATGGGCGAGCTGCGGCGCAACGAACCCGTCGACCACGGCGACGGACATCAACATGCTTGCCGCCAGCGCGGCCAGTGAACGCTTCGTCATACCCCACTCCAGTTCTTTCGGTGAACTTATTACGTAAGTTCGAGACGGTTTTCCCCGACCCGGCGCGTGCCGGGCCGCCCACTGCATCAATTCAGATTGAACGAGAACGGCACCTGGACCCGCACCGACTGGCCCTGTGCGACGCATTTGAACCGTTTCACGGTGTTGTACGCGGCTCGATCGAGGATCGGATCCGCGGACTGCGCGACGCGCTCGTTCGTGATGTTCCCTTCCGCATCCACGACGAACTCGATCGTCACGTCACCGGTGATGTTGTTTTCCTGCGCTTCCTTCGGATACTGGATCGACGCACGCAGCGCGTCCGAATTCGGGCAGACGACCCCGACGTCATGGCTGACCGGCTTGGCCGGTGCCGGCGGCGCCACCACCGGCGCCTGCACGGCCGGCGCGGACGGCACCGGGGCCGCCTGGTGCGTGATCGTCGCCTGCGGCGGCGCCTGCACCTGGACTTCCGGCGGCGGCACGAACGGCGGCGGCGGTGGTGCGAATTTCGGTGGCGGGAGTTTGACCACCGGCATCGGCGGTGGCGGCGGCGGTTTGACCGGCTCGATGATGCGGGTCTCGATCGGATGCTGGATCACCTGCACGACTTTGGTCGCGAGGCCGTTGAGCAGCGCGTAGATCAGCACTGCATGCAGTACCAGGACGATCCCGATGCCGCCGAACCGGCGCACCGGGTTCTGCTGCTTCTTGCCGAACTCTCTCGGACGCCCCAGCGTGGCCAGCCCGCTGTTCGAAGTAGCCAGATGTTCTTCGACTTTCATGCCCACCATCCATCCCCCAAGCGATTCGCCCAGTTTCGGGTTGCGGCCGGCAGCGCAGCCAGGTCGGCAGCGCCACCGCATCACCCCGAACATTTCATTTCAAATTCAATTAGCAATCCGAATTGAAAGAATCACATTCGAATTCCAATTCATTCTTTTTCACGAAATCGTTGCGCCGATGCGGCCCGGATTTATACCGGAAAAACACCCACCCGCGCGGTCAGGCAATTGTCAGCTGAGCTGGCGCCCCTCGCAATTCGTATGACGATTCGCCGTTCGTTACGCGGTGATGTCAATGGCGCCGTTCACTTGGGTGCAGACGATAGCAAGGAAAAAATTTTGCCGTCAAACTTTATTTGATGCCCAAATACAAAGTTTGGAGGGCTTATTCAAATAATATTCTGGTAAGCACAAATCAAGTATTTATTATTGAATTGGTAATTGATTTGTATGGATATATTCCAATCCGTATATCGAACCCGTCCGACATGGATTTTCGTGTATTTCCCGTGCGGCACGGGAAATGACCTCCCCCTTGGGGGCAACGAGCCGAACGTACCCCGCCACGCGTCAATATGGGAGGCGGTCGACCGGCGCTTCGGGGCGCCCGCATCGAAGCACGCCGGTATCGCATGCCGTGACACGTCGACGGGACGAGTCAACCTTGCTGGAATAAACAGGAATCCGACACAACAAAGGTCGAATTGAATTTAATTCAGACCTCGTGAAATAGATTCGTATGTCGAATTAACTGGATGGAACATCGCAATCAAGCAGGCACACACCCTCCCCGCCGGTGCGCATGCCTGCGCACCGGCCCTGCGCATCACCGCATTCGAGGCTCCCTCAGGACAGCATCATCCCTTGCATCTTGTGCGAGAAATGCGCGCGTTCGGCCGTCTCCATCAGCGTCAGGAATTCATCCTGCATCATGTGGATCAGCGCTTCGTGGTCGCCGGCCTCGAAATAGACTTCCGGCTGCTGCGCGAGACGTTCCTCGAGGAACGTCTTCATCCCGTACGCCATGCATACCGGCGGCAGCGCGCCCATGTCGCAGTCCTTGAACAGTTCGCGCAATTCGACCTCCCGGGCGAGCACGAGATGGCGTCCCGTCTTCACCCAGAGATCCGACAGGCGCACCGCGTGCGTGGTCGGCAAGACCGCGGCGACGTAGCCCTCGTCGTCCTCGAGGAGCACGGTTTTCGCGAGGCGGTCGCCGGGGATATGCGCGGCGGCGGCCGTCTCCATGCTCGTATGGCTATAGGGGTGGTACACGACTTCGTACCGCGATGACTTCTGGCGCAGGCAATCCTGCAGGGTGGCTGATACAGGCATGGCTCACCTCGTCTGGGCGAATCGGGCGAACGGAGTTCGCTCCGGATTCGTTCAGCATAGGTCGCATTCCGGCCAATGGAAACGCCCGCGCGCAGCGCCCGCCCGGGCGGCCCCGCGCACGGTTCCGATCCCTTTTCGCCGGCCCCGGAAGCCGCCGCCGGCACGTGGAATCCCCGGCCGGAATGGACGTGACTGCCCCTCTTTTCCTGCAGACGATTCCAGGCACCAGTGCTGTGGTGCGAAGGCGCCCGTCACTATCCGGGCGCTTTGAAAACCAGACCGTTAGTTGCGTTTATTCCAAAATGTCGACGAAAGCCGGTCACACATTTCGATCCGTCCGACGCCCTGACAACCGTGCGCCGCGCCGCGCAAAGCGCACTGCCAAAGGCCGTACGGTGCCCTATACTGAGCCGGCCGGCCCGCGATCCGGCGGCACCCACCGACTCCGGGAGCGATCATGCATTACCAGTTGATCTACGAACTCGTCGACGATTACCTGTCGCGGCGCGAACCCTTCCGCGCGCAGCATCTCGCACTCGCGCAGGCCGCGACCGAGCGCGGCGAACTGATGCTCGCCGGTGCGCTGGCGGACCCGGCCGATCAGGCCGTGCTCGTGTTCGAAGGCGATTCGCCGGAAGCGGCCGAATCGTTCGCGCGCGCCGATCCGTACGTGCAGAACGGCCTCGTGAAATCGTGGCGCGTGCGGCCGTGGCGCGTCGTGGTCGGCAAGCACGCGCCACGCCAGGCCTGAGCCGGCTACAGCCACCCTGCCCGCTTGAAACGCCACCACAGCGCGAGATCGGCGACGACCATCACCGCGATGCAGCCGTAGAAGCCGTATTTCAGGTGCAGCTCGGGCATGTTCGCGAAATTCATCCCGTAGATGCCGGCGATCATCGTCGGTATCGCGAACAGCGCGGCGAACGAGCCGAGCCGCTTCGTCACTTCGTTCTCGGCGAGCGAAATCATCCCGAGGTTGACCTGGATCGCCGTGACGACCATCTCCCGGCGTCCTTCAATCGTCTTCACGATCCGCTGCAGATGGTCGTACACGTCGCGGAAATAAGCGGCCATCCCGCTGCACACCTGCGGCACGCGCCCGCCGGTGAGCTTGGCGAGCGGCTCCATCAGCGGCGCCGTGTGCTGGTACAGCATCACGAGCCGGCGTTTCAGCGAATAGAGATCCTCGATGATCGCGCGCGACGACGCGGGCGTCGCTTTCGCGAAGATGCGGTCCTCCAGTTCCTCGAGCTCCGCACCGAGCGTTTCGAGGATCGGAAAGTAGCGGTCGACCACCTGGTCCATCAACGCGTAGAACACGAACGCCGAGCCCTCCCGCAGCAGATGCGGCTCCCGCTCGCAGCGCTTGCGCACGTCGCGGAAATCATGCTCGGTATGGTTGCGGATCGACAGCACGTAGTTCGGGCCGACGAACACGTTCAGTTCGCCGACCTTGAATTCGTCGTCCTCGTCGAGCTCGACCGTATGCAGCACGGCGAACAGCGAATCGCCGTACTCCTCGATCTTCGGCCGCTGGTGCCCCTTGCGGGCGTCCTCGAGCGCGAGCTCGTGCAGCCCGAACTCCTCGCCCATCAGGTCGATTTCCTCCGGCGTCGGATCCTTCAGCGCGACCCACACGAAGCACTCGGGCTTCGACACGTAGTCGCTGATGGCGTCGATATCGATGTCGGCCAGCTTGCGGCCATCCTGGTATGCAGCGCAGTTGATCAGCATGTCGTCCGTCATGTTGCGGTTTGTGCATCAGTTTACCGGTTTGCTGCGCGGACGGCCCGGCTTGCACGGCACGCCGATATTGGTCATGATCGGGCTGCGTGCGCCGCAGCACGCGCATCGGGGTACTTCGACCGGCCCGCGGCACGTGCGTTGCGCAACGCACAACGCCCGTGCGGCCCAACCGTCAAGGAGGCAGACCTATGTGGTATTTCTCGTGGATACTCGGCATCGGCGTGGCGCTCGGCTTCGGCATCATCAACGCGATGTGGCTGGAAGCGGAAGTCTTCTCGCGCGGCGACAGGCGCAACGACGCGTCGGGCACGCGGCCGGGGAGCCAGGCTTCGTGACGCACCTGGTGTTCTTCTGCGGTCACGCCGGCACCGGCAAGACCACGCTCGCGAAGCGGCTCATCGGGCCGCTGATGCGCGCCACCGGCGAGGCGTTCTGCCTGCTCGACAAGGACACGCTGTACGGCCGCTACAGCTCGGCCGCGATGGGCGCGCTCACGGAAGATCCGAACGACCGCGACAGCCCGCTCTACCTGAAACACCTGCGCGATCCCGAATATCACGGCCTGCTCGATACGGCCCGCGACAATCTCGCGCTCGGCATCAGCGCGATCGTCGTCGGCCCGCTGTCGCGCGAAGTGCGCGACCGGCGCATCCTCGATCGCGCGTGGCTCGGCATCGCGCCCGACGTCACGCTGACGGTCGTCTGGGTCCACACGTCGGAAGACGTTGCACACGCACGGATCGTCGCACGCGGCAATCCGAACGATGCCTACAAGCTCGCGCACTGGGACGAATACCGGCAGCGCCGCTTCGTGCCGACCGGCCAGGAATGCGACGGCATCGTGATGTTCGACAACACCGCACCGTCCGACGCGGACGTCGACGCGCTGCTGTACCGCATCGTGCCGCCGCCGCAACCTGCGACGATCGTCCCGCCGCTGCCGGCCTGAGCGCACCGCACCGTTCCCGCCTTGCGCGTCACAAACGACAACGCCGGAAGCGCTGCTGCGCTCCCGGCGTCGTACGGCCCTCGTGCCCGAGGCTGGCGGAGGGTCAGGCGAGCGCGTGCACGCGCTCCATCGTGCCGCCGTCGTACAGCTTGCCGAAGCGGTTCGACAGGAACGCCTTCAGCGACACCTTTTCCTGCGGGATGAAACCGCTCTGCGGCAGCTTCTTTTCGCGGAACAGATCCAGCACCGCGCACATCGCGCCGGCCGTCGTGATCTGGATCGCGCTCATGTGCATCCCGCACACGTCCTTCGCGAAGATCTTGCGCGTGAACACGTCCTGCACGAGCTGGCCGTCCTTCACGCCCGTCACCGTGACGAACACCAGCACGACGTCCTGCTTCGTCGACGGCACCGCACGGCGCATGATCGACTTCAGCGTGTCGCGGTCGGTCGACAGGCGCAGGTCTTCCAGCAGGAACTGGACGAGCTCGCGGTGGCCCGGATAGCGCACCGACTTGTAGTCGAGCGTCTCGACCTTGCCCGACAGCGTCTCGCACAGCGTGCCGAGGCCGCCCGACGTGTTGAACGCTTCGTATTCGGTGCCGTCCAGCGAGAAGTGCTCGAGGCCTTCGAGCGGCTGCACCCACTGCTTGCGGCCGTCGCGGATCGCTTCGCACGGCTGGCAGTATTCGTTGATCAGGCCGTCGACGCTCCACGTCAGGTTGTACTTCAGCGCGTTGGTCGGATACTCGGGCAGCGCGCCGACGCGCATCTTCACGTCGCGCACTTCGCTGAAGCCGTTCACGAGTTCGTGCGCGGCGATGCCGATGAAGCCCGGCGCGAGGCCGCACTGCGGCATGAACGCACGGTCGGAGCCGTCGGCCAGTTCGCGGATCGCGTGGGTGGCGCGCACGTCTTCGGTCAGGTCGAAGTAATGGACGCCGGCAGCCTTCGCGGCGGCGGCAACGTTCACCGCGAGGTAGTAAGGCAGCGCATTGACGAGCGCATCGAAGCCCTTCACTGCTTCGCGAATCGCATTCGCATCGGCGGAATCGACGCGTTGCGTCGCGATGCCTTCGCGCGACAGCTTCGCGAGCGCATCCGCGTCGCGGTCGAACGCGACGACTTCGTAGTCGCCCGTTTCACGCAGCATGTGAGCAATGGTGTGGCCGATCAGACCTGCGCCGACGATGGCGATTTTCATGCGCTTATCTCCTGATGATGGGTTGGTGTTGTGAACGGCGTCGAGCCATGAACACAGTTTAGGGACGCGCAAAATCAGTTCCAAGACGAAGAATGATGCGAAACGACCGATAATTTCGACGTTATGACGATACATTTCGTCGAAACGTCCGATTCATCTAAAAATCGCGTATAAGCGCGCCTGCAGGCAGGCCGTTGCAGGCTTCACGCGCAAGAACGAAGGACGAAGGCGAAGACGAGGAATGGCATGGCGCCGACGCACGAACCGCGCGCGTCAGGAGCGGCACGCCGGTCGAAGCAGGCGACACGAAGGCGTTCGGAAGGAAGAGACGCGCCGGATGCGCAGGCAGGCGACGGCCGGCACCCTGCCCATCAGGCAATGCGCCGGCGGTCGGGACGAATATGGCCGCGGGCGGGCGGCAAGCGAAACCCCACGACGTCGCGCAAACCCGCGCAATGCACGCGCTGGCACGCTCGCGCACGGCAACGCGTGCGGCAGGTCAGCCGCCGATCGTCCCGCGATCGATCTTGCGCGACAGGATGATCGACGTCGTCGTGCGCTCGACGCCTTCGAGCGTCCCGATCTGGTCGAGCAGGTCGTTGAGCCGTTCGGGCGAATCGGCGCGCAACCACGCGACGTAGTCGTACTCGCCGCTCACCGCGCACAGCAGCTGCACTTCGGGCATCCGGTCGAGCTTGCGCAATACGTCCTTGCCGAACTTCGGCGTGAGGATGATGCCGACGTACGCATAAATGCTCGCGTCGAGCACGTCCTGCCCGAGCCGCACGCTGTACCCGGCAATCACGTTGGTGCGTTCGAGCCGCGCGATGCGTGCGACGACCGTCGTGCGCGCGACGTCGAGCTGGCGCGCGAGATCCGCGACGCTGGCGCGCGCATCGGCTTGCAGCAGCGCGACGAGTTGCCGGTCGAGATCGTCGAGTTGGTCGAGGCGGGGTGGACGCATGAGGCTGGGCCGGCACGCAACGCGCCGGCTGAGTGGAAGGTGACGCGATGATAGCGCCGAACGCCCGCGTGCCCAACCGGCATCGCCCGAATCCGGGCCTTTCAATTTCGATTCGTATCGGATGTAAGCAAGTGTCGCATTCACTGCCGCGCCGCACGCAACGTGCTACTAATAACGGCGACGCGAGAAGCGCGCTTGCGGCAGTGACCGCCGCGCCCGCTCGCACGACACCACCCCGGAGAGCCAATCATGAAGAAAATCTCGCTCACCCTCGCTACGCTCGCCGTTGCAGCCAGCGCGTTCGCGCAAACCCCGGCACAGCCGCAAGCGCCCGCGCAGGCCCCGGCCACGACGGCCGCGGCGTCGGCCCCGAGCGCCGAGCAGCGCGCGGCACGCCACGAAGCGCGCATCGAGCAGCGCATCAAGTACCTGCACGACCAGTTGAAGATCACGTCGGCGCAGGAACCGCAGTGGAAGACGTTCGCCGACACGATGCGCGACAACGGCGCAACGATGGGCCGCCTCTACAGCGAACGGATGGCCAAGCACGACGTCTCCGCACTCGACGACATGAAGCAGTATGCGGAACTGTCGCAGGCGAACGCCGACGGTGCGAAGAAGCTCGCCGACGCCTTCGCGCCGCTCTACGAGAGCTTCCCGGCCGAGCAGAAGGCGCTGGCCGACACGACGTTCCGCAGCTGGCTGCACCACGGCGGCGAGCATCGCGGCAAGGGCAAGGCGAAGGGCAAGGAAGGCAAGGCGGCCGCCGCGCCGGCCGCCAGCGCACCCGCGCAACCCTGACGCCCTCCCCGCCGGCGCCGTGCTGCCCCGTCCGGGCGGACGACGCCGCGCCTCCGCCGGCGATCGGCGCGCCACACGGCGCGCCGAATTCGGGATAAGCTCCCGGCTTTTCCAGCTTTCCCGTACCTTCCCGCCATGCTCGAACTCAAGCACCTCGATCTGCGTACCGATCCGCAGGCCCGTCGCGTCGTCAAGGACGAAACCGTCGCCGTGGCTTTCGCGGATGCCGACGGCGAACTGATGAGCCTCGAAGGTCCGAACCGCTACGTCGCGGGCGACGCGCTGATCACCGGCTCGACCGGCGATCGCTGGGTCGTGTCGCGCGCACGCTTCGACGCCAAATACCTGCCCGCCGATCCGGCACTCGCGCACGGCGCGCCGGGCGCCTACCGGAACCGGCCGGCCGTCGTGCTCGCCCGCCGGATGGACGAGCCGTTCACGATCGCCCGCTCGGAAAACGGCGACACGCTGCGCGGCGTCGCCGGCGACTGGGTCATGCAATACGCGCCCGGCGACTACGGCGTCGTGCAGGCGCAGCGCTTCGCGCAGGTCTACCGCGACGCGTAACCCGCCGCGCCGGCACGATGCCGGCGCACCCGCTCACGCAAAGTCCTCGTCGAGCTCGAGTTCCGCGTTGCGCTCGACGGCCTCGCCGGCCGCATGCCGCTCCTCGAGCGAGCCGAGCATCGCTTCCGTGTACGCATGCAGCACCGCATGGCTGCGCGCACGCTGCATCGGCTTGAGTGCAAGATAGCGCGCGAACGCCGCCGGCACGATGCGGATATCGAGCGTCATCCGCTTCGGCGTCGCGCCGAAACGCATCGCGAGCCAGTGCACGGACAGGAAGCGCCCGCGCGCATCGCTGCTTTCGGCAAAGCGCGTCTGCTCCGGAAAGAGATCGCAGATCACGCGCGCGAGCGCGTCGAATTCCGCGCTCTGGCATTCGATCAGATAGTCATCCATTACGCTCCCCCGTCAGGCTGCCGTTCGCGACGGCCGGCACGTCTTCACCAGCACGGCGACCAGGACCGCGCCCAGCACGAAATACGCGGCCTCGACCCACGCGGCCGGCAGCACGCGCACCTGGTACAGCAGCGTCGGCACGGCCGCGAGCGCATGCAGCACGATCGCGAGCGGCAACACGCCCGCGCGGCCGGCGCGCACGCCGCGCCAGACCAGCACCGACAGCGCGAGCTGCACCGCGAACGCCGCGCAGCGTTCGAGCAGCAACAACAGGATCGACTGCGCCGACAGCGTCGCGAGCATCATGTGCAGCCGCACCACGGTGTCGACCGGCAGGTCGGATAACTGCGTCTCGAGCTGGCCGCGGCTCGCGAGCCACGCGAGATACGACCACTGGCCCCACACGAGCACGCCGACGAACCATGCTTCGGCGCCGGCATGACCGATCCCGTAGCCGATCCCGCGGCCGTCGCCGGCCGACTCGCCGTAGCGGCGGTTCAGGAAACGCATCCCGAGATAGCGGCCGGCTTCCTCGAATACGGCCGTCGCGAGCGCGCTGTACGCGACGAACGCGAGCGGCTGCGTCAGCCAGCCGTCCTCCGGCGTGCGGCTCAGCACGAGCCCGTGAAACGCGCGCTCGGCGATCATCGCAAACAGCGTGAAGACGGCGACGCCGACGATCGTGTCGCGGCGATTGAGCGCAAGCGGCTTGCGCAGGATGCGGAAGAGGACGAGCGGCAGCAGCGCGATGATCAGCGTGGCGGCGATCAGCAGCGCCAGCGTGACGGGAGCGACAGTCATGTATTTCCTTGTTCGGGGCAGCGCACCTGACGCGCTGCGTGCCCCGCATGATACTCAGCTTGTGGTCGACGCGCGCGCACACAGCTCGCCGGGCAGCATCGCGACGCGTACGTCGCCCGCCGCGCCGTCGATCCGCTCGTGCACGAATTCGACGGCCTTGTAGCCGATTTCGTAGGTCGGCTGACGAATCGTCGTGATGCCGATCAGCTCGGCCCATTCCGGATCGTCGATCGACAGCAGCGCCGCCTTCTGCTGCCACGCGGCGCCGAAACGCGCACGCAGGTGGCGCGCGATCGCGAGCGCGACCGGCGCGTTCGCGGCGAACAGCGCCGCACGCACGCCGCGCCGCGCGGCGGCGTCGATGCGGGTGTCGATGTCGGCCAGCGCCGCGGCGGCCGCGTCGGGCGCGTTCAGGTCGAGCACGACCGTCGGCGGCACCGGCAGCCCGCGCGCGTCGAGCGCCGCGCGGAATGCCGCCTCGCGCACGCGCCGCGAGCTGACGCGCTCGAACGGCTGCACGACGAAATGGATCGCGTCGAAGCCGTGTTCGACCAGGTGCGCGAGCGCCATCTCGATCGCGTCGGCGTTGTCGAGGCCGATCAGGTCGGCCTCGAAGCCCTCGACCGTCCGGTCGACGAGCACGGCCGGGATCCCCGCGCCGCGCAACGGGCGCAGCACGTCCTCCTCCGCGCCGAGCGCGTTGACGATCAGCCCTTCGACCCGGTAGGTCGTGAGCAGCTGCAGGAAGCGCCGCTCCATCTCGACCTCGTTCGCCGCGTGACAGATGAGCGGCATGTAGCCGAGCGCATGGCACGCGGCCTCGACGCCCTGCAGCACTTCGACGGTGTAGGGATTGGTCAGGTCGGCCGCGAGCATGCCGAGCAGCCGGTTGCGGCCGCGCTTGAGCCCGCGCGCCATCTGGTTCGGCCGGTAGTTGAGCCGCGCGATCGCCGACTCGATCCGCTGGCGCAGATCGACGGACAGCACGTGGGTTTCGCCGTTCAGGTAGCGCGACACGCTGGTCTTGCCCGTGCCGGCCTCGCGCGCGACGTCGCTGATCGTCGCCGGACGCGTCGTGGAAGGTTGCGAATCGGTCACTGTCGTGCCTCGCGACGTACGATCCGCGCCGCTTCGTGAGCAGACGGACCTTTGTTGTTGGAAACGTAAGCCACCCGGCGGACTCCCCTGTCTGAGCGCTTCTGCGCCTGCGCCGGCCCCGTGTTTCGCGGTCGACCAGCGCCCGCCAGTCGCGTGCATCGGCAATCGGCCGCCCGGACCTGGCGCGGATCCCCGCCGCGCGACGCCACCGGCAGTGTAGCCGGCGCGTCGATGCAACGAGAGCGGGCGATCATAACGCAGCCGGCCCGCCCGCACCAAGACCCTCGACTCTAACCGTGCCCGCGCCGTCCCGGCCGGGTGCCGGCGGCGGCTCAGGCGTGCGCGAGCGCGTCCGGATTGACGAGATTCGTGCGCAGCGTGCCGGCCAGCGCGCCGACCAGGTTTTCCGCGGCGCAGCGCGCCATCGCGTGGCGCGTCTCGTGCGTCGCCGAGCCGATATGCGGCAGCGCGACGACGTTCTTCATCCGCAGCAGCGGCGAATCCGCCGGCAGCGGCTCCTGCTCGAACACGTCGAGCCCCGCCCCGCGGATCGTGCCCGCGCGCAGCGCGTCGATCAGCGCGGCCTCGTCGACGACGGGCCCGCGCGACGCGTTGATCAGGATCGCGCCGCGCTTCATCTTCGCGAATTCGGGTGCGCCGATCAGGTGGCGCGTCTCCGGCGACAGCGGCACCTGCACGCACACGAAATCCGACTGGGCGAGCAACGCGTCGAGCGTCACGCGCCGTGCGCCGTACTGCGTCTCGGCTTCCGCATGCGCGGAGCGGTTCGCGTACAGCACCTGCATCCGGAAGCCGAGCGCCGCGCGGCGCGCGACCGCGCCGCCGATCCGGCCGAGCCCGACGATGCCGAGCGTCTTGCCCTGCACGTCGGTCCCGTACAGGTCGGGGCCGATGCTGCGATGCCAATGCCCGGCCTTGACCCACTCGGCCAGTTCGACCACGCGCCGCGCGGACGCCAGGATCAGCGAGAACACCGTATCGGCGGTCGACTCGGTCAGCACGTCGGGCGTATGCGCGAGCACGATGCCGCGGCGCGTGAGATCGGCGACGTCGAAGTTGTCGTAGCCGACCGAGATCGTCGACCACGCCTTCAGTCGCGGGGCGTGATCGAGCATCTGCGGCGTGACCTTCAGGCTCGCGCCGATCGCGCCGTCCGCGTCGCCAAGTGCGGCGGCAAGCGCATCGGCGCCATCGGCCTGCACGACGTCCGCATGCTCGCGCAGGTACGCGAGGACGTCATCGGGCAGCGGCTTGTACGCGACGATACGGGGCTTCATGTTTCATTTTCCTTGCAGCGGCGCGGCGAGCGGATGCGCATCGCGCGCCTGGGGTTTGACGGACAGCGTGAGGATCACCGCGGCGACGAGCGCGGCGCTCATGAACGCATACGATGCGACGGGCGACCCGGTCGCACCGTTCAGGTAGCCGACGAAGTACGAGCCGACGAACGAGCCGAGCGCGCCCATGCTGTTGATCAGCGCCATCGCGCCGCCGGCGACGTTCTTCGGCAGCAGTTCCGGCACGATCGCGAAGAACGGGCCGTACGGCGCATACATCGCCGCACCCGCGACGACCAGGAGCGCATACGAGATCCAGAAATGCGACGAGCCGAGCGCGTACGACGCGGCGAACGCGGCCGCGCCGATCAGCAGGAACGGCCACACGAAGCCGCGGCGCGAGCCGACCTTGTCGGAGGCCCACGAGGCGGCGAGCATCGCGATCGTCGCCGCCAGATACGGCAGCGCGGACAGCCAGCCGGTCGCGACCATCCCGAGCTCGGAACCGTTCTTGACGATCGACGGCAGCCACAGCACGAAGCCGTACACGCCGATGCTCCAGCAGAAATACTGCGCGCACAGCTTGATCACGGCCGGCGAGCGGAATGCCTCGCCGTAGTTGCGCACGGGCTTGATCGCCGCCTGCTCGGCCGCGAGCGCGGCGTCGAGGTCACGCTTTTCCTGTGCCGAGAGCCACGGCGAATCGGCCGGCTTGTCCTGCACGAGGAACCACCAGCACACGGCCCAGATGACGGCCGGCACGCCTTCGGCGATGAACATGTGGCGCCAGCCGAATTCATGCACGAGATAACCCGACACGATCGACATCCACAGCACCGTGACCGGGTTGCCGAGGATCAGGAACGTGTTCGCGCGCGAGCGCTCGTTCTTCGTGAACCAGTTGCTGATGTAGATCAGCATCGCCGGCATCACGGCCGCTTCGACGACACCGAGCACGAAGCGGATCGCCATCAGCGACGGGATGTTGCTGACCACGCCCGTGAGCGCCGCGCAGGCGCCCCACAGGATCAGGCTGACGAACACGAGCTTCTTCACGCTGCGGCGCTCCGCATAGATCGCGCCGGGGATCTGGAAGAAGAAGTAGCCGAGGAAGAACAGCGCGCCGATCAGCGACGACAGGCCCTTGCTGACCCCGAGGTCCTGGTTGATGCCGGCCGCCGCCGCGAACCCGTAGTTCGCGCGGTCGAGGTAAGCGAGGCTGTACGTGATGAACACGATCGGCATGATCGTCCACCAGCGTCGGGTTGCAAGATTGGCTGCCATGAGCGTGTCTCCGTATGTCGACCGGACTGGGTGCCTGGGCACCCGTCGGCCTGGAACAAAACTGCGTGTGCGTCGCACACGAAATGGATCCGCGGATTGTGCCGTGTCCGGCCTCTCATTGCGCGGTGACGGTTTCCTCTAAGCGATCGGTGCGATTGCTGACATTTTCGAGCCGGTCGAGGGCTTCACGCGTCGGCAACCCTTCCGAATCGCCGATCACCTGGATGGCGAGCGCGCCGATCCGGTTGCCGCGCGCGACGGCCTGCTCGACGCTGCGGCCTTCCAGCAACGCGCTGACCACGCCGACCGCGAAACCGTCGCCGGCGCCGACCGTGTCGACCACCCGTTCGACGCGCTCGCCCACGACCGTGCCCTCGCGGCCGTCGGCCGTGCGGAAATACGCGCCTTCGGCGCCGAGCTTGATCACGACGCCGCGCGCACCCTGCGCGAGATAGAAGCCCGCGATGTCGGCCGGCGTGTCGTGCCCGGTGAGCTGCTGCCCTTCGGCGAGGCCCGGCAGCACCCAGTCGGCGAGCGTCGCGAGCGCATTCAGCGTTTTCGCCATCACGTCGGCGGACGGCCACAGCGTCGGGCGCAGGTTCGGGTCGAACGAGATCGTCTTGCCGGCCGCGCGCATTTCGCGCGCCAGCTGGAACGCCAGCTCGCACGAGGTCGCGGAGATCGCCGGCGCGACGCCCGTCAGGTGCAGGTGGCGCGCGCCGAGCACGTAGTCGGCCACGTAGTCGTCGCACGACAGATGGCTCGCGGCCGAGCCCTTGCGGAAATATTCGACGGTCGGATCGCTGCCGTCGTCGTTGCGCGACTTCAGCTGGAAACCGGTCGGGTAACGCGGATCGACCGTCACGCACGACGCGTCGATGCCTTCGCGCGCCAGCGTGTCGAGCACGTAGCCGCCGAACGAATCGCGGCCCACGCGGCTCATCCAGCCGACCCGGAAACCGAGCCGCGACAGGCCGATCGCGACGTTCAGGTCGGCGCCCGCGATCCGCTTCGTGAATTGCCCCGCCTGCGCGAGATGGCCGGGCTCGGCCGCGACGAACATCGCCATCGCTTCGCCGTAGGTCACGACATCGAGTGCTGCTTTCATGAATGAACTCCTCGGGATGCGGGTGCGGTCACGCGGCCGCGAGCCATGCGACCCGGCGACATGCATCGCCCGCCGGATCGGCCGCGTCGAACGGAAACTCGATGCCGCGCGGCGCGTGCGGCGGCAGCGCCGCGAGCACGCCGGTCACGAGCGCGTCGTCCGGTGCCGGCGCGACCGCGAAACGGCGCGCGCCCTCGCCTTCGACGGCCTTGCAGTGAATGTATTCGACATGCGGTGCGAGCACCTGCGCGCAATCGAGCGGCGCTTCGCCCGGCCACTGCCAGTTGCCGATGTCGAACGTCATCCCGAGCGCATCGCGCACGCCAGCCGCGGCCAGCGCGTCGAACAGCCCGCGGAACTGCATGAGCGCCCCGCCGACCGGAAGCTGGCCGTTCTCGACCACCACACGCGCCTTGGCGCCGCGCGACAGCGCGACGATGTCGGCCGCGTGCGCGTCGCCGGCGAAACCGCCGAGCTGGAATTTCACGAAGCGCGCGCCGAGCGCGTCGGCTTCCGCGAGCGCGTCGTGCAACGCATCGGCGTCGAGCGCACCCGTTTCCGTGTACAGCGTGGCCGGCGTCGAGTACACCGACCACAGCCCGTGGCCGGCGATCTGGGCGCCGAGCGCGGTCAGCGCGCCGGGCGTCGCATCGTCGTCCGACGCGAACAGTTCGCGCCGCACCTCGAAGCCGGTCGCGCCGGATGCCGCGACGGTCGCGATGAATGCACTGTGGCCCTCCTGGCGCACCCGGTCCATCCCGAATGCGCTCGCCACGATCACGATGTCTGCCATTTTGCCCTTTTTTACCGGAATGGAACCGGTTCCATTTGCTTGAGACGGATGGTGCGCCTCGCGCCGGAGCCACGCCATAGAGGAAATCCCTAAGGCCGGACGGGACGCAAACGCCTGCCCGCCGGCGCGCAACGCGTGTTCCCGCGCGGGCCCGGCAAGCGGTTTCGGCGCCTCAGGCGAGGTCCTGCGCGAGGCTCATGTCGAGGAATTGCGCGGCCACGCGCGACGGCGCGCCGCCGTGCGGCACGAGAATGGAGAAATGCCGGGTGAGCGGCGCCGGCGCGAGCGAGCGCAGCACGAGCGCCGCATCCGGGTGACGCAGCGACATCGCGGACACGAAGCCGACGCCCATCCCCGCGCGCACGGCCTCCTTCACGGCCTCGACCCCGGCGATCTCGAACGCGACGCGCATCGGCGCGCCGCCGTGCGCGAACGCGCGCTCGACGAGTTGCCGCACGGCGGACCCTTCCTCGCGCAACACGAGCGGGTGCGCGGCGAGCGCATCGAGCGTCACCCCCGCGTCGTAGCGTGATGCGGCCAGCGGATGGCCGGCCGGCACGATCGCGACGATCTCGTCCTCGTGCCACGCATGGACGGCCGTACCGGGCGGCAGCGCCTCGCCGGGCGGCCCCTCGATCAGCGCGATGTCGAGCGACGGCAGCGCGGCCACGACGTCGGCCGTATTGCCGCTCATCGTCTGGATGGTCACGCGCGGCGCAAGCGGCTGGAACGCCGCGATCAGGTACGGCAGCAGGTAGCTCGCGGGCGTCGTGCTCGCGCCGATGCGCAGCGTGCCGGCCTCGAGCCCGCGCACCGCGTCGCGAAACGCACGCGCCTGCGCGAACGTGTCGCGTTGCGCCTTCGCGTACTGCGCGAGCTGCTCGCCGACCGGCGTGAGGCGAATGCCACGGCCGTCGCGCTGGTACAGCGGCTCGCCGAATTCGTCCTGCAGCAGCCGCAACTGGCCCGACACGGCCGGCTGCGACAGATGCAGCGCCACGGCGGCGCGGCTGATGTTCAGGTGTTCGGCGACGGCGGCGAACGTTATCAGTTGATCCGGGGTCATGGGGACGAATTATCGGCTTTCCGGATAGTTTACGTCACAAATCACAATTTTTCATATCGATATAACAAAATTAGGATTACAGCATCGCCACACGCTCCATCACGGTGCTCTCATGTCCACTGCTCCGACTCCCCCTCTCAGCCATGCCGCGCCGTCGATGCGCGGCCAGTTGAACGGCGTGCTGTTCGTCGCGCTGTTCGCCGCCGCCGTCACGAGCCTGTCCGAGTTTCCCGCGATCGCGGGGCTCGGCCTGTCGCCGCTGATCGTCGGCATCGTCGCCGGCGCGCTGTACGGCAATGCGCTGCGCGACGGCATGCCGGCCAGCTGGGCCGCCGGCGTGAACTTCTCCGCGCGCAAGCTGCTGCGCATCGCGGTCGCGTTCTTCGGGTTGCGCGTGAGCCTGCAGGAAATCGCGCAGGTCGGCCTGCCGGGCCTCGCGGTATCGGTGCTGGTCGTCGTCAGCACGCTCGCGATCGGCACCTGGGCCGGCATGAAGCTGATGAAGCTCGACCGCGACGCCGCGCTGCTGACCGCCGCCGGCAGCGCGATCTGCGGCGCGGCCGCCGTGCTCGCGTTCGAATCGACGCTGCAGTCGAAGCCGCACCAGAGCGCGATGGCCGTGGGCAGCGTCGTGCTGTTCGGCACGCTGTCGATGTTCCTGTACCCGGTCGCGTATCACGCCGGGCTGCTGAACCTCGATCCGGCCGGCCTCGGCCTGTTCTTCGGCGGCACGATCCACGAAGTCGCGCAGGTGGTCGGGGCGGCCAGCGACATCAGCCCGGAGGTCGCACACGTCGCGACGATCGTGAAGATGACGCGCGTGATGCTGCTGGTCCCCGTGCTGCTGGTGCTCGGCTGGTGGCTCGCCCGCTCGGCGCGGGCAACGGCCGGCGGCGCGCACGGCAAGCGCAAGGTGGCGGTACCCTGGTTCGCGCTCGGCTTCCTCGGCTTCGTGATCGTCAATTCGCTGAACGTGCTGCCGACCGACGTCACGCATACGCTGAACGTGCTCGACACCTTCGCGCTGACGATGGCGATGACCGCGCTCGGCATCGAGACCCGCGTCGCGCAGATCCGCGCCGCCGGCCCGCGTGCGCTGATGACCGGCCTGATCCTGTACGTGTGGCTGCTCGTCGGCGGCTACGGGATCACCTGGGCCGTGCAGCACTGGCTTGGCTGAATTGCCCGCCCGTGACACTTCGCGCGCCGCGCCCGACGGGACCGTCCCGCCGGCGCGGCGCGGTGCTATGCTTCGCGTCGTTTTCCATCGCCCTCTTTCAGCCGTGCTCTCGTTCCTGCTGAAGCTGCGTACTCGCGCCCAAAAGCTGTTCCGCCTGTCGGACGCCCACACGATGCTGATCTGGTCGGCCATCGTCGGCGTCGGCGGCGCCTTCGCCACGATGGCGTTCCGCGAAGGCATCGACCTGATGCAGCGCCTGATCTCGGGGCACAGCGGCAGCTTCGTGCTGATGGCCAAAAGCCTGCCGTGGTACGTCCGGTTCTGGATGCCGGCGGCGGGCGGCTTCCTCGCCGGCTGCGTGCTGCTGCTCGCGACGCGCGGCGACAGGCAAGCCGCCAAGACCGACTACATGGAATCCGTCGCGCTCGGCAACGGCGTCGTACCGGTACGGCAGAGCCTGTGGCGCAGCGTGTCGTCGCTGCTGACGATCGGCACCGGCGGCTCGATCGGCCGCGAGGGCCCGATGGTGCAGCTCGCGGCGCTCGCCGCGTCGCTCGTCGGCCGCTTCGCGCACTTCGACCCGCCGCGCCTGCGCCTGCTGGTCGCCTGCGGGGCCGCCGCCGGCATCACGTCCGCCTACAACGCGCCGATCGCGGGCGCGTTCTTCGTGTCGGAAATCGTGCTCGGCACGATCGCGATGGAGAGCTTCGGACCGATGGTGGTCGCGTCGGTCGTCGCGAACATCGTGATGCGCGAATTCGCCGGTTACCGGCCGCCGTACGAGATGCCGGTGTTTCCGGCCGTCACGGGCCCCGAGGTCCTGCCGTTCGTCGTGCTCGGCGCGCTGTGCGGCGTGCTCGCGCCGCAGTTCCTGCACCTGCTCGACGCGTCGAAGCACCAGTTCAAGCGGCTGCCCGTGCCGCTGCCCGTGCGGCTCGCGCTCGGCGGCCTCGTCGTCGGCGTGATCTCGGTGTGGATTCCGGACGTCTGGGGCAACGGCTACAGCGTCGTGAACCACATCCTCCATGCGCCGTGGACCTGGCAGGCGCTCGTCGCGGTGCTCGTGTTCAAGGTGATCGCGACGGCCGCGACGGCCGGCTCGGGCGCGATCGGCGGCGTGTTCACGCCGACGCTGTTCGTCGGCGCGGTATTCGGCTCGCTGTTCGGGCTCGCGATGGACGCGCTGTGGCCCGGCCATACGTCGGCCTATTTCGCGTATGCGATCGTCGGGATGGGGGCGTTCATGGCGGGCGCCACGCAGGCGCCGCTGATGGCGATCCTGATGATCTTCGAGATGACGCTGAGCTACCAGGTCGTGCTGCCGCTGCTGGTGTCGTGCGTGTTCGCGTACTTCGTCGCGCGCGCGACGGGCACGACGTCGATGTACGAGATCACGCAGCACCACTACCAGGATGCACAGGAGCGGCAGCGGCTGCGCACCACGCAGATGCGCGAGCTGATCCAGCCCGCGCAGACGGTCGTCCCGCTCACCGCGAGCGTCGCCGACATGACGCGCGTGTTTCTCGAATACCCGGTGAAGTACCTTTACGTGACCGACGACGCGGGACGCTTTCGCGGCGCGGTCGCGCTGAAGGACATCACGTCGGACCTGCTCGACAAGCGCGACACGGCCGACAAGACGGCCGCGCACTACGCGCACACGCCGTTTCCGCTGCTCACCCCCGACATGCCGCTCGCGACCGCGCTCGAACGCTTCATGGCGTTCCAGGGCGAACGGCTGCCGGTCATCGAAAGCGAAGCCGAACCGACGCTCGCGGGGGTCGTCTACAAGACCTCGCTGCTCGACGCCTACCGCCGGATGACCGGCGAGCGCTGACGCGCGCAGCCGGCCCAACCGCGTCGGTCAGTCCGGCGTGCGCCCCAGCACGACCCGCGCGAAGAACCCCGCCAGCACCGATTCGGCCACGTCGGCCGACACGTGCTGCGGATCGGCCGTGTAGTACGACTGCACGCCGTCGCACAGGCACATCAACCCGAACGCGAGCGTGTCCGCCGGCAGCAGCAGCGGCGTGCCGGACCGTTCGGCGAAGCGCTCGATGAACTCGGCCATCTGCACGCGCTTGCCGTGCAGGAACTGGTTGAAGCGCACGCGGAACTTCGCGTCGCGCGCGGCCTGCAGCTTCGCCTCGCCCCACAGCAGCGAATACTCGTCGTCGCGAAACAGCGTGCGGTAATACGCGAGCGACATCGATTCCATCTGCTCGCGCGATCCGCCGCCTTCGAAAATCGCCTCGAAATCGGCCCGCACCTCCGCGTGGTTGCGTTCCAGCAATTCCAGCAGCAGGTCGGACTTGCTGCGGAAGTTCGAATAGAACGCGCCGCGCGTATAGCCGGCCGCCGCCGCGACGTCCTCGACGCTCGCGGCCACATAACCTTTCTTCAGAAAAATGCGATGCGCGGCTTTCAGCAGACGTTCGCGCGTCTGGTCCCTGCTCTGCTCGCGAGTTAAGCGCTGTGGTTTCATGGCGCGCAGTCTAGCACCATTCCCCTTTCAGATTCATCTTTGCATTCAGATACAGGTGTGTATTAGAATTCGCCACAGTTTTCGAAAGTGCTGTCCGCGCGCCCGTGCCGGCGCCGTTTGGGGCAAGCGCTCGCGCGCTTGCCGGCTTCGTTCCGCTCTACCTCACCTGGGGGTTTCGTGAATCGCTCCGGTTCCCGCGCCACGCTGCTGATCGGCGCCGCGCTTGTCCTTGCCGCCTGTCATCCGAAAGAATCCGCACCGCCGGCCCGGCGCCCCGTCGTCGCGTTGCCCGCGCGGGCCGACACCGCGGCGGCGGCCCGCTCGCTGCCCGGCGACATCCAGCCGCGCTACGCGACCCCGCTGTCGTTCCGCATCGCCGGCAAGATCATCGAGCGCAAGGTGCGCCTCGGCGACACGGTCAAGGTCGGCCAGGTCGTCGCGCTGCTCGATCCGTCCGATGTCGAGAAAAACGCCGCGAGCGCACAGGCGCAACTCGACGCCGCGACGCACAGCCTCGCGTTCGCGAAGCAGCAGCTCGACCGCGATCGCGCGCAGGCGCAGGAACACCTGATCGCGACCGCGCAGCTCGAACAGACCCAGAACAGCTACACGTCGGCGCTCGCGCAGCGCGACCAGGCGCAGCAGCAGCTCGCGCTCGCGAAGAACCAGCTTCGGTATGCGACGCTCGTCGCCGATCATGCGGGCTACATCACCGCCGAACAAGCCGATACCGGCCAGAACGTGTCGGCCGGCCAGCCCGTCTACCAGCTCGCGTGGTCGGGCGACGTCGACGTCGTCAGCGACGTGCCCGAGGCCGCGCTCGCGTCGCTCGCGCCCGGCCATGCGGCGACCGTCACGCTGCCGTCGCTGCCGGGGCGCCAGTTCGCCGCGAAGGTGCGCGAAATCGCGCCGGCCGCCGATCCGCAAAGCCGCACCTATCGCGTAAGGCTCACGCTCGCCGCACCCGACCCGGCGATCCGGCTCGGCATGACCGCGAACGTCGCACTCGACGGCGCGCCGGCCGCCGGCGACGCGCAGCCGGTCACGCTGCCCGCGACCGCGCTGTTCCACGACGGCACGCAGCCGGCCGTCTGGGTCGTGCGCGCGAAGGACGACACGCTCGAATTGCGCCGCGTCGACGTCGCCCGCTTCAACGAGCGCACGGTGACGGTGTCGCACGGACTGCAGCCGGGCGAGCGCGTCGTGCTGCAGGGCGTGCATACGGTCAGCGCGGGCGAGAAGGTGCGCCCGGTCGCCCCGCTGCATCCGGAGGACTTCGCATCGTGAGCACCCCGCACGAAGAAGGCCGCTTCAACCTGTCGGCGTGGGCACTGCGCCACCAGGCGCTCGTCGTCTACCTGATCGCGCTCGCGACGCTCGCGGGCATCCTCGCCTACACGCGCCTCGCGCAATCCGAAGACCCGCCGTTCACGTTCCGCGTGATGGTGATCCGCACGTTCTGGCCCGGCGCGAGTGCGCGGCAGGTGCAGGAACAGGTGACCGACCGGATCGGCCGCAAGCTGCAGGAGACGCCGGCCATCGACTTCCTGCGCAGCTATTCGCGCCCCGGCGAATCGCTGATCTTCTTCACGATGAAGGATTCGGCGCCCGTGAAGGACGTGCCCGAGACCTGGTACCAGATCCGCAAGAAAGTGGGCGACATCGGCTATACGCTGCCGCCCGGCGTGCAGGGCCCGTTCTTCAACGACGAGTTCGGCGACGTCTACACCAACATCTGGACGCTCGAGGGCGACGGCTTCACGCCCGCGCAACTGCACGACTACGCGGATCAGCTGCGCACCGTGCTGCTGCGCGTGCCGGGCGTCGGCAAGGTCGACTATTTCGGCGATCCCGACCAGCGGATCTTCATCGAGGTGAACAACGCGCAGCTCACGCGCCTCGGCATCTCGCCGCAGCAGCTCGGGCAGGCCATCAACGCGCAGAACGACATCTCGTCCACCGGCGTGCTGACCACCGCCGACGATCGCGTGTTCGTGCGGCCGAGCGGCCAGTTCGACAACGTCGACGCGATCGCCGATACGGTGATCCGCATCAACGGCCGCACGTTCCGGCTCGGCGATCTCGCGACGGTGAAGCGCGGCTACGACGACCCGGCCGTCACGCAGATGCGCGCGAACGGCAAGGCCGTGCTCGGCATCGGCGTGACGATGCAGCCGGGCGGCGACGTGATCCGGCTCGGCAAGGCGCTCGACGCGGAATCGAAGGACCTCCAGGCGCAACTGCCGGCCGGCCTGAAGCTGACCGAAGTGTCGAGCATGCCGCACGCGGTGTCGCATTCGGTCGACGACTTCCTCGAAGCCGTCGCCGAAGCCGTCGCGATCGTGCTGGTCGTGAGTCTCGTGTCGCTCGGCCTGCGCACCGGGATGGTCGTCGTGATCTCGATTCCGGTCGTGCTCGCGGTCACCGCCCTCTTCATGTACCTGTTCGACATCGGGCTGCACAAGGTGTCGCTCGGCACGCTCGTGCTCGCGCTCGGGCTGCTCGTCGACGACGCGATCATCGCGGTCGAAATGATGGCCGTGAAGCTCGAACAGGGCTACAGCCGCGCACGCGCCGCCGCGTTCGCGTACACGAGCACCGCGTTCCCGATGCTGACGGGCACGCTCGTGACCGTGTCGGGCTTCCTGCCGATCGCGCTCGCGAAATCGAGCACCGGCGAATACACGCGCTCGATCTTCGAGGTGTCCGCGATCGCGCTGATCGCGTCGTGGTTCGCCGCCGTCGTGCTGATCCCGCTGCTCGGTTACCACCTGCTGCCCGAGCGCAAGCGCCAGGCGCACGAGGCGCACCTGCCCGACGATCACGAACACGACATCTACGACACGCGCTTCTACCGCCGGCTGCGCGGCTGGATCGCGTGGTGCATCGAACGGCGCTTCGTCGTGCTGCTGATCACCGGCGCGCTGTTCGTCGTGTCGCTGATGGGCTTCTCGCTGGTGCCGCAGCAGTTCTTCCCGAGCTCCGACCGGCCCGAGCTGCTGGTCGACCTGCGGTTGCCCGAAGGCGCGTCGTTCGCGGCGACGCTGCGCGAAACCGAACGCCTCGAGAAGGCGATCGACAAGCGCCCCGAGATCGACCATTCGGTGAACTTCGTCGGCAGCGGCGCGCCGCGTTTCTACCTGCCGCTCGACCAACAGCTGCAACTGCCGAACTTCGCGCAGTTCGTGATCACCGCGAAATCGGTCGAGGATCGCGAAAAACTCGCGACCTGGCTCGAAACCACGCTGCGCGACCGCTTCCCGGCCGTGCGCTGGCGCCTGTCGCGGCTCGAGAACGGCCCGCCGGTCGGCTATCCGGTGCAGTTCCGCGTGAGCGGCGACAGCATCGCGACGGTGCGTTCGATCGCCGAGAAGGTCGCGGCGACGATGCGCGGCGACGCGCGCACGGTCAACGTGCAGTTCGACTGGGACGAGCCGGCCGAGCGCTCGGTGCGCTTCGAGATCGACCAGAAAAAGGCGCGCGAGCTGAACGTCACGTCGCAGGACGTATCGAGCTTCCTCGCGATGACGCTGTCCGGCACGACCGTCACGCAGTATCGCGAGCGCGACAAGCTGATCGCGGTCGACCTGCGGGCGCCGAAGGCCGATCGCGTCGATCCGGCGAAGCTCTCGGGCCTCGCACTGCCGACACCGAACGGCCCCGTGCCGCTCGGCTCGCTCGGCCGCTTCACGCCGACGCTCGAATACGGCGTCGTGTGGGAGCGCGACCGCCAGCCGACCCTCACCGTGCAGTCGGACGTGCGCGCCGGTGCCCAGGGCATCGACGTCACGCATGCGGTCGACGCGAAGCTGAATGCGCTGCGCGCGCAGTTGCCGGTCGGCTATCAGATCAACATCGGCGGCTCGGTCGAGGAAAGCGCGAAGGCGCAGGCGTCGATCAACGCGCAGATGCCGCTGATGGCGATCGCGGTGTTCACGCTGCTGATGATCCAGCTGCAGAGCTTCTCGCGCGTGCTGATGGTGGTGCTGACCGCGCCGCTCGGGCTGATCGGCGTGGTCGCGACGCTGCTGCTGTTCGGCCAGCCGTTCGGCTTCGTCGCGATGCTCGGCGTGATCGCGATGTTCGGGATCATCATGCGCAACTCGGTGATCCTCGTCGACCAGATCGAGCAGGACATCGCGGTGGGCCACGGCCGCATCGACGCGATCATCGGCGCGACCGTGCGGCGGTTCCGCCCGATCACGCTGACGGCCGCGGCCGCCGTGCTCGCGCTGATCCCGCTGCTGCGCTCGAACTTCTTCGGGCCGATGGCGACCGCGCTGATGGGCGGCATCACGAGCGCGACCGTGCTGACGCTGTTCTACCTGCCCGCGCTGTACGCGACGTGGTTCCGCGTGAAGCGCGACGAACGCGACCCGCAGGACGGCCCGCCGCCAGGCGGCAGCGCATCGGCCGCGCCGTCGGGAGCCTGACCATGGATGAATCGATGAACCTGAAAACGAAAGCCGTGCGGGCGCTCGCGGTGGCGAGCCTCGCCGGCCCGCTCGCGGGCTGCGCGTGGTTCGCGCCGAGCGGCGAGCCGCCCGCGATGCCGTCGCCCGCGCACTACGGCACCGTGCCGCAAGTACAGCAGACCGTATCCGCGCAAGGCGTCGCACAACAGTTCGAAGTCGGCGCGCAGCCGGTGCCCGACTGGTGGAAGCAGTACCGCTCCGACGCGCTGAACGCGCTCGTCGACGAAGGGCTGCGCAACAGCCCGACGCTCGGCGCGGCGTCGCATTCGCTGGACGCCGCGCGCGAACAGCTGCGCGGGCAGATCGGCAGCTCGATGCTGCCGTCGATCGACGCAGGCGCCCAGGCGACACGCCAGCGCGCGCTCGGCGTGCCGATTCCCGCGCTCGGCGCGCCGACGCTGCTGTACGACACGTTCGTCGGGCAACTGCAGGCCAGCTATACGATCGACCTGTTCGGCGTGTCGCGCTTCGCGAACCGCGCGCTCGCGAAACGCGTCGACGTCAGCGCGTTCCAGCTCGAATCCGCGCGGCGCGCGCTGGCCGCGAACATCGTCACCGCGTCGATCACCGTGTCGGTGCTCAACGCGCAGATCGGCACGACCGAGCGGCTCGTCGCGCTCGCGAACGACCAGGCGCACGACGCCGAACGCCGCTATGCGCTCGGCTCGGCGTCGCGCAGCGACGCGCTGAACGCACGGCAAAGCGCCGACACGTTCGCGGCGAGCCTGCCCGCGCTGCGCCAGCAGCGCGACTCGGCGCGGCATGCGCTCGCGGTGCTGGTCGGCCGCACGCCCGACCGGCCGCCGGCCGATCTCGCGCTCGCCGATCTGCATCTGCCCGAGCAGGTGCCCGTCGTCGTGCCGTCGGACCTCCTGAAAAGCCGCCCGGACATCCAGGCGGCCGATGCGGGGCTGAAGGCAGCCGCGGCCGAAGTGGGCCTCGCGACCGCGCAGATGTTCCCGCAGCTGTCGCTGTCGGCCGCGATGGGACGAGGCGGCTTCAGCTGGCCGACGATGCTGTCGGGCGCCGGCGCGATCTGGAACGTCGGCGCGTCGCTGAGCCAGCCGATCTTCCACGGCGGCGCGCTGCTCGCGCAGCGCCGTGCGGCGAAGGCGACCTACGAGGCCGCGGTCGACCAGTACAAGCAGGCCGTGCTCGGCGCGTTCCAGAACGTCGCCGATTCACTGGCGGCGCTCGAACACGATGCGGAAGCGCTCGATGCGTCGTCGCGTGCCGCCCTTTCCGCGCGCGGCGCATACGACGACGCGGCGGCCCGCGTGCGGCTCGGCGCGCTGCCGCCGTCGGCCGCGCGCGCGAGCGAGCTGCAGTACCGCAACGCGCGGCTCGACGAGATCCGCGCGACCGGCGCGCGGTTCGCGGATACCGCGCGGCTGTACCAGGCGATGGGCACGCCGCCGGCCGGCAACGGCGACACATCCGCCAAGACCGGCAGCACGGCCGGCGATGCCGCAACCGGTCAGCAGGCCCACGCCGCCGCGCCCGACACCGCCCCTTCGACGCCATGACCGGCTCCTTCGGCCGGACGCGTGCGGCGACCCCGCACGCGTCCGGCCGCCGAATGCCGATCTTCCGCTTGACCCTCACGTAGCGTAACGTTCGAGACTCCAGTGTGCGCACCGAACGGAGGAACGAATGCGGCTGAAAGTGGGAGAACTGGCGAAACGCAGCGGGCTGACCGTCCGCACGCTTCATCACTATCACGCAATCGGTTTGCTGACGCCTTCGGCGCGCGCCGACAACGGCTACCGGCTGTACGACCGCCACGACATCGCCCGGCTCCACCAGATCCAGGCGCTGCGTCGCTTCGGCCTGTCGCTCGCCGAAATCGGCGATCACCTGAACCAGCCCGGCACCCCGCTCGTCGAGCTCGTCGCGAAGCAGATCGCGCTGCTCGACCGTCAGTTGGCGCAGACCGCGCAGCTGCGCGAGCGGCTCGTGAACCTGCATGCGCAGCTCGCGGCGGGCACGGAGCCGGAACTGGCCGATTGGCTCACCACACTGGAGTTGATGACCGTGTACGACAAATATTTCTCCGAGGAAGAACTCGCGCGCATGCCGATGTACCGGAAGAGCCAGACGGGCGACGCGGAATGGATCGCGCTCGTCGACGAGGTCCGTGCGCTGTACGACGCGGGCGTGCCCGCCGAGGACGAGCGCGTGCGTGCGCTCGCCGCACGCTGGATGGCGCTGCTCGTGCGCGACACGAACAACGATCCGCGGTTGCTCGCGAAGCTCAACCGGATGCACGAGCACGAACCGGCGATGCAGTCGAAGATCGGCATCTCGACCGCGCTGCGCGACTATGTGCTGCGCGCATCGTCGGAAACGAAGATGCGGCTCTTCGAGCCGTACCTCGCGCCGGACGAGATCCGCTTCATGCGCGCGCACTACGCCGAACGTGCGATGGAATGGCCGCAACTGATGGCCGACGTGCGCGACGCGATCGACGCGGGCACGCGGCCCGATTCGCCGCAAGGCCGCGCGCTCGCGCAGCGCTGGCTCGAACTGTTCCGCAGCTACGCGGGGCACGATCCGGCCACGCACGCGAAATTCCGCGCGGCGCTGATGAACGAGCCGGCGCTGACGAAGGATTCGTGGACCGACGAGACGCTGCTCGGTTTCGTGCGCGAAGCGATGGCGCAACTGGCGCCCGTGCGCTGAGCGCATGACGAGGCGGGCGGCGGACGGGCCGCGGTGTGCCGCCCGCTCACCCTGCACGCATCGGCCGCCGGCCTAGTCGTTGCGTGCGCTGATCCCGCGCCAGCGCTTCGTCATGTAACGCAGAAGCACGGGCTGCGCCTTCAGGTCCGCGTTCGGCACGGGCGCCGCGCCGCCGTCGACGAACTTGCCGTTGACCGTCACGGTTTCCTCGCCGCGCAGCACGTATTTCGTGCCGGCGTCCACCAGGAAATACTTGACCTGATCGGCACTGACGTCGCCGCGGCAGCCGATCTTGTACGCGAACAGGAACTGCTTGCGGCCGTTGCCGAGCAGGTCGCGCATTTCGATCGACTTCGGTACGACGTCGAGGATCACGTCGACCGGACAGGCCTTCACGTAGTCGCGCACCGTCCAGTCGGGATGGCCGTCGAGCGTCGCCGCCACCTTCAGCTCGACATCGTCGCCGGACTCGGTCCTGGCCAGCGTCACCGCGTGCGCGCCGGCCGCATCGGTCCACGTATAGTCGGCGGCCTGGGCCGGGTTGCACGAGACGGCGGCCGCAAGAAACAGGCAAGGCGAAAGGAAGCGTCGGTTCATCGGCGAAGAGGCGGAACGGGAATACGTCATTATCGGCAAACCCGTGTACCGTTGCCAGCCGCGCGCGACATGCGCGTTCAACGCTCGCGCGAACCTACGCCGAGCGCCTTAATCCGCCGGTACAGCGTCCGCTCGCTCATCCCGAGCCGCTCGGCAAGCGCCTTGCGCGTGCCGTCGAACGTACGCGCGATACGCACGAGTTCCGCGTCCGGCACGTCGCGCGCGTCCGCCGCGGGATCTTGCGGCGCCGCCGCTGCCGCGACCAGTTCGGCCGGCAGATGCTCGACCCGGATCGTCCCGTCGTCCGCGAACAGGCACGCGCGTTCGAGCACGTTGCGCAACTCGCGGATGTTGCCGGGCCACGCATACGCGTCGAGGCACGCGCGTGCGTGTTCGGTCAGCCTGTACGGCCGCGCATTCGCGTCGCCTGCCTTGCCGCGCGCATTCGCGATCCGTCGCAGGATCGACTCGGCCAGCAGCGCGACGTCGCCCTGCCGTTCGCGCAACGCCGGCAGCGGAATCGGAAACGCGTTGATCCGGTAGTAGAGATCCTGCCGGAACCGGCCGTCGTCGATCATCTCGCGCAGCGGCTTGTGCGTGGCCGCGACGAGCCGGAAATCGGCGCGCAGCGCCTCGACGCCGCCGACGCGCCGGAACGTGCCCGACTCGATCAGCCGCAGCAACTTCACCTGCATCGGCAGCGGCACGTCGCCGATCTCGTCGAGAAACAGCGTGCCGCCCTGCGCGGTTTCGACGAGGCCCGGCTTGCGCTGGTTCGCGCCCGTAAACGCGCCTTTCTCGTAACCGAACAGTTCGCTCTCGAACAGCGTCTCGGCGATCCCCGAGCAATCGACGACGACGAACGGCCCCATCGCGCGATCGCTCGCCTCGTGCAAGGCGCGGGCGAACAGTTCCTTGCCGGTGCCCGATTCGCCGAGCAGCAGCACCGGCAGCGTCGACGGCGCGACGCGCTGCAGCGCGCCGAGCGCCGCATTGAAGGCGTCGGAGCCGCCGACGAGCCCCTCCGCGCTCGGTTGCGCGGATGCACTGCGCACCGTCGTCAGCCGCTCGACATAGGCGATCACGTTGCCGTCCGCATCGAAGATCGGCCGCAGCTCGACGTCGACATGCTCGGGGCCGCGCGGCGTGTGATGGATGTGCAGCACGCGGTTCAGCCCGCGCGACTCGAGCGCCTGCTTCATCGGGCAATGCTCGCCGGCCTGGTCGCACGGCACGTCGTAGTGATGCGAAACCTGGAAACAGTGCCGGCCCACGTGCTCGACGCCGGCTACACCGAACTGGCGCCGGTACGCCTCGTTCGCCGCGAGGATGCGGTAGTCGGGATCGACCACGATCATCGGCTGCGGGTCCTGCTCGAGATAAGCGACGAGCGCGCGCACGTCCGGCAGCGCGTCGCGACGCGGCGCGGGAACGATCGGAATGGTGTCGTGCGGATGCATGCGGAGGCTCGCTCGGTGAAGGGGCGCCCTGGCGGACTGCCAGGCGGACTGCCAATTCTGCCACGACACTGCCAGTTGTGGCAGTCTTCGTCCGCCACCGGGTGTCGCTGCCACCATCACGAGGCCGCCGACGCACCGAAAACCCGAGCCGAATCAAGCCCCTGCCTGATCGGCCGATGCCGCACCGCTGGCTGGCACGCTTCTTGAAGTAAAGATCGCGATTGCAGATGCAGAACCCGATCGAGGACACCCCGTGAGCAACGCCCCCGCCCTGTCGGTCGAAGGCTTTTTCGACCCGGCGACCCACACCGTCAGCTATCTCCTGCTCGATACCGACAGCCGCGCGTGCGCGCTGATCGACAGCGTGCTCGACTACGATCCGACATCCGGCCGCACGCGCACGGCCAGCGCCGACCGGCTGATCGCCCGCGTCGCCGAACTCGGCGCAACCGTCGAGTGGCTGCTGGAAACGCACGTGCACGCCGACCACCTGTCGGCCGCGCCGTACCTGAAAGCGCGAGTCGGCGGCCGGATCGCGATCGGTTCGCACGTGCGCCGCGTGCAGCACGTGTTCGGCACGCTGTTCAACGCCGGCCCCGGCTTCGCGGAAGACGGCCGCCAGTTCGACCGGCTCGTCGACGACGGCGACACGCTCGCGCTCGGCGCGCTGACGATCCGCGCGCTGCACACGCCGGGCCACACGCCCGCGTGCATGACCTACTGCGTCGACGACGCGACGCAGCGCGCGGCATTCGTCGGCGACACGCTGTTCATGCCCGACTACGGCACGGCCCGCTGCGACTTCCCCGGCGGCGACGCACGCACGCTGTACCGCTCGATCGCGCGCGTGCTCGCGCTGCCGCCCGACACGCGCCTGTACCTGTGCCACGATTACCAGCCGGGCGGCCGCGACGTGCAGTTCGTGACGACGGTGGCCGAGCAGCGCCGCGCGAACGTGCACGTGAAGGACGGCGTGACCGAGGACGATTTCGTCGCGATGCGCACCGCACGCGACGCGACGCTCGACATGCCCGTGCTGATGCTGCCGTCCGTGCAGGTCAACATGCGTGCCGGCCACCTGCCCGAGCCCGAGAACAATGGCGTGCGCTACCTGAAGATCCCGCTCGACGCGATCTGAGCCGCACGCGCTGCCCCTACCGAGACCCCGACATGACCTCCATCCGCAAGCTGACCGACACGCTGTCGGTCTCGCCGCAAATCACCGCGGCCGACCTGCCCGCGCTTCACGCGGCCGGTATCCGCGCGATCGTCTGCAACCGGCCGGACGGCGAAGGCGCCGACCAGCCGACCGTCACCGAAATCCGCGCGGCGGCCGCGCCGCTCGGCATCGACGTGCTTTACCTGCCGGTCGATACCGGCAAGGTCACCGACGACCAGGCCGCGCAGTTCGGCGCGCTGCTCGCGTCGCTCGACGGGCCGGTGCTCGCCTACTGCCGCAGCGGCACGCGTTCGGCCACGCTGTGGGCGCTGTCGCAGGCGGGCCTGCGGCCGCTGAACGACATCGTCGCGACGGCCGGCGCGGCCGGCTACGACCTGGGCGGAATCGCGTCGCGCATCGCACCGGGCGGGCGGCAAGCCGCGCCACCCGTCGTCGACGCACGGCACGACATCGTGATCGTCGGCGCGGGCGCGGCCGGCATCGCGGTCGCGTCGAGCCTGCTCGCGCGCGACGCGTCGCTCGACATCGCGGTGATCGATCCGGCCGACGTCCACTACTACCAGCCGGGCTGGACGATGGTCGGCGCGGGCGTGTTCCAGCCGGAAACCACCGCACGCCGGATGACCGACGTGCTGCCGCGCGGTGTGCACCGGATCCAGGCCGCCGTCGCGGGCTTCGATCCCGACGCGCACACGGTCGTGCTCGACGGCTGCCGCCGCATCGGCTACCGCAAGCTCGTCGTGTGCCCGGGACTCAAGCTCGACTGGCACGCGATCGACGGCCTCGCCGACACGCTCGGCCGCAACGGCGTCACGTCGAACTACCGCTACGATCTCGCGCCGTACACGTGGGAACTCGTGCGCGCGTTCCGCGGCGGCCATGCGCTGTTCACGCAACCGCCGATGCCGATCAAGTGCGCGGGCGCGCCGCAGAAGGCGATGTACCTGTCGTGCGACCACTGGCGGCGCGCGGGCCGGCTCGACGCCGCGAACGTCGAATTCCTGAATGCGGGCGCGGCGCTGTTCGGCGTCGCCGACTACGTACCGGCGCTGATGGAATACGTGAAAAGCTACGACATCGCGCTGTCGTTCGGCCACAACCTCGTCGCGATCGACGGCCCGGCACGCCAGGCGACGTTCGCGCGCACGCTGCCGGACGGCGGCAAGGAAACCGTCGTGCGTGGGTTCGACATGATCCACGTCGTGCCGCCGCAAAAGGCGCCCGACTTCGTGCGTTCGAGCCCGCTCGCCGACGCGGCCGGCTGGATCGACGTCGATCCGGCGACGCTGCGGCACCGGCAGTTTCCGGACGTCTACGCGCTCGGCGACGTCACCAACACGACCAATGCGAAAACGGCCGCCGCCGCCCGCAAGCAGGCGCCCGTCGTCGCGCACAACCTGCTCGCGTCGCTCGGCCGCGCGCACGGCGATGCCGCGTACGACGGCTACGGCTCATGCCCGCTCACCGTCGAGCGCGGCAAGATCGTGCTCGCCGAATTCCTGTACGGCGGCAAGGTCGCGCCCACTTTCCCCGCATGGCTGATCGACGGCAAGCGCCCGTCGCGGCTCGCGTGGCTGCTCAAGGAGCGCGTGCTGCCGCCGCTCTACTGGAAGGCGATGCTCAAGGGCCGCGAATGGCTCGCGAAGCCCGCCGTCGCACGTTGACCGGAGCGCGATGACGTCATGCTGATTTCCCTCGTACTGGGCAGCTTCGTCGGCGCCGTGCTCGGGCTGACCGGCGCCGGCGGCGGCATTCTCGCGGTGCCCGCGCTCGTCGTCGGAATGAGCTGGCCGATGCAGCAGGCCACGCCCGTCGCGCTCGTCGCGGTAGCAGGCAGTGCCGCGCTCGGTGCGCTCGAAGGCTTCCGCCGCGGGCTCGTGCGCTATCGCGCGGCGCTGCTGATGGCCGTGGCCGGCGTGCCGCTGACCACGCTCGGCGTACGGCTCGCGCACATGTTGCCGCAGCGCCTGCTGCTCACGCTGTTCGCACTGACGATGCTGGTCGTCGCCGGCCGCCTGTTGCGGCAGGCGCTGCGGCAGGCGGCGGTCGACGCCGACGCGTCGCCGCTGTGCGTCGGCCGCGTGAATCCCGATACGGGCCGGCTGGTGTGGTCCTGGCCGGTCGTCGTGGCGCTGGCGTCGACCGGCGCGATGACGGGACTGATGACGGGGTTGCTCGGCGTCGGCGGCGGCTTCGTGATCGTGCCGATGCTGCGCAAGTTCACGAATGTATCGATGCACGGCGTGGTCGCGACGTCGCTGATGGTGATCGCGCTGGTCGGCACGGGCGGCGTGCTCGCGACGCTCGTGTCGGGCACACGTGCGCCGCTCGACGTGACGCTGTGGTTCACCGTCGCAACCGCGTTCGGCATGGCCGCCGGCCGCGGCGCGTCGCGCCGCCTCGCCGCGCGGCACGTGCAGGCCGGCTTCGCGGCCGTGCTCGTGTGCGTTGCGCTCGGGTTGCTGGCGAAAGCCGCGTTCGGCGCATGAGCCACCGGCGGTGCCGCGCACGCGTCGCCAAACGAAACGCCCGGCCCGACTCGTCGTCGGCACCGGGCGTTTTTCATCGCGGCCGCGGCCTGTCCGTCAGCCCGCGTAACCCGCCATCCGCTTGCGTTCCTGACGCAGCATCACGAAGTTCGCGATCACGACACCGGCCGTCACCGCGACGATGAACAGCGTCGCGAGCGCGTTCATCTCCGGATTCAGGCCGAGACGCACGCGCGAGAACACGACGAGCGGCAGTGTCGTCGAGCCGGGGCCCGACAGGAACGCCGACAGCACGAGGTCGTCGATCGACAGCGTGAACGACAGCAGCCAGCCCGCGATCAGCGCCTGCGAGATCAGCGGCAACGTGATCGTGAAGAACACCTTCAGCGGCGTCGCGCCGAGATCGAGCGCGGCCTCTTCCAGCGACGGGTTCAGCTCGCGCACGCGCGACTGCACGATGATCGCGACGTACGAGATGCACAGCATCACGTGGCCGAGCCAGATCGTGAACACGCCGCGCTCGGCCGGCCAGCCGATCCACTTCGCCAGTTCGATGAACAGCAGCAGCAGCGAGATCCCCTGAATGACTTCGGGGATCACGAGCGGCGCGTTGATCATCCCGCTGAACAGCGCGAAGCCGCGAAAGCGCCCCATCCGCGCGAGCACGAAGCCGGCCCACGTGCCGATGAACACCGACGCGAACGCGGTCAGCACGCCGATCTTCAGCGACAGCCACGCGGCCGTCAGCAGCTCGTCGTCCTGCACGAGCGCCGCATACCAGCGAAACGAGAAGCCCGACCACACGGTGACGAGCTTCGACTCGTTGAACGAATAGACGATCAGGCTGAGGATCGGGATGTATAGGAACGCGAAGCCGGCAAACAGCGCCGCGAACTGCAAATAACGGTTCGGCTTCATCGACGGCCTCCCTGTTCCTTCGCCTGGAAGTGCTGGAACATCGCCATCGGCACGAGCAGCAGCAGCACCATCGCGCAGGTCACCGCCGACGCCATCGGCCAGTCCGCGTTGTTGAAGAACTCGTTCCACATCACGCGGCCGATCATCAGCGTGTTCGCGCCGCCGAGCAGCTCCGGAATCACGTACTCGCCGACCGCCGGGATGAACACCAGCAGGCAGCCCGCGATGATCCCGTTCTTCGACAGCGGCAGCGTGATCTGCACGAACGCCTTCCACGGCTTCGCGCCGAGGTCGTACGCGGCCTCGAGCAGGCGCAGATCCATCTTCACGAGGTGCGCGTAGAGCGGCATCACGAGGAACGGCAGGTACGAGTACACCATCCCGATGTACACCGCGTAGTTCGTGCGGTACAGCTCGATCGGCGTGTGCGTGAGGCCGATCCACATCAGGAAGTTGTTCAGCAGCCCGTTGTTCTTCAGGATGCCGATCCACGCGTACACGCGAATCAGGAACGACGTCCAGAACGGCAGCATCACGCCCATCATCAGCAGGTTGCGGGTCGCCGGATTCGAGCGCGCGATGTAGTACGCCATCGGATAGCCGACCAGCAGGCACAGCAGCGTCGTGATCGCGGCCACCCACACCGAGTTCACGTAGGTCGCGAAATACAGGCTGTCCGTGAACAGGAACGCGTAGTGCGACAGGTTCAGCGCGATGTGCACGACGCCGTCGGTATACGACGCGAGTTCCGTGTACGGCGGGATGCCGAGCTGCAGCTCCGCGAAGCTGATCTTGACGACCAGCACGAACGGCACCAGGAAGAACAGCACAAGCCACGTGAACGGCCCGGCGACGACCGCCGACGCGCCAGTCAGGTTGAAGCGCCGCACCGGCCACTCGAGCAGGGACTTGAACGCGTTCATGACGTCAGCACCACGCCGGCCGTCGCGCTCCAGCGCACGTAGATCTCGTCGCCGAGCGCCGGTGTGTCGAGCTCGGAAATCGCGAGGCTCGACACGTTCGCGATCACCGTCTTGCCCGCGTCGAGCTTCACGTGATACAGCGAATAGCCGCCCATGTACGCGACGTTGCTGATGCGGCCGCGCGCCCAGTTGAACGCGCCTTCGGGCGGCTTGCGCGTGAGCGCGATCCGCTCGGGGCGCACCGACACCGTGACCGGCATCCCGAGCGGGCCCGAGATCCCGTGGCTCACGTACAGCCGGCTCGGCAGCTCCGGCGATTCGATGTACACGTGGTCGGGTTCGTCCTCGACGGTCACGCCGTCGAACAGGTTCGTCGAGCCGATGAATTCGGCCGAGAAGCGGCTGTTCGGGTATTCGTAGACTTCGTTCGGCGAGCCGATCTGCACGATCTGGCCTTCGCTCATCACCGCGAGGCGGTTCGCCATCGTCATCGCTTCTTCCTGGTCGTGCGTGACCATGATGCAGGTGACGCCGACCTTGTTCAGGATGTTGACGAGCTCGATCTGCGTGCGCTGGCGGATCTGCTTGTCGAGCGCGGACATCGGCTCGTCGAGCAGCAGCAGCTTCGGGCGCTTGACCAGCGAACGGGCCAGCGCGACGCGCTGCTGCTGGCCGCCGGACAGCTGGTGCGGCTTGCGCTTCGCGTACTTGCTCATCTGCACGAGTTCGAGCGCGGACGCGACGCGTTCCTTCAGCTCGGCCTTCGGCGTGCCTTCCTGCTTCAGGCCGAACGCGACGTTCGACTCGACCGACATGTGCGGGAACAGCGCATACGACTGGAACATCATGTTCACGGGCCGCTTGTACGGCGGCATCTGCGCGAGGTCCTCGCCGTCGATCAGGATCTTGCCCGACGTGACCGTCTCGAGGCCCGCGAGCATCCGCAGCAACGTCGACTTGCCGCAGCCCGAGCTGCCGAGCAGCGCGAACAGCTCGCCCTGGCGCACGGTCAGGTTGACGCTGCGCACGGCCTCGGTGTCGCCGAATTTCTTGACGACGTCGACGATCTGGACAAAGTTCTCGGCGCGCGCATCGGCGCCGGAGGAGGAAACGGAGAACGGCGCGCCCGCGACCGGCGCACCCGACTGGCTATTCATGATGTGCTGCTTCTCTCCTGCGTTAGACGAACAAAGCCCCCGGGGGCACCAGGGGCTTCATGACTGCGGGTTCACTTCGGCTCGCGTCAGCGGCCCGACTTCAGCTCGGTCCACAAACGCGTCTGCAGACGCTGGATTTCAGGCGGCAGCGGCTTGAGCAGGAACAGCGTCTTCACGACGTCGGCCGGCGGGTAGACGGCCGGGTCGTTCGCGACGTCGGGCCGCACGTACTTGCGGGCCTCGGCGTTGGCGCTCGGGTAGTACACCGCGTTCGTGATCGCCGCGTGTACCTTCGGGTCCTCGATGTAGTTGATCCACGCGAGGGCCGCTTCCTTGTTCTTCGCGTCCTTCGGGATCGCCATCACGTCGAACCACACCGGCGCGCCGCCCTTCGGAATGTAGTACTCGACCTTGTACGGCTTCTTCGCCTCGATCGCGCGATGCTTCGCGATCACGACATCGCCCGACCAGCCGAACGCGAAGCAGATGTCGCCGCCGACCAGGTCGTTGATGTAGCCCGACGAGTTGAATTGCGTGATGTACGGGCGGATCTTCTTCAGCACTTCCATCGCGGCCTTGTAGTCGGCCGGGTTCGTGCTCATCGGATCCTTGCCGATGTAGTGCAGCGTCGCCGCGAACATCTGGTCGGGCGCGTCGAGCACCGACACGCCGCAGGTCTTCAGCTTCGACAGGTTTTCCGGCTTGAACAGGATGTCCCAGTTGTCGAGCGGCACCTTGCCGAGCGCCTGCTGCGCCTTCGTCAGGTTGTACGCGAGACCGGTCGTGCCGTACGCCCAGGGCACCGAGTACTTGTTGCCCGGGTCCGCGCCGGCGACGAGCGCCATCAGTTGCGGATCGAGGTACTTGAGGTTCGGCAGCTTCGACTTGTCGAGCGGCGCGAAGATGCCGGCGGCGATCTGCTTGCCCGCGTAGTTGCTGGTCGGCACGACGATGTCGTAGCCCGAGCTGCCGGTCAGCAGCTTCGCCTGCAGCGTGTCGTCGCTGTCGTAGTTGTCGTAGCGGACCTTGACACCCGTCTGCTTCTCGAAGTTCGGGATCGTGTCCTTCGCAATGTAGTCCGACCAGTTATAGACATTGAGCTGCGTATCCTTCGCCGCTGCCGCCGACGCCCCCACGCACAGCGCGAGCGCTGCGAACCGGCCCACTACCTTTGCTTTCATCCCGTTCTCCCTCCGGCCGGACACGTTGCCCGGCTGTCGTCTGCCTCGTCATGGCGGCGCATTCTGGCGCGCCACCCCTCGAAAACCCCGAAAACTACCATCATTCGCGCGCCGTCACAAAAAAAACATGCCGGTGTCGCGCAAACGGAACAGATTCCCGCCGCCAGCCAGCCAGGCTGCCCGCGCGGCGGGGCGTTCCGGGGGAATTCTATCGGGTAATCGGCATCTGTCCACCGGGAAAAACGGTCAGGGGCGAAACCGCGGTTGCATACCGGGCGCGCGGCCGGACGGTCGCGCCGGCGCACCGGGATCGCATGCCGGCCGGCGCCGGCCGACCCGGCGGCCGCGATGCATTAAAATGGCGGTTCACGATTCAACCGCGCGAACCCTTCCGATGGCCTCCAATCTCCACGACCTGCCCGACAGCCCCTGCATCGGCGTGTGCTCGACCCTCTTCGACGAAGTCTGCAAGGGTTGCGGCCGCACGGCCGCCGAAGTGTCGAACTGGGTGTTCCTGAGCGACGACGAAAAGCGCGCGGTGTGGGAGCGCATCACGCGCGAAGGCACCGCGATGCGCTTCCAGTACGACAAGCTGTAAATTCGCCGCACAAAAAAAGAGCGGCATGCCGACCGCCATGCCGCCAACCCCAACTCTGTTCTTTTCCTGCCGCGTCAGAACTTCATCCCGACGCCCACGCCGACGATCAGCGGATCGATGTGCAGCGTGCCGATGCCCTTGTCGCCCAGCGTCGCATCGGTGCTCATCCAGATCTTCTTCACGTCGACGTTCATGAACACCTTCTTCGTCAGCTGCACGTCCACGCCGAACTGCAGTGCGGGGCCGAAGCTGCTCTTGTTGATCGACACGCCCTCCCCGCCGACGTTGAGCCCGTTGTTGTAGAAGTACGTGTAGTTCAACCCGGCGCCGACGTACGGCCGCACCTTGCCCGCGTGGTTGAAGTGATACTGCAGCAGCAGCGTCGGCGGCAGCACGCCCACGCCGCCGAGATTGCCGAGGCTCGACGTCATCTGGTGCCGCGACGTGCCGAGGATCAGCTCGACGCCGAGGTAGTCGCGGATCATGTACGTGAAGTCGAGCTCCGGCACGATCGCGTTGTTCACGCCCGTGTTGATCGCGCCGAGCGTATCGCTCGCGCGCTCGTTCGGCTGGATGCTGATCGCGCGAAGCCGGACCAGTACGTCACCCTGGTTGATGCCGTCACCGGGCGACGCCGCGTGCGACAGCGACGGCATCGCGACGAAGGTGGCCGCGACGGCGGCTGCGGTGACACAAGTTCGAATCGTTTTATGCATGGTACGGACCCCCAAAGAATGGTTTCCATTCTCCATGTAGGGTCTTTTCGTCATCTTGATATTGGTCAAGCCAGCGTAAACGTGGGACGGTTTGCCGCAGGCTCGGTCGCACTGCCGGTCAGCAGCAGGTCGAGCAGATCGCGCACGCTGCGGATCGCGCGGCCGAACGGCAACGCTTCGCGGCCGCGGAAGAACAGCCCGTTCGCGACGTCGCCGCGCAGCGCGGCCGCAAGCCGCGTGTCGATGCAGAAGTGGCCGAATTTCTCGATGCCGTCGCGCAGCCCGCATACGCTCAGGCATTCGAGCGCGGTCGGGCAACGCTGCTTGAACGCGCCGAGCTTGTTGCGAATGCGCGTCTCGTTGCGCAGGTAACGATCGAGCCACGGCGTCTTCACCGCGCGGGCGGGCAGCCCCGTCACGCTGACGAATTCGACGATGTCGTCGGGCGTCGCATCGGCAAGCACGCGCTTGAAGTGCGGATGCGCATCCCCTTCTTCCGTCACCGCGAACGGCGTTCCGACCTGCACGCCATTCGCGCCGGCCGCGAACGCCGCGCGCACCGTGTCGTGACTGTTTACGCCGCCCGCCACGATCAGCGGAATCGTTTCGCGTTCGAGACCGAGCGACGCCATCACCTGCGCGGTCTCGTCGAGCACCCGCGCGAAATCGAAACGCGCGTCGTGCATGTCGTCGATCTGCGTGACGCCGAGGTGGCCGCCCGCGTGCGCCGGATGCTCGATCACGATCGTATCGGGCAGGCGCCCCTTCTTCATCCACTTCTTCAGCACCAGCGCGATCCCGCGGCTGTCCGACAGGATCGGGATCAGCGCGATGTCGTGCCCTTGCGTGAGATCGGGCAGGTCGAGCGGCAGGCCCGCGCCCATCACGATCGCGTCCGCGCCCTCGTCGCATGCGACGCGCACGTAGTCCGCGTGCGCGCTCACCGCCTTCATCACGTTGACCGCGATCATCCCGCGCCCTTCGCTGTACGTCTTAGCGAGACGGATCTCGCGCGCGAGCGCCTCGCGGTTCGCGGCCTCGAGCGTCGCGCGATCGGGTTGCGCGCGGCAGCGTGCGAGCAGGTCCGCATGATGGTGGCGCAGGTCGATGCTCGCGATCGTGCCGACCGCGCCTTCGCGCGCGACGCTGCCGGCCAGCCGGTGTGCGGAGATGCCGACGCCCATGCCGCCCTGCACGACGGGCAACAAGGTGCGGCCGCGAATCGTCAGCGGCGGAAAGGAACTGCGTACGGTCATCTGAAACCTCGTCGGAACATCGGAACCGCGATGATCGACGATCCACCGACGCGCACCTTGACGGCCGTCAATAAAAAAACGGCACGCGAGCGTGCCGTTTCCGTTCCATGCGGCGCGCGGCGCTCAGGCAGGCTTCGCCGGCTTCAGCTGCATCGACTTGTACTCGAGATACTCCTCGAGCCCGTACACGCCGTTCTCGCGGCCGTGCCCCGACTGCTTGTAGCCGCCGAACGGCGCGGCGGCGTTCCACATGCCGCCGTTGATGTCGACCTGCCCCGTACGGAGGCGGCGCGCGACGCGCATCGCGCGTTCGTCGCTGCCGGCCCACACCGCGCCGCCGAGCCCGTACGGCGAATCGTTCGCGATGCGCACGGCTTCCTCTTCATCGCGATACGTGATGATCGACAGCACCGGCCCGAAGATCTCTTCCTGCGCGATCGTCGATTTCGGATCGACGCGGCCGAACACCGTCGGCTTCACGAAGAAGCCCTTCGCGAGGCCGTCCGGCAGGCCCGTGCCGCCCGTCACGAGTTCCGCGCCTTCGTCGATGCCGCGCTGGATGTACGCCTGCACGCGCTGCTGCTGCACGGCCGACGCCAGCGCGCCGAGGCGCGTCGTATCCTGCCGGGGGTCGCCCGCGACGTACGCTTCGGCCGCGGCCTTCGCCAGCGCGCGCGCTTCGTCGTAGCGCGCTTCCGGCACCAGCATCCGCGTGTGCGCCGAGCAGGTCTGTCCCGCGTTCAGGTAGCACGCGTTCACCGTACCCTTCACGGCCGTCGCGAAATCGGCGTCGTCGAGAATCACCGATGCCGACTTGCCGCCCAGCTCCAGCGCGACGCGCTTGACGCCCGCGGCCGCCAGCTCGGCCACGCGCTTGCCCGCGCGCGTCGAGCCCGTAAACGACACCATGTCGACGTCCGGATCGGTGGCCAGCACCTCGCCGACGACCGGGCCATAACCGCACACGAGGTTGAACACGCCGGCCGGCAGCCCGGCCTCGTGAATCGCTTCGGCGAGCATGAACGCGTTGAGCGGTGCGACTTCGGACGGCTTCAGCACGACCGTGCAGCCGGCCGCGAGCGCCGGCGCGACCTTCAGCGTGACCTGGTTCAGCGGGTAGTTCCACGGCGTGATCGCCGCGACGACGCCGACCGGCTCGCGCACCACGAGCGAGTTGCCGACCTGTGCCTCGAATTCGAACGACTCGGCGAGCTTCGCGTACGCCTTCCAGTTGTAGATCGGGCCGCCGACCTGGATCGCGCGCGACAGCTTGATCGGCATCCCGACTTCGCCGGTGATCGATTGCGCGAGTTCCTCGCTGCGCGCCTGCAGATGCTCGACGATCTTGCGCAGGTAGCCCGCGCGTGTCGCGGCCGGCGTGGCCGCCCATCCGTCGAAGGCCGCGCGCGCCGCGCGGATCGCGTCCTGCGCGTCGGATGCGACGCCTTCGGGAATCCGGCCGATCACGGCCTCGGTGGCCGAGTCGATCACGTCGATCGTGCCGGTTCCGGCCGGTTTGCGCCATGCGCCGTCGATATAGAACTGGTCGTAGATTTTCATCGCTTCCGTCTCCTGTCGACCAGAGTTGGCGCTTTAGCGCCTACTCTGGTCCCATGCCCTTGCGCGGTCGACCCGAGTTGGCGCTTCAGCGCTTGCTCCGGTCCCATGCGTCGCGGGAAAGCCGACATTCTAGCGAGCGTTTCGGTCGGCCGGCATGACGATTGACAGCCATTCGAAAGAATCGGGGAGCCGTCGCGCCGCGTGGCGCTCGCCGGCCGCGCATGCCGCCGGCGGCGTGTGCGCGACCGCCGCCACATCAGCATCGGCCCGGGTGCGCGGGCAGGCCCGCATCGTGCTATGTTTTTAATATCGGCACCGGCTCATTGCATCCGGCGCCGCCCGGAATCGACGCATTTCGTGAGCGCTGCCATGACCGACGCATCCCATACCCTCGGCTCGCAAGACCGCCTTGAGCTGCTCTGCTGGCTCACCTGCGGCAACCTCGGCGCGTTTTACCTCAACGAATCGTGGCCGGACGCCACGTTCCAGGTCCAGGCCGCGCACCGCTGGCTCGACCGCCATCACCGTCAGGCCGACTGGCTCGCGGTCGCGAAGCTCGCGGCGCTCGCGCAGGACATCGCGAAGCGGCATGCGGGGTTCGTCGACGCGTCGTGGGCGCGCGACGCGGTCGAGGAAATCGTCGACACCGACGATCTCGATTACCGCGCGAAACTCGTGCAATGGGTGTACGAAGACTGCTGCAAGGCCCTCGCGGACAAGCGGCTGGCCGACTGAGCCGTGGTGCGCGCGGGCCGCGGCGTCGCCCGGCGCGACGGTCTTGTCGCCGCTGCGGAAGTAACGGCCTGAATGGCTGACGGTGCACGAGCACCGCCCCCCCTCGATGCCGGCACGCGCCGTGCGTGCCGCTGTGGTGCTTACAGCAGCGATTTCGCCTGCGTCAGTACCTTGTCGCAGATCTGCCTGGTCACCTGCTGCTTCAGGCCGCCGCCGCTCAGGTCGAGCTTGCCGCCGTTGCCGGCGTCGAGGATCCCGCTCGCGCCGCTCGTATAACCGCTGTCCGACGACGCATTGCCGCCGAGCTTGCTCAGCAGCGCATCCTTCACCGACGACGCGCCACTGCCGGACGCGCCGCCGAGATAGTTGTTCTGGATGCAGAACTGCAGCAGGCCCGCGACGTTGCCGGTGCTGCCCGGCGTCAGCGACGCCCCGCCGCCGCCCGTCAGCGCGCCGCCGAGGCCGCCGAGGTTGCCGAGCGCACCACCCGCGCTGCCGCCCGAATCGCCGCCGCCGACCTGTTTCAGGACATCGCCCAGCTGCGCATGGGCCACCGAAAACGGCGCGAGCAATCCGATCAGCGCGCCGGCAATGGTCGCGCGGTATAGACGTGCATTCATGTGAAGCCTCCCGGTTGTCACGGCGTGAGTACCGCGAATCGAATCCAAGCATACTCAATCCCCCCCTGCATGACAGCCTTCATGCCGGGTCCGAAACGTCAGGCATCGTGATATCGCGGCGATTTGACAATGCTTGACGGCGTGCCGGCCGGCACTGCAAGCTCGACATGCGACCGAAGGCGCGTACCGACGATCGCATTCCGTCTCGCCGGCGCGCATGAAACGTCATGGAATCGTCGCCGCCGGCCGGCCTTCAACCTCGAACCTGAAGGATGCTCGCGTGGCGCTCGCCCATCGAATGCTGCTGATCACCGGCACAGCGGCTGCGCTGATCACCGGTTCAGGCACTGCCCGTGCGGCGCCCGCGGCGGCATGCCCGTCACCGTCGTTCGACCGCTATCCGGCACCGGCCGCGCGCGCGCCGCGCCAGCCGGCCGCATCGCCCCGCTTGGCCGGCAAGGAAGCACGCCTGTACCGCACCGTGATCCGCGACGCATTCACGCAACCGGCCAATTTTGCCGGTCACTATCGCGTCGCGATCTGGGGTTGCGGAACGGATTGCCGGAATTTCGCGATCGTCGACAACTACACGGGCGCGACATACACGATGCCGGGCGTCACCGCCATTTCGGGCGTGATGGGCAACGACGACGAGCGCGTCGACTTCCGTGCCGGCAGTACGCTGCTGATCGTCGCCGGCTGCTTCAACGGCGATTGCGACGACAACCACGCGAAGGCCGCCCGGTTCTTCTATACGTGGACCGGCAAGCGCTTGCGCCCGATCGGCACCTGTCCGCTGCACGTCGAGCCGATTCAGTAGCCGGCGCGAATTGCGCTATCGTTCGTCCGGTACACCCCAGACGGCACGCCCGCCCGCGATGTCCATTCACCTCAGCTTCGACGACGGCCCCGGTCCGTCGACCCCTTCGCTGCTCGACGTCCTGCGCGACGCCTCGTGCCAGGCGACCTTCTTCCTGCTCGGTAAACATCTGGCGGGCGCACTCGACGTCGCCGCGAGAATGGCGCGCGAAGGCCATCGCCTCGGCAATCACACCCATTCGCATGCCAGACCGGGCGCGCTGGCGGACGACGCGCTGATCGGCGAGATCGAGGCGACCGACGCACTGATCCGCGACGCCTATTGCCGGGCCGGTATTGCCGCGCCGGACGCGATCCCGTTGCGTCTGCCGTACGGGCTGATGCCGCGGGACGATCGCGCCGGCGTGCTGGCGCGCCTGCGGCGCGAACACACGGGCTGGACCGCGATACTGGACGACTGGCAGCGGCCGGCGCCGTCGCCGCAGGCGCTGTTCGACGCGATGTGCGCGCATGCCGACGCCCGCGCGACGCAGCGTCGCGACGTGCTGTTCTGCATGCACGACGGCTCGCGACATGGCGACGCGCGGCCCAACACGGTCGAAGCCGTCCGCCTGTTCCTGCATCGGCGAAGCTGAAGCAACGGCCGGTCAGTTTCCCGGCGCTGCACTGTCCAGCAACTGCCGCCAGCCGCCGAGAAAGCCGATGCCGGGCCCCGGCATCCACAAGCCGCGCTGTGCCGCCTCCAGATGGATCAGCGTCTGGTCCACGCAGAACAGCGTCATCAACGCATCGCGCTCGGCACGCATCCAGCCCGGTACACCGTCGCGCCGCGTCGCCGCATAGGCGTGCAAGCCGGCCTCCCAGCGCTGCGCATCGAACACGAAACGATCGTCCCTGCCCGCGTCGCGCGACAGCGCGAACAGTGCGAAGGCCGCCTCGAGCCACTGCGCGCCCTGCCCGGCATCGTCGAAATCCAGCACGCCGTTCACCGTGTGGCCGACATACAGCAGGTTGCCCGCGTGATAGTCGCCGTGCAGCCAATGCACCGGCCCCGCCAGCCAGTGCGCGGCGGCGTCGAGATGCGCGCCGATCCGCCGGATCACCGCATCGTAATCGCCGCTCAAACCGGCTGGCAGCGACGGCATCGCGCGCGCCGACACGCGCGCAAGACGGGCCGACAGCCACGCCAGCGGCGCCGATTCGCTCACGGGTATCGCGGCCAGTGCCGCATGCAGATGCGCGAGCGCGCGCATCGCATCGATCGCCCCCGCTTGCGCGTCATGCGGCAGGCCGGGATCGCCGTCGACAGGTTCGAACAGGTGCAGCCAGCTTCCATCGTCGATGAGCACGCCGGATTGCGCATCGACGGTCGGCCTCAGCCGCGGCAGCGCGGGTAATGCCGGCACCGTGCGCGTCTCGCCGAGATGACCGAGTATCGACGCCTCGCGACGCACCTGCTCGGCCGGCTTGCCGGGCCACGACACGCGCAGCACCGCGCGCCCCGCGTCATACTCGACGAGATACGTTTTGTTAGTATGGCCCGATGCCATCGCCTGCCCGCGTGCCGGCACGATGTTCCAGTACCGGCGCAGCCACGGTTCCAGCGTTTTCACGTCACTCCTACTCGTTGCATTGACCATGTCAGAGCGTCCTTCGGCCCGCATGCGGGACCTCAATATCGAATGGCTGACGCGCGCCGCCGAATTCGACCATCTGTTCCAGACGCGCTGGCTCGGCGAGCGCTTCTTCCATCTGCCCGGCGACATGCTTGCGCTCCAGGAACTGATCTGGCGCGAACGCCCCGACTGTATCGTGCAGACCGGCATCGCGGCGGGCGGCGGTGTCGTGTTCTCCGCGTCGATGCTGGAACTGGCCGGCGGGCACGGCCACGTCGTCGCGGTCGAACCGCGGCTGCGCGACGAGGTCAGGCAACGCCTGCAATCGCACCGGCTGGCCCATCGCATGGTGCTGATCGAAGGCGAATCGTGCGCGGCCGACACGCTCGCGGCGGTGCACGCGCAGCTCCGCGACGGCGCGCGCGTGATGGCGATCCTCGATCTCACGCATACCCATGCGCACGTGCTGCGCGAACTCGAATGCTATGCGCCGCTCGTGACGCCCGGCAGCTATGCGATCGTGATGGATACCATCATGGAGTATCTGCCCGCATCGATGTTCGACGGCAAGCCGTACGGCCGCGACAACAACCCGGCCACGGCCGCGCGTGAATTTCTCGCCCGCGACGACCGTTTCGAGGCCGACCACGACGTCGAGGACCGCGTGCTCATGACGCTGTCGCCAGGCGGTTTCCTGAAGCGAGTGCGCTGATCAGGCGAGCGGCTTGCGCGGAGCCGTCGCGCGCGGTGTAGCTGTCGCGAATCCGTGCCGCATGCTCGCGCAGCGGGCCCGGACGCAACAGGCGCTCGAGCGCAGCGGCAATCTCCGCGACGCCGGCACGCTGCAGATCGAGCACGCACGCCGCGCCGGCCCGCTCGACGAAGTGCGCCGAATGAAACTGGTCGTTGCAGAACGGCGACAGCAGCATCGGCACACCGCACGCGAGCGATTCCATCACCGAATTGGCGCCGCCATGGCTGACGAACGCATGCGTGCGCCGCAGCAGCGCCAGCTGCGGCGCATAGCGCACCGCGATCACGCGCTCGTCACCGGCCGGCAGCAGATCCGAATCGACCAGTTCGCCTACCGACAGCACCAGTTGCGCCGACGTCGCGCGCGTCGCGTCGATCACCTTCGAGAACAGGTCCGGATGGTAGTAAAGCTGGCTGCCGAGCGACATGTAGACGAGCGGGCGACCGGCGTCGATACGCGCCCACGGAAACGCCGTCTCGTCGCCGCGCGGCCCCGACGGCATCGCGGGGCCGACCAGCTCGACACCCGTCGGCGGCGCACCGACCAGCGCGTCGGTCGTGAACGCGAGCGTCAGGTGCGGCGACAGGACATCGCACCCGCGAAAACGCGCATCGAGCCCGTAGCGCGCAAACAGCCCGGCACGTTCCGGCGCGAGCCATCGCACCGTGCGCAGCAGTTCCGAATCGAGATCGTCCGGCAGCACCGGATTCAGCGAATTCGACATCGACACCCACGGCAGCCCTTCCAGCTCGGCGGCGATCGCTGCCGCGTAAAGCAGCGGATCGATCACGACCACATCGGGCCGCCAGTCGCGCAGCACCGCACGGACGCCGTCCACCTGCAACGGCGCCAGGTCGATCAGCAGCGTACGGATCCAGTGCCGCAGCCAGTCGGCGTCGCGGATGTTCGCGGCGAAGCTCGCGCCGCGCGACAGGTCGTGGCGCTCGGGCGTCTCGCGCGGCCCGACGAACGCGAAGTCGCCGGCGCCGTCGAGCTGTTCGCTGATATCGGCCGGCGCGTAGAACGCGACGTCGCAGCCGGCCGCGCGCAGATGCTGGGCCGGGCCGATGCACGGATTGACGTGGCCCTTCTCGGGCACGACGCAGAACAGGATGCGTGTCATGAGCGGTTCAGGTTGGACGATGCGCGGCATCGCGGTAAAGGTGCTCGAGATGATCGAGGATCAGGGTCAGCGTCGCCCACAGCACGCGCTCGGTATCGGCCCGCAGCGCGGGCGCGGCAAGGCCGAGCGTACCGGCCAGCGCATGCGTGCGCTCGCGATCGAGCAGCGCGCCGAGGTCCATCGCCGGCGCGAGTCGTCCGCGCTTGGGGTCGTGCACCAGACGGTCCGGCAGGTTCAGGCGCGCACCGAGATCGCGCAGGCATTGCTTGTTCGGGTCCGGCGCGATGCTCGTCAGATGCGCGACGACCTCCGCATCGACGAACGGCGGATGCAGGTCAACCGCCGCCGCATCGAACAACGCGTGGCACAGCGGCAGGTAATTGGCCGACCGGTCGCGGCGCAACACCTGATCCGCGCCGTCGCCGGTAATTGCAACCTCGATGCCGTCCGCCGCCATGGCCTCGGCCAGCAACCGCTTCGCGACCGGATGCAGATTGAACATCGGCTCCTCGACCGCATGGGTCGTTCTCGGCAGCGCCGCGACGAAATCGGCTTCATTCGCCCGCACGATCTTCACGTTCGCCTGCATCTGCGTCGCGAGTTCAAGCGCCGCGTCGAGCTCGCAATAGTCGGGCATCTCGGTCGCGAGCACGTAGGCCGTCACGTGCGGCAGCGCGCCGAGTTCGCGCAACAACGCGAGCAGCAGCGCCGAATCGAGGCCGCCGCTCAGCGCCAGTGCAACGCGCTTGCCGCTGTCGAGCGCGCGTTGCAGCGACGCGCGCAGCACGGTGTCCAGATCGGCATGCCGCGGCCGCTCGGGCGACGGCTGCACCGTCAATCCTTGCGGCGAACGGATCAGCGCATGCCCCGGCGGCACCGCGAGCACGTCGCGCAGCACGGTGCGGCCGACGAGCCGCTCGCCGCTCAGGTAACCCGCGATCGCGGCCGCGTCCGGCGCGCCGGCCGGCTGCGCCGACGCGCGCAGGACGGCGCGGATGCCGGACGCCGACACGCCGCTGCGCGGATGGTAGTGAAGACGATCGAACCCGAACGGGTCGCGCGTGCCGACGATCATGGATAACGAGCCTTCAGGATGTCCACTTCAATGCGTTTCAGAATGCGATGCGGCGCCACCGGCGCGCTGCCGCCCTGGCAATGCAGGCACGCTTCGAGCGGCGCGTCGCGCTGCAGATAGGCGAGCATTGCGTCGAGCATGTCCTCATCGTCGCGCAACGGCAGGCCGTCGGCCTGGAAATCCTTCTCGCCCCGGTAAAGCGTATGGAAATGCGCGGGACGCGTGCACGTGTAGAACATGCCGTCGCGAATCATATGGCAGCGCTCGCGAATCCAGCAATCGTGATAGAGACGCTGCGCTTCGTCGCGGTCCGTGCCGGGCTGGGCGCGATTCATCGTCGTGAACACGTCCTGCACCTTCCAGTTCAGGCGTACGCCGAAACGCGCGGCCTGGCGCTCGACGTGCGCGATCAGTTCGAGCGAAAGCACCGGCTTCGGATAGCGCGAGATCGTCAGCGCATCGACCGCTTGCCAGAACGCGTCCGGCATCTCGCCGAGTTTCAGGCCGTTGGTCGTGACCGAGATCACGGGCGCGATACCCGTGCCGCGCACGCGTTCGACGATTTCGACGAGCGCCGGATGCAGCAGCGGCTCGCCGCCGACCAGCTTGAACATGCGCGGGCTCAATACCTTCGCGGCCATGCGCAGATCGGCCTCGATCGAATCGGGGCTCGCGTGCCACGCCGGCAGGAGCGGCGACAGCGAGCAGCATTCCGCGCAGGTCAGGTTGCAGTGATCGACGATATGCGCTTCCAGCGAGCGCGTCCGGACGCGGCCGTTTTCGACCCGGTAATCGCGATCCAGCGGCGGCGGAAACACATGCTGGCGCTCGCCGGACGGCGGCGGATTCGGGATCTCGTTCGGATTCACACTCACGTCAGTTTCCTGCTTCCACGCAACGGGAAAAGAAATCGACCAGATGGCCGCGTGCGTCCACCATCGCGGCTGCCATCGTCACCGCGCCGCTCAGGTGCGACGCGAAGCGCGACGGATCGTCCAGCCAGCCTTGCACGATCCACAGCTTGAGTGCGTGCTGCAGACACGCCGCATCGACCGCCCAGGCGATACGCGCCGGATTCACAGGCCGCACCCGCTGGTAGGCACGCACGAACGCTTCCGCCCGTTGCGGCGCTTCCAGCGGCAGATGATTCAGGCAGCGCACCAGTTCGTATTCGCGCGGCGCGCCGATCGACGCTTCCCAGTCGAGGATCAGCGGCGGCAGCCGGCCCGTGAACAGATAGTTGAACTGGTTGTAGTCGTTGTGGATCGGGTACTGCGGGTCGTCGGCGGGAAACGCGTCGAGACTGCCGGGATAGTAGCGATCGAGCATGCGCAGCGCGAGATCGACGTAACGGCGCAAGTTCGCGGCGTTGTCGTTCGAGCGCGAGCGATTCAATGCATCCAGCAGGCTGCGGCGCACCGCATCCGCGTCGATTGCAGCCAAGCGCGCGCGAATCGTATCAAGTGATGGCAGATGAAACTGTTCGAGGCCCAGGTGCAACGCGGCCAGACTGGCGCCGAGCGCATCCCATTCGGCCGGTGAAAACGTGTCGTAGGTCCTGAACTGCCCGGCCTCCCAGCGCGTCAGCAGCGCGTGCGAGTGTTGCCCCGTCCACAGCGGATCGCCGTCCGTCGTGCGCTTCAGCGTCTGTACATGGAACCGGGTATCGCCGTGAGTTTCGAGGTGCGCGAGGATGGCAGCCTCCTTTACCGCGCGTGCATGGTGCTCGGACGCGTAAAGCTTGACGGCCATATCGCCGCCGTCGGCCGGCAGATGCCACACGCGTTCACTGACCCGGCGCGGCGCGGGACCGCGGCCGAGCGCGTAGGCCTCTCGAATCTCGTCGAAGGTGGCGGCGAGCGGCCCCATTCAGATATGCTCGGCCGGCCCGTGCCGATACGGATGACCGGTCAGGAACGTGTTGTGCCCGACGTAGCGCAGCTTGTACATCGCCGGCCGGAACAGCACCGAAGGATCGTTGTTCGCGATGCCCAGCAACGGATACAGGTCCTGCCGCACGAAGAACGCGTTGTTGCCCATGTCGTCGCAGCAGACGAGTTCATAGCCCTTTTGCCTGCCGAGATGAACGAGCGATTCGAGGCTTGCGCCGTAATAGGTCGAGCCGTCCCATTCGTGATCCGGGTTGAAGCACATGACCCAGCGCTCGGGCGGCGTGTAGTACGGGTTGTACTCGATCACGACGATGCGCGGCTTGAACGCTTGCAGCCCACGCCAGACCCAGTAGTCGTTGCCGTCGATGTCGATCGACAGCAGGTCGAAGTCCTCAGGCGTGTCCGCATCGGCGAGCAGGTGGTCGACCGTGTCGGGCTGGACGCGGTCGTGATGCAGCCGGACGCGCCCTGCGCCCGCGTAGTGAGCGGCAAGCTTGCCGAACCGGTATGCGCTGCCCTCCACCAGTACGCCGGCCCAATCCTCCTCACGCAGCAGCCGCGCGGTGTTGCTGTTGCGCAGGCCGTCGCTCGCGCCGATATCGACGCAGAAGCGGTTGGTCGGGGCGATCCGCTCCATCAGCCGCGACAGGATGCTTTCCTCGGTGCCCTGCGCGTACAGGCTTGGCGCAAGGCCGGACAGGTCGAGCGGGAGAGGATGGTCCTGCATCGAGAAACGGGCTCCGGGTCGGAATGGGGAATGGCGACGTGCGTCTGGAGTGTAATTTACCCGAAGTCGATTGAGCAGAGGAAACCGGAGTGTGCGACGCCAGCGGGCGTCGCAACCGGCGGAAACAAAAAGGGCCGCCAAGCACAACTCGGCGGCCCTCTTGGGTGCAACGGATCAGGTACGATTCAGGACACTTACTCCTGCCCCTGACTCGTCAGGAATTCCTCGTAATTCCCGCCGAAGTCGAACAGCGTGCCATCCGTGCGCACTTCGATGATCCGGTTCGCCGGACATACCTTGTAAGTCTTCTATCCACGGGCTGCTCGAAGTTCAACCGCCAACTGTTCCAGTAATCCCGTAACTTGGGCCATTGGCGCAGCCATATACGAAACTCGGGTTACAGCGCTCAACAAGCGTATGCGCAACACGATTTGCGGCGATGCTCGCATCCAAATCGTTCGCCTCCCCCGTCCCGATCGGCTTGTTTCTTCCTACCCGGTAAAGGTTCAGGTCGTAGGCGACAATCGTAAGCGGCCGTTGTCCTGATGATTGAAGAATCGATTTGAAGATCGGCTTTCCAACGTAGAGCGCATACGTTGCCCCCAAGGCGACGGCATCCCGGTCGCGAACTTCCTGCGTCGGCGGCTCTTCGGTCGTCACGGACACGATCCTTGCATTGATGCCTTCCGCAGAGATCGCCGACGCAATCGACGCGTTGAATTTGTTGCACATATTGAGCAACTGATTCATCCTCCGACGACGGTTCTCATACTTGATTTCAACCGTATCCCAAACGTATTTCGATAGCGTGCCGTCAAGCTGGTAATTGCCGCACGACTCGACGTACACAACAACCGGTGCGAGTTTTTGCTCGCGCGGGATGTCCGCCATGTTCGAAGCACAGCCGGCAAGTGTCGCCGATGCTGCCATGAGAATCAGCGCAGAATTTTGTTTTATCGATTTCAAGGTTTTGCCCCCTTTTGTACTGCACTGAAAATCTGCACGCTAGACTTCATGTCATCGCGGTCGGGAAAAATGGTCAGAATTGAGCCGTCACTTGAAACCCGAGCGTGACGCGCGCGGTCGGAAATCCAGACGGCTTGTAGACCGGCGTACCGGCGAACAGGTCATAGCCGTAGCCGCCGAGGCGCGTCGCGACGCTGCCCTTGATGCCGATTACGGCACCGGCCAGCTGCGTACCGACCAACGCAACCGGTTGCGGCCCCCAAACGCGACCGTAATCCAGTCCTGCATAGATCGCCTGTCCGGTCTGTCCGATCGGCATCTGCAGTTCGTTGCGCCAGTAGAAGCCGCGCGCCGCCGCCAGCATCGTTTCGCCGTCGAAACCGCGAACTGTGTAGCGACTGCCGATCGTCAAGTCATCGATGTAGTACAGCGAGTTCCCGGTATATTGGCCGTGGATGCTCGTCACGTACCGGAACGGCTGCTTCGCGATCGCGAACGGCACCGAGAGGTTCGCGTCGAGTACCGCCATCTTGAAGCGGTAAGTCGGACCGCCACCGGGAGCAAGAATGTCGTCCTGCGCACCCAAGCCTCCGACGCCCTGCCTGTACGCCAGCGTGCCGTCGAACTGCGCCCCGTCGAAGTAGTGACGGTCGGTCAGGCCGAATTCAACGAACGTGTTGTTACGACGCTGCTGCGGGATTTCCGTATCTTCGATGAAGCTCTGGCCGAAGCGACGGGACAAGCGGACATAGCCGCCGAACACGTCGTTCTGGCTTCGAGCAAGCACTCGGGCAAGCTTGAAATCGATCGTCTTCGAATTGCCGCTCGCGACGAACGTCTGGTTCACACCGGCAATCTGTTGATAGTAGGTGTTCGTATAGGCCGCAACCGTAGCGGTCCAGTAGCCCCACGGAATCGAGTAGAAGCCGTTCCACCCGTGTGACCCAAGGCGCTTGTCGCCGAATTCGAGGTCTTGACTGACGCCGACGTTGAACACGTCGTTCAAGCCGAGCGGGTTATCGATGCCGATCGACAGGTTGCCCTGTAGCTTGCCCGTTGCGCGCGTGCCCGAATTGTCGATCGATGCGACGACGGTCCACGGCTTGCCACGCTTCACGTCCAACACAACATCGCTTTCGCCCGGCTGGTCAGCGGGGACGATCTGCATCGATACGTCCTGACTGGTGACGCGCTTCATTTGCTCCAGACCTTGCTCAAGGTCGCGCAGGTTCAGCACTTCGCCGTCACCGGTCGGGAACGCGGTCTTCCACGTGCCGCGCAATTTCTCGTCGGCAAAGCGCACGTGTCGGATGATGCCGGGAATCAGCGCGACTTTCAGCGTACCAGTCGTCAAATCCTGTTCCGGCAGTACAACGCGCGTAGTGATGTAGCCCCGCGCCAAGATCGCGCGCGACAGCCCCTTGACGATCGTATCGACACCCTGCTTGCCGACGCACTGACCCGCGTAGTGGGCGAGCCATTCGCGCGCAAAGGCGAAGCGATCCATCGGCAGCGCGGACGCGCCGGCCGACTTCGCAGCGGCCGGCATCGAGTCCGGCACGTCGAGCGCGAAGCGGTCGATCCGGAAGCACGGTTGTTCGCTCGGCAGCGGTGGATACGTTTCAGCGCGCGGCACGTCTGAACGCACGGACGGGGCACGCAGCGCCGCGTCACGCTGCTGCGCGTCGCGTTGCTGCTGCGCTTGTCGATCCTGTTCCGCGTTCGCACGCGCGGCGGCGGCTTGGTCGGCAGGCGCGGGGGCCTGCTGCGCGTGCACTGCGAGCGATACTAAAGCGGTAATCGGCAACGCGACAAGGCGTTTGGTTACTTTCATTGCGAGATTCATCCCCGATTCCGCTTGTATTGGTCTGTGCCTATTTTCGAAATAGCCGTTGAAAGAAGCCGCGTTTCTGCGACGGTGACGATCCTTCAGTCGACGAGTCGTCGGGCGAATGCTCCACATCCATGTTCGGTTGGTCACCATGAACAAGGTCCCATGGATAGTGCTTTAGACCAGCACACAGGCTGTCGTCAAGATTCAGCGCTTTGGCAGTTCCAGCCGCTTCGACGCACCAGAATCCGAAATACGCACCACCATCAATGTTTTCATCGAAACCGTACCAGTATGGTTTTGCATATATTGCAGGCACGCCCCCCTTTTTATCCGGTCGATCCAGCTCCCGATACCAGTTCTCAACAAAAGATCGAAGCATCCTCGGCTGGTCAGACGCCGATGCGTTCACCGCATCGAGCAAGCGTTTGTACGGCTTCGGATGTCGCAACTCGGCGCCGATTTTGCGATCGTGGTCACGGCTGGCGATTACGCGATCCAGTAGCACGTCTTCGCCTTCATTTCCGATCAAGTTTATCAACCGCCGCCATTGATCATCAGGAATTTCCAATGTCAAAGCAAAACCGACCAACCAGAAGCTAATGATGTAAAAATCGAGGTTCCTTGCCCAGCTTCGACGCAACGCCTTTTGCTCATCCGTAAACACACTTTCACCAAGCTTTACGGATTCTTCCCACGCGTCAAGAAGACCCGGAAGATACTGTGATAAGACAGTAACAGAGTCACCACGGGAATATCGATTCAGAATCAATTCAAGGTGATTCAGGGCCAATTCAAATACATATTGCGGCCGATATCCTGGATTCGCCGAGGGTTCCTTGCACCGGGCCAGCATATCCGCGATTCTGTTATGAGAATATTCAATCCATTTATCCCAATAAGAGCGAGGGGCCAAGGAATCTCTAGTCATGTCAATGTCCGATAATTTTTGAGTCGGGCTGAATTACGAATTTCCCATTCTTGTCCAAAATTCCTACGGTGACGTTTCCGTAAGGATCAGTATGAACCAGCCATTTCTCGACACGATTGCTATCGAGTGCATTCTGAATATCTGCACTCAGAACTCGATCGTTACTCACAGCTTCCCGCATGCGATTAAAGCCAGTTGATCCTGAACCAGAATTAGTCCCGGTCGGAAGTGGAGATTTCCGGCTTGGTTGAGTTGTCAGGCGAGGCGGATTCCCTTGCCTGACGGGCGAATTCGGCGGGCGTCATCCACTGCA
>NZ_JBVVNQ010000025.1:0-72517 GCF_055810675.1 Burkholderia sp. YHN3-13 | reverse complement strand
CCCGGGCCGCCCCCGAAGGAACCCATTCGATCACGTCGCCGGCTGATCACCGTCCGAACAGGGTGGGGAATTTTACTTCGACACTTCTGGGGAAATTACGTCCGAGGTTGACATCGGCAGCAGGTCGCACAACTCTCGCACATGGTTCGCAACGTCGAGACGGACGTTCCCGGTCGCGTACAAGCGAGACGCCATCGTCGAAACGGCCTCGTATAGCCGCCCGACCAAGTCGTTGTTCGCGGTCTGGATCGATGCCATCGCGTGCTCGTCGATCTCCGTGCGCAACGTGGTCAGAACATCGCTCGGCAAGTCAACGCCGAACTGGCCGGCGTCCGGGAATGGCAGCACGGACAGCTTGACGCCGAACTTGCCCTTCAGCTCGGCCAGACTCGGGTAATCCGCCTCGTTGTACAGGGTGTTCATCTCCGCCCTCGCCTGCTCCTTCAGGTCGAGGTAGTTCGTCAGGAAGATCGACACGGCGAGATCGAACTCGTCTTTCATCGCACGCAGCCGCTCGGCTAGCTCCATATAGACCATGGTCGGCAGCAGCCGCACGCCCAGCTGGTCGTACTTCAGCGTCCGGCTGTAGTAGTGCGAGCGGATCCGATTGCCGATCGACACCACTTCGGCGTAGCTCGGCGCGTACTCCGGCAGCAGGCGCTTGTTGAAGCGCCCGATGCCGCGCGCGTGATGGCTTTTCTCGACCTCTTCGGTGACCTTCCCGTCATAGCGACGGGCAACCCACGTGGAAATCGTGACCGACGAAAGCATGACCTTGGATTGCAGATCGGTAATGTTCATGAATAGCTCCAGACAGACAGAAAATGGCGAGACGAAAAAAAAGCCACGGACCGGAATCGGCCGTGGCAACAGGGAAAGGCACTACAGGGTTTGAAGGCGGCTATTCGCCGCGGATGATCTTGCCGATCTCACCGCCCTGCGCTCGGATGAACGCATGATGGTTCTGCAGATCGGGCGTGCGCGCGATCGAGTCACGGACCAGCACCGCCGTGAACTCCCGTTTCCCCGTATCGGCGAGCCGGTCTGCATACTGCAGAACTCGCTCGAAGTTGCCATCGCTCGCTTTGTGCGAAAGCGCAGCAGTGAGGGCGTACAGGATGCTCGGCTCGTCCGGGATTACGCCCCGACTCGGGTCCAACAGGATCGCGTCGACCGACGGCAGAGCGCGGTAGATCGAAAGAAAGCTGATCAGCTCGGCACCGGCACCTTCGCCAACCGTCGCGCAAATCGCGTCAGGCAGCAAATCAGCCGAGACAGCCGGCATCGTTTTCGCGAGAAATCCCCACTTCCGGGGACTTGCCGACGCAACGATGTCGCGGCCACTGCGCGCCTCCCAGAGCAGGTCCGGTCGGAAGCGAAGGAACGCGATCAGCTCGGGCGGAACGTTCTTCCGAACCGCCCAAGCCGTCCAGTCGTCGACCGTGGCTTCGAGCTCGACGACCGCTGCAAAACGCGAGATCAGCGGATCGAGGATCCCGGTGACACCCGCGTTGTCGCTGCGCCGATTCGTCGCTGCGACGAACGTGACGCAGTCGGGCAACGGGTGCTCACCGATGCGGCGTGCGAGCAGCAGTTGCATCTTGGCCGCCTGCACCGCCGGCGACGCCTGCCCGAGGTCGTCGAGAAACCAGACCAGCGGCCGCGTCGCCGAAAGCGCGCGTTCGAGGTCGCCGAAAGGCAAGAATCGAGCATGCCTGCCGTCGGCCGACGGAAACGGCAAACCCTTCGAGTCGGTCGGATCTTCGACAACCGGGTGGCTGATGAGCAGGTCGTGCTCCGCCTCCTCGGTGGCAGCTTCAACGATGTCGGATTTGCCAATACCAGGCCGACCAGTAATCAGCACCGGAAGGCGCTCCGGGATGTAGGTGGCGAGCAGCTGGGTGAGGCGTGCGGGAGAGAGTTTCATGGGGACCTTGAATGAAAGAGCCCCACGTGATCACGCCCGGCAGGGACGTGACCCTGCGGGGCGACTGAAGATGCCGCGATGCGGCGATTCGATGCGTCCTGAGACGCGAGTTGATGCTTACGACTGAGCGCCGATGAGCGCCGCGACTTGCTTCGACGTGAGCGATGATCGCGGGACGCACGTGGCGCGGTTCACGATCATGACCCCGTAGACGTCGGCGAGAACCCGGGCCTCGGCGCAGAGAACGATCAGCTCGTCGGGCCCGGTCGGCGCCGGCGAGCGGTTGCGCCACACGTTGATCGCCACTTCGATCTCGACGATCGACACGGCATCAGGTGGCAATGGACTGGAAGTTTCAGATTGGTTCACGAGTGACCTCGGAAGTGTCGCCCCGTGAAAGACGCCCGGCGGGACGTGATTCCCTGGGGCTGGAAGTGGCCGCATTGCGGCGGATTCGATGCGTCGGTGACGCGGTGAGTAAAGCCAGTGTAGGAGCCGCCATCCTGCGTGCAGGCCGGAAAGATCGAGAAATTTACGGGGCTTAGAGACCATCCCGTTCCGAATGGACGAAAAAAAACCGGCGCACGTGGCGCCGGTTGTTCAATGTCGGGTGGCGAACCACCTCTTACGTCCCAAGCAGGTCGCCCTGAACGTTCACCATCGGAAGGACTGCATCACGGATCTCAGCGTCGCGCTCACGCATCCGTCGGGTTCGCTCCTCGCCGACACCGTTGTGCTTTTCGACCACATCGATGAAGTACAGTGGCGCTGCCGGTCCGCGCCACGCACTCCATTCGGCCATGATTCGCGCTCGGATCTCCGGCTCGCACGCGAAGTAGGACGCACGACCGGCGCGCCAATGTCTCGCGTCGAGATCGCGCATCACCTGCTCACTCTGGCGCGCTCTATCGATTCTCAGCGCCTTCTCCGCGTCGACGTCGGTCTCGGGTGCCGGCGCGAGCTGATCTGCGAACAGCGGGCAGTCACGCTCGAGCTTCCGAGCAACACGTTTGTGCCGATTGAGAAACGCCTGTTCCTTTCGGCGGGTCCAGACGTAGTCCCCGTACCGCACGGTTCGATCGAATCGCATGTTTCGCTCCTCGATCAAGCCGCGAGCAACGTGAGCCGCGACCGCGCATAGTCCAACGTGCCGTTTTTCGCGTGGAGTATCCGCCCTTCAGTCGAGCCCGGCTTTGCCAACGTGTATCGCGTCGCCGCACCATGGCGAAAGCTCCGGATCTCCAAGTAGCCGTCGGCGATCGCCTGGTCAACGTGCTCGACGCCCGTGATCAGCACGTTGTCGTGCGTGCGGTACCGGGCGAGGCCTGCCTGTTTCTTCGCGTCCTTGGCGGTCTCTTCGGCGCGACGGTGCGCGCGGGCGGCGTCCTGCGTTGCCTCCCACTCGGCTTGTGCCGCCTCGTCATAGCCGCAGAACGCGAAGATCGCACGCCGCCGGCGCGTCGAGTTCAGGCCGCGCAATGAAACACCGAATTGCTCGCGCAATACACGCTTGCTCTGGTCGTTCCAGCCGGCCGCGTGGTCCAGAACTGACAGCAAAGCGCCAACGTTACGGGCCTCAACATCGGCGGCAAACCGGTTGGCCCCTTCGAACGTCATGCGGCCTCGCTCCAGCTTCGCCATCTCGACCTGCAGGTTGTACTGCCGCAGCGAGATCCGCCCTTTCTGTCGGTCAACTCCGAGCCTGTCCAGCGACTTTTTCAGGACGGCGTCCCCGATCAGATCACGCAGGCGCTCGGCTACGGGCGAAACCGGGGAGCCGACGTCCACCGGGCGCTGGTACTGTTCGGGAAGATCCGGCTTGTCGACGAGGCCAGCGGCGAACAGCCGGTCGTCAACCTCCACATAGGGGATACCGGCCGGCGCGGACTGCAGCGCGGCGACGATACCGGCACCGAGCTCGGCGTCGATCTGCCTTTTCTCGTGACGATAGATCGCCACCGCGGACTGCATGACGTCGTACGGGAGCGTGTTGCGCAGAACTGGCACGTCCAGGAGAACGGGGAACCACCGCAGGTCGTACTCGAAGCGCTTAGCGTCGCCACGATAGTCCGCCAGCACCGAATCAGGAATCGGGTGATCCAGAAACAGCGCATAGGCGACATGAACCTCGTGCCGGCCGTTTACCCCGCCTGAGAGCGAGAGACGCGGCCCTTGCGACGTGAAGCCGAACAGCGCGTTTGCAACGTGGTCACAGACATCCGGCAGGTGGAAGCGCCGACCGGCGCCACGCGCGGCCTCGACTTCAGCCTCGAGCTGCTCGCCGGACAGCATCCATGCAGGCTTCGTCGCCAGCTCGAACACGAACTGAAAGACCTCCCAGCGCTTACGTGTGACTTGCCAAGGCTGCAGTTGCCGCCCGTCCCGGCTAAACCAGCGGTTGCGGATTTCTTCGAAAAGCGAGGTGAAGATCGCTTCAGCCGTGCCAGGCTGTCGTACAGTCAAGATTCCGTTGTAGCGGAGGATCGGCATTTCGACGCCACCGCGCGTGAGCGAAATCTCGGTCGTTTCGTAGGCGGATAACGTCGCGTCGTGAAAAAACACGTGGAATACGTGTGCAAGCGTATCAACGTGGATTGATGCGTCGGGTGTATGGATCGTGTACATCAGTGGTTGTCCTTGCAAAAAGGGGCAACCACCCCATCCGGGCAGTTGCCCCGGATTGGGAAAAATTGAAGGTGACGCGTCAGTCGATGTCGAGCAGGTTCGATACCACTGCTGCAACGGCCCAGCCATGGGAACGCGTCAGCGTCTTGAAGCGAAAGAGCGGTTGAGTTCGCCAGTGGCCGGTGGCTTCCTCGTCGGCCAGCCAGACACTATCGAGAAGCACAATCCAACCTTCCGCTGTACCGCGCTCGATCGACACGCGAGTGCGTCGGCGGAAATCGCCTCCGCCCGGCCATGCGGACGACCGCTTCGGGCCGTAGATGGCCTCGTTCGCGTCATCGAAATGGTTCGCAACGGTCACCCATTCCGGCTCGAGTTCGGTAGCACGAAGCGACTGCTCGAGGTATCGCGCTACCTCTGCGACCGTCCTGCCTTCGAGTTCGAACGCATCCTGCGACCGTGACACCGGCCGCTCCTGTACTTCAGACATGGAAACCCTGAAAAGAAAAAGGGCCACACCGAAAGGTGCAGCCCTTGATTGGCAGGCGGCCGCCCAGATGGGCGACCGTCAGTTCGATTTAATGCGTGTGGTGACGCAGAGAACGACGTTGGTCGCGCTCCGCCTTACGACCGCGTTCGCATGCGACGATGCCGTAGCCGCAGAACACCAGCGTCAGAAGCAGTGCAACAGGACCGAAGTACATATTCATTCTCCGTTCATGGAATCCATGCCTACGACATAAGTTACCACACCGATCACGACCAGTGCGGCAACGTTCATTGCCGCCCAGATCGAGAACTCCGAGATGGCGTGCACGTAGCCGACCACACCGACGATCGACGAGACCGTCAGCGTATGGCAGAACCGTCCGAACTGCTGCCGCTGGTCCTTGGACCAGGACGCACGAACAAGTCGCGCACGCAGTCGTGACCGCGGCGAGGCAGCCGGCGGCACCACCGAGACGACGGCGAAGCTGTCGCCCGTCGAATGAATCAGATTTGCCTCGTATCCATCCCAGGATGCGGTGATCACCGGCGGCGACTCACTCTCATGCACGACCGCCAGGAAAGCACGGACACGGGCCGAGACATAAACCATGCCGAGTTCCGCGTCGTAGGACCCGCGATCGATGATCGAAATCCCGGAGGGGTACTCGATGCAGACGTCGACGAATTGCATCACGCCCCCTATCGCCGGTCGTTATCGAGGCCGTCCACGAGCCGCAGGCCGCCAAGCAACGCCTGGTAGCCCTCGTCCGTGTCGAGCTGCGTGAGCGGCACCACGTTGTCGCCGCCGCCCGACAGGTCGCGGTGACCGCGCCGGGTGCGAAACGACACCGCGACATGCTGGCGCGATGTCGAATCCGCGACCTCGAGCATCATCCGGCTGGTGCGCAGGGTGACGCGGCAGCCGCGGCCTGCCTTCGCCGGCTCGGCTACCACCTCATGCTCACCTGCTCGCAACCGCAGATCGCGCGCAACACGATGCAGCATCCGCGTCGCGTGGTGGGTCAGTGCGGCGTCGGACGCAACGCCACCCGCGCGCCGGTCCGCGTACAGAACTTTCGGTACCTTGAACATCTTGCCCTCGGAATAAAAAAAGCGAGGCCCCGAATGGGAACCTCGCTATGCAGGAAGAAGCCGGCGGCTGCCGGCGAATGAACGGCTCAGCGCGTGATGCGCATGCCGGAAGAACTGCTGACGAGCATCACGCGATCGCCAGGGGCGAAGCGCTGCTCATCGGACTGAACGACCACCAACGTGCGGCCGGACACCGTGCGCACGACGACCTCGAGGCCGGCGTGACGCGCGAGCGATTCCGACAGACGCTGCGACACGTACGCCGCACCGGCGCCAGCGAGCGCGCCAGCGATGTACCGGCCGTTGCCGCCGCCGATCGTGCGGGAACCGAGAAATGCACTGACACCCGCGCTCAACAGCGAAGCCAAACCGGAACGGTCCGACTCGTTGCTGATCGTGACGCCGCGCACGCTGACGACCGTGGCCGCCTCGATTTCTCCCGCGCGCTGAACGTCGTAGCGCTGGTAGACATCGGGCGAACCGAAGTCATACGAAGCGCACGCGGTCAACGAAGCGAGGAGCAGAACAGAGATGAGAAGCTTGAACATGACGATTGCCTCAAAAAAAGAGGGCAATCGCCCGTCAGGGAAATTGCCCTGACAGGGGAGCCGACGGATGGTCGGTGAGAGAATTACGCACGGGCGGAGCCGGTGCGGCTGGGTCGATGCGCAGAAGCGCGAGAAACGGATTCAGTGTAGGACCGCGCGCCGCCGCCGCGCGCCGGAATCATCGAGAAAACCGACCCGCTTTCCTCTGGGCGAAAAAAAAGCGCCTGCCCGATTACTCGGGAGGCGCTGGTTGAAGTTATGTCGGTAAGCTACCACGGGATATGCGGGTCCATCGGGTCCACGCTCTTCCGAGGCCTCGACTTCTTCGGCTTTGGCGCGTCGTACCCGAAGCGCGCCCAAGCCGCCGGATCGATGGGCACCGGATTCGTTCTTCCCGTTGCCAGATTCACAAACACCGCCGAGTACGACAACGATCCCGTCCGAAAGAGCGTCCAAAGCAGGTTGAATGCCTGGACCGAAATCGCCTGGTTGATGACCAACGACTGCTTGCGCAGCGCGTCGGCCATCGAGCACGAGGGCGTGTCGTCGTCCTTGTCGTTCCGCGCGTTCAGCAGGTCCGGGAACAGGTCACCCACATGGGGCAATCTGTCGTGCCTGGCCCGGCCGAGTTCGCCAAGAATGACTTGGCCGCGATCCGTCTCATTGCCGCAGTCGAGGTAATACCTCACCTTACCCCTCTTCGCAGCTTGGACGATCGCATGACGCGCCCGGCGCGTATCTACGCAACCCACCACGAGATCAGCATCAAACTGCACACGCGAATCCACCCGGCGCGGCTCTGCCTTCCACCGGGTGCCCATCAGGTTGTTGAGCCGATTCACCATGAGCAGAGCTTTGTGCTGGCCGACGTCGTTCGGATAGAACCCCTGCCGGCCGACGTTCGTCTCGCTTACCGTGTCGTCGTCGAACACCGTGCATTCGATTCCGCCCGGATGGCCTAGCTCAATCATCGCGTGATGAAGCCGCGCGAGGCTTGGCAGAAAAGCGCTACCCGTTCCGCCAGCGCCGACAACCACTACATTCCACGGCGCCCGCACCATGTCCTCGGGAATACGATGTTGAATAGGCTCCCCCATCACGCTACCTCCTGGGCCAATGCCGCCGCCCACGGTTCCGGTACGTCCGGTAAGTTCTGGAAGATCCCTTTCACGCAAAGCCGCAGCACGCGCGATGGTTGCCGATCACAGTTGCCCAACACGAACGCGAACTTCACGTCGTGACGGTCGTCCTTATTGTCCTTGCGCGAGAAGAACGCCCGGCCCGTGCCATGGGAATGGCAATCCACCACCATCCATTCGCCGTCTGCCAGTCGCGGCCGCTCATAGACCAGATACTCCGGCCCGTGCGACAGCGACGGCAAAGCAACGATGCGAAACCCGCCGGTCTCGCTATTCCAGACAATCCACGCGCCGACCTCGTTCGGCAACGCCGCCTGGGCCATCGCATGAAACTCGGCGATAAGAGACGGCGGCACGGGCCCGCAATGCAGCTCCGTCACCTCCGAGACTTCCCCGTATGGAACCGCGGTGAGCTCGTGGTACATCGCGATGCGCCGCACCGTTCGGATCCAAGGGCGGACGACCTCGAGGAACACCCCGTTCCCACCGATCAGCAAACGCTCTCCTAGCCGCGCCATCGGCTCGACCGCTTCGCGCGACGGCACCATGACGGCCGGGAACGACTGGTGCAACACAGTATCGATCGGATTCATACACCACCTCCGTTTCCACCACGCACAAGCGTCCCAGCCGTACGCGACGTCGGCACCAGAACCTTCAGCGGAAACGCCTCCCCGAACTTGCCATCCAGCATGTCGCGCCAGAACGCGAACACGCCGCGCTTATATTTCACCCGCGCGGAGCCTTGGTTTGGATGGGTGAAGGCCGACTCAAAAAAGGCCGATTCCCACCCGCCAATCGCCTTCACCTCGACGCGCGTGGGTACCTTGGCAGTGCCGATGCAGATCTCGCCGCCGTCCCACGTGTTGAAGTACGGTGGCTCGAACAGCGGCGTCTCGGCCGATGGCCGATCGGCAGTTTTCACGGAAAACACACGGAAACCGGTGACCGACGCTTGAAACACCAGCCCCGGATGCGGAACGACCGCCGAACGAACACCCAACTCACTGCAGTCGAAGAACACTCGACGCATCGCGGGCGGACTCCACCACGTAACACCGGTGCTTGACGAGCCCAGGACATTCGACGGCAGAAACTCCGACTTCGGTGCGGCGTTCCGATCGAGCTGGAACAACGCATTGAGCAACGCGTTGTGATCCACTGGTCGGCCTGGGCCAATCAACGGTCGGCCGCCACGATCGTGGGTGATTTCATGGACAGTGGCAAACTGATTGCCCGATTGACCCGCGTAAAAGAGGATCGCGGAATCGAGCTTAACGGCTCGCTTTAGCTCTGCTGTAGCAAGTTCAGACATATGGGTTCCTTGATTCATTCAGATTGAGTGCAACGCCTGCAGAAGACGATCGACGTGCTTGAGCATTCGGAAACCGAGTGCAAGATCGCGGTACTGCTGAGCGATCGCGTCACTGCGCATCGAAAGAGGGATGAAAGTGCTGTAGTAGGTTTCTTCGCTACCTTGGTGGGCGTAGTTGTAGTGATCGTCGAGAAGCTCACCGATGAGAGCGTTCTCGTCGATGACGACCGTGGCCAGCGCATAGATCGGCTGCCCATCTACACCCTCTCCGAGAAGATATCGTTTGCCCGCGGTGCGCAGAAGACGTGACAATGTGGCGAGCTCTGCACAGACATTCGCCATTTCGCCGCCCGTCGACGCTTGCAGTTCTAACAACTCGCGCTCAAACAGATAACTCCACCTCGACCGCCGGCCCAACACCTTCGCCGGCTTCCGGACAGCGTCGGGGTAGAGCTGCGGACGCACGACACTGGGAAGACGCCGAGCGATCGACTCTTCGTCATCCTCGTACATCTCCCGGAGCCACCCGATCGCCTCCTCGTCTGTTGCGGATTCCTCGCACTCCCAGTGATAGCGAGCAAACTGGCACAGGAACCATCCGGGCGTCCGGATCAGCCCCGTCCGATACGAGACTCGATCGAGAACCGATAGCACCGAGGAAAGCAACAGTGGATGAACGCGCTCGGCCGCCGGAGCGAACTTCGCGAGCGAGTAGACCTCCTCGTTCGCCATTTCCAACGCGAAATACAGTGGGGACTCCAAGTTCGATTCGTCCCCGTTGCAGCGGCACTCAACCATCTCCACCACCGTCGCTCGATCCAGGAGCACTGGCGTGTAGGAAATGTTCCGCGTCTCCGTCCCGATACGTCCCAACCACGCCATGAAGGCTTGCTTGAAAGCATCCAACGCGCCGGAAGGACTTTCGACGTCGGCCGCCCGAAGCGGGCCGTCGACGAAGTGCGTTTTCACCATCTCTGCTAGATCCATCTCGGTGCGCCACCGATACATCCCAGCGACGGGCACGCGATCCGAAAGCGTCGGCAGAGTCAGAAAATCATGGGCAGATCCACGTCGGGCAACTGAACCGCGCGTCGATTCCCACTGCGGGCCGTCGACGTCAACGAGACGTGAATCAAGCCCCGGAGGACCGAACAGCATTTGGAAACCTCGTCGTCGTGAAAAAAAACCGCCCATCCGGGCGGTTCTTGTTGGTTGAAGCCGTTGTCCGGATCGGACAAGGCTTTGAGCAGATCGTCCTTATGCATTGGCGCCCTTGGCACCGGCCGCGCGAACGAATTTGTAGTGCGCGACCTCGCCCTTGATCTCGGGGCCGTCGACCGCAGCGGTCGTCAGCTCGGGATACTGGGCGGTGTACAGATCTCGCACCTGGTCCGCCGAGAAAGCGGGCCCGGGGTCCATGAGAGTCATACCGTTGTAGGTGAACTCCCGTACCAGTGCAGCAATGCTGATCGACATTAGTCACCTCACAGAATCAACGAGGACAGATCCGTGCCGGTCGGCTTCGCAGCGGCAGCGGGCGCGCCATCCGGCGGTGCGGCGGCCGCACCGTCTTCGTCGCCCGCGTCGTCCGCGCCCGCGTCTGCGGCCGCCGGCGTCGAGGCTTTCGACAAGACCTTCTGCGCCTTCGTCACCTGCGTCTGCTGCTGGGCTTCCAGGATCGCGTTGGTAGCCGCCACCTGTTCGCCGAGCGACTGGTGCGCAGCGCTAAAGCTGCCGATCGCCGCCGCGAAGCCTTCGTCGAGCTCTGCTGCCGTCGCTTTCAAGATCAACGGCTGTCGCAGCACCGCGTCCTTCCCGCCTGCCGGCGTCAAGAACACGACGATGTTGTCGCCGTCCATCGTCAGCGACAAGACGAGTTTTTCCGCGGAACGAAGTAGCGGTTCGAGTGCTTGAAACATTTGAATCTCCAAAAAAAATATGCGCCGCCCGAAGCGGCGCAGAATGTCGATGCGGCTCGGCCATCGGCCGCCCGCTCTTTAGAACTTGAGAACCTTCAGGAGCTTGCCCTCGTAGGTGAAGCCGTCGACGGCGAGCAACGCCGTGATGACATCCGCCTTCGACTTCGAGAACACTTTCTTGAAGTTGTCGCCCATCGCCGCGCGCAGCCCGAGCTCGTCCGCGATCACCATCATCTCGGCCTTGGTGACGAGATCCAGAAACTCCTTGTCGAGCTTCCAGTACTGCGTCAGGTCGAGGTTGTGGTGCTTGCAGAGTTGCTTGAGATACGTGACGTCGAGACCTTCGATCGCCGCGACAAACATGCCGGTGACCAGCGTCGCAGCCTGCTCATCCGACGTGGCGCCAGCGAGCAAAAGGGCCTTCGGGAAATCTGCGGCTGGAGCCTTCTCGTCCGTCACCTTTTCGTAGACGGATCGGAAAACTTCGTCCTTGATCTGGCGCGCGTAGCCCGCGAGGACGATACCGATCAGGTACTGTCGCGCGAGCGCCGCGTTCTTGCCGACGTCGCGCCGCAGCGCCTTGCGCCAAAGTGCTTCGCGGTATTGCTTCACCCGATCCGACTCGGCGACGGCAGGCGCCGGCGCGGCGGCCGGTGCAGAAGCGCCCGACTTCGAGGCGCCTTTGCCAGCAGCTTTCGTCGTCCCCGCGGAAACTTTTCCGTCCGAGGACGCGGCTTTCGCTGCAACCTTCTCGGCCTGGATGCGCGCCGCCACCTTCTTCATATTGCAGACGGTGTCGAAGCACTGTCCGCGGTAGACCTTCCCGAGGGAATCGGGCAACCCGCTGACCGCGACGCCGTAGTTCTGGCAGCTGTGGCATGCCTTCGCTTGCTCGAGCCCGACGCCGTTTGTGCCATCGACCGCCAGCTGTACACGCGTGTTGTTATCGCCAGCGCGCACGATGCGCACGAGCGGAAACTCCTCGCGCAAACCTTCGACAGTGGCCTCGAGCTGCGCCTCGGTCTTGCCGTTGTAGCAGACCCGGTTGGTACAGTTCCCAGTCGCGATCGATTCGCCGAACATCTCACCCTGCGTCGCAGAGTTGTGATGGCAGCCCGCGCAGTCGGTTTTGTCGAAGATCGCGGCGCTCAACGAGCATGCCGCGCTTTCCACAAGCTTTCGGACATCCGCGAGGGACTTTTTCTCCGAGACGATCACCGGGAGCACGCGGTCCTGATTCTCCTTGGACAGCGCTGCGAGCAACTCCGCGTGTCCCAGAGAAATGTTTCGCGTGTTCAAAGCGTTGAGGACCTCGGTGCTGCAATTGAGCAGAGCGAGGCGACTGTTGAGGGTTGAGACGCTCCAGCCGAGTCGTTTGGCCACTTCCTCTCGATCGCCCTTATAGCGGCCCAGTAGTCGAGCTGCGTCAACGGCCTCTTCACCGGGGGAGAGGTTCGACCTCTGGATGTTCTCGATGAGAGCGATCTCTTCGGCTTCGGCGTCGTCGACAACCACCACCGTGACCGGCATGTCGTAGTCTTCACCGCGCGTTTCCATTGCGGCTCTGTACCGCCGGCCCCCGGCGATCAGCTCGAAGTACTCTTCGTCGAGCGGCCGAACGATGACGGCGGTATGGACACCGCTTACGCGGACCGTAGCCTTCATCTCCTCCATCTCGGCATCGTCGAAATACTTTCTGGGGTTTCGCCCAAGCTTGATCCGACGCAGCTTGACGGTCGGTTGCTGCAGGTGGGAATGTTGCATGTCAGGTTCTCCTGAGAGGGAACCTGCCCCCGATCGGGGGTGGTTCCCGATGGGGTTGAAAAGAAATGCCGGCGGCGCCGGCTGAGTCGATGCGTCAGAGACGCGGTAGATGAGGAAAAGATACCGCTTGTATTTTCGAGGGCTCAGCGGAAAGCCCGAAAGAACGAGCCAGCTTTCACCGGTTGCGCAGCGCGATACCCGCGGCGGTCGAAAAAAAAGCCCGATCAAATGATCGGGCCTGAGCAAGGGAACTGGGGCGTCCACTGAACGCTACGCTGCACCTTCTCCATTGACGGAGCGACTGAGCAACGTCGTGACAGCGCCGCTGACCATCCATCCAACAAACTCGGTTTCGTACGGTTGGTGAACCAGACGATCGAGGCACACCACTTCCGCGCCGTCCTTCATTACCCTCCCGAGAACACCCGCAACGGTTGCGGTGCTCGACCCATCCCGCTTGATCGTCACCACACCGTCACCAATCGAAACGGTGACGCTCCGTTCTGCTTTCATTACGCTGCCTCCTTCAACAATTTACGCATGTCGTACGTCTTTTCACCGTGAAGCCGTGCAATGTCTTCGACGAACGCATCCAACAAGGTGTCCATGTGCAGAAACGCCTCGTCTTCGAGCTCCGGTGTCGCCCAGTCCAGACCTGCCTGCATCGCGTCACGCTTGTGCGCGACCATCTGGTCCTGATAGACATCAATGCTCCCGGGCAAGTGGAAGTACTCGACACTCAACCGTCCCTTGCGATTCCACCGCAAGGCCCGCCGCATCGCCTGGTACTCCGCACGCCAGGTCCACGACCGGTCGTAGAACAAGACATAGTCCGCGTTCGGGAGGTTATAGCCTGCCCGACCCGACTCCTTGGTTGAAAGCAGGCCAGTTGCGAGTCCGGTGAGGAACCGTTGGTCCTTTGCCTTCACCCGCTTGGCTATCGGGACGCCGCCATGGAACAGCACCGTGTCGATCCTGCTAACGTCGAGCTCGCGGGCGATCAGATTCAGCACGCCGGGGTTTTCGGCGAAAACGATCGCCTGCTTGCCTTCGGCTGCAATCTCCCGCATCCGGTCGATCACCGCGCGCTGTTTGCTGGTCAGCCCACTGCGGCGCTCTATACCCTCCATCCCGTACTGCGGATAGTTTGCGGCGAAGTGCACCGCCCGCATTCTCGCGAGGATCGTCACCAGATTGCACGACACGCCGTCCTTCTGGCGATCTCGGTACCAAGATGCGAAGTCGTCGGCCGCGCGCAGGTACATCGCGAGATGGTCCGGTTCCCAGTCCACGGTGTGAACGTGAACTTCGGGCACCTCGATCTTGATGTATTTCGCGACGTCCGGCTCGCACACCAAGCGACGCTTGAGGTGTGGCGCGAGCATCGCCCGGTAGAGCGACAGGTTTCCGATTTTCGGAACTTCGCGCTTCGCCCCATCCTGCAGGCTCTCCGCGAATTGCCACGTGACCCACTCAGTTACGACGAAGTCGTCTCGGAATCGATCTATGCCACGGTCGGCGTACTCGACCGACTGGAGCCAGTTCTGTTCGAGATAGCCGCGACGATACCCGTATGGTTGAGCAGCGGTCCCGTCACCACCTGCAAATGCGATCAGGCCGAACGCGTCTCGCGGGTAATTCGGAATTGGGCTTCCCGTCAGCACGTACCGCCGGCGTGCCGACAGTCGCCACAGCGCGCGGCTTTGGTCGCTTGTCGGGTTCGCAAGACGCTCCCCTTCGTCGGCGACCAGCAGGCCAATTCGACGCCGCAGGCGGTGCGCATACGTCGCCCGTCTCGACTGCGACGGATCGACCACCATGCGCAAGCGCTCGTACGAGATCAGGTTGAAGCGGCGCAGATCGTCCAGATCGGCGGGCGACTCGATAACCTTGATTTCGTCCATACCGATCGGCGTCAGTGCAGCCTCGGCTAACAGCTCCGAAACCAGGCGTGCCTCTACAACAATCAGCCCATGCTTGACGCCCGCCGCCAGAATAAGCGCTAGCGCGAGCCGCGACTTGCCGCAGCCCTGCTCCCAAGCGATCACACATCCAGACGGCTTCATCAGCGTCTCGATCAAATCGTCGACCTGGAATTCCCAGTCCAACCACGTGGGAATCCCGAGTGCACTGACGCGAGCGCGAAGCGCCGCGGCGTGATCAGGAAAGCGCGCCGCTAACCCTTCGTGGACGACCTCCCACCCCTGAGCGACGTTTTCAACCACAAATCGTGCGTTCAACTCGTCGAGCGCGAGGCGGTACTTGGTGCCCTTCAATACGTACCCATACGCGCCGTCGTCTTCCCGCTCGAACGCCACTTCGTCTCCGGCCTTGATGAGCGGACTCGCCCACATCCGGTCATCGACTTTATGCGTCGCACGCGCCCTGCCAACCATCGACGCCGCCGATCCAGCTCCCGCCGTATACACGACGTGCCGCAACGGCGTCTGCTGACGCAGTGATCGCCGGGACCGCACGGCCAGGTGCTCGCGCAGGCCGGGCGCGACGCTGGGGTCCCCGCCTGCGCCTCGGATACGTTCGAGCAGCCTCTCGAAGGCGGCTTGCGGAACGTCCTGCACCAGATACACCTCCAGGTCGAGCAGCCCCTGCCCCGCATATCGGAACCCACGTGGCAACCGATGCCCATCCGTCGAGAAAATGCGATGCTCGTAGATGGCATTCAGCACCATCGCCTCAATGAATCCGCACTTGAAGCGCAGTCGGATCCAACGACCGTCATGCGCGACGACAACGCGGGCGTCTCCCGTTACCGGTCGTGTGATTGCAGGCACGGAGTCGTCGAGCGTCTGCAACCGCAGCCGTGGCCGGTCGAACGAGCGCTCCTCCCAATGTAGGCTTAGAAGCGGTGCCGGTCGCCCGAGGTCAGCCGCCGCGCGGACGAAATCACCCGGACGCGTTCGATATCGATCGAACACAAGGACCGCGGTGCGAACGTTTGCTCCTTCCAACTGGAAAGCGTCGTCCGGTAGCTCGAAGTAGCCGGCCAATCTTTTCGCCGCACCGTAATAGTGGTGCGGCTTACCGAGGGTTGCGCCCGCGATTGCCTCGGCCATCGTCGCCGGTAACAAGGCAACGACCACATTGGCGGCATTTAGCGCCTGGGCCAGGGCATAGTCATGGGACGACGCACTGGTGTTCGGGCCATATCTTCCGATCGTCGTACACTCGAACGGATACAGGTGCGGCGACTCGAGGTGCAGAGAGAACGGCGGATTGATCATCGCAACGTCAAACCCGGATGGTCGAATTTCTTCCATCCCGGCTCGACGAATCGACACCTTGAAGCCCGCCTCCTCGAATACTGACTGACATGCCGCCACCGCAGGATCGTGCACGTCGACACCGTAGATCGAATGCCGCTCGGGATCGCAGAACTGAAGCAACCGGCCGGAACCGATTGAGTTGTCGAGAACGTGTACCTTGCGCTTCGGATTGAAGCGCTCGACGAATCCCCACATGTACTTGGCAACTGCGTCCGGCGTGAAAAACTGCCCGAGGTGACGCCGTCGTGCCGCGGCCAACTCCCCGTGGTGTGCCACGCCAGCATCCAGCGAACCGAGGCTTCGCATTGCTCGCAACGGGGCGTACCAGTCGCTTACTTCGAAATCAAACGCGATTTGCATGAGCATCTCTCGATAGAAATAGAAACGGCCCGCCAAGGCGGGCCGAAGGAAGAAGGTAGGAGGTGCCGTACTATCCGCGCGATGCGAGATGCTCGGCCCCAAACTCACTGATGAAGATCGACAGTGCGTCGCCGACGGCGTGCGCGAACTTGAATTGCCACTTGTCGTTGTAGCGCACGATTTCCAGACCGGTGAAGCTCTCCTTGTCTCGCGAGCGATACTCGTCACTCACGAGGCGGCAACCCTTCAACTCGCCTGCGAGTGCCGCACACCCTGACTTCACCGCGAACGTCGTAAGGCCCTTCACCAGGGCTGCAACCTGGCTTTGCGAGTAGTAGCTAACCCGACGCCACCCGCCGCTGCTGAAGGACGCTTCGCTTGCAACAGACGCCTCGATCACAATGCCGCTGTTTGTTCGCTTCATCTCTGTCGTCGGCTTCAGCCAAAGCCCGTCGATAATCGCCTTGGCGGCCTGCTGATACGCGATCGATGCGCCGGCATCTCCTGCGAACTTTTGCTTGAGATGCGACCAGAATGCGTCCAAATCCGGCGTTGCGCCGGATTCGATGGCTTCGCCGATATCGATGCCTGCCGCTTCCAACTCGGCACGTCGGTCGATCTCGATACGCGTGCCGGGGGGCGCCACTTCGCGCTGCGCGACTCGCACTACCACTTCTGAAAGGCTGACACAGAACTTCGTCAACTCTCGCTCGACCTTGAACTCATGTCGCGAGCGTGTGGCACGCTCGTAATCTTCGAACCCGGGAAACAAGGCGATTTCTGCCGCCGCGACTGCGCGATAGGCATCGGCCGCAGTCGCCTGCGCCGACTTGAACTGCTCGATCAAAGCGTTGTACATGATGTGCTCCACCAGTAGAAAACGGAGCACCGCCCTGACCGGGGATGCCCCGACCGGGTTGTGTAGGAAGGTTTGGTGCCACGCGAGGTGGCTGCTTGTCGATGCGTCGAAGACGCGGTGTGCACGATGATCGTAGCCGCATCATTTCGGGCCACAACGTGGAAATGACGACTGTTTGCGTACTGCTTTCGTCTCTGTTGCCGCGGGCGAGTTTTCCCCAAAAGCGTTGGACAACCTTGTGGAAAACGAGCGCAGATCCCGTAGGGCCGGAGCCGTCGACCAGATGCTCAATTTCTAGGCAACAGGGGTAGTTGCAACCGGTTGAGGGAGCTTTGGAAGAAAGCTCCAGAAAAATGGTGCGCTTTTTCAGCCATCTCCGGTGGCCGCCGGCTGCATGGTTGAGGTGGGCGCATCCGCCGCTCCCTGTCGAACCAATTGGGCACCTGCAAAATGACCAACCAACCCATGCGCGTACCTTTGGACCGCGCCCGCCATCTCGCCAGCTACATCCTGTTCGTTGGGAAGTGGGCCTTCTACATTTTCTTCGTGTGTCCGAGCGTGAGTCTTTGCGCCGCTCTCGCGCTGTACAGCAACTTCTCGTTTCAGACGATCCCACGAGAAATTTTGGAGTTCGCCGCGCAGACTGCGAATAACCCACCCGCGCAGCCCGGTTCGCTTTCGATCCAGGTATGCCAGGACAAAGTTCCCAACCATGCGCTTCCGGCTTCTCCGATCTGCCAGTCGAAAGGAATCGAGCAGCGTCCGATCGCGGCACTGGCTCGGGATCTTGGTGAACGCCTCTGGGTGTTCTATGCGATCGTCGTGACTGTTGCCGGAGGACTCGCGATCGGGCTCGGGCTCTTCGGGCACGATCGCGCCGCGCTTCGCCGGCGACTGGCTAGCTGAAACCGTACGCTTCAATTTTCGATCGTGTTCTCTTCGACCTTATCGGCGCCGGCTTCCATCGCCACCGGACTGATCACCCAGCTCGGCCGCGGCTCGGCCTGGCCATGCCTCGCGATACTGGCAGCAGCCGGGCTGCTTTTTGCGGCCGCCAGTACCGTCCGTCTCGTCATGGCCACCATTCGGCGCTACGAGCGCGGCCGCTCAACGCGAATCATGGAGATGCGCCACCCACACTGCCACGTGACACGGCTCGCCAACGGGCAATGGCTGCTGATCGACAAGGACACCGGAACGGTGTACATCCCGCCGCGGCTCTCGCATCCCCCCATCAACGAATGGATATAGCCCAAGCATGACGACCTCGAACTCCTGTTCACCAGAAGACGCCACGACGCTCCGCCAACTCGCTCGTCAACTTGAACATAACTCATCGGCACGCACCGCTCAGATCACGGGAATGATCGTCACCTGCGTCGGCATGGTGTCGCTGATCGTCCTCTCCGCGGCAGGTCGAAACAACACGAGTTCGATAGCGCTAATTCTAGCCGGGCTCATCTTATTTTCCTTCGCGTTACGTGCCGCGAACCGGACAGCGATCTACCGCGGCACGCTCACTGATCGAATGCTCGGCGCTATCGCTGATAGCGAGTCGATTCCCGACTGGTCGAAGGTCGAAGTTGCAGCAGAGTATGTGGCCCGTGGCAACGTCACCCTCGCGACTCTGACCGAGATCGACCTGCGCATCACCGAGCAGCGCGAGGCTGCACGAGCCGCGACGGATTCGACGCCCGGAGCCGACCGGTTGCTCGCCCGGTACGGCAAAACCGTCGAGACCTCAGGGGCATTTGATCGGAGCGCCCGATGACGACCGAAAAATCGCCTGTCAAGGTCTCGTTCTCGGGAATCGCCATCCCACTCGACGACGTCCAGGAAAACCCAGCCGCCTTTGTCCGTCAACTCGAGCGTGCGAAGATCAACCCGGGCTACGCGCAGTGCCTTTGCCGCGGCACTACCGCTCCGCTGCGCCTCCAGATCCGCCGATACGGGTGCCTGTTCCATCTTGCCGGGTGGCCGGACGAGGGACCGTTGCACGACCGCCTGTCTTGTTCGTTCCACAAGGATCCGAGTGACGGGAGCAACGAATCCGGGAAGGCCCTGCCGGGCTTCGTGGCCACCGCAGCTGGCTTGCGAGCGAAACTCGACGTCGCGCTCACGCAGCGCACCGTCGGTGCAGTGTCAAAGGGACCGCGACAAGTTGGCGCACCGACTACCTCGCGCCGCTCGGCGCCCCTCCTCGGCTTCCTGCAGACGCTCTGGCAAGTTGCTGGGCTCAATCGCTGGTCCGGTGTTGACCGCGCGCGGAACTGGGGCGTCTGCAATGCGCGTGTTCTCGCCGAGATCAGCGACGCGTTGATCAACGGCGAGCCCGCCGAGCAGGTTCTGCACGTCATGCGCAGGTTCCAGGAAGCAGATCGCACCGCCATCAACGCCGAGTTCGATGCTTTTCTCGCACGCGTTGTCCAGCGCGACGGCACGAACCATCGCGGCCTGGTCATCGGCGAGATCTCAGAAATTGGCGTGACCCCTTACGGGCGCTCGATCACATTGCGACAGAGCGCAAAGCGGTACTACTGCAATACCGAGCTGATCGCGCTCGCCGAGAAGCGATACGGCCACGCGATGCGCGCCCTCGGCGACGGGAGCGCCCGAGTTGTCGCGATTCTCGTGATCGAGCGTACCCCGAAGGGGCATCACGTTGTAGTCGAGCTCGCAGCGATGCTTTGCTCGTCCACGTACATCACATGCGATTCCATCCACGAAGTCGCTATGGCAAATCGGCTCGTTGCCGAAGGCCGGGCCTTCGACAAGCCTATTCGGCTCAACGAAGGCGCCGACATGCTGCCGGACTTCGTTCTAACGGACACCGCGGAGCCAACCCACATTGAGGTCTACGGGATGAATGGCGTGGCCGAGTACGAGACGCGCAAGCGGGAAAAGCAACGTCTTCGCACATCGCGCGGAATCCAAGCCGTGGAGTGGGATATCGACAGGTCTCAGCTGGCCGATCTCCGGTTCCCCCCCATCGCCCGACGAAGCACCAGGCCTTGACTTCGCCGCGCCGCCGGCAAGATGAAGGCATCTTCTCAACCTGGATGCCTCCTATGCACGGTAAGTCGCTGTTTCTCCATCGCGCGGTCTCCCGCACCGACCAGTGGAGTGCGCAGTTTCCTGCCCTCTCAATGGCATGTCGCCAACCCGACTCGTTCTCCGGCGGCCGCCAGCTCGCGGTCGCGGTGACCGACGCTCGCGGCCTGCGGTGCGCGGTCTCTACGAGCTTCGGAGCGATCCTCGAGTTCCGAGCGTCCTGGGACGAACTGGATCGCGCCGGCACCTGGTGGCACTACGCGCGGGCATGGCATTTCTGGTTCGTCGAGGATCTTCAATCCGCGCAACGAGTATTTCCTACCGATTCCGGCCAGATCGTCGTCGCAGCCTCCGAATCAAGCGACACATGCGACACGTCCACCGACTCGCTCCTGTCCCTTATTCGCGTTGCGGAACTGCGGGCTTCACGCTATTAATTCGACGGGTAAAGAGTTACCGGAAAGAGTATTCGCGCTTTTCTCGGTATTGCCGACCTGCAAAACCAGCAATAATGCCGGCGACGAGAAACTTACAACCTTCCGACAAATGATCGAACAGCTCTATCCATGTGAGCACTGTGGCGGCCGGCCGACCGTCGGCCGATCGCAACGACTCGTTGATGGCGACGACAACCGCCTATTCGACTTTAGCCAGTTCGGCCGCTTCGGCGGCCCACCACGCATCGGTGACGTACAAGCACGCCCCCCTGAGGCGCCTCGGACCGAGCCTCTGGTCTGCATCTACTGCACTGATTGCGGCATGTCGACGCAGTGGGAAGCGATCGGCGATGACGAAGCGGCCGCGAAAGACCGATGTGCCGAAACATGGAACCGGCGCTTGAGTCGACCGAAGGTAACGGCTGAAGACCTTCGAAACCTAATCGAGAGAGAGCTCGGCGCCTGCGACGCGCAGCTGGTTCTCGACCTGTTGTCCCGAGCAGAAGGAGACTGGGACGAGATCGGTCCGATCTTCAAGATGCTGGCGCAGCGCCTCGTCGATGCTACTGTCGTCACCTTCGACACGTGGCCGATCGCACCGGTGCTGGAAGACGCCTCACGATATCGAAAACTGGTCCAGCTGGCGAAGTGGATCGAGGTCGACGGCCAGGACTATGTCCAGTTTCCGAAAATCCACTCGCCGAACGAGCACCGAGATTTTCTGTTTGAAGATAGGATCGCGATCGCGGTAGACGCCATGCCCGACCGAGATCGGTGGTAGCGGTGCACGACACAACACGTCGGGCGACCAAGCGCCGGACGGATATCATTACGAACTCGACCAACCAACTACAAAATCAGAACCATGCGAGGAACCATAAAGTGGTTCTCGAAGGATAAGGGCCACGGCTTTATCCACGGGGAAGCAGCCACCGACTATTTCTTTCACGTCAGCGACGTCATCGGGGCCGAAGCGCCACGCGACGGCGATATTGTCGAGTTCGACGCGACTTCAAACAACCGAGGTCCGCGCGCGGCCAAAGTGCGGATCGTCGAGAGGCAATCGCGAGCACCCGCCTCGCAACATCGCGATGATCGCGTCGAATGCATAGCATGTAAAAAGAAGATGGTCCCGCGGATCATCACGCATCGAGGCCGGCCGGAGCGCTCGGTATGTCCGTACTGCGCAGCCACCTTCAAACGGTTCGGCATGTGCTTCATCGCGTCCGCGGTCTATGGCGACTACGACGCACCAGAGGTCCTTGCTCTCCGTGGATTCCGAGACAACGTCCTCCGGACCACGAAGCCGGGCCGATGGGCGATCCGAACGTACTACCGGGTATCGCCACCGCTCGCGCGATTCCTCCATGCGCACCCGAAGCTTGCACAGCACATCAAGCCAATACTCGACGCAGTCGTTCGCAATGTTCGACGGCGCGCGCATTGAATAAAAAAAAGCCGGCTTGCGCCGGCTTAACGATGGTTCTAGCGATTTCCGAGGGCCTGTGCCAGAACCTGAGAGACAAGGTTATGTTACCGAGCCCGCCTTCCCTCCAGCAGGCGTTACACCGGCTATTTCTCGCCTCATTCTCCGACGCCCCCTCCTAACGCCAGCCTCGACAAGACGGCGCTCCCTGTTGCCCAACCCGCATTTCGATCCGCCGCGTTTATCGCTCGGACCTCGTACGCATCGCACGAGCACGACGATGATCTCGGCAGCAACCCGCGGCGACCGTCACTGGCGTGGCGATGGCGATGCAAGCAATCGATACAGCGCCTGCCTCGAAATCCCGAGCGCCGCCGCAGCGCGGCTCTTGTTGCCGGCAGCCGCCTCAAGCGCAGCCTTCGCTTCCGCGTCGCTCGGTAACGGTTTCTTCAGCTCGGTCTGCCGGGCGAACGTCGACAGATATGCGTTTGCCTTCGACGGACGGCTGTGGCCGGCGGCTTCGACGACCCGGCGCTTGGCATCCTCATGTGCGGCAGGATCAGGACGTGCCGCCGAACCCTTGATCGGCGCCGGCACCTCGGCCACCTGTTCATAGAGCGCCTGCAGATACTCGTGACGCAGGCCGTGGCTCGTCACGCCGATGCCGCTTTTGGTTACGCCATGCTTGGCGAGCACGTAGTAGTACCAGTCTCGCCACTGCTTCAGCGTTCGGCCGACGGGAATCGTCGATCCCGTAACGCTGTTGCTCAAGCGCGCCGCTTCCTCCAGGATCGCGATCTTCTTCTCGATCGGTACCTCGCGCGGCCGCCCGCCCTTCGTTCCGCGAGTCACCGCAAGCATATGCGGATCCCGAACCGCGTCTACCGGGCGCAGCATGAAGCTCTCCTCGACACGCAGCCCGAACGCTGCCTGCAGTTTGAGCTGCACGGCGGTGTACGGACATGTCTGCGCGATCTCTGCGATCTTCGCGACCGCGTCAACCCCGTTCGCCACCCACGACTTATCCGCGGTCGCCACGTAGCTGCGCTCGAGGCCCGCCTCTCGGCGATCGACGTAGTCGCCGAGCGTGCCGACGAGGTTCACCTTGCCAAGCCACTGTGCAAGCGCTCGCAAGTAGGTGAGCTTGTTCTCGATCGTGCCGCCCGACTGCTGATCCTTGACCCAACGGTCAACGAGGTACTCGACGTGCTTGGTCTTCAGCGACCACGGCGTTTGCAGCGCGAAACCACCCTCGCGCAATTCGACGAAGGCCTTGCAGATCGCCGTCGCCCGGTATTCCTGCGTCTTGATCGACAGTGATCGTTTGCTGATCCGGGTCGTGCTGTGAATCTCGGCGACATGCTGATCGAACAGCACCAGCAACGCGTCGCGAAACTCGGGCGACAGTCGATAGCGGCCCACAACAGCCCGAACGTTGAGGATCGCAGCCATCCTTGTACTCCTTGCGGTCAATGCCGCTTACACCTGGCGGAATTCACCCGCCATTTCCTATCTTCGATCGATCGTCTAAGCGCCCCGCTTTTCGCCGCGGCGGCAGCCGGCCAATCGCGCTTCGCGAAATCGTCCACCACGATCGCAAGGACCGACACAGACGCCATTCGCGAATCCATCGTACGATGCGCGGCCGTTCGGTCAAGAACCGCTTTGCGCTGCGCAGCGGTGCGCGGCCGATCCCGCTAACGCGATCGATCCGTAATCCGCCGGCGTCCATCGCTTCGCGCAAACGCTCCCCACATCAATCGGTGCTGGTCGGTCTGGAGCGCTCGCGGCGCCCCCATAGACGTTCACCTTTACCGTCCGTTGCGCGTCCCTACCTGATGCGACAACGGCTACTTCTCTCGCCCTCGCTCGCGCGTATGGCTCCGCCGGTATCCGCCGGCGCGGTCTTGCTGCTTCCCGTCCTTTAGCGATTCCATCCGATCAGCCCGACGCATGGGAAGTACATGCGTTCCGACCGTCCATCCTGCTGCCATGACCGGCGCGGCCCGCGCTTCGCGCAAACCGTCACCGATCATTTCGCGCCCGCTTGTCGGACGCGCTGCGCGGATTGCCTCCGCCCAGTCCAGCTTCGTGGCTACCCTGCCAGCCTGACGCTTGCGCGTCTCGGCGTCGACGAACCTCGCGGTCGCCGGCGCCGGGCTACGTGCCGGGCAATTCCTGTTGCGCATTTGGGTTACGGCTGCGCCTACCGTTCGTTCTTCCAATCAGGGAATCGCGACGCCGGTCTCTCCGGTTCGCAAGACTTCCCCCGCCCCCAAGCACGTTCATGTCCGCCGCGGTGTATCGGGCTTCCTGAACGCACCCAGCTCGTTCGCTGAAAGGGCGCGCGTAGACGCAATCGAGGTTGCGTGGACTGTCCGGTGTCCGGTGTCCACATGTCCTCATTGCGTCCCATTGCGGCAAACCGCCGCCGATCGTATGGATATCGCACTGTCCAGGGGTCCTCAAGGTGGACCACTGTGTACTTGATTTGCTTCAGAAAAAGGCCGCGTCAATGTGCGGCCCGGACATTTCACTGCGTTGGAGGCCCAAAGCGGGCCGGAAGGAGGGGTGTGAGCGCTTGGCGCTCGGTTTCGATGCGTCGATGACGCGGTAGGTGATGCCCAGAATAGGCGGTTTTGTCACGCTCAGCCGCGCGAAAGCTGGCGGGAAGAGCGCCGCTTTCCAAAACTTGACTTTGCGTACCGCTCGATAGACTGAATCACGCAATCTCGGACTTTATCCGGGAGATTCAAGGGCTCGCCGTTGCAATCTCCCACTTTATGTCCGACTTCGATAGCGGCCCGTTTTCAATGTCCGACTTTATCTGGGACTTTGGTGCTGTGGCTGTATCGAAGTTCGGCTCCAGGTTCGACGTTGCATCTGCCTTCCATGAATCATTGACCAAAGGAGTCGCCCTTGAAAACTGCAGTCTTCGCAATCGACGTCGGCTACGGCAACACGAAATACGCTCACCGTGCTGCGAACGGCTCCGTCGCCGCCAGCATGTTCCCTTCCCTTGCGCCGCTTGCGGCCAGCCGCTCCATCGCCGGGTACGGCGAGGGTGTCCTGACCGCACGCAAGGTCGCTACCATCGTGATCGACCAGGTCGAGTACGAGGTCGGGCCGGATGTCTCGCTCACCGCTGCCTACGGCAACACCGGGCGCGCGTTGGCCGACGACTACGTGCTCTCGGACAACTACGCCGCTCTGCTCTTTGGTGCTATCCACTTCTCCGGCGTTTCGCAGATCGAACGCCTGGTGCTCGGCCTGCCCGTCCACAACATGAAGAAGTACGCGGCCGAACTCAAGGAGCGCTTCACCGGTGAACTGGATTTCGGCGCGGGTCGCGTGACGATCGACAAGGTCATGGTCATCCCGCAGCCGCTCGGCTCGCTTGTCCTCGCGTCCAGCAACCGGCAAGGCGGCTTCGGGCGGGACGTCGAGCATCTCGTCATCGACGTTGGCTACTTCACGACCGATTGGGTCTACGCGAGCGGCTTCACGATGGACGACAAGCGGAGCGGCGGTATGCCGGGCGGCGCATCGCAGATCTATCAGCGGATCGCCCAGCTGATCGCACGCGACCAAGGCGACGCGGTCGAGGACATCGAGCGGATCGACAAAGCGCTGCGCGAGCAGACGCCGTTCTACTTCTTCGGCACCAACATCGACCTCGCCCCCTATCTCGAGCAGGCACAGCCTCTGATCTCGGGTGTCGTGAAGGAAATCCAGAATAACGTCGGCCGCCTGGCGAACGTACGTTCGATCATCCTGTCCGGCGGCGGCGCAGCCCTCTATGCGGCCATCCTCCGGCGGGCGTTTCCGCGCGTGCGGATTGAAGTCATCGATGCGCCGTGCCTCGCGAACGTTCGTGGGTTCCTGCTGGTCGGGGAATCGAACGTCGCTCGCGAACGCCGGTAAGGAGGGGGCATGAGCGACAAGATCGAGATGACAATCACGATCAACGAGCTCGTTTCGCCGCTGCTGTTCGAGCGGTTGAGCGCGTGTCCGTCTGCCCGTCGCCGGGCCGCCGTCCTCAAGGCGTTGGCCGAATCAGCGCTTCGTCACGAACTGACCGGGCAGGCGCTCGTCGTAACGCCTGCAGTGGCCGCGCCGCTCGTCGCGCCCGCATCACCCCGGGCTACGCAAGCGCGCGCGACTGGCGCCGACGAGAGCGACGCATTTCAGGTACTCAGCGTTGGCGATGGGAGTCTTGACGGCGCCGGCTTCGCTGACTCGCTTCACGATCAGCTCGGGGTATGGGCGTGACAGCCCATCGGTCGGCTTTTTCGTGGCTTGCTTTTTGTATAGACCTGAGAGAATTGCTGTACGAGGTAGGTGTTCAAAACGTGTGCCACGTCTTGCACCGATAGATAAGGAGAAGAAGATGCTGGAACTGATCGAGTGGATTCGCAACGGTGAACTGATTCACAAGCTCGCATCCCCCTACTTTTGGCTGGCGATCGCGGCGGCCGCGATTGCTGCCGAATACTGCGTCGAGGCATGGCACGCCCATATGGCCAATGCCAAGGACGAGCAATGAACTCCGTCGCCAGCACCGCGTCCACGGTCATCCGTGGATTCCGGGCCCTTCCGTTTGTCCTGCGTCGCCTCGTTCTGGTCTTGGTTTATTCGCTGATCTTCGTGGCTGGCGCCTTCATGCACAACCACGGCGCGGGCGACATCGCCCGTTTGTTTCTTCTTGTTGGCGCGATCGGCACGTTTTGGGCCGCCGGGGCGTGGCGAGTATTCAGGCTCATCCTCCTTCTCGTCCTGGTTATCGTGGGCGACTGAGCAAAAAAAAGCGACTTCCCGAGGGAAGTCGCTTGTCTTCAGGTTTAGTGCGCTCGGCTCTTCTCTTTTTCTTCGAGCCACGCCATGCAAAAATCGACCGCCGGCTGGAACGCTTCATCCCGGAGGATGTAGCGATCGTCGCCTTCGAGCAGCCGGTCGATCACGTCGAAGCGAGGACCTTCGGAAAAGTCCGCTGCCCCCTCTGAGGCCACCTTGGGCGGCACCTCGATCACTTCAAACTCATCCAGCACCAGTCGAAACGAGCCCATCATTCACCTCGTGATGTCGCCCGGCGCAATACGGCCCGGAGGGGACGTATCCCCACCGGGTAAGAATGAAAAGAATGCCGGCTACTGCCGGCGCCAAAGTCACATTGCTGCGCACATTCCACTGGTACGGATCCGCGTCAGGTTCCTTTTCCGCGTTTCCTCACGCGCCAGTTGCCTAGCGCGCACATGGTCACGCTGTTGCGCGCGCCGTTGGTACTGCAACTTCCACACGTCACAGAAATCCACGCCCTCGACCACCGACTTCACGATCGAAACGCGCTTGCCGTGCGCACGAATTCGTTCAGCAAGAAGCTGCGCATGGTGTTCACCCGGCCTGAATCCGCGCCGGTGATCCACCTTGTCTCGATCCGCGTAGATGATCACGTGGTCGTAGTCGTTCCAGTTGATATCGGCATGCTCCAGGCCACCGCAATTCAGCAGGCAGCGGACCTCGATGCGATTCTCGTATCGCGCGACGACCGCAAAACCAGTCTCGGCGCCCTCCACCAGCGCTAGCGTGCGAGAGCGCGTCGTGTTGAGCCGCACCGACGAACCGAAACTGCCGGCCGGCGCGCTCATCTCCAGCTTCGCTCGAGGCTTCCCGTTCTTCGTGAGAAATGGAACCTTCTCGCCGTCGGCCGTGAGGTAGGTGCGATGGACACGCCGCGGCTTCCCGGCTTGCGATCGCGCGCGCTGAAGCATCACGGGAAACTTCCCCCGCTTCTTGCCGAAGGCGTCGACGTACTCCAAGCCTGGGTGGCAGCGCACGTCGCGTCCGATCCACTCGAGCCGTAGCCCAGGAATGCGCTTCGATAGGTATGTCCAGGCGGGCGAATCAACCGACACCGGAGCGGCGCCGTCCCACGCGGCCTGCATTTCACGACACTTCTGCTCGTCGCTTTTTTCAGGCCGGACCGGGACCGGCTTTGCCTTGCGGACCACCGCGACCGGAATACCACCGTTGTAGTTGCCGGTTCCGAGCTCGTAGTAGATCTCTCGATACGGTTTCCCGGTCACCTCGTGAATCAGCTGTACGCCGGTACCGCCTTTCAGGCAGCGCGCACAATGCCAACCACCGCGGGGGTCTTTCTCGGCTGGATAGAGCCGGAAGGTCTCTTCCCCATCGCAAAGCGGGCACGCCCACCAACGCCCTTTTCCGTTCAAAAATCGACTGTCGATGTAATGCGGAAAAACACTGGGCCAGTCTATGGCCGCGAGATTCAGCTTCTTCAGCTCTCCCATGATTCGTCCTCCGTTCGCACAACGGCGAAAACGCGTGCATTCGCCACCGGTCGGATAGCCAGCACAGATGGATCAACAAACCTTCCTACCGCCGCGGACTCCAACGGCACGTCGAATCGACGCGTCATGGAGAGCCCAGAGCGGGACGAAAGGCAAAAACACTTCACGTTCACGGATCTCTCCAGTTGGACTGCGGGTTGTTCGATGCCTGAGACAGGCGCAGAAACGCTTGCTCAACGAAGCCGCGCGCGGGCGCGTCGGCTTGGTTCAGCAACGTCAGCGGAACAGGGAAATGTGGGAGGGAAGGAATACGGCGTGTGACGTGCCCGAAGGCACGTCGCACGCTATAGGTGAGAGAAAACGGGAGCGACTAGCAGAATGGTGAGCTTTTCCGGGATCAGATGGCAGCCCACGCTTTCCGCGGGTACCAAAAGTCGAACGGAATGTCGTCATCCATGTCAGCGAATCCACCGCCGCCTCCATACGACTGGGTCTGAGCCGGCGGGGGCGCCGAGTGTTGCGGACGTGCCGCGGCGCTTGCCGGCGGCTGACCGGACGGCTGGCGCGAGGCCGGGGCGCTCGCATGACGACGCGTACCCTGCTCGAACTCGTTATCGCCACCATGGCCACCGCCGTCACCGCGACTGCCGCCAGTACGACCGCCGAGCATCTGCATCTGGTCCGCGACGATCTCGGTCGAGTAACGATCCTGCCCGTCCTGGCCTTGCCATTTGCGGGTGCGGATCCGGCCTTCGACGTAGATCGAGCTACCCTTCTTCAGGTACTCGCTCGCTATCTCGGCCAATCGGCCGAAGAACGAGACGCGATGCCACTCGGTCATTTCCTTGTAGTCGCCGCTCGCCTTGTCCTTGTAGCGATCGGTCGTGGCCACTCGAGCGTTCGCGACCGCGTCGCCACTGGGCAGGTATCGCACTTCCGGATCGGCGCCAAGGTTGCCGACGATGATCACTTTGTTAACAGATGCCATCTAGAACTCCTTCACTTGGTAATCGACCACAGCCACTTGTCCCACATGACTTGCTGGCCATCTTTGTAAATAGGTGAACCGTCTGCCTTGTGGAACGCCGGCACCTTGATCTTGCGCAGGCGCTTGACCGATACGCGGTCGCCAACGCGGCAACCACACTCGCTGATCGCTTCCTTCAGGCCTTCGCCCTGCAATACCTGTTCGCCCCCTCTCGTCTGGAGGCGAAGGGCAAACGACCGATAACTCTGAGACTTGCCTGGTCGACGGTCGGGGAAGGTTTCTTCGCCCCAGCCGTTAATCCGGCCTTCGACCGGAGCGGAACGGCCGGTTTCGGCATCGCTACCTCGACGTGAAGAACGGAACCCACCCGATTCACCCCCAGACGTCTGGCGACCGACTTCGCGCTCAACGTCGGCTGGCGTTTCCGCGCCCTCCGACGAGCGTGCCGATCGAGCTTCCAAAGCTGTGGTTGGTGATGGGATGCCCATAGCGCCAGTGGCCGGTACGCTTGTGCGGCGGATCGCTGTCGCGATCGCGTCCTTAAGCGAGGCCGGGTGCTGCTGCAACATCGCCCAGTGCGGCGCGAGCGCCGGAAGGATCTTCGTGCCGAACATCGTGTCGCCAGGTGCCTCATCGAATGCCGGTACGAACTCGACGACACAGTCGCCCTCGTCGATGAACAAATGGACGATTCCCGCGATTGTCACGAGCGTCTCATTTTCGGCGCCAGTGCCAACAGGCTTCGCGCTGGCACATGCCGACGAGGGCTGCTCGGCCGTCGACGCCGATGCCCGCGGACTGCCAGGGAAGGCTTGAGCGAGCACGCGCGTGAAGAACATGGCTACGCCGCCCATTGCGCCTCCAGCGACAGTTGACCGCTGCACCAGCGGTTGAGTCGGTTGAAGTCATAGTTAAGCAACGGAACGTCGCGGATCGCGTCCTGCATCGCGCGCGGTCGGACACGGCCGAGTGCGCAGACGACCGAGTACGGAATCGCTCCCGTCCAAAGCTCCATAATCCAGCCGAGGGTCGCGTAGTAATCGACCTTGTCCACCGGCCGGTTGCACAGCCGTTGATGGAGCATTTCGGCGCAGTCGATCAACGCCTCCGGGACGTTGTCGCTATGCCGGCTGTCGAGGGCGAAGAAAACCACGGCCTCGGCGAGCTTTTCCCGCACGTGCGGTTCCCAGCGATCGGGATCCGGCAAAGGATCGGGTTTGGGTGGAGTGATGAGAATCGGCGAATCACCGCCGAACATGTCGAGCTGCCAGCCAGCTACTTGCGGTTTCATGAGCGTGCTCCGGATATCAACCGGGCACCTCATTCCCCTTACCGGGAACGTGGTTCCCGGTGAGAGATGGGGGCGCTCGCGCGAATTGCTTCGCGCGGGCAGACAGGGGCGGCTTACTTCGTGCCCGTTTTCAGGTGTTGGGCATTCGTCCGGATCGACGAAGCCTTGATGGGGATGACAACAGCGGATTTCGCATACTGACGTTGCGAGACTGCCGGCGCCGGAGCTTCGGCTTTCGCCGTCGTGACAGGGCCGCTCTTCGCGTGCCGCGGACTTTCGTCAACATCGTGGCGATCCGCAGTGTCACGATCCGACTGACGCGGGGCAACCTTCGCGCTGCTCTTGAAGTGGTGAACTGCAGCAATAGCCAAAAAAACGAGAACGATGATCGAGTGCGCAGCGATGTAGGCCGCGAAGCACAGAGCGACGAGCTTGACAGGCGATTTGAATGCGCCGCTGAACAGGGACTTCAACATGTTTCTCTCCAGAGAAAATCGAACAAGGGGATGTCCGGACAACGCCCGGTGGTTTCGATGCTCGGGACGAGCAAGGAAATCGGCGCGAAGCGCTTTCGTCCGCGACCTCATTGGTCAGCGCACGAAATCACTCAGGGCCGATTGCAGGGAAGGCGCGGGCTAGCCGCGAAATGGCAGAGCCGGTTGGCTCAGGTAGGTCGATGCGTCGGAAACGCGTGATAGAGGTAGGGTAAGCCGCACCACCGTGCGGTGCACGCGGAATGCTCACCAATCGTGTGCAGCTTTGGCCGCATTGTCCGAACGCAACCAGTTGTGGGGCAAAACCGAGAATGCTCCAGAAAATCGTATAGCTTTCTCCGGAACTTGACTTCGAAAAATCCCAGACAAACTGGGTGCGTCACTTCATCAATCGAGGCGCATCCAAATGTTCTGGATTCTCATCGTTGTCGCCAGTGCCTGGGTACTGGCCAAGCACTACCCGAAGGCACATCCCCGTCGCCAATCGACGCTCCCGGCTACCCGCAGCCAGGCATCGGGCGATGCTGGCGAGGCGCGCGTGCTGGGCGAGTTGCGCCGCGTCCTGTCTCAGCTCTGCGGCAATGACTTCTACGTCCATCCCACTGCGCTGCTGTTGCTTCACGCGCCAGGCACCGAGTTTCCGACCGCCGAAGTCGACCATCTCGTCCTCACGCCGTTCGGCATCTTCGTGATCGAGACCAAGAACTGGGCCGGCGCCATCACACCTGGAAGCAGCGCCGATGCGGTCGTGTGCAACCTGCCGAGCGGCAAGCTCGAGGAGCGTCGATCGCCGATCGCCCAAAACCGGGCGAAGGTTGCCTTCCTCCGCGGCACGTTGCCGACCGTCTGGAACGTCCAGGGTCTCGGCGTCTTCGCGAACGACAACTGCTCGCTATCCCCCGACCTCCCGCTTGCCCTCGTCACGCTGCGCGATCTGGGCTACTGGTTGCGTACCCAACGGGATCGACACGCGAAGTCCGGAAATCCGAACATCAACGTGCAGGCTGCGTGGGGCGTCGTGCGCCGCCTGAGCGTGGACGACCCGACCGGAGCGGCGCTATCGGCTCACCGCCATAAAGTTGCCGGAGATTCATCCGTAAACATATGACCACCGGTTTACATTTTCTAACAATCTGTAACTTCTCGTTTCAGATAGTCGACGCGCGCCATTTGGCGAAAGACACATTGTTTCGTGCAGCTTTCGCTCCTTGGCATTGAAAAGCGCCGCGTAAGCTGGTGCAGGCCGCCAGGTCTCATTTCCGTCGGACGGGCATCACCCGATCCGGCAATCCGCCGAACCCGTGCCAGGGAAGGCCCATCCTCTACTGGAGAGTGCTTTGTCCAAAAAGCCGTCGAAGAAACCTGAAGACGACGAGAACTTCAACCCTACCGTTCCCGACAATGCCACGTCGGCGGACGGCGATCTCGAACTGAAAGCCACGTTCGCCCATGTGCCGGACCAACTCGAACTCACCACCGCCGCTCGCGAGACGTTCACCGGTCTGCCGGACAGTCTGATTAGAACAATCATTCAGGAAAGCGAGGAAGTCGCTCACTCGACTCGCAAGATCCTGCAGGAGCACATGCGGATCGGGGGCAACTTCGCTCACATCCATGCCTCCGTCATCGGCCATTTCGTCAGCACGCAAGGCGACAACCAGAAGGTCAGGAACCGGGCCGCCGAGCTGGTCTACTCCTTCCTCACCAAGGTTTTCCAGAAGTCGAAGTCGTCGGTCAGCCTGTACATCCGTGTCTACAACAAGTTTTCGAGCAACATCGGCGCGGTCGAAATGTTGACGTACAGCGATATGTCTCTGCTGGTGCACAACCACATCGGCGACGACATCATCGAGAAAGTAATCGAAGCGAAGCGCGATGACCCGACGCTCACGAAGAGCGAAGTCAAAAAGCTCATCGCGACGCTGGAAGACCAGATCGCCGGAAAGGACAACAGCATCGAGGAGGCAACTTCACAGCTGCATGCTTCCCTCGGCCGGCTGGACGACGCGCAGAAAGAGATCGAGCGCCTGTCGGCCGAACTCATCAACGTGCGACAGGAGCAAGCCAGGGAGAAAGAAAAAGCGCAGGAAACTCAGGTTTCGCTCGCCTCGACTGGCAAACAGGTCAGCACACTGCAGCACACGATCGCGACCAAGGAACGTGAAGTCGAAAAGCTCACTTCCGAAATCGTCAAGCTCAAAGCAAACCCGGTGAAGACTGAGGTCCCGGTGCCGACGCTGCCGGAAGCCTACACGACCCTGCAAGATGCGATGAACGCCAAGCTGGCCGAGTTCGAGGCCGCGAGCGCGAAGCTGGAGCAGGCTCAAGCGGAACTTTCCGAGCTCGAGGCGCGTGCACAGGAGCACCGCGCGTCGATCGAAGCGAGCGAGGTACTCGAAAAGAGGATCCGTGGATTGATCGATACCTTCAGTTCCTTCGTTCAGGACTATCACAGCGCGCAGCTGCTCGCGACGGCAGACGGTAACCCGGCCCGTTTCAAGCCGCTGTTCCAGGCCTTCAGTGACCTGATCGGCAAATTCCACGGTGAGGTCACGGCGGCCGCACGCGTCTGACTTTGCGCGGGGCCACGCTTTATTGTTGTGCAGTAGAAGAGAGACTCAGAAAAATGGACAAGAAAAACTCGCGCGAGACCTACCGTTCGATCGAGCGACTGTACGTACCCAGCTGGTTGGCCGAGCGCATCCAGGTGACAAACTTCGACCTCGTCGATCAGATGAAGTGGCTGCTCGAAATGAATGGCGATTTCAACGACATTCTCGCCGTCGAACGCAAAGAGATCGACCACGTCAAACATAACGAAGAGTCGCTGCGCAACCTCCTGCGCACGCCTTTCCTGATGGTCGCGCCGACCCTCGAGTCGGTCGAGGACTGGCGCTGCTTCGTCGACGACACACCCACGACCGTCGCGGTCGACCAGCTTATTCGCAAGGTTCCGCCGCTGGACGCGCTCGCGAAGTACTCGGTCGAACAGCACAACCGGATCTTCCTTGATCTGGTCACGAGCGTCATTCACCTCAGCGTACTTGCCGCCCCCCTTCTAGGGGTGACGACCGAAGTGGTTACCTACCTCGCGTCCGTCCCGACCTACAAGCTGCGTATCGCACTCGGTCGAATGAATGGCCTACCGCTGTTTCGCTGGCGCTTCAACACTCCGACGTTCTGGTATCAGTTCACCGCCAGCGATCTGACCGACGAGATGGTGGCGCACCAGATCATGGCGACGTCGCCGATCAGGATGAACAGTGCGCCCGGCAAGGCCGGCTGGAGCGAACTGCGCTTGCCCCGCGAGAAGAACGAGACGTACGCACATGCCCTGATGGCATATGGATGCCGCGCGTCGACGGCCGCCAGCCTGTTTCGCCTGAATCAGAACGCGATGCGTCAACGGTATGTCGAGATGCACGGCACCAGCTCACCGTGCGGCAACACGCCGAACTCGCTCAACTGGTTTGTCGAGACGCCGACCAATCGCCTGCACGGCACGATCTTCACGTGGCTGTACCGCGCGGCGCTCGCGTCCGGCGCCAACGCACCGCAAGCGCTTATCGCAACCAACGACGTCTACCAGCAAATCTTCGGCGGGCAGCACGCGATCTCCGTCGACCGCGGCTGCAACCTGACGCGGGCGATGGCCGCCGACAACCGGCTCACGATCGCACCGTGCCGGACCTGCCGGACGGAATACATCGTCAGCAACAACGATACCAAGATTGAGATGCACCATAGCTTTGACTGCCCGGCCTGCACCGGGCAGCTTGGCGCGAAGCGGCGGAGCACGAAGGCGAGGTCGCGCAATGCCGACTAACGACGAGCGCGCGGCTCTGCACGCCCTTCCGGACCTGCCGGCGAGCCTGATCGTGATCAACGGCGATCGCCGACCGCAGTTCGCTTGGTATGACGCCGAAACCGAGCAGTACTACTCCGAGGCAGACGGCCGAGTCATCGTCGACGTCCGAGCCGCGCTGCCCTGGGCAGCAGCCTGCGTTCACTAGAGGGCACATGGACGACCTCGCCTACCTGGTCGCCGAAAGCAACGCCGCCTGGCTGGACGGCCGCGGTGACGGCCGATTTGAGCGTTATGAACGGTTCTATCAGGCGCAGCGGGTGACAAGCGCGGAGTCGTTCGAACTCGAGCAGATCAATGAGGCCTATCCCGATTGGGTTGGGAATCAGCCTACCCCGATGCTTGGAATGCTCGCCAAACCGTGGTTCGGTAAGGTCCTGGTCGCCCTCACCTGCATATACGTCGGCGCGGCAGCCGTCCCCGCCGTCTCAAAGGCAATTCCGTACAAATCGACCGCGTTGCTGGGCGTGGCCTTCATCTGCCTGCGGATATTTCACTGGAAGCGCCGCAAGTCCAAATGACGGCACGGCTTGACTCCCGCCCGATGGCGGGAATTTTTTTGGCGATTCGCCATTAAGTCTGACGAAATCTAACCGTAATTTAGAATTGGCGTTTTTTGGCTCGCCCAAGCCATTTCAAAAACTGGGCCGTCGGCCGCGCGAACTTGACTTCGCCGCCGCATCGGTAGGATGGATTCAAGGGCTCGCAAGGTGCGCACCCGACAACAATACGAGGACCAACAATGAAGAAGATCACGACCATCAGCCTTTCCGCACTTGCGGCGGCATCGCTGCTCGCGCTCGCGGCCTGCGGTGGCGGTGGCGATGGTGGCAGCACGAACACCGGCTCGACTGGCAACAATCCGAACCCGTCCAACCCCGGCACCCCGTCGACGACGGTCCCCGGTACGGTCGACAGCACTCAATACGCGGCCGGTAGCGCGCAGCTAGCAGCGCTGAATCTCCTGAACCAGTACCGCACCCAGTGTGGCTTCCCGGCGCTCAAGCAAAATACTGTTCTCGACCAAGCGGCGCAGAATCATGCGAAGTACATGGGTCTCAACGGCGCGGTAACCGATTCGGAAGTGTCGGCGAATCAGGGCTTTACTGGTGCGACGTATGTCGACCGCGCTGCAGCCGCTAAATTCCCTGCAGGAGCCATCGGCCTCGGTGTGAGCGTCGGTGTTGCGACGGGCACCGGCAGTTTCAGCGACACGCAGTATGGTCAGCAAGCGGTCTATTCGCTCTTGGGCGGCGTATATCACTCTGATGTCGCAACGTTCCCGATCGACACGGTCGGCGTAGGTGAGTACCAGACGCAAGCCAGCAGTGGTACCTCCCAGTTCACGACCTCTTGGTTGTCCATGAGCATCTTGAACGTCGCAAGTAAAAGCATCTCGAACGCACCGGCAACCTTCCCGTGCGACGGTGTGACGGGCGTACCATACAAGGAAACCCGTGAAATCCCGATGCCGCCGAACGTATCGAACACGGGCTGGGGGACCCCGATCAGCGTGATGGGCAATCTCACCGACGTGATCATTCTGCAATCCGCTTCGATTACGGGGCCGTCGGGCGCCATCGCTGTCCAGGTACTCAATTCCGACAGCGATCCGAACAAGCTGCTTGGGAAGTACCAGGCCGTCGCCTATCCGACGTCCCCGCTGCTGCCGAACACTTCTTACAGCGTGACGATCACCGGGACGAGCAACGGCACCGCTTTCTCACGGAACTTTAGCTTTACGACCGGTAACGTAGTCGGCTGATTATTCAAGCCGACCGAGTACAAAAGCGCCCATGATGGGCGCTTTTTTTATCCGCCTTGATATCCGGAGATCGGGGTTGCGTAGAATTGGTAGATCGTCCCGTTGTCGATTCGAACGGCACAAAGAAATTCGTAATCCGTCCCTTGGTAGTCACCGTTTACGTAGTATGGCCCGCTACCCCAGTGGCTGCCTATCATTGTCACAACGCCAGTGCCAAACTGGTATTGGTGGAAATCTCCCACCTGAAACGTGACCTTGAACCTTCCGCCCGAATAGGTCCGAGACGCATCGTTGCAAATCGTCGCCCAGTCTCGGGTCGAAGGGTCCTGCGCTGGGGCCGTGCAAACAGGCGCGGTCCAGCTTGTACCGGTCCACGTCGCCGGGCTCGCCGTTCCCCAGCCATTCGGACACCCCGGGGGAGCAACGTAATTGCACTGTGGCTCAGACCATCGCGATCCTTGCCATACGGCCGCAGCCACCATCGTCCAACCCGCGCCGGATTGGCACTGGGGTTGTGGAATTGCCCCATTACGCAACGGCGCGGCGCACGTCGAATCCTGATAGCCCGGCGTACACGGGATCGGCGCGCAAGCCTGCCGCATGCCGATATACGAACCGGCCTTGTCGTAGAACGGATACGACCGAAGACTGAACCCAGACTGGCACGAACCGTCTGCAAATGCGCTGCTCGCCCCAATTGACAGCAGCACGGCCAAGCACCACTTCTTCCAACTTTTCACTTGCCTCTCCCCTCAGTACGAGCAATACGTTTCAACGACTGCGCTGCCGCCGATCCCATTGCCGTTCCCGTCTGTAATAAACACTGTCCACGGGCCGCTGCCCGAGGCTGAAACGTTCACAGTCGCCGTCGGATTCACGTAGAAGCTCACCGGGCTGAAAACGATTTGCGGTGTTCCTCCGGTTGCACAACTCGGCGCTGGAACGCCCCAGCCGTTCTGGACCATGAAGTATCCGTGCCGGAGCGCCGGCCCACCAATCGGTAACCAGGCGTGGTCCTGACACGACAGCATCTGCCCACGTCCATCGCTGTTTTGTGCTATCGCGCCATTTGTCGGGCACCACGCGCGCGGCGTTGCAACCGCGCCCGGTGTGATGGTCTGCGTCACCTGCAGCTGACCATTTACGGTGCTGTCGCCTGTCGCAATCGGCGCCGGCGCTGACCCATCCGCGTTCTGCACGGCCAGCGTCCCAGGGCTTCGTACCGCGTTGCTGACCGCAACGTTCGAAGCAGCAAGCGTCGGCGCTGCGATCGTCCCGGTGGCGTCGATGTTGCCGACGTTGTGCAGATCGACGCCGTTGACGTCCTGACTGCCCGTCCACTTCAGTGAGCCGTCGCGCCGGATAAAGACGGCGTTCCCATCCGACGACGGTCCGTTCGTCGCCATCACGATGCCAGCTGGCGCGCCGGGAACCGGATTCGTCGCGGTCCACTGCCCGTTCAGTCCCTTGATCGTCGCCGGGTTCTGACTCGTCGAGAACCCGAATCCGGTTCCTGCTGCTTGCGCCACGACCCCAGCGCCGGCCACGTCCGGGCTTCCGCGTCTCGTCACCGGCTGCGACGAATAGAAGACGTAGCTGACCTTGCACGACGTCGTGCCGGTTCCGCAGTCGTCTGGGCCGACGCTCATCTGGATCATGTAAGACCCGCCCCAGAACGGCCCTGCTGCATAGTCCGCCTTCAGGTACTGACCAGCGCGCAGTTCTGCAAACGTCGGCGGTGTGATCGGCGTGGACTTCCCGCCGACCATCTGTGCCACCAACGTGCCGTACTTGTCCGTCACCCAGTTCGACAACGCGGCGTTGATCGTCGCCTGGTTCTTCCCTTCGACGCTCAACACGTCATGCCGGCGCGTCTCGACGTCGTGCTGGATGGCTTGCAACGTCATGAGCCCAGCAGCGACCAGCACGACCACGACTTCAATAATGCTGAGCATCTGTCGGTCCTTAGTTGCTCTTCGTCGCGTACATCACGATGCTGGCGGTCGCGCCCGCGGACGAGCACGCCGTGGTCGCCGCGTTCGAGCTATAGGCCGTCGTCGGACTCGAAATCGTCGTGTTGTTCACCTTGACCATCGTGTAAGTAGCAGAGACCGCATCCGCCGAAAGCGCACAGACGGTCGCCGGCACCGGATAAGTCACGGCAACCGCGTCATTCGTCGCCGTCACCGTTGCAGGCGCTGCTGAGACGCTCCCACCGAAAAGCCCCGTCAGCGCGCCCGAGGTCTTATTCAGCCGTCGACCCGCCGTATCGAATGCACGCCCCTGCGTAAGCGACTGCATCGTGACGGACGAGAAGTCGATCTCGCTCGCAGTCGCGTCCTGAATGCCGCTCCGGAAGTACTGCGCTTCGCTCTTGAACTGCATCGCATGAAGGCGGTCCATCACGAATCCCCAGCCCATGTAGACGACCAGTGCTATCAGTGCGCCGGCCGCCATCACGCCGGCGGCCTCGATCATCGACAGCTCCCCTTTCTGCTTGCGACGGCCCTTTCCGATGTAAGGGCGCTTGCGCGGCTGCTGCTTGTTGATCTCGTTCATAACAGGGCTCCTAGAAATTCTGGTTGATAGAGGGCGGTGCGCTATCGAAAGCGACAGCACCGGTTGCGAAATACGATCCCAGGCCGAAGACAAGGAACGCCAGCACGACTCCAGCGAGCAGCACGTAGTGCGTGATCTTTGCGTTCCGTCGTACCGCCTCGACGACGCGCTCGAGGGAGGTCTGCCCAAGATTCTTCACCGCCTCGACAAACTGATCTCGCCCGGCCGCGTCAGTCAGAATGTCGATGGTGGTTTCCGAGAAGATCCCGGTATCGAGTGCGAGCATCGGTTGGTCGGGGTTCGCCGTCAGCCGCGCGCTCATCCGGCGCAGGTGCCAACGCATCCACGGGTCAGCCGACTTGGTGAGCTTGTCCAGCGCGGCGCGCAGGGTGAGGCCCGAGTCGAACAGGCCCGCCAACGACACGATCAGCAACGCCGCACGCAGATCTCGCCGATTGCGCCACATCAGCGGCATTGCGTCGACGCGGTTCCGAAACTCGCCCGTCCAATGCTTCAGCGTTTGGAAATACCCGACCACCAATCCCACGACGACCGCAGACGTCAGCCACCAGTAGTCGGCGCAGAAGGTGTCGACCGCGTAGATGAACTGGCCGAACGAGGACCACTTCTCAAGCGGCTTCACGTCCAGCGTCGCCGGCAGAATGTGCGCGCCGAACAGCACACAGAACGAATAGAGATAGACCAGCAGGAAGGCCGGATACGCCATCTGCAGCGACGTCGTCGACGACAGTACGCGCTTCGCGTGCGCTGCCATCTCGGCCAGCTCCAGCCCTCGAATCGCGGCATCGTCGCGGGGCGACTGTCCCGCGAGTTCGAGCAACACGAATTCGTCGTTCGGGATGGACGGCTTGATGGCAGTCGCAAAATCGTCACCGGCGCGCATACGTTGGGCGATCTTCTGGAACACCGGCCATGAGAGGTTTTTTCGTGAGCGATGGCGCACCTCTAGCGTCGTCAGCCGTTCGAGCAATGTCTCGCTGTTACGCAGCCCCTTTTTAGCGATGTCAAGACGAGTCTCCCGGAAGAACATTTCGCGCATCGCTCGGAATCGAAGCGTTGCGAGGCGTAGACGCTCCTTCGCCGGAAGCACCATGAAGATGGAGTAGATGAGCGACTTGATCACGATGGCAACACTCCATCCGCGTCCGGGGCCACGCGATATGCATCGAAGCTGCACATCGATTCATCGATGAACCGCGGATCGATGAGACCACGCGAGGCCTTGTACAGCGCGTGCTCGTAGACGGTCTTGCCCGTCATGTCGGCGTCCGCGAAATTGCTCTTCCGGCTGCTGCGCCACACTTGCTCGGCGCCCCGCCAATCGCGTACGGAAACACGCTCGAGAAACTCAGACGTCGGCCTGTACAGTTCCATCGCGAGCGTCTGCCCCTTGATGCCGGCCGCCACTTTGCCGGTGCGCGTGAACAGACCCGGGCGGCGGCAGTGCTCGCACCCGTCCTCGTCCCGGCACGCCATGGTGGAGGTGTCGAGGCCGAACTTGCGCTCGAGCGTCGCGATCTGCTGCGGCGCCAGCACGTCGCGCGCTGGCCGCTTGCAGTGCGGGCAAAGAATCGGGATCAGCTTCTGATTGCCAACCGCATTCAGGAAGCTGCCAGACGCCACTTCATCCATCGGCAGCTTGAGCCGGCCACCGACCAATCGCATCACCGCGCCGAGGATGCTGTTTCCGTGCAGCGTCGTGCGAACCGGGTGGCCCGTCAGCGCGAGTTCGGCGACCAAACCGGCAAGAACGGAGTCCCGCACCTCGCCGATCGTGAGATCGTCGGGATCCATTCGCATCAACGTGCGAATCACCTCGACGATCTTTCGGTTAGCGTCCACCTCCGTCTCGTTCGGCCTGCGCTGGATCGAAATGTCGGACAACCACGGCGCGGGCACCTCGGACGGCTCGTTGACCGCGAACTGCTTGATGCGGTCACGATTCGGCACCAGATACGACATCGCGCGCAGCAACGTCGTCTTTGCCGACCCGGTTTCCCCGGTCAGGAACGTGGCGCCACCGGTCACCTTGCCGAGACTCTCCAGAATCTCCAGTTGGCTCGTCTCCAGGCCCATCTCGTGTGGAAGGAGTACCTTCACGCGCTTGAAATTGCCATCGAGCAAGCGCAGCGCGACATCGAATCCGCCGACGAGCGGCGCGCTCTGCCACCGGATGTTGACAAGATCGGTATGCGCCACGAGCGGGATCATCGCTGACTGCGGTGCCGTCGGCTGGAACGACTCGCCGGAGTTGGTGTTGCGTTGGACGAGGTCCTGATAGGTGGCCGCGAGCGCACGTACCGCCAGCGCCTTCGGCATCTTCCGAAACGCATACAGATCACCGTCGACGCGGAAGCGGAGCTCAACGGCATCGGAAAAATCCCGGTACTCCCAGTGCACGTCACCTGCCCCATACGCCTTCGCTGCTTCGATTACGTCGCGAAACGCGCCGATGGCCCGGGACGATTCCGGTACAGCCGTAGCCGCACGCTGCTTCTCCTTGGTGTAGAGCGCAGCAATCACCTCCTCGCTAGCGACCATCTCCTCATGAACGGAAATGTCCGCGCGCGCGAGATCCTTCAGATAGGTCGCGTACAACTGGCTTTCGTGGAAGCGCTGCGTCGACACCACGATCGAGATTCCAGCCTGCAGCTCGACCGCAATGAACTCGCGGCGTGCCGACTCGGTGACGGCCAGCGCAGCGTTTTCATCGCGCTGGCACAACACCCGCTTGAACGTTAGCGCGTCTGCATGCACCAAACGCGGCCTACCAGTCTCGATCGAAACCTCTGGCGCCTCGGCCACGTCCGTGCCGATTCGGCGCACTGTCGGCCGATCGTCGTAACCAGCCGGTCGGGACGATGCGGCTTCGCGGTCCTTCACTGCTTCCGCGTCCAGAGAATCGGACGGCTCGGGCGCACGTGGTGCCCCATTCACCGGCGCATCAGTACGCGCAGCCACCGGGTCCGCCCCGGGTTCCGACGACGCCATCGAATCAACCCTCACCTCGACTGTGGAACGCGTGGCATCGGAATTGACGGTCGTGCGCGCTTCGTCGGGTTTCTGAGTCCCAACATCGCAAACCGGCGGGACATCGACGGCGCCAGCACGAGGCGACGCGGGGTCCTCCTCGAACACCGACACGTCTTCGATTTCATCCTGGGCGCGACGCAGCATCATGCCCATCGTCATCGGCTGACCCTGACCGGCCTGGCGCGGGTTCACTGCTTTGCTCGTCGTCTTGAAACGCGGCTCGCGCGGACCATCGACTTCAACGACTGATTCAACGCCGTCCACCGGCTCTCGTCCGACGATCGGCATTGCACCCGACGAGCTATCGGTAAAGCCCGCTTTGAATGCCTTGAGCCGGCCGAGCAAACCACGCTTCTCCGGCTCCTGCGATTCCATCTCCGCAAAGAGGCTCATTGCGTGCCTCCGAGCGGGATACCTGGCAACGGCGCGCCGGCGGGCAACGGCGAACCAAGATCCACGAGCGAACGAACAGCGTTCGTTGCCGGCGACTGGATCGGCGCGGCGCCGCGAATGGGCTCTTTCCACGTCCGCTTCCCCTCGGCCACCGTCACCGCATAGCCGTCGACGCTCTTGACGCTCCAGCCGTTGAGCAACGTTGCGCCGACGCGCGCCGGGTAGATCGCATCGCGGAACGAGTACAGAACGTGGCCTCCGGTCTCGTCGTTAAACGCACCAAGGAACGAAACCGGCTCGGCATGCGCACGCGGCTGGCGGAGAGGTTTCTCTACCGGCTTCGGCTGAGCGTCAGCTGTCACACCGCTTGCGACGATGCCCGGCTGCGGCTGCGACATCGCACCGGGCGGCAACATACCAACGCCGGGCGCACCTCCGCCGAGTTGGCGGGCGAGATTTGCGCGCGCCAGTTGGTCGATGTCGTCGATCGACAGGCTGGTACCGACAGGGCCGGCATGAGCGGACGCGGCGATACCAACGCCCGCCGCGACGAGTGCGTGCTTAATCGAAAACATAGTATTTACCCTTCGCGGTGAAGTGAACGCCATACGACGATTCGCCCGTTTCCCTGTTGGGGGCCGCTGTCGCACCTTCATTGAGACGCAGGTCGACTTTCAGCGACTCGAGCGTCATGTTCGGGGGCAGCTTGGCGAGCAACGGTGATTGCCATCGAAAGCCTTCGATCGTCCAGCCACCCTGTTTGAGCAACGGCCCGACACGCCCCCCTTCTACGGCGCCAGGCGACGCTATCAGCGACCGCGGTTCATCGAGCGTGACTACGTAGCCGTAGGCGCGAAGCTCCAGGACCTTCGACGACATGCGTTGCGGTGGCGTCTGAAGCATGTCGATAAACGCCTGCAAAGTGGGCCAGCTCTTCGACTCACTTTCCTTCAGGGACGCGACCTTCGGAACAGCCGGTCCTCGCCATTCGAGCGATAGACCATCACGCGCGAAAGTGACCGGACGCATGTCCGCGGTCGCAGCTTGCGCAAACCCCGCGAAGGTCCCCCCATTCCGGCGAAACTTCATCGTGCAGAATCCCGCCGACGGACAGTTGGCCTCCTGGAACAGCCAACCCTTGATGACCGATTCCTTCCCGCCGACGGCCGCAAGCAACGCTGGTCCGAGCTCGGATGCTCGCGGTTGCAGGCGCGCGAATGCCTCTTGAACGGCCGTCGCGTACTGTTCCGCGAACGTTGGGGCCCGAGGAGGCGGCGGAGGCGGAGACAGCACATCCATCAGCTTGGGAACGCCGAACAACCCGCCGACCACGATCGCGATGATCGGAACCATGGTCGGCACGGACATCGGGAGCTTCGTGATGCGACCGACCTTTCCGTTCGCGAGCAGCTCGCTCGCCTGAAAGGGCTCATCGACGTCGCCGATTCGATCGCCCGTACCGAGGGTGTCGAGCTTCAGATTGCCCTTCAGGCATTCCTGCTCGATCTCCAGACGCCGGGATTGCGCCGCCTCCGGAGACAGCACTTCGTCGTTGCGCACCGCGCCGCGCACTACGAACATCAGGTAGACGCGCGGACCATCCTGCAGCAAGACGAGGGCCGCGGCCCGGCTCTTGATGCGCTCATGGAGAGCGACACGCGCTGCACCCGAGTACAGGCGAGAACCTTTCACTTCGGGGGTATCCGGCATAGCAAAGCCGCCGATCAGGTCGGAGCCGACTTTGAACTCGACGTAATGCGTCGCGCCGAATGCATCCGCGTAGCGCCGGCGTTCGGCCTTCCCGCCCTTTACCGGGTAGGCCCGCCAGTCGATCCCGAACACAAGGCGTGCGCGCTTGTCGGTCGGCAGGGGTTCCGTGATGTGCATCATGATCACATTGACGGGACGACCGTCGCCTTCAGCATGATGACCTGGAACGTCTTCGCCTTGTTCCAGCTCCCCGTGAGGCCGGCGATGCCGGTATTCGTCGTGCTGTCGGCCTGATCCGTGATCGCGCCATACAGCACGATGGTTTGCCCGTCCGACAGTGCAATCGTCTGGTCGTCCTTAGTGCCAACCGTATGCGCGAGCTGGATCTGCTGTTGAGTCTGACCGGATCCCGCGCCCGCGCTGGTAAACGGACCGTTGAGTTTCGAGCTGTCCGCCCAGTACGCGAGGACGATCTGGTTGTGATCGTTGACCGCAGGTAGGACATTCACGAAATCGCCCGTGGTAATCGTGCCCGGCGTCAGGCCCGGAACACCACCAGACGTCGCCGTCAACGAACCCGACGACGGCGTGGTCGAACGCAGGTAGTCGTCGCTTTTGAACGACGCCACCGACACCGGCAGGCCATTGAGCGTCATCTTGGTCATCGTGTTGTCCTGCACCGTGCGGCCGTACTGGTTCAGGGCGTTCACGACCGCATTGGTACCGGAGAACGGCGCATCCGGGCGCAGCACCGATACGCCGACCGAGCCACCACCCGTCGCGAGCGACGTCGGGGAGGTAAAGCTGATCGCGTAGCGCGCGAGACCGGCATGCATCGCATTGAAGACGACGTCCGCGTTCATGCCCGCCTGGCTTCCCCTGTTCAACGCGATTTGGATCGTGCGGACCGTGATGGCCACCTGGCGAGTCGAGATCGCGTTTTCATGCTTCAGCAGCTTCCCGATGTTGTCCGCCGCTTCCTTGGTGTCGTAAACCATCACCAGCCGGCTTTGCGGATTCACACTCACGCGACCCATCGGCGATTTCAGCTTGTCGATTTCCGCCGTGATCGCCGCAATTTGATCGAAATCGCCTTCGCGGCCAGTCGACGTCTGGGCGGAGAACGAACCGGTGTTGCCACCCGAGCTGCCACCACCGCCGCTGCCGGACTGGTTGCCGGTCGACGTGTCCATGCCCTTGCTCATCGTCGACTTGATCGACACCTTGCCCGGGATCGCCGCGATCTGGTACATCCGGGTAACGAACCGATTCACGTTGATCGTGCTGCCGTCGAACGACCAGTCGAGCCCAAGGTCGGTCGTCATGTTCCGCATGTACATGCCGGCCTTGCCGGAGAACGCCTGCCGGTAGACCGGCTCTTCGGTTCGCGCGGTGTTGTTCTGCCCTTTCGACTCCGTCTGGCCCGGCACCAGCGAATCGCGCGGCACGAAAACGTCCGGGCTCAGATGAACCGGATATCCCGTCGCGGTCGAGATCAGCGTGGCGATCTGCTTGATGCCGAGGTTTGCGGGAAGCGTAACCGTCTTGTCGCGGAACACTGCAGGCAGCGTCGCCTCGTAGGCGAGCGGCACCAGCCGGTCACCCAAGAACGCGGTCGGCACGTCCTCGACAAGCGCCATCGGCGCCGGCCCCTTGCCAAGCGCATCGGAGATCGTGCGATGTGCCGCGTCGTAGCTGTCGTTGACGTCCTGCTGGGTCACGGCGCAACCGGCGGCCATCAGGGCGGCCGCGATCGCGACCGTGGATTTCAAAAGGTGAACGCGCATGGTTCTCAGTCCTGGCAGTTGCCCGCGCGTGCGATCACGCGGATGACGTTATTCGAGTGGCGGCACGCGCGCGTCGGCGTGCGCATGTGGTTCGTCGCCTTCATCACCTGCTGCAGGACGGAGGTGAAGTCGCCCGTGAAAGACGCGTTGAATTCGAGCGGCAGGTCGTCGTCGATCTTCCACGCCAATTGCCAGCCCTGCTGCTGCAGCCAACGGTCGAGCGCATCGCGCAAATTCACGTCAGCCGGCGTCACCGAGAAAGTCAGCGTGCCATTCGCGGCTGGGGCACTCACGCCCGGCAACTCGACAGCGGCGACGTCGGTCGCCGGCGCCGGCAGGGACGGCTCTCGCTTCGTGCTGTCGGCCGCTGCCGGTGCCGCTTTCGGCGTCGACGCAAGCACCTGCCAGCCGTCCGCATCAATCGAGCTCGTCGCTGCTTGGGGGGCCGCAATCGCCGCGACGCTCAGGGCGGCAAGCGCTACCGCTACGATCGCGCGTGCTCGCGCCTGATTCGAATGTGTCTTCTGCATGGTTACCGACCCTGTTGCATAAAGCGGCGATAGATCGCGCTGGCGTAGACGAGCTGCTTGGACGGCGTCACCGCGTTATAGGCACCGACTGCCTTCCAGTTCGGCCCGAACCGGCGCACGTTCGACGCGAGAATCCACGCCCCGACATATGCGCTCACGCAGCCGTTGAAGAGGTGCTCGCGACGGATGCCGTAGCGGGAAAGCGTCGGGAGCCAGGACGTGTTGATCTGCATGAGCCCGATGTCTTCGCTGCCGTTCGTGTTCCGGTTCACTGCATTGGCCCGCATGCCCGACTCGTGCTGCGCAATCACGCGCAGCAGCCGCGGATTGACACGATGAAAGGCGGCCGCGTCATCAAGGCAATCTGCGCGGGCGGGCAATGCGGCGATCACCATCACGGTGGCGACGATCGAGACGATGTGCTTCATGGCGTCGGCCCCCCGCTCGCCTGCAGCGACGCGTCAGGCGCTTCGCGATACGTGACTTCCTTACGCCGCTTGACGTGGATCGTGTTGCCGTCTGCTGTCACGGTGAACAGGTCGGACGTGCCTTCGAACATGAAGTAGCGGCCCTTCTGCTCGCCGATGCCCAGGTTCCGCGCATCCGTAACACCGACCCGCACGACCGATTCCGCGAACTTGAAGTACGTGCGGCCGTCGCGATCGAACACGGCCTCGAGCTTTGCCGGGTTCGGCTGGTCGAAGTCGTAGACAGTCTTCGCGTCCCGCGTCACTTCGACGTGGTTTGTCGCGTCAGCCACGATGAAACGTTCCGCGCGGTCGATCGTCATCACGTTCTTGACCTCGTCCCAGCTGGTACGCAGCGCCTTCCCGTCCGGTGTCTTGAACGTGACGGTCTTTGCCGGCTTCGCCGTGAAGCGGATCTGCATATGCGTGTCGTCGCCATCACGGATAGCCTGCGCGCCAAAGCGTTCGGCCAGCCGTGACACCGGTGCAGGCTCCGCGGTAACACGCGCGACGACGCGGTTCAAACCGGCCTCGTCGGCATCATGGCCGGACGACGCATAGTTCAACGCCGCAGACTTCGGCGCGTCGCGATGCAGCCGCACGTGTCGCTCACCGAAATCGACATCCGCGTACAGCCCGGTTTGCGTCATCAAGCGATCGAGCGCCTGCAGCCAGTTCTCGCCGTCGCGCGTCGCGAACAGCTCCGAGGTCGTCAGGTCAACGTCCTTCTGCGCGGAACCAGTCCAGCCCTGTGGGACGAGCGACTTGACCACGTTACCGACCGGCATCGACGCATGCAGCGCGCGGACGGGCGCGAGCGCGGAGCGCGTGCCGATCAGCACCAATCGGTTCGTGAAGCCATCGAAACCGGCCGGTTGATCGTCCTTCATCGCAGCCAGTGCGCCGGTGCCGCCGATGAAGGTGTTCGCCTTCTTCCAGCGGGCCGTGGCCGAATGGGTACCGACCTTGTACGTGATCGACGCCGGCGTGCCCTCGACGACGACGTACGGACCTTCGGTATGCCCACCTTCGGCGACGATGACCTGCCCCGCGCGCGGCTGGATATAGGTCTTCGTCTCGTCGTTGAAAATCAGCGCCGGCCGCTCGGAGATGCCGCCGAGGATGTCGTAGTCGAAGTCGAACGGGTCGGTATTCGCCGCCGATGCGGCCGCACACACGATCGCCGATGCGGCGCACGCGAAAATCTTGGTCGTGTGCTTCAAAGGCCTGCCTCGATCAAGGAAAGGTGTCGAACGAACCGTGCAAGGTACGAACGACCGAGATTGGGATTCGCGCTGTGGTAATAGGCGACCGCCTTCGCCACCGAGTCAGTTCGGGCAAAGTTCTCGGTCAGAATCGCCTCGGCTACCGCGACGTTGGTCGCGGGCGCGAGCGCAGCCCATGCCGACGCAAAGCGTTTGCCGTGGTAGCACCAGTTCACCTGCATCAGGCCAACGTCGAAATCGCAGCGATCGCGCGCAAGCAGCGTCTCGATCGCCTTGTAGGCTTCTTCGCGCGACTTGAAAAAGAAGCCCTGACCCGCAACGTTCAGGGTCCATGGCCACGCACGGCCGCGGTAGTTCGATTCGTTCAGCGCGATGCCGGCGAGGATCTTAGGATCGACGTTGGTGTGCAGCAGCTCGAACGGCACGACCGCACGGGAGCACGCCCATCCACCTCGACGTTCGGCGAGTGCCGCCTGCGCGCCGTCATCCAGTACGAGCGGTTGGAGCCAACCGCGGTCGATAAACAGGTCGTCCAATGCGACATCACGCCCATCGATCGAGACCGTGACGCCGGCGTCACTCGAGCTGCGCACGGGCTGGCCGATCAGCGGAGACGCCCATTCGACGAACGCATCGAGGCCGCAGTAATAGACCGGCTTCCCCGGCAGCATCGCGACGCGTCGCACCGCGCCGTCCTGGATGACGACACTCACGGGGCTGATGACCTGCGCGATCACGGCCGAATGCGCATAAGCACTCGCCGATGCCATCGCGGTCGCAAAAATCAAGTGCTTGATCATCGCGGCTCCCGGTACGGCTCGAGCACCATGTCGCGATTGATCTTCATCATGAAGTGCCGTTTGCCCGGCTTCGACGAGATTGTCGGCGGGATGTTTTTGTAGCGGTCGAGCACCGACTGCGCGGTTTGCGCCGCGATCTGGCCACCCGTGCTGCCCACAGTGGTGACGCCGAGCGGGCCAGTCGTCGTGCTCTGGTCGCTGTTAGAGAACGCTTTAACTAGAATGGCCGTGAGGAACGAGGTCGAGTAGATCTTGAAGAAGTGGTTGTTTACGTCACCACTGAAGCCAGCCGTGCCGTCGCCGTCGGCACCTTGCGCGCCGTACAGCGGCACGTGCTTGCCGTTCGGCAGGCGCATCTCCGCGCCGGCGACGAGAATCGACTCCTGGCCCGGCTGAATGTCCGAGCTGTAGGGCGCGACGATCGTTGTGCCCCACGGAATCACGAGGCAACGCCCATCGCCATTGTTTGCGTACACGTCGCTTTCAACGATCAGCGACGCCGTGCCGGGGCGATCCGAGTTCAACGCCTCGTTCGAGAGAACCGGAATCTTCGCCGGCGGCGACAGCGTGCAACCGTGCGACTGACCGACAAAGCCGGTCCGCGCGAAATCCTTGTCGCCCTCGCTCAACTGCGCGACGTCGTGCATGAATGCGTTGTCGCGTTGTTGCGTCGTCATCGCTCCTGCCGCCTGCCCACCGCGTGATGCGAGTCCAGCCTGCGCGGTAGCTTCTTTCATCGCCGCGTCTTGAGCGGCCGCCTGCTGAAGCAGCATCTGTTGCGGCGAGATCATGCCGTTCGGCAATTGAGGCTGCTGCGGCTGCGCGTCCTTCACCTTGACACCCGGGCGGAAGATCGGCGAGACGTAGATCGTGTCCTGGTCGTTTGCCGCCTTGAGCTCGCCCGCGCTTGCGCTCGGCAGGACCGCGTCTGCAGACAAGGTCGGCTTCTTCGCATTTGCGGACGCGGCGGCGCTTGCGGCGGCCGCTGCTTCCGCCGCGCGCCGACGGGCTTCGGCCTGTTGTTGCTCGATGATTTTGTCGACGTCAGCTTTGTCAGCGTTGCTTTTGTCGACCGCTTCGGCCGCTCGTTCTCGCTTTGCCTTCAGCGCTTCTGCCTCTGCCTTGTTCGCTTCGACGGTCTGCGTGTAGAAGCCCAGCGAGCCAATACCAAGGGCCGCAATCGCACCGACCGCAATCATGACGTTGCGGGGCACCTTGCCCTTGAACAAGGCCTTCTCCTCCGGGCTGCTCGGATCGATCTGCTTTGCCATACCGACCTCAGAACCCAAAGAGGCCGCGACGGCCGCGCGTGATCGTCACCTCCTCGCCCGGTCGCGTGAGCTTCACTTCATCTGCAAGTCGCTGGATAACGATGTACGGGCCGCGCCGGATAAAGTTCGGGCTGACGATGTCGCCGCCGTCGTTGATGGTCGGCACGGCAAACGGCGTACGCGGCGGCATCCGGATCCAGATGAACGTGCCATCGTCGAAGACCGTTTCGGGCTTGAGCGAGCTCGTGCCAGAAACTGTGTATTCGAAGTTCAGCTTGTCCGGGGAGACTCCGATCGGCCCGGAATCTGATTGGCCAGCGTGGTCGGTATCGCGATCGTCGCCGCCGGCATTCCCGCGCGTGCGCACTTTCGCCATCAGCGAATTCGGGTAGTTGAAGCGGACGTTCTGATAGAACAGGCCGCCCAGCGGCGACGAGACAAGGGTCAGCTCGTACTCGCGCTTGTTCGTGCTCAGGTGGAGCGTGTTGACGAGGCCAGGTTTCGTGGGCTTCACGTACACGTGGTTTGCGCCGTCCGTATCGATGACCCACTGCACCGAATCGCCCATCGCCGGCTCGCTGATTAAGCTCTCGCCCCGCTCCAGCTCGATCGTCGTGAGCTTCAGCGGCGCCGTCATCACGCGATAGATCTGGTCGCGGCTGTACGGGAACACGGCCATGCGTGCGTCGCCAGGCATCGTGATGGGGTCGGCGCCTGAGTTGTACGGGTTCACGGGGCTCATCGCGTCGCCGATAATGCTGCCGACATCGAAACCGGGAATCGGCGACACAGGACTTGCGGCAGTCTTTACGGCGAACGCATTGGCCGACGCCGCGATCAACGCGAGCGTGCCCCAGATCAGGAGGGAACGTGGTCGTTTCATGCGCCGGTTTTCTGCAAAGTGAAGAACGGGTAGTAAAGGCCGTACGGATTCGTGCCGAGTACGTCTTCCGCGGTCGGAGGAATGATTTGGTAGCGCATCGTCAGCGCGAAGCGGACATCGACGGGCTTGTCGGTGGGCGATTGCCGGGTCGAGGTCGTGAATTCGACGACGACGGTCGAATCCTCCAACAACGAGACGTTGGTGACCTTCGGCTCACGGACCAGCTTCGGATTGGTGGTGATCTGGTCGAACGGTTTGTCCTCGCTGATCCAAGACGCGAACTGGTTCTTCGCGTTACCGACCATCTTTGCTTTGACGGCGTTGATGTTCTTGGCGAGGCGTGAGGTACGGATATCGTCGGTGAGGACCGGCTCGATCGTGAACCAGTGCTCGACGTCCTGTTTGATCGCCGTGCGTTTCGCTTGATCGTCGGGGTTGTACGCGGCCAGTTGCTTGACCAACGGATTACCGCCGGCATCGGACGAGACACCGTAGGCCCTCACCACCGACGGCGGCGGTTGCCGGGTGTACACGGCGCCACCAGCGATGATCGCAAGGACGAAACAAAAGGTCTTCCAGTGATTGGCTTCGACGCGCAGACGGGTCCCCTGATCGAAGATGATCGTCTCGGGATCTTCGTTCGAGTAATGGCCGGGCGCCGGCGACAGGGCGACCTGCTTCTTGCTACGGGGAAAGAGTCTGGGGAGTCGCATCACGGAGTTCCAATTGGGACGGATCAATTGGAACAGCCGAGGCGACAACGGCACCTGGGAAAAGAGCCGTGATTTCAGGGACCTTTTCGAGACGACGGACCGCGCCGGGTCGCGCAGCTGGCGCGCTCAACCGGTTGAGGGGTATTCGGCAAAAAGCTCTATCAAAATCGTGAGCTTTTGCCGGTTGCACATATGCGTTTGTGAGGTACCGTTCGAATCCTCTACGAGATGGCAACTTGCAGAAATTGCACGCGTGCAATGCTTGCCGCGACGTTCGGCGATCAGTTGGCCCACTGCGGGAACTCGTTTAAGAAACAAAAGCTTACGCCGCTCCAGCCGAAAGACCCGAGTGCGCAGCGGGCGCTCCTCCCCCTCAACCGGTTGAGGGTCATATTTCAATACACACAACAATCGTTGAGATTCCTCAGCATAACCACCAGGATTCTTCCTTATTACTTCCGTAATCACCACGCACCATGACCGACGATTTCTGCGCTTACAGCGTACCGGACCGAGAAGCAGCCATTTCGATACACAGACGATTGCGGGCGGACGGGACTTCGATATTGCGCCGCGGGCAGTTCTATATGGCGATGCTCGAGCAGGGTCTCTGGTCAAGCCAAGCGGCGATGGCAGCAGATCTCAAAGTGTCCACATCCAACGTTTCCCGGTCCATGACGGCTGCTCGGCTTCCGAGAGCTATTGTCGATGCGGTCGGCGGTGACGGTCGGATCACGTTTTCCGTAGCCAACAGCCTTGATTTCATCTCGAAACATTTGGGGAGCGCCATCGTCGATGAGCGGGTTCGACAGATGCCCGTTGGCTTATCCATCAAGGAGATCGAGCATGCGCTACTTACCGGTGCTCCGCCGCGTGCGGGTGAAGTAACGGTTTCCATATCAGCGAACCGTACACACCTCGTCGTGGAGTCAGACGAACTGTCCTCGGTGCTACGGAAGGTGCCCGACATCGCCCACCTCATTACTGCAATCCTGCGCGCCAAATGAACCCAAGCTTTCCCGGGTTCGCCCGACTGGCCAGCAAAATTTTTCTAACTCGGCTGAACGGACATACTGGCGCGTTTACGAACGTGTCCGCGGGCGCACAGGAATACTGCTGCTACACGATTGCAGGCGGAGTCTTGCAGACGAGTAGGCGTCGAGATCGTAGGAGAGGTCACCTACTGAGATCGTCGGTGAAGGGATGGCCCCTTCGAGAACAGTAGGCCGATCGCTATGCCGCTCGACCTCGCGAGCCCGGCGCTTTCGCTTTTGACTTTGTCTTGTTGAAAACGAATCGCGAAAAGTCACCTACGAGATCGACGTCTCCAAGCACCGTTGCCTCATCAACGATCTCTGGATTCAACTTCAAGCGCCTCAGCATAATTTTCCCGCCTGATGACGAGAGGTACGTGCGCAGCCATTCGTCCTTTTGCTTCTGCTCCGCTGCATCGTACTGGGCTCGGCCGGCGCGCGCCTCTTCTCGCATGCGATCTTTGGCGCTCGTTTCTTGAGCGGCCGTGTTAAGCGCCGCAATGGACTGGGTCTTCACTTTATCGTCCAGCTCGCGCTGCTCTGCCAGCGCAAGCGTCTGTTGGACGGTTATCATTTCCCGTTCTGCGTCAGAGACGACCCATCCTTCCTTCAATGCCTTCATGAAGAAACCCGCAGGACTCTTGGATACCTTTCCGAGCTTCAAGCTGAACCGGGTTCGCTCGATCGCTTGGCGGAGACGATCGTCGGTATATGTCCCGCGGTTGGCGCCAATCTGGTTCAGCTGATCGCTCGATAGCCCGAACTCTTGCTTCAAGACGCGATAGATCTCTTGAGCTTCCTCGTACGTGTGAAGCACCCGCTCCGCAATGTCCTTCCGAGCAATCCGAAAGCGCAGTCTTCCGATCTTGCGCGATCCCGGTTCGTTTCTTGTTTCGTACTCCAATGTAATGTCGGAAAGTTCGTTGATTTGCTTCACCGCGGGCTCTAGCCAATCCCGCTTGAAGTATTTGAAGACAAGAGCATTGGCGCCCATTTCCCCCTGCCAACCGCGAAGTTCGTCAAGAGTCAGCCAATCGGTGCCCCCCTCGTCCGCAAACGGAAGGAGATGGTCATACATGACCCGCGCATAGCTTAGCGTGAACAGTGAGGTAATCCGCAGGCTTAGCCAATGGGACTTGCCTGGACCTCGGATTATCGAAATCAGGTCAGTTGGGATGCGGAACTGGAATCTCCCCCCTTGGAACGAAACTCGGCCGATAAGCTGCACTGAGCCAAAGGGCTTATCGCCCTCCGGCGTCGGAGCGGTGGTCGCTTGAATCAGTGCCTTTTGCGCTTCGGTAATGACCTGCTCGAGATGGGCATTGTTACGACTTGAATACCGCATCAACCACTTGAAGTAGTCCAATTCAACGTCGTACAGGTCGTGGACGCGATCTTCCTGAGCAACGATAAAGTAAGCCGCATCAATCAGACGACGCGCCGAAACACCAAGGTCTACGATCCGGATAAGGATGTTCTTTCGCGCGAACCCGACATCAGAGCGAGCTGCGTCAACCGCTAGTCCCTCGGCAGTGGCATCTTCGAATAGCGCCAACGCGAGTTGCCTCGACGTGGCGAGTTGCCCTACTTCGGTCATTCGGTCGTCGCTCCAGATCGGTTGTGATGTTGGCCGGTAGGTTATGCGGGCGATAGTGACCTGTCAACACAGATTACCTCACCTTCCCTGCTACCTGGTCACAACATCCCTCACCTCAACCGCCAAATCACCTCACCTTCCCGCCTAAACATCTCACCTTGCGCGCCTTTTTACCTCACCTTTGCGGGGAAATCGTCACACCTTGCGGATCAATTCACAGCACCATCAGCACAATTCGCCTCACCCAAGGTTGACTAAGTTATTGATTTAAATAGATTCTTGTATCGCTGTGGGTTGTTGGTTGGTTTATGTTTTAGATAAAAACCCACCACAGAAACACCAAACATGTCTCAAAAAATAGGGCTGCGTCACAGCACCTCTTGTGCTTCTCGTCAAAAACGAGGCCCGCACGGTTGCCATGCGATGCGCTTTTCAGCATCCAACGTTCAAAATAACCACCAAAAGGGGCTGTGAAAGGTGAGGTTTTTTGTGTGGCTCTGTCGTGGACATGCAGCTACAGCTTTCGGTAGCAATCGAAAGGTGAGGTGTTTTGTGCTGTCGATGAACGCCAGTTGCTTACGTTGGCACTTTGTCGTCTGATGCGCTGAAGGCTTGCGGATGCCGGCCGAGTGGCGCTACCTCTGCCCCGTTCAATATTGTATTTGCTGTCGAGTCACTGGCTCTTTGGTACCCGGTGACGAATTCACTGGTCATCGGGGAAGCTACCGCGTATTCTACGGTTTTGCGGAGATAATCGTCAAAACCGTAGAAACATACTCTTTCCGTTTATCACGGAGGTTCTAGACACAATGAAATTAAGTGAGCTGCCTGAAATTGACCGACGTGTGAATCTTCCCAGGCTCGGCGAATTTGCCGATCGATTGGCGGTCATGACGAACGAGCTACGAGATCAGATTCTTGCACCCCGGCCCCGAAAAACTGCGCCGGTCTTCACGACATCGGAACTTGCCGAACTTTGCGGAATCGATCGAGCAAAGGTTCACTATGAAGCCTCAAAGGAAGGTGGAACATTGCCACCAGGCGTGGCCAATGGGACTGGACGGACAAGACTCTTCTCGCTCGCTGAAGTGCGAACATGGGTCCAGCAGGTATCGGATATTTACCAAACTCCTCTCGTAACGGGTACGCGCGATCACGAAGGTAAAGTGCTGACCATCGCAAACTTCAAGGGCGGCTCGACAAAGACGACGATGACCATGTGCATTGCGCAAGGTTTGAGTCTTCGTGGTCGAAAAGTGTTGGTGATCGATCTGGATCCTCAGGCCTCTCTTTCGGAGCTTTGCGGGCTTTATGCGGAGAAAGACGTCACCGAGGACGATACCGTGCTTCCGTACATCTTTGACCAAAATGTCGAGGGCGGGCTCGGTGCAGTAATTCAGTCGACCTATTGGGATGGGATCGATCTCATCCCGGCACACAACTTTCTGCACCACGCGGAGTACTTTCTTCCAGCGATGCAGAAGTCGAAGCCGAATTATCAGTTCTGGTCTGTTCTTCGACAAGGTCTTGAGCCCCTTCGAAAGCATTACGACTACATTGTGCTCGATACAGCCCCTTCGCTCTCATACATGACCTTGAACGGATTGATGGCGGCGGACTCGATGGTGATGCCGTTGGTCCCAGAGAGCTTGGATTTCATTTCATCTGTGTCGTTTTGGTCGTTGTTTGCGGACGTTGCGCAGGGCTTCGCTGCACACGAGGTTGAGAAGACATATGACTTTATCTCCGTTGTCCTCTCGAAGGTCGACTACGGCGTCACATCGTCTGCCCCAGTCGTACGGTCTTGGGCGCAACGCGCATATGGAGATTGGTTGCATACGACAGAGATTCCGGCCAGCTCGGTGATGAGTAATGGCGCCTTGGCATTCTCAACGGTGTTCGATCTCAGTCGGTCGGATAGCGTGGCTAAGACGGTTGCGAGAGTCCGACAGCCGTTGATGGACTACTGCCGTTGGATTGACGATTCGTATGTGGAGGAATGGAGGAAAGGGAAATGAGCAGCATCCGCGAAAAGATGATGGCGAAGACCGCGGAGCTGCGTTCCGCGAAAGATATTGACCTGAGCCCAGACCGGAAGCCAACGGCTCCACGAACTGGGCCGGGAATGGCTAGCGCGCTTGCCACGGCACAGGAGCGAATCGCTGAACTGGAGAAGGCCGCTGCGGCTGCTGCTCCAGCTGAGGTGTCGGTGGCGGATATTCGCCCCAACCCTTGGCAACCGCGTCGGGTTTTCAACGAGGCGAAGCTGAACGAGCTGGCATCGAGCATTCGAGCGAGCGGGCTGATTCAACCGATTGTTGTCAGGGCGGTTTCAGATGGCTATGAGATTGTTGCAGGTGAACGCCGGTGGCGCGCTCATAGACTTATCGGGAAGGAGTCAATTCGAGTCGTCCAGGTTGAGATTTCCGATCAAGACATGGCGATGCTGGCGCTTGCCGAGAATATTGTCCGAGATGGGTTGAGTGACTATGAAATTTCATTGTCGATTCGGCAGACTGAGAGGGAATTTCCGAATCGAACGCAGATGGCCGCTGCGCTCGGTATGGCACGGTCGGACCTGTATCGCCTCCTGTCGTTTGCCGACCTTCCCGAGTTCATCATCAAGGATCTTGATCTCCAACCGAACCTCCTCGGCGCGACTGCGGCGGAGGCCGTTGTATCGGTTCTGAAGAAGCATGGAGATGTCGCTGTTGCTGCGGCAAAGACTCACTGGGCTGATGTCGTTTCGGGCGAGTTAGATCAGACGAAGTTCGGGCGGAACATTAGACAGGCGGTAGAGAGTGGCGGCAAGGAGACTTCGGTACGCGATCGGAACATCGAGAAGATTTTTGCAGGCAAGAACCAGGCAGGATCGATTACTAAAGATTCGAGCGGTTTTACCGTGAAAATCAAGCCCGGCATGCTTGACGCTCGACAGGAAGAGCGAATTCGGAGTTTGCTAGCAGAGTTATTCGGTACAGCAAGCTAGCTACCGGATCAGAAACCGGCAAGAAGCGGTTTTTTTCGTCCGGACTTTGTTGCGTAGTCGTCGGACAGACCGCTGTCCCAAGTTGGGACAGCGATGTTGATAGTGCGGGCGATCTAGGCTGTCCCAACTTGGGACACACCGGAGAGACTTTGGTGAACAAATTCCATAGCCGAGTGCCAAGAATAGCTCCTCTCGCCGGTCTTATATACTGAGTTCGTGGCTGGAGCCCGCGACTGTCGGGAGGTTACCGAATGCCTCAATGTCCCAGACTATCTGGGACATTGAGGGTTACTAGGGCGGAAACTCGGGGATCATCTGGGAGTTTGGTAACGCTGACAGACCGATCTCCGGCTTAATCTGGGAGAAGTCATTTGCCTGACGGTCGACGGAAAGGTTCGCGGTGCTGGGCTGCCATGCACATTATCTCCAAGGCAATGGGGGCGCGTATTCAATCTGCACACGAGTCAGGAATAATCGTTCGTTCGCCGCCAGTCTGAGGAAGACCTTAGCCTTCCTGTACTGACGACCAAGCTCCGCAGTCGCATAGATCGATATGGTGTCGAGCGAATCGTGACCGTCAAAATTCCGCGCGCTTTCAGGCCCATGCCATTGGCGAGCGCGTGCAACACGAACGTGTGACGCAGCCACTGCGGACTGGCCGCGCTGAAGACCCCCGCATGGGGCGAGTCCTCGTGCAGCGGGGCGCCAGTTGCCTTCGCGAAGAATTACCTAACCGCTTTATAAAGCTGGATCGGATGGATCGGTCGGGTTTGCCGCGCCCACGTCGCGAGTTCGGGCGCCGAATCGGTTTCGCTGGCCCTCGCTACGCTTCGTATCCGGCCGATCTCGGCATGCGACAGCAGCGCCGCGATCAACGGAGTAGGAGCCGGGCGAGCGAAGGGATCACGCGGCAGGCCACGCGGTCGAGATAGTCGCCCATTAAGTCGAGCACTGCCGGCACCAGCGGCACGAAGCGTTCGTTCGCCGCGCCGCTCATTGCTGGCGGCGTCGTGCCTCGACCCAGCGAACACGCACCTTCGCGAAGGCGTTGTCAGCCAGGTACTGCGCGCCGACCGGCTCACCGAAGAACTTCTTGCGCGCGGACAGCGCGTCCTGCCGGCTCTTGACCGATAACGGTCGGCGGAACGGCCGCCAGCCCAGATCACCGCGATGGTCGGTGCCCGTCATGACCCATTGGTTCGCAGGCTGCGGATCGGTTAGGAAGTCGTTGATGTATTCCCGCGCATCGTGAGTGGCGAGGCTCGACAGCGCCTTGCGCTTCACGAAGATCGCCCAGAGCAGCAGGCGCTCGGCTTCGGTGCGGTAGCGTTGGCGCATATGCGGGTTCCCCTATCCGGCGAGCCAGAAATCGATTGCCTCTCGGTCGTTGTTCGTGCGGCTGCTATTCTTGACGAGAGTGCGGTGCACGCCGTGCTAGCCGTTCTGCTCGGGCGGCAGCGAGAACAGTACGCGTGGCACGATCGCGGTGACGGGGCGGCCTACGGCGAGCTGTGGCCCCGGCAGGATGCCTTCGGACGCGTGGGTTTGCGCGCCGGCGGCCAGTTGCAGTCCGGCGACGTTCCCGTAGTGCGCCAGCCACGCGACGATGCGGCGCACGCCTACGTCGCCCAGACACGGCACGCGTCGGTGCCAGCTGCAGCCGACTGCGTTGATCGTCTCGACCAGCTTGCCGATCGTGGTGAGGCCGACGTCGGCGAGGCGTAGCGCCATGGCGGTATCGAACCAATCGATCACGTGGTGCGGGGAGCGGATCTTCGACCACCAAGCGCCGCTATCTGCCGCGCGCGCAGGCGGGCGTTGATCTGCTGCCGACGCAGGGTCGCGCCGGCGTCGGGTTCCGCGCCGGCATGCCGGGCGGCGAACAAGTCGAGCAGCTCTTTCCCGGTATAGAAACCGTCCGGATCGTGCTCGGCGGCGAAGTCCTCCACCGACGGCATGGCCAGAGCCGGAGCGTCGGCCGCAGGCGTTGCGGCGAGGGCGGCCGGCCGGATCGCCAGCAGTCGGGCGGTCGCAAAGTCCCCGCGTTTGCGGGCCGCGGCGACGAAGGCAGTGACCGGCCAGGCCAGGTGCGGGTCGGGGCCGCTTTGCAGACATCGTGCCCGAATGTGAGATACTGGTCGGCCAACTCGGTGAGATCTAGCTCTTCCAGATAGCCGCGAAAGAAGGCCAGGTGCTGCAGGCCGAGGCGGCGGCCTTTCGGCCGGGGCGGTCGGCATGGGCGCGCCGCAGCCAGCCGCTCGCGGAACTCGACATCGAGCACGTCTGTATCGTTGGCGGTCGGCATAGGGGTTTGCTGGGGCTACGGAAACTGCTTTATTCGATACGATGCCGCGCGCCGGCCTTGGTGACCGCCGTTCGATGAAGTAAAACTTTCACCGACCCGTCGGGAGCCGATTCACACGGAACGTGAACGTAGTCCGCCGGTCTCAGATGAACAAGATTCGCTTCTCCGATTTCGGAAAGAAGAGTGGAAAATCTCGATGTGGAGAAGGCAATGTTGGAAATCTGAGGCGGTCGACGGCATGGATATCGGAATCTCGTGGAACATCGTACAACGAGATGTGCCTCGCCTAACGTATTGTTTCGAAAAGGCATTTCGCGATTCATATATTGATGTTTCACGAATTTCTTGAATGAGGCTCGTTCTTTGGTGCGGAAAGCCCACTGAGAAGGCCGCTCTTCCTGTCCGACACCACTCCGATTTCAATCCGTATCATTTGACACGTGTTTCGTAGTATTCGTTCTCTCCGGCAGCGCGTCGTCTAGCCTTAGCGGTTTCCCCTATCCGTCACTCGCACCTTTGGTGTAGCAAAACGTGTGCATAGCTTACATGGAGTGCGCGATGCGTTCACCACGTTTCCGAAAAGCGGCTACCGACGTACGTCCGTACGGCGCGTGTCAGCGTCGGATAGATACTCCCCACTTTGGGATGCGTCCAAAATCTTGGACTACTTTGGAGGTAGTCCATGTATTCATACGAAGAGCGTGTTCGGGCGGTCGGGCTGTACCTGAAGCTCGGGAAGCGCATCAAGGCAACCATTCGCCAGTTGGGTTACCCGACGAAGAATTCTCTCAAGGCGTGGTGTGACGAATTCGAAAAGAGTGGCGATCTGCAGAAGGGGTATGTTCGCGTAAAGCCGAAGTACTCAGAGGAGCAGAAGAACTCGGCACTCGAGCATTACGTCAACCACGGGCGCTGCATTACCTTCACCCTCAGGGTATTGGGCTATCCCTGTCGCGAGATACTGTCGAGGTGGGTTCGTGAGCGCTATCCGGAAACCAAGAAATGCATGGTTAGCAAGGCGGGCAGACCGGCCGTGTCATTGGCGTCCAAGCAGGCCGCAGTGTACGAACTGTGCACACGGGAAGGAAGTGCACAGGCGGTGGCGCGAAAGCTGGACGTCGACAGGGTGACACTGTACAACTGGAAGCTCTGCGTATCGCTGATCGGGATATAAGCGAGCGCAGGGGGGCCTGCAGTCACTTTAATCGGCAACCGATAGCCTCGACACGGCGGCCGCGTGATGGGCCCGCTGTAAGTCACAGTGGCCATGCGGCACACGCCCTGCTGCCTCGAAGGATGCGTGTTTCGACCTGGCGCGCTCAATTGTGACCCCGCCCCACCTGCCCGCAAAAGTGAACGGTTTTTATGCGCGCATGCACTGCGCTCTCCGGGCTGCCCAGGACGGGCAGTGCAGCGGGCGGCGGGGCGATTTCGTTGTGCAGTTTTACGTACCTTGATTATGCAGTTTCGTTACGCCGCTGCCGATAGCCAGCATGCGACCAATTACGCGCCCGGTTTTTTCGCAGGCAGAGGAGACGGACGACCATCGCTCGCGAACTTTTCCAGACGTTTCCATGCCTGTGCGAGCCGAAACAGCGGCAGTGTCGACGTTAACGTGTCGTACAGGACCACGATTTCGCGCATAGCGACGGCATCCTCCTTCGGCAATGACCAAGACTGACCAGCGTTACCGCGGGCGGTGCAACGAACCAGCGCCGCTTCGGCCTCGAAGTACCGATCGAGGTTGTCGGGATCGGGCGTCGCATCACGTAGGAAGTAGGTCATATAAACAGCGACTGTCATGCGATCCTTGAGCTCCATCGTGCCTTTCCCTGCACATAGCGCGCTCAAAGCAAGATGGACCTCGATCATGACGCTGTCGACATTGACCTTGGGCATTGGCAGCAGCATGTCTTTGCCAAGCGTGCGGCGACTGGGTGCCCGAAGCGGCAGCCGATTGATCATCGCAGTCGCCCCCGTTCGTTACACGCCGCCGGTTTGATGCTATTGGGATCCATCAATACGCTCCTCGTGGTTGACGCTGTCCATGTCGAGCCGCCCCAAGCGGGACGCGAGCATCAGTCGGGCGCTATGCCAGTCGGCCAAGGCCTGTATGCGCTTTTGTTGCGCGCTCGCCAGGGCGGTCTGGGTGTTCAACAGCTCCAAGATATTGCCGACGCCGGCCCGATAGCGGTGCTGGGCGGCGTCGAACGCCCGCCGCGCGATCGTGAGCAACGTGTCGCTCTGGGTTGCGTTCGCGCTCGCCGTTCGCAATGTCTGCCAGGCCAGCCATACATCGAGCGCCACTTGCTCGCGCGCGCCATCCAGCAGGTCCTGCTGCCGCTCGGCCTCCGCGCGCGCTTGCGCAATCTGGTAATGCCGTCCGAAGCCCTCGAAGAACGGGATGCTCACCTGCAGGCCGACGTAGGCATCGTGCCCGGTCGCTGGATAGGTCGGGATTCCGAGCCCGAGGCTGGCCGGCTGGTTGTTGCGGCTGTACTTGGCGACCAGACTAACGCTCGGCAGCCCAGCCGCACGCGTCTGGTCGACCTTGGCCAGCGCCGCCTCGAATTGCGCCTGTGCGGCGCGCACGCTCGGATGGGTTTGCTTGACGTCATCGATCAGGTGCGCGACCGGCTCGCTCCACTCGCGATTCGGCAACAGCGTCGCTGTGACCGACGGCACCAATACCGACGCGTACGGGTCAAGGCCCATGTCGGTGACGAGCGTGCCGAGCGCCGCTTGGAGGTCGCCTTCGGCCTTGGTCCGATCCGACACGGCCTGTTCATGCTGCGTCTGCGCCTGAAGCGCATCGGTAATCGGCGCGACGCCGCGGTCGACGCGTGCCTGCGCCACCGTTGCGCTGTCGGCCGTCATCCGTTCGATATCCCGGGCCGCGTCGAGCGCGCCTTGCGCGGCCTGCGCGGCATCGTAGTCCTTCGCGACTGTCGCGAACGCCTCCTGCAGCGTCGCGTCTTGCGTTGCTCGCGCGGCGGCCAGCAAGTCCGCCGCATTGCGCAAAGCGGCATTGCGCCCACCAAAGTCGAACAGCAGCCAGTTCAACTCAACGCTCTGCGAGCGGACCGTTGCGGCCGTATTGGAGCTGAGTTCCGGGTGGCCGGTCACGTCAGTCACCGCGTTATCGCGCACGCCTTGCCAGTTGCCGGACACGGTCGGCAGGAAGGCCGCGCGCGCCACGCCGACGGCCGCCGCCTGCACCTTCACTGCCGCCCATGCGGCGCGCGTCTTCGGGTTGTGACACAACGTGCGCGCGACGGCCTCCGGGAGCAATAGCGGCTTGTCCAGCGCCCCGAAGTGGCACGCGTGCGGCCCGGCGATGATCCCGGCGCCAGGTGTATCCGGGACAGTCCGTTCCGCGAGTAACGGGTCGAACGCCAGCGCCGGCAGGCTTGCCAGGATGAGGCCGGCCGCCACCCATCGCATGCGCTGCTTACCGCTCATGCAGGCTCTCCTTCGCACCTTCGACCAGTGGGCCAAGGAAGTACTGCGCGACGCGCTGCTTGCCCGTCTTGATGTCCGCTGTCACTGCCATACCGGGCGTCAACGCAATCCAGCGGTCGTCGATTCGCATCTGGTTGGTCTTCAGGCGAATGCGTGCCGTGAAAACCAGCCCCTGCTTCTTGTCTTGGGCGGCGTCATTCGCCACCGAGATGACTTCTCCCTCCAGCAGCCCGTAGCGCGTATACGGAAATGCCTCGATCTTGACCGCCGCACGCTGGCCGACCTTCACGAACCCGATGTCCTTGTTTTCGATCGTCGCATCGACTTCCAGCGTGTCGTCCGGCACCAGTTCCATTACCGCCTGGGCCGTCGTGACCACACCGCCGAGCGTGTGGACGGCGAGCTGCTGAACGGTGCCGGCCACTGGCGCAGTCAAGTTCATCAATGCCGCCCGGGTATGCGCTTTCGTCTCGTCGTTCCGGCTCTGCGTGAGCTGCTCGTTGGCCTTTTCGAGCGCATCGAGCTGTTCGCGACGAAACTGCGAGACGGCTGCCTCGATATCGGCGCGCTGCTCGGCGATGCCGGCGGCGAGTTCGCGCGCGTGACCGCGTTGCGCGGCCAGCTCATGCTCCTGGTCGATCGCGGTCTGTTCCTTGTCCAGCCAGTCATGCTTTGCGACGTACTGATCGGCCGCCAGCGCGCGATAATCGTTCGCCTGATCACGCGCGAGCGGGGCTGTGGCGGAGAGCTTCGCGATTTCGGCGCGCGTGCTGTCGAGCCCGGCCTCGCGTTTCGCGAGCTCGGCACGTGCCGAGGTCAGCTTGTCGCGGAATTCCAGCCAAGCCCCCTCGGCTAAACGCTGCGCTTCCGACAGGCGGTCAGAGGGTGCGCCCTCGATCTGAATGATCTCCGGCGTGTCGTTCGACTGCAACGCACGGAGCAGCGCCTGCGCGCGAGCGGCTGCCAGCGCCGAGTCGAATTTGGACGCCTTTGCCTTATCTTCGTCCGCTATTGCCTGCGTCGTGTCCAGCGTCATCAATGTCTGACCGGCAGTGACGCGTTGCCCATCCTTGACGGCGATTTCGCGCACGACGCCAGTAAGCGCCGGCTGGATGATCTTGACCCGCGCATTCGGGACCAGTTTGCCTTTTGCGGTCGCCACAATGTCGAGCTTCCCAAAAATGGCAACCATCAATCCGAGTATCACCAATGCCGCAATGAGGCGGATCGTCCACCGGGGTGCGGGGTGCACGGGCGTTTCGACCAGCTCGAGATGGGCGGGCTGAAACGCTAGCTCATACGGCAAGCGCGGGGACGCATCGAATTGGGCGCGGTTGGCCCAGACCGCGCCAAATACTTCCGCATATCGCCGCGCAAGCGCCGCGATGGCGGAGAAACCGAAATCCTTCATGAGCTTGTCGCGTTCTGGAGGGAAACAAGGTGGGCGTAATAGCCGCCGCGCGCGATCAGATCGTCGTGATCGCCGTGTTCGACCACCTGTCCGCGGTCCATTGCGTAAATCCGGTCTGCGTGCCGAACCGCAGTGAGGCGGTGCGCGATGATGATCACCGTACGTCCCGCGCAGATCTGGCGCATGTTGTTCTGAATCACCCGCTCCGTCTCGAAATCCAGCGCGCTGGTCGCCTCGTCGAAGATCAGGATGCGCGGATTGGTCAGCAGCGCCCGCGCGATCGCCAGCCGCTGACGCTGGCCGCCGGAGAGGCTCGCCCCGTGTTCACCGACGATCGTGTCGTACGCCTGCGGCATCTCACAGATGAAGTCATGCGCGCCGGCGAGTTCGGCCGCCCGTATCACGGCGTCGAGCGGCGCACCCGGATCGGCCAGCGCGATGTTCTCGCGAATCGAGCGGTTGAACAGGAAATTCTCCTGGAGCACGACGCCGATCTGACGGCGCAACCACGCCGGGTCGGCCAATGCCAGGTCAATCCCGTCGATACGGATTGAGCCGTGTTCCGGCAGATACAGACGCTGCAACAGCTTGGTCAGCGTGCTTTTGCCTGAACCCGAGCGCCCGACGATACCGATCACTTGCCCGGCGCTGATCTCGAGCGACACATTTTCCAGCGCGGTTGGCGCGTCCGGCCGGTAACGGAAGCGGACGCGATCGAGAGAAATGTGGCCCAGCAACGCGGGCGGGACCTGTTGACTCGCCGGAATCTCGGTGCGGGTATTGAGGATGTCGCCGAGGCGCTTCATCGAGATACCGGTCTGCTGAAAATCCTGCCAGAGTTGGGCGAGCCGTAATACCGGTCCAGCCACGTGTTGTGACATCATGTTGAAGGCGATGAGGCCACCGACCGTCAGCCTGCCGTCAATGACCAGACGGGCGCCGAAGTAGAGGGTTGCGAGCGTGACCAGCTTACCGACGTACTGGATCAGCTGCTGGCCGACATTGCCGAGCTGCGTGACGCGAAAGCCCGCGGCGACATAGGCCGCCAGTTGGGCCTCCCAGCGGCGGATGAATTGCGGCTCGACAGCCATCGATTTGACGGTTTCGACGCCGGTGACCGCCTCGACCAGGAATGACTGGTTGTCGGCGCCGCGCGAGAATTTTTCGTCCAGGCGCTTGCGAAGCGGCGGTACAAGACCACTCGAAATAGCCGCATAGAGCGGCAGCGAGGCGACGATGATCAGCGTCAGCCGCACGCTGTAAAGACACATCACGCCGATGAAGACGAACGAAAACGCGATGTCGATGACCGCAGTCAGCGCCTGGCCAGTCAGAAAATTGCGGATGTTCTCCAGCTCGCGCACACGGGCGACAGTATCGCCGACGCGACGCGCGGCAAAGTAACTGAGCGGTAATGCAAAGAGGTGCCGAAACAGTCGCGCGCCGAGTTCGACATCGATGCGATTCGTTGTATGGGAAAAGACGTAGGTGCGCAGGCCACCGAGCAACACCTCGAACGTCGAGCAGATAAATAGCGCAATACAGGCGACGTTCAGCGTGCTGAAAGTGTGATTGACCAGGACCTTGTCGGTGACAATCTGGAACATCAGCGGCGAGACAAGTCCGAATAGCTGAAGCAGAAGCGATACGCCGAGCACTTCCAGTAACAACCATCGGTACTTGACAATCGCCGGGATGAACCAGGAAAAATCGAAGTGCGCAAGTTCTCCCGCCAGCGAGGCCCGCGACGCGACCAGCAATACCCGGCCGCTCCAGCGCGCTTTGAGGCTATCCAGCGGGATGATATCGGGCCCATCTTTGTGCGGTTCAAGCACTAGGGCGCTGGTATCATCGCAACGCAACAGCACAAAGTGATGCCCGTCCCCAGACAGCATGAGCGCGGGTAACGGGAGATGCGCAAGTCGCGCGGCCTTCGCGCTAACCACACGTGCCTTCAGACCGAGGCGCCGTGCCGCTAGTACCAGTGCGTTCTCATTGAATAGGCCGTGCGGATGTGCGGCTTCATGGCGTATCTGAGCGGAATTCGTGCTCAAACCATGAAAGCGGGCAAGAAACACGAGACCGTCGACGCCGAGGTCCGAATTGGCGCTTGTAGAAAAATTCATCGTATCGACGGCTTGAGACGGCGGGTACGCATGTCAGCATGCGGTGTGATGGCCGCATGCTGAATGCATTCCCGGTTTAGTGGTTGGAGGTGGCAAGTAGAGTAGACGCAGAGATAACCGTTTGACCGGGCGACATAGCCGTCAACGCCGGCGCTGTACCAAAGCTTGCCATTGCTTGAATCGTCTGAGCCAGTTGAGGGTGTTTTGCTGGCGTTTCTTGCCAACTGGTCAAGGTCTCTTTATGAAGCCACGGCTGAGACCAAATAGTCGCAGTCACGTTTTCCTTAATACCGTTATCCATCACTGTCATCGAGAGCTGGTAGTTCTCTCCTGAGACGACCTGTTGCTGGGCCGAGTTAATCGACAGCAGCGAAATATTATGACCAGTCTTGTTATGCTCTTGAACGATTGCCGCGATCGCAGCTTGTTTGACGTATTGATCTTTCGTAGAAACAGAGCTCCAGCCGCCGGTATTTGGTTGCCCCTGTGCAGACGAAGCCGTAATCTGCACTGTCCCAATCAGTGGTGCAGCAATTATCGAATCCACCGGCACATGGGCAACAGGAATCGAAATCTGGTATGCGTTACATCCCGCAGAAACATTATCAGCTAAATTCATTGTGAGTCTCCGTTAAAAATATAGCCACATAATGTTTAATTTGAGTCAAATTGTGGCTTTTTGACTCAAAAAGTCGGCGTGTGACATGCCGGTTTTCGTGTCACGATCATATTATGATGTGACTTTTTTGATTTCATATAATTTGATGCGGAGCAAAAATTCTCGGCTGCGGTTATTGAGTATAACCTTGGCTGCGTTCCAATCGTTGCAATGATAAGCGCGTCAAATGCGGCGCCATGTTTAAATAATGTTAAGTTGACTATAATTAAAATTTCTCGAAAATGAGAAAATTGATTCTGCGCGGACCTCCATTCGCTTTCGCCGCAGACGTTCACGCCCGTGCTGTCACCCATCAAATGAATAGGGTACCCCTTGCGAACGATCGGCAGTTATGCGTCAGGCTTTTGTGCGCGGCGACAGAGCGGCGTGTATTTCGGTACCGGCAAACTGGCGAAGGCCAGATCTCGCAGGTTCTGCGCAAAGCACTGTAGGGCTTGCATTTGCAGACGAAACAAGGCCTAAATCGGTGCATCGCTGTACGAGCGCGCACGACCACTCGTCGGCTTGACGTCGGGCGTGCTCGCAAGGGTGTTCTCGTTGATCCACGTAGCGGGTTTACCTCTTTTGATCAGTCAGGCGTTGTACGCCGCCCAATTTTTGACGCGGTAGTTCGCCTTCGGCTCGTGCGTACTGCTCTTGTCCCTCCGCTCTTCTAGGTAAAATCGAGAATCTCGGCGGGAATCAGAATTGTCAACAGAGGCGTTGTCCCGATTGTCGCGCGCAAACGTCGCCGCGGCGCGTCCGGATTCATGCAGCGGCACCCTTCAACCAAGAGCTCAAATTTCAGTTTAGTAGCACTAGGATGCGTTGTATGCAATCAAGAAGCGGAAAACGTTCAATTCATCGATGGCCTTGACTCGGTTTTCATCGTGAAGCTACCGGCGCCAATTTGTAAGCTTGAGATGGTGCGAAAAGATCGTACGCCCCTGTGATCGCAAGAGGGAGCGAGCTCGTGTGAGCTCTGTGAAATTTGTTGAATTGCTCTACAGATGGCCGGTCTGACATTATCTAGCTGCTTTTGAGTTGTCTCCTCAAAAGCGTAATTCGGGTCAACTCGCATGTGCGAACCACGGCTGCCAATGGCAGCCGTGGATTTTTTTAGTGCGTTATGCTTTTTTCGTCAGTGTCCCGGTTGAAAAATGAGAGAAAAATGAGAACTTTGCTTCGTTAATGTAACGGACAAAAGATAAAGTTTCAAATAGGGTTTCGTCGTGTCACATATTATGGCGCCGCAACGGCAATGCGAGTTGCGCTGCTTTTAAGTCGACTGCGCTAGTTGGTTTGGTCGAGTGCGTCGAAGCCTGTCCCCGGTAAATTCCTCTATGTGGCGCAAGTATAAGCAAACCGAGTAATGGTTTTGCATGAGCTTGAAGTGATGGTCTAGATATCGGTGTTCACTCGTTCGTGTGGCGCGGGGATCTCGGGGGGTAATTCGGCGCAGTAATTCCCAATAAACCTACGTTGCAATTGACGCGCGAGATTGGCTAAATCGCTCCGTAAGACGGCCAAAAACGAAATCGTGGCAGCAAAGTGCAGTTGATGGTAGTTCCGGTTTTGGGCATCTGTTGGCGCAGCTCATCACGCTGCCTGTAAGCAGAAGCTTGATCAAATATACAGTTCGCACTGCCGGTTCGGCGCGTAACGCGCTGGATTATGAAAGCTCGTCTTGGCAGATCAGTGCCATATTGGCGGAGGCGTGATGCAGGTCGCGTGTCACGAAGGCTGCAGATCATCGAATGGTTCGGGTCCGAGGCGAAGAAGGTTGTGCTGTTGCTGCTACGGCGTTAGGTGGTCGAAAGCAGCTTTGTCTGGGTTAGTCTTTTTTGCCGGTTTGCGTGCAATTGCGAGCGCTTGCCAGAAATCCTCGCCGAATTGGGTTTTCTTCGTCTTCGCGGCTGCATTTTGTGACAAGCCGAGTAGCGGAGCGCCGCTACTGCTTGCGTCATTCCGTCGCGCATGGCCTAGACCGTGGACTTTCTCAGATGCGCCTACGTTGCCTGGTTCGGTTATGACTATTGTGTTCCATACCTAAGTGTTAAAAATAGCAGAGTGTCGTGAAAGCTTACCCACGGCGTCAAAGTGAAATTGAAGAGGAATGAACGATGCGCGCAAAGACGTGGTTTGAAAAATGGATGGTGGCGGGTGCTGTGATGGTTGGGGGCATAAGTGTGACCTCGGTCGGGTTCTCGCAGGAAGCGGCGAAGAGCGAGGCGCTGCCCGCTGGTGCGGCCGCTGTGGTCAATGGGGTGACCGTTACCAGCAGCGATATCGATCAGGCGCTAAAAGCCACTCGGCAACCGGACAATCCGCAGACGCGTCGGCAGATGCTGCAAGCGCTTGTGGCGCTGGAAATTTTGCATCAGGAGGCCGAGCGCAAGCATTACGGCGAACGGGACGAAGTCAAGAAAGTGGTTTTCGAGGCGAGAAAAAATGCCGAGGTCCAACTCTATCTGAGCGAGAGTATTCACACTGCTCCGGTCGCCGAGTCACAGGTCAAGAGCCGGTACGAGCAGCTTGCTGCCGAGGCAGGCAAGGATGAGTACCAGTTAGCGATGGTTGTTCTGGATGATCTGGAGTCGGCTTCGAAGGCGATGCAGCAATTGACGGCCGGTGAGACCTTCGATGCGGTGGCGCGACAATACGGAGCTGCGAAGGACGGAACCGCTGGCCAGCCGTTGGCGTGGGTGAGCTTCAAGTCGCCGGCTGTGCAAGGGCATACCGGTTGGTTGCCGCTCCCGGTTGCGCAAGCGTTGGAGCATTTGTCGGTCGGGAACATTACTCCCCAGCCGATCAAGACGGGTGAGGGTTACACGATTGTGAAGCTGGTGTCGAAGCGGCCCACGCAGATGGCGTCGTTTGACCAGGTGAAGATGCAGTTGCAGTCTGAGATGCAGGTCGAGGCGATGCGCAAGGCGATTGCCCAGCACGTCGCAGAACTGGTCAAATCGGCGACTATTCAGGAGTAGGTTGCCGTCACTTGGTCGGGAGGGTGGGCTGCGGCAGGCAGTCTGCGACAGACAGGGCGGTAAGGCTAGAGGAGGAGAAATTGGGCAAGGGATCATTCATTCGATTCGGAGTCCATATAACATTGATTCTTTCAAGCGCTGTCTCCTCCGTGACGTCGGGCGCCGAGTTGGGAGTGTTGACGCTGGGGCTGGCCACCGGGATGCCGGTGACAGTGGGGGGCGGGGCGCAATGCACGCGATTCGATACGCTGCGGATCGATGGTGCGGCCCACTTGGAGCCGGCTGCGCGTGACTCGATCAGAGCCCAAGTGCTGGGACACTGCTTGACGAACTCCGAGGTCGAAGCCGCGGTCGGACAGATAACACGCTGGTATTTGAGTCGCGGATTTATCACGACCCACGCCTACCGACAGATCGAACCTTTCGCCTCGCCTGGCGAGTTGCGCGTCCTCGTGGTCGAGGGAACGATCCAGGGATATCGGGTGGAACACCCTGGCTGGCGAGGTATTCATCCGACGCAGATATTCCCGTTCAGTGTCGGTCATATACTCAACCTGCGCGCGATCGAGCAGGGGGTCGAACAGCTCAATCGCTTGCCGTCGTTTAGTGTCAGCGCTGATATTGAGCCAGGTGATGCCCTGGGGCAGAGCGTGGTGAAGTTGATGAATCATGCGCGCGCACCGTGGCAGTTGGGACTGGCCTTGGATAACTACGGTAATGCCTCGAGTGGTCGTCTGGAGACTTCGGCGAGCGCGACAATCGACAATGCGTTGGGGCTCGCGGATCAGGTGAGCGTGACTGCGTCACACACGCTGCCGTTTCGGCAGCGTGCGGCGCACGCTGGTAATTATTCGGCGAGCTACAGCATGCCTCTCGGGCCGACATTGATGACGCTCGGTTGGCGTAGCGGAGAGTACGGGCAGATCATTGGCCTGTCGTCGGGGCTCGGTGTGCTAGGCACGGGCAGCTATGCGAGCCGGTACGCACAACTAGCTTACACGATGTGGCGCGACCAGACCTTGAAGTTGGAAGCGCATGCCAAGCTTGATATTGCCCGATATGAAAACGATTTCGATGCGCAGGTGCTCCCATTGCAGAGCCCGCGATTGACCATGCTGGAGTTCGGCACAACGGCGCGGCGCACGCTAAGTGGGGGCGCGATGACGAGCGATTTGGGGTTGGTGCAGGGTACGCGGTGGTTTGGTGCCACTGCGGACCTACCTTACCCGGGACTGCCGCTAGCGCGTTTCGTGGTCCTACAAGGCGGGGTGAGTGTCGATGACGTCGTGACGGTCGGTCGCACCGATCTATCGATTCATAGCGTATCCCGGATGCAGTGGTCGCGGCAGCGGCTTTATTCGGGTGCCCAGATGCTGATTGGGGGGCCGCAGACCGTGCGGCCTTATTTGCGTTATGGCCTGTCGGGTAGTTCGGGCGGGTACACGACCAATTCGGTGGGTCTGCCGGGGGTGCTTGGGATGCAAGGCATCGCGACGCTGGAGCCCTACGTAGGAATTGACGCGGGGAAGATCCTGCGCTGCAACTCGTCGACTGGAGAGGGAGGAAGCCTTTTCGGGTTGACGACGGGCGTGCGTGCGAGATCCCGGTG
>NZ_JBVVNQ010000024.1:0-94478 GCF_055810675.1 Burkholderia sp. YHN3-13 | reverse complement strand
GAGTTTGCGGCAGATCTCCTCGACCTTCGTACCCAGCTCGGCTTGCTTCAGGGCAAATGCGATCTGCTCTTCCGTAAACTTGCTCGTCTTCATGGCATGGCCTTCGTGTCCGCGTGGACACATCATGCCGAATTTCTCTACTTTTGCACCGGACTATTTCTTGGGTCAGGGTCAGTCTGTGCCATCGTGTCCGTCCTTGTATCGATGCTCTAGAATTGCGCCGTCACCTGAAATCCGACCGTCACACGTGCTGTCGGAAATCCGGATGGCTTGTAGACCGGCGTACCGGCGAACAGGTCATAGCCGTAGCCACCGAAGCGCGTCGCGACGCTGCCCTTGATGCCGATTACTGCACCGGCCAACTGCGTACCGACCAACGCCACCGGCTGAGGTCCCCACACACGACCGTAATCCAGTCCTGCATAGATCGCCTGTCCGGTCTGTCCGATCGGCATCTGCAGTTCGTTGCGCCAGTAGAGCCCGCGCGCTGCCGCCAACATGGTTTCACCGTCGAAGCCACGCACCGTGTAGCGGCTGCCGATGGTCAGGTCATCGATGTAGTACAGCGAGTTCCCGGTATATTGGCCGTGGATGCTCGTCACGTATCGGAACGGCTGCTTCGCGATCGCGAAAGGCACCGACAGGTTCGCATCGAGTACCGCCATCTTGAAATGGTAAGTCGGACCACCACCGGCAGCAAGAATGTCGTCCTGCGCACCCAAGCCCCCGACGCCCTGTCGGTACGCAAGCGTACCGTCGAACTGCGCCCCGTCGAAGTAGTGACGATCGGTCAGGCCGAATTCAACGAACGTGTTGTTGCGACGCTGCTGCGGGATTTCCGTATCTTCGATGAAGCTCTGGCCGAAGCGACGGGACAAGCGGACATAGCCGCCGAACACGTCGTTCTGACTGCGGGCAAGCACTCGGGCAAGCTTGAAATCGATCGTCTTTGAATTGCCGCTTGCAATAAATGTTTGATTCACGCCAGCGATCTGCTGGTAGTACGTGTTCGTGTATGCCGATAACGTCGCGGTCCAGTAACCCCACGGAATCGAATAGAAACCATTCCAGCCGTGCGAACCAAGGCGCTTGTCGCCAAGTTCGAGGTCTTGGCTCACGCCGACGTTGAAGATGTCGTTCAGGCCGAGCGGATTATCGATGCCGATCGACAGGATGCCCTGTAGCTTGCCCGTTGCGCGCGTGCCCGAATTGTCGATCGATGCGACGACGGTCCACGGCTTGCCACGCTTCACGTCCAACACAACATCGCTTTCGCCGGGCTGGTCAGCGGGGACAATCTGCATCGATACGTCCTGACTGGTGACGCGCTTCATTTGCTCCAGACCTTGCTCAAGGTCGCGCAGGTTCAACAGTTCGCCGTCGCGCGTCGGAAACGCAGTTTTCCATGTGCCGCGCTGTTTTTCATCAGCGAAACGCACGTGTCGGATCACGCCGGGAATCAGCGAAACTTTCAACGTACCCGACGACAAATCTTGCTCGGGCAAAAGCACGCGCGTCGTGATGTAACCACGCGCCAAGATTTCCCGCGACAACGCCTTGACGATCATATCGACGCCTTGCTTACCGACACACTGGCCGGCGTAGTGGCCGAGCCAATCGCGCGCAAAGGCAAAGCGATCCATCGGCAGTGCGGAAGCGCCGGCCGACTTTGCGGCATCGGGCAACGAATCCGGCACGTCGAGCGCGAACCGGTCGATCCGGAAGCACGGCTGTTCGCTCGGCAGCGGTGGATACATTTCGGCGCGCGGCACGTCTGAACGCACAGAAGGGGCGCGCAACGCCGCGTCGCGCTGTTGCGCGTCGCGTTGCTGCTGTGCTTGCCGATCCCGTTCAGCATTGGCGCGCGCGGCAGCTGCTTCGTCTGCGGGCGTAAATGACTGTTGTGCGTGGGCGGCGAATGAAATTGCCACAGCAATCGATAAAGACGTGAATCGCGAGATTTTTTTCATTACAAGTTATTAGTGCGCGTCGGAATTGAATGGCGCGCCCTCAAACCCATTGGTGCGCCATTCCAAAACCTATACAACCCTTCTACGCATCGTCACGTTTAATTTTAGCGCAAGAGTTGTAACATTTTCAAAAAAATCAATTGCATAATCGGGCACCTCAAATCTCTCAACTACATCAATAATAAGATGGCGCGACTTGGAATCCGGGTACGCCTCAAAAATTTGACCGGACTCGATAAACTGAAAATAGCAATTCAATTTATTTCGCAGCGCATTGAGATGGGATTCTGGATCACTCCAATCCCATGAATCAATAATGCTCAATACGATTGCACCCGTATCAGATTCAAGTCCGATAGCATCAACAACGTCACTTTTTTCCAGAGCCATCATCCGGCTTCCTATAAAGATCAACTTGAGTCGGCGGAATTACCGTACCACCAACATACGGAGGCTTCCCTTTTCCAACAACTACGCCGCCATACTGCTCCAATTCTGGATAAACCACAGTTTGATTGGGCGTCAATCGAGCGGTTGGTGACCCCTTCGCTTCCGACAGTTTGGTTCCATCTGTGGTCAAATCCTGCCCTACTGCATCTACTCGCGTTTTTAAGCCGGAGGGGCCATTAGATTTAATTGTAATTTGCTGTTGAATATTGGTTTGCGTTTGCGGCAATACATTTGTCACCACGTCCTTTTCCCAAGCATCACCGGCCGCCTTATTTGCTTTAATGTTGCTCCCAATCTTTCCGCTACCCAACGCACCAGTTATGGCTGTAACCGGTATCGTAACCTGTCCATCCTCAAGGCGCTTCGTCAGGTCAACTTGACCCATCATCGCGCGTTCTTTGTCCAGCTCCTTCTGAAACGCCTCTTTTTCCCGCTCTTCTTCCTGTTCGCGGGGATTGTTGCCATGGTTGTACAGATTGACGGCCGATGCCGTAGCCGCGCCTGCGCTGCCGCCTACAAGCATACCTCCGACGCCTGACAACACGTTCCCGGCGATATTCCCGAGCAACGACGAACCCGATGCATCACCGACAGCGCTCGAAATCTTGTTCGTTTGACCTGCAAGGTAACTCGACAACCCGGCACCCGCAGCGCCGCCGAATGCCCCGATTGCGGCGCTGCTGCCACCCAAGCCGCCGATCAGCGCGCCGCCACCCATTTGCAGCAGGGCGCGATTCGCGCCGCCTTCCTTCCACGAATCGAAGTTATCCAGCGCGGTCGACAGCGCATCAAGGTCGCCACTCGCCAGCGCCGCGCGAGCATCCGAGAGCGCCTGACTACGCTTCATATCCGCGTAAGCGCCGACACCTTGCGCGACGACCTGACCGGCAGCCTGCGCCGCGTTCATCGTGTCGGCCTGACTATCCAGCAAATGCCGTACGTCAGGCGTCTTCGATACCGTCCCGTTCAGATTCGACGTATCGCGATTCAGGTTAGCCAGGTCCTGCGTCTGACCTGCCGTGTTCGTGATGTTAATCGTCCCTGCGCTGACACCGCTACGGGTGGTCGCGTTCTCGCTTCCGCTATCCGATTGCGAAATCATCGGCGTTACGCCGCCCGAACCGCTGACCGCTCCCGGACCGATTGCTTTACCAGTAACGCCGACGCCTGCACCCGCGCTGAATCCGCTGCTATCCGCGTTGTAGGTCGAATGGTTCGCGATGTCACTGGTGGTCAGCGTGCCCGTTGTCAACATGTTCTTTGACGCGTCGGCCGTGCTAGCGATCACTGCGCCCGTCAGGTCGGTATTGCCCTTGACGTTCACATTGAACCCGCCCTCGCCGGCTTGAATCCCGGCCTGTTCAGCGACGCCTGCATAATTGCCGGTCGCGCTTCCGTGCGACGAACTGAAACTCGCGCTACCGCCCATCGTGCTGACGCTGATGCCACCGCCCGCGCTGCTTTGATACGCGCTGCTGACGGTCGTATCCTGCACGCTTCGAATGTTCAGGTTGCCGCCTACGTCGGCCGTCACGGCGCGACCCGATACGTCCGAAGCGACGATGTTCGTATCTCCGCCGCTGATCATGGTGACGCTGTTCGCACCGGTCACGTGCGTATTGTTCTGCATCACGGCGTCGCTGTTGCCGTCGCCGTGCGCGCGCGACATGGCGGCCGACACCCCGATGCCGTTCGTGCCGATCGACACGCCGATGCTTGCGCTTGACGACGAATTCGAACTGCGCGTCGAATCAGTGTTCGTCGTGTTCTGCAGGTCGATCTGATTCTTCGCGGCCAGCAACACATCGTTGCCCGACACGTTCGAACCCGCCACGGTGATATTGCCGCTGCCCGGCGTGCCGTTGCCGGTCGCAATCAGCGACGTGGTGCCGCCAGCCGACAGGCTCGATCCGCGCTGCGTCGTCTGGTTTTCCGACGTATCGAGTCGGCTATGACTCGAACCGACGCTGACTTGAACGCCAATGCTAGGCGTGCCGCCGCCCGCCAGCGCGCCGCCGGTCAAGCCCGCTACGCCCATTGCTGCATCACCAGCCGCCGCAATCGCATGCAGTGCCGTCGCACGGCTGTCGCCAGCGCCGCTCTTTGCCGCCTGCGCCTGCTGATACGCGCCATTGATCGCGTCGCCGATGCTACCCGACAGGCCGAGCGTGACGCCGCTGCTGCTGGTCGTCTCACTATGGGTCTTGTTGCTGGTATCCGTTGCGGAATCGATCACGACGTTCGCGGCGCTGCCCGTCAGGTTCTTTCCGGCAATCAGGTCGCCGCCCGTCACATGCAGGGTATCGCCGGCCTTGACGGTCAGGTTGCCGTTGAGCGAACCAATCGTGCTCGCGTTGTTCATGACGGACGAAGCGTGATCCGTATCGGTCTTTTTCTGCGTGCCGATACTCACGCTCAGGCCACTTGTGCCGATACCGGAATGCGTTTCGTGATAGTAGCTGTCCTGCGAAACCGTATCCTTGGATGTTGTGATATTGACGTTGTTCGTCGCCCCAAGATTCACATCGTTCGTGCCAACGACCGTGCTGCCTTGAACCGTCAGGTCGTGGCCCGATTGGATGTTGACGGTATTGCCCGACACCGTACTGCCGACGCCAACGTTCGCATGCGTGTCCGTCATGCCATCGGTTTTCGTGCTGCTGACGAAGCTGCCGCGTTGAACCTGCACCGACTGGTACTTGTCGTGTTCCTCGCGAGCCTCGTTGATCGTTACGTTACCCGTTGCTGCAATGTTCGCTGCACCAGTCGCGTTCTCGACACCGTTCGTCATACCAGCGGTAACGGACGACCCCGTAAGCGTCACGTTACCTTTCGACGTATCGGTACTCGCTGCGGCCAGATTTACGTTACGGGCCGCCGTGAATTGCGTACCGACTGTGTGCTCGTCGTAATTGTGATCGACTTCCTTGCGCGTCTTGCTGTCTGCCGCGACGTTATCGAGCTTCGCGGTATCCGTGACCGTCGTTGCCGTCAGGTTGCCGCCCGCAAGCACCGACAAATCCTTACCGGCGGTTACCGTCACGCCTTTGAGCGTCGTATCGTTGCCGCTTTGCATCCCCACGCTGCCGCCTGCGGTGATGCCGCTCGTCACGTTCTTCGTCGTGGATTCTTCCCAATGATGCTGATCGTTCAGATACATCGATTGGTTCGTCGTAGACTGAACCGTATCGACGTTGATATCGCGGCCCGCCGTGACCAGCGCATCGCCGCCGGCCGACAGATTTGCACCGTGAAGCGTCAGGTCGCGACCAGCCTGCACGGAAAGGTCGCCCGTTGCCGCGATCGTGCCTTGCTGGCCGATCAAGCTTGTATTGGCCTTGCTTGCGCCCGATGTACCGGTCGCGCCCACGGCATCAACCAGCGTCGTGTTGACGATATCCCGGCCAGCGCTGACTGCAACCCGGTTGCCAGTGATCATCCCCGACGAGTTCACCACGTCGTTGCTGGCCGATACGACCGTCGTGCCGTTCGCGCTGCTGCTCGAAATCGTGCCGCCGCGATTCAGGATATCGGTCGCGGTGAGAACCGTCTTTGTGCCGCCCTTGATGACGCCCGTGTTGGTCGTGCTGCCCGTCGTGTGAATCTCAACGTCGTCCGCCGCAATCAGGGCACCGGTCGGTTGCAGATCGTTCGCATGCGTTTGCGCCATGTAGACGACCGGAGCCAACACGTGCGTCGTGCTGCCGTCGGGCAGCGTCACGGTCTGATCAACGAGCCAAACGATATCGCTCGTCAGCGCGTCCATTTGCGCGGCCGTCAGTGCCATACCGGGCACCAATCCGAATGACTTCGCGTAGTTCGCACCGTTCGTCATCAGCGCACGATACTCATCTTCGGCGCTCGCGTAACCCGGCAAGAAAGTGCGCCCCGTCAGTTGCGTAATCTGATTGCGCACCATCTGCTGCTCATACATCCCGTCGCCCAAGCGCTTTTCGATGCTCGCCGGGTTCAGGTTCAACTGGCCGAGCATGTAGTCGCTCGAAATGAAATTCGTATAGCTCGTCAACCGCGGATCGGTGACGATCAGATACGGCTGGCCAGGTGCGTCGTGAATCGAATAAAGACCGCTCGTCGGTAACGTGATCGGCAATGCGCCGGACGCATTCGCCACCGATTGCTGCGCACCAACAGGCGTCGATGCCCCGCCTGCGGCACCGACCGGCGTCAACTTTCCACCGGACACGCCCTCATTGGCCGAATTATTTCCAAGCGTGCCGCCAGTTGCGCCCGTCGAAGAATTCTGCGCCGCGACGTTCTGGTTGTTGACATCCTTCGCGTCGATGATCACCGACTGGTTGGCGACAATCGTGCCCCCCGTGCCGCCGATGGCAACGGGTGTATAGACCTTCGAAGGCTGAACGATCGTTCCGCGATCCCGCGTCGTATCCTCGTTCCACGCGTACATCGATACGATACTGTCGGTCTGATACTGATACAGCGTCCGCCCGACGTTGTTCACGACCGTGCCACCGTAGCTGCCTGAACCTGCACTGCCGGACACATCCGAGTCGCCTATTTTGATCGACCCGCCCGCCGCAATTGAGCTGTATTCGTTGTTGATCGTCCCGACGTTCTTCATCACGATGTTGTTGCCAGCCACGAGTTGCGCCTGTTGCGCCTGGCTCGTTACCTTGTCCTGCTGGACCGTGGTTGTCGTGTCGCGCCAGATTTCGACACGCTGATAGCCGTTGTGCCCATCGCTGCGCGTCGTGTATTCCGTATCCGGAACGTAGTTGACGTGTGGATCGTATGCATCCCAATAGTTGACCGTAACCGTACCGTCCGCGTTGGTCGTCAGCGTGTTGTAATAAATCGTCTGCTGCTTGCCGTTCACGTTCACGACCAATACCTTGTCAGTCGCGTTTGGTCCGGACGTTTCCGATACAACCTGCGAAGGACTATAGGTTGAAGTGAGCGGCGTCTTGTAACCGTTGACCCACATCGCCTGCGAACACCCGCCGTTCGGGTCTGCATTCATCGTCGCGCACACGATGTACTTCTGACGTTTGGTTTCGTGCTTGCTCGTCGTGCTCGTGGTTTCAGTGGTCACTACGGGAGCCGGACGTGTGTTCGTGAACGTACCAGCCGCGAGTTCGACGCTGCCTTGCGCTTCGATCGTGGACTGATCGTTCAAGACATTTTGCGTACGGTTCGCGAGAAACCCGTTCGCGTCGCGCTGACCGTCCGCAGCGATATTGATATCGCCCGCGCTGAAGATATTCGCGCCGCCCGTGTTCGACAACTGGTTGGACGCGAACAAATTCACCCGTTCGGCTGCCGCAATCACGGCCGCCGCACCGGTATTGTTGATCGTGTTCGCAGTGGTGCTGACTTCGCGGCCGATGATCGTCGCGGTGTTGTTCAGCGTCGCGCTGTTGGTCGCAACCGTATCGCCTTCGATGCGACCTGCGTTATCGATCGCGCCGCCGTTCGCGTTGACCGTCGTCTTACTGGAATTCAGATCGGCGCCTGCTTGGTTCTCCACGTTCGCAGCGTTCACGGTCAGCGCGCCGTTGGCATCCAGCACGCCTTGGTTCGTCAGTTTTCCCGACGTGGAAAACGTGAGGTCCCCATTTGCGTGCAACTTGCTCGCCGTGGTCTGCGTGTAATCGCTACCGAGTGCCACCGCACCGTTTCGGCCCGCCACAATCGAACCATCACCGCTCAACGTGCTCGCGGTTAGCGTCAGATCCTGATCGCTGCCGATCACGCCATTCTGGTTGGTAAGCGTGCCGGTCTGAATTGACACACTGCCGCCGGTGCCAGTGTCGTTGCCGATTTTGCCGAACGCGTTGTCGATAGACGCAGTGTTGAGCGACAGCGCGCCATTTGCATGAATCGATCCAGCCTGATTCGACAGTGCTGCGTTTACCGCGCTCAACTTGAGGTTGTTCGCGGCTGACAGCACGCCACTCGCATTCCTTACGTCGTTTGCAATATTCAGCGTCAAATCTCGCCCGGACAGCGTCTGACCACCTTGTGCATTCGTGAGCGTTTGCGCGGTCAGCGTAACATCGCCGTTTCCGCCAATCGTGCCTGCCCCCGCTTTTCCGGAGGCGTTCGTGTTTGTGATCGACGTACCGCCATCGATCGTTGTCGCTCCGCTACCGATATTGACGATGCGCCCGTCGCTGTTGTCGACGCTGCTCCCCGACAGTGCGAACGCCGCATTCGTACCGTTCGCTTCGATTTGCCCTGCGCTGTTGTTGATCGCGCCTTGTGCTCGCAGCGACAGATTCCCATTCGCCTGGACAAGACCGGCAGCATTCGTGATCGCGCTGTTCGACTGTACTGAAAGCGCCTGTCCCGCGAGCAGCTAGCCGCTGGAATTATCGATGCTGCCCGCTGATACCGAAACGTCTCCGTTGCCGCCGATGGTGCCGCCCGCCGTATTCGTCAGTGCGTTTACTGTCATGACTGACAGCGCGCCTGCACCCACGTTTTTAAGTGAGCCTCCATCATTCGCGAGACTGTCGGCCGTCACTGAAACGCCGTTGTTAGCTTCGAGCGTGCCAGTACGGTTATCGACACCGCCTTGAGCTTTCAGCGTCATGCTGTCCGCACCGACATAGCCGCCCGCACGGTTATCGAACGACTGCACGTCAAGCGCCGCGTGACGCTGCGCGGCCAGCGTACCTGCGCTATTCGATACGGCTGAGGCTTTCAGGCTCAATGCCCCGTTGGTCGCGATCGTGCCGCCTTGATTCGACAATGCACCGGTGAAAATCGACAGCGCACCGCTCCCGGCATGAGCAATTTTTCCGTGATCGTTGATCAGTGTCGCGGGCGTGAGGTTCAGGTCCGTGCTGTTGGTCTGAATCACGCCGTTGCTTGAGTTATCGAGCATGTTCGAGACGGCAACATTCATTGTGCCCGTCCCGGTTTGTGTAATCGTGCCGCCATGGTTCGACAAATTCGTCGCCACGAGCGACAACTGTGCCGCCTGTACCGAACCCGCATCATTATTCAGCGACGCGGCATCCACTGTCGCGGATTGTCCGGCGGTGATACTGCCCGAACCATTCGTCAACCGCGCACCTGCATCGATCACCGCGTTTTGCGCAGCTGACAACGCACCACTACCATTGTCGAGTGATTGCGTGCCGACGTTCAAATTCGTTTGTGCACTGACCGTGCCGTGGTTCACGACGCTGCCCGATTGAATCGCCACACTGCCGTTACCGCCAATCACACCGCCTTGTGCGCCAAGTGCGGTCGTACCGGCGTCATTCGTCAGTTGCCCCGTCGTCGTAATGGACAAACCATCCGAATTCAGCGACGTAACGCGACCCGCACTGTTGTCCAACGAGCTTCCCGAAATGTTCATTCCGGCCGCGCTCTGGATCGTACCTTGGTTGTTTGCGATCGCACCGCCGCGCACCTGTACCGAATTTTCCGAAACCAGCGTACCGCCCTGATTCGCGATCGCACCGTTCGATTGCACGTTCAACGAACCTTGCGCCGATATCTTGCCGCTTTGATTTGAAATGCTGTCCGCGGTCAACGTTGCGTTGCCTTGGCTCGACAGCGCGCCTTGATCGTTGATCAACGCACCCGCTGCCTTCGCATTGAGTGCCCCCTGCGCACTCGTCGTCGCGTTCGCAAGGTTCAGGTCGCCCGCGTTCGCGTTCAGCGACACATTGCCGTTCGCGGCCGTCTGGCTGCCTGCGAGATTGACGCCGCTGCCGGAAATCGACGCGCTCCCGCCCGCGACGTTCTGCCCGGTCGCCGTCAGTTGTCCCGTGCTCGACAGATTCAGGTCGCCGCCTTTTCCGACTGAGCCATCGTTATTTACGCCCGCACCGAGCGTTCCGGTCGAGTTGATGCTACCTGCGTCGACCGTCGTATTTTGCTGCGCAGCGAGCGTCCCGCTGTTCGACAACACACCGGCTGCTGAAACGTTTGCGCTCTGTTGCGCATACGTCGTGCCGGTGTTTTGAATACTGCTCGCCGTTGCGGAAAGATTACCGCTTGCAGTCGTCTTGCCCGTTAGTACAAGCTGGCCGTTGGATTGCAGCGTCAGGTCGCCTGCTTGTGCCGCGATCGTCCCGGCGTTCGCGACACCGACACCAAACTCGTTCGATACGAGAAAGACCCTGTTCGCGTACATGCCGCCGAGTTGGCTCACGTCGATTGCGATCGCCGGTGCCGCACCATCGCCAGCGATCGGTGTCGCCGCGAGCGTGTCGTGGTTGACTTGGTTCGAACCTGCGACGACGTTCAGATTCTTGGCGTAAATCGCTGCGTTGGCCTGCACCGCGCGCGAAATCAAGTCAACCTGATCGACGTTCGATGCGTTCAGGCCAGCACCGCTCACGGAAATCAGGCCGCGCGATACGTTGAATCCACCGAGTGATCCGTCGGTGCCGTAGTAAGGCGTACCGGTGGTGAGGACGGCTCGCGACGTATTGATAAACCCGCCGCCGTCGACCTGAATACCCGCACTGTTTGACAAGATCACTTCGGCACGGTTGCCCGCCACCTCAACGTAACCTCTGAGTTGCGAAGGCGCATTGCTGTTGACCTGGTTGACGATGATCCGCGCGGACTGGCCGACACCGAAATTCGGGTTGCCATTGATCATCCCCGCCTGCTGCGTGTTCGCGATCGTCGGCGAGTTGTTCAGTATCGCGCCTGGTTTTTGAACATCGAACTGGTTGTACGTGTTCACCGAGACGCCTGCGCCAGACGGCGCGGCGATATTCACTTGCGGAATGCCGTTCTGCGTCTGGATCACGTGTGTGCTCGTGCCAGGAGTCGGCGCGATTTGCGCGAAGCTGAATAACGGCACACCGAACAACAATGCGGCCGCCATCGCAATCGGCTGCCATACGATTCGCAACCCCGGCAAGCCCGATGGTGCGCGCGCTCCTTGTGAATTCCCTACTGCGCGCGCCGAACTGCCATTTTCCTGAACGACCATCATCGCGCCCCGTGCGCGATTGAACACAACCCGATAGCGTTTCTTGTTCATTCTTCGTTGACGCAAACTGCGTCCCTGCTTGCGATCTTGTTTGAATTCAGCGCCGATAGGACCAAACGCAATTCGTCGTCTAGTCTTGAACGCGCTTGCAACGGATAGTCAGCGCGACAACGTCTCTCATGCTGTCACGATTGCGAGCCAGCGCTCGCAATTGGTCCCCTCTTATCCACTGCGCGATCCTAGCAGAAGCAACCACCGCTGAATGTCAGGAATGATTAATGCGATGCACGGGGGCATCGATTACATCCGCTCTAAAAACTTGGGTATTCTGTAAAAACACGCTCGATTTAATATTTTTAATAATTCTTTCAGATTGTCAATTCGAGGCAAGATCCGAATTTATTGGGATAGGCGAGATGTTGTTTTGGACGCCGTGCCGGCGCCCTTTTTCTGACGTCGATGGCGCCCACCCTCTTTTTCCTCATTTTTGCAGTGGCAACTAAAAGCGCGATGCCAGCACTGTCGATTTCGAGCGAAGGCATCGCTCTCCTACCCTCGTCACACTCATACGATTCGAATCATGAATATCCCAAATGCGCACTGTCCGAGCTGATTGGTGGGTTGAGTACAACAAGGTCGGCTTCTACGTACCGCAACAACGGCGAGTGCCTCGCCCAAAATGAAAAAGCCCATACAGGCATGCCGCCAGTACGGGCTTCAGGCTTTACAAGACTTCCCTGAGATGCTTTAGCGTTCGCTCGCCAAGAAGGGGCACCAGGAAGCCGGCCGTCCCAACGGGACAATTCCGCGGGACAAGCCGAGACGCATGAAAGGTGGTCTTGGGACAACCCGGCAGAATTACTCCTGCCCCTGACTCGTCAGGAATTCCTCGTAATTCCCGCCGAAGTCGAACAGCGTGCCGTCCGTACGCACTTCGATGATCCGGTTCGCCAGCCCGCTCACGAACTCGCGGTCGTGCGACACGAAGATCAGCGTGCCTTCGAACTGCTCGAGCGCGATCTGCAGCGACTCGATCGACTCCATGTCCATGTGGTTGGTCGGCTCGTCCATCAGCAGCACGTTGTGGCGGCCGAGCATCAGCTTGCCCCAGATCATGCGGCCCTTCTCGCCGCCCGACAGCACCTTCACCGACTTCTTGATGTCGTCCGACGAGAACAGCAGGCGGCCCAGCGTGCCGCGCACCATCGTTTCGTCGTCGCCGTCCTTGCGGTACTGGTCGATCCAGTCCATCAGCGTGATGTCGTTCGGGAATTCCTCGTACGTGTCCTGCGGCATGTAGCCGACATTCGCGTTCTCGGACCACTTCACCGTGCCGTGATCGAGTTCGAGCGCGCCGAGCAGCGAGCGCAGCAGCGTCGTCTTGCCCGCGCCGTTCTCGCCGATGATCGCGATGCGTTCGCCCGGCTGCACCGACAGGTTGAAGTTCTGGAAGATCGTGCGCTCGTACTTCTTCGTGATGTCTTCCGCGACCACCGCGACGTTGTGCAGCTTCTTCTCGAACTCGAAGCGGATGAACGGGTTCTGGCGCGACGACGGCTTGAATTCCTCGATCTTGATCTTGTCGATCTGCTTCGCACGGCTCGTTGCCTGGCGGGCCTTCGACTTGTTCGCCGAGAAGCGGCGCACGAAGTCCTGCAGTTCGGCCACGCGCTCCTTCGCACGTGCGTTCGCGGCGGCCTGGCGCTCGCGCGCCTGTGCCGATGCGAGCATGTAGTCGTCGTAATTACCCGGCCAGACCTTCAGCGTGCCGAAGTCCATGTCGGCCATGTGCGTGCACACCGAGTTCAGGAAGTGACGATCGTGCGAGATGATGATCATCGTCGAGTTGTACTCGTTGAGCGTGTGCTCGAGCCAACGGATCGAGTTGATGTCGAGGTTGTTGGTCGGTTCGTCGAGCAGCAGCACGTCCGGCTTCGAGAACAGCGCCTGCGCGAGCAGCACGCGCAGCTTCCAGCCCGGCGCGACGTCGGCCATCGTGCCGTTGTGGAATTTCTCCTCGATGCCGATGCCCAGCAGCAGCGCGCCCGCGCGCGCCTCGGCGTCGTAACCGCCGTATTCGGCGAACTTGCCTTCGAGTTCGGCCGCGTGCATGTAGTCGTCGTCGGTGGCTTCCGGGTTCGCGTAGATCGCGTCACGCTCGGTCATGGCGGCCCACATTTCGGTGTGGCCCATCATCACGACGTCGAGCACGCGCACGTCTTCGTACGCGAACTGGTCCTGGCGCAGCTTGCCCAGGCGGACGTTCGGCTCCAGCGCGACGTTGCCGGCGCTCGGCTCGAGGTCGCCACCGAGGATCTTCATGAACGTCGACTTGCCACAGCCGTTCGCGCCGATCAGACCATAGCGGTTGCCCTCGCCGAATTTGACCGAGATATTCTCGAACAGGGGCTTTGGCCCGAATTGCATCGTGATGTTGGCAGTAGAAAGCACGGCAGGTCCCGTTAAGAGAGAAATCGACGGAAAACCGTGTATTTTAGCAGGAGTCGGAGAAACTGCCGACCATACTGCCCGGGCAGCGCATTCGAGGCCATCTGGCCCTCCGCCCGGCGGCCCGCCAACACGGCGGCACGCGCCCCAACGCCGCCCGACCGGAATCCAGCATGCTTGCCAGCCAGCTTCGCGAACAACTCGTCGGCGCATGGCGCCTCGTGTCCTACGAAGTCCGCCCGCGCGACGGTAGCGCGACCGCCTATCCGCTCGGCCGCGACGCGCGCGGATGGATTCTCTATACGCCGGACGGCTACATGTCCGCCCAGCTGATGGCTACCGGCCGGCCGCCCTACGCGAACGGCGACCTGCACCACGGCACCGACGCCGAGTACGCGGCCGCCGCCCGCGGCTACATCGCCTATTCCGGCCCCTTTCAAGTGACCGACGACGGCACGCTGACCCATGAAATGGACGTCAGCCTGTTCCCGAACTGGCTCGGCAACGTCCAGCAGCGCGCCGTCATGCTCGACGGCGACCGCCTTCAGCTCGGCACCGCCGCGCCGGTGCGGATCGACGGCCGCGAAGTGGACGCCGTGCTGCTGTGGGTGCGCGCGGGCCGTTGACGCGCGTCACTTGCCGGCCTTCGCGGCCGCCTTCTGCGCGGCCTTCGCCTTCATCTGCCCGAACAGCTCGGAGCACGGCACGTCGCGGTTGTTGCTCGGCGCGATCAGCGGGATCAGCGCCGCGAACGGGTTGATCAGCCCGAGCCCGACCATCGCGCCGGCGCGCAGCGCGAGCGCGGTCGCATCGACGCCGACCTTCGGGTCCTTGAACGTCCCCTTCGCATACAGCGGCGAGCGCAGCGAGAAGATCCGGAACCCCTTCGTATGCGGGTGGATCTTCAGGTCGAGCGATTCGTCGCGCAGGCTGATCGGGCCATCGACGTTGATCAGCGCATCGTCGGTATCGAGCGCGAACACTTTCGGGTCGAGCATGCCGTTGGTCGCGACGAAATCGATCGCCGCGCAGTTGATCTTCACGTCGTTGTTGCCGAACAGCTTCTCGTAGACGACGTTGGCCACGTTCAGCCCCGCCGCTTCCATCAGCAGGCGACTGATGCGGCCGTCCGTCACGAGCGCCTTCACTTCGCCGTTCGACGTCGCGGCGAGCGCCGCCGGCGAGTTGCCGGTCGCCGACAGCGACGCGTCGCCATTGATTTCGCCGAGCGCCGACTGCATGACCTTCTGCGTCGGGAACAGTTGCTTGAGCTTCAGGTGCCGCGCGGCCACCGTGAAACGGCCCTTCAGCGGCGTGCCGCTGCCGTCGAGATGCGCGGTCGTCGCGAGCGTGCCGCCCGCGACGCCGAACTGCAGCGGCTCGAGCGACAGCACGCCGTCCTGCATCAGGATGTGCGTATACAGGTTCGTGATCGGCAGGTTCGAACTCTTGACCAGCTTGCGGCCCGTGAACTTGACGTCCGCGTCGAGCGCCCGCCAGCGGTCGGTCCGGAACGTCTCGACCGGCAGCACGCGGCCCGGCGGCTGATGCGTCGTGTCGCCTCGCTTGGCCTTGCTCGCGGCCGTATCGGCACCGATCACCGGCGCGAGATCGGAGAACTGCAGCAGGTTCGACACGAGTTCGCCCGACAGCTTCGGTCGCGGCTCGCGCTGCGCATACGTGAGCGTGCCGCCGAGATCGCTGCCGCCGACGCGGCCGTTGAAGTTCTCGTAGCGGAACGTGCTCGCGTGCCGCTTGAAGTTGCCGATCAACCGCCCTTCGGTCGCGTAAGGCGGCGTATCGGGCAGCGTGATGCCGGTGAGCGGGTAAAGGTGCGACATCGACGTGCCCTGCAGCCACAGCCGCAGGTCGATCGCCGCGAGATGCATCGGATCGGTCAGCGTACCGACGATCGCGAGCCGCGTATCGCCGGCCTTCACGTCGGCCTGCAGCGGGAACGGCCGCGATGCGTCCTGGATCGCGAGCACGCCGCCGAGCTTGCCGGTCCCGTTGATCGGCACGTTCTTGTAGCGGCCGTCGACCTTCAGCCCGAACGCATAGGTCGGGCCGGACGGCTTCGCGGGCGCCGCGGCGCCGGATGCGCCGGATGCCACGGCAACCGTCGATGCGGAAGAAGCAGAAGAAGCGGACGAACCGGACGCCGCCGAAGCGACGGAAGCCGCAGCCGACGCGCCCGTCGCCGATGCCGCACTCGCCGCCTGCGCGCCGGAAGCGCTCGATGCGGCTTCCGCATTGGCCTTCGCGCTCAACTGCGCGGCGCCATGCTTGCCGACACGCTGCGCGGACGCCGCGCGCGACGTCTGCTCCTGCTCCTTGAGCACGTCGCCGAGCGGGATCGGCTGGCCGAGCGTATCGATCGCGACGGTCAGGTCGGCCTTCGTGATCGCATCGCGATACGTGACGGTGCCCTTCGCGAAGCCGAAGCTGTCGAGCCGCACCTTCCACGGCGACGGCTGCGACGATTGCTTGAACTGGAAGGTCCACGTGTTGCGGCCGTCGGCAAGCCGCTCGAGGTCGACAGCCGGATTCACGACGTCGATCGACGGAATGACGATTTCATGCGCGAGCAGCGGCAGGATCGCGAGATCGAAGTGCGCGGCATCGAGCGTGACGAACTTGGGCGACTTCGCCCAGTCGGGGTTGCCGATCTCGAGCTGCGTGGCCGAAAAGCTCGGCCAGGGCACCCATGCGCGCCAGCCGGTCTCGCCGTCGGGGCGACGCCAGCCGACCTTGAGATCGCCGTTGATCGCGAACGGGCGGCCGAGTGCGGCGCTCACCTGTTCGTTGACCCACGGTTTCGCGCGGTTCCAGTCGAACGTGAAGAGAAAGACGCCGGCCGCCGCGATGAGCACCGCGACGATACCGACGACCCATGCAGCCGATTTGCCGATGGCTCGGGTTAGCGTCATGGCGGTTCCGTTGTTGTTCTGAAGTGTTACCGCGCCATGCCGGACCGCTTGCGTGAACGAACGGCGCACGACACCCGCGGCTTTTCAATCGGTATTATGACGCACGCGATACCGCCTCTTCGGCGCCATTAACGCTTTTTTTCATTTGTGACATGACAGCCCCCACCGGTCTCATCGATGCGCGGCACATCGCGCGGCGCGACGCCAGCAGCGGCAAGACGCTGCTGGCGCCGACCGATTTCAGCCTCGCCGCGGGATCGCGAATTGCTATCACGGGACCGTCCGGCTCCGGCAAGAGCGTGCTGCTGCGCGCGCTCGCGCTGCTCGATCCGCTCGACGGCGGGCAGATCCTGTGGCGCGGCCGCCGGATCCGGCGCGGCGCGATTCCGCGCTACCGGCGCAGCGTCGCGTACGTGCGCCAGCGCCCCGCGCAAATGGACGGCACCGTCGAATCGCAATTGCGCTATCCGTATTCGCTCGCGATCTATCGCGACGTCGCATTCGATCGCGCACGTGCCGAAGCGCTCGCCGCGCAGGCCGGCCGCGGCCCGGACTTTCTCGACAAGCGCGCGAGCGACCTGTCCGGCGGCGAAGCGCAGATCGCCGCGCTGCTGCGCGTGCTGCAGCTCGACCCCGACGTGCTGCTGCTCGACGAGCCGACGTCCGCACTCGATCCCGACTCGGCGCGCGCGATCGAGGCGCTGGTCGGCGCGTGGTTCGACGCGGCACCCGACACGCGCGCCTACATGTGGATCTCGCACGATCCGGCCCAGGCCGCCCGGATCGGCACGATGCGGCTCGTGATGCAGGCAGGCGTCATGCATGTCGCGAACCCGACGGAGGCGGCGCAATGAGCCCGGCCCTGCAGGACCTGAGCCTCGTCGACGTCGGCATCGCCGCCGCGCTCGTCGCCGTCAACGGCGCGATTTCGGCGGCCTTGTCGCTCGGCCTCGGCCGCAAGCTCGCGCTCGCGGCGGTGCGCACCGTCGTGCAGCTGCTCGCGATCGGCTACGTGCTCGGCTGGGTGTTCGGCCATCCGCACTGGTACGTCGTGCTGCCGCTCACCGCGCTGATGACGCTGATCGCCGGTTTCGCCGGCGCCGGCCGCGGCAAGCGCACATATCGCGGCCAGCGCATCGACAGCATTGCGTCGATCTGGTTCAGCAGCTGGTTCGTCGCGGCGGTCGGGTTGTTCGTCGTGATCCGCATTCATCCATGGTATGCGCCGCAATACGCGATTCCGATCCTGGGGATGATTCTCGGCAATACGCTCACGGGCGTGTCGCTCGGCGTCGAGCGGATGATGGAAGAACTCACCGCGCGGCGCGATCGGGTCGAGACCGCACTCGCGCTCGGCGCGACGCGCTGGGAAGCCGCGCAGGATGCCGCGCGCCAGGCCGTACGCGCGGGCATGCTGCCGACGCTGAACCAGATGGCCGTCGTCGGCGTCGTCAGCCTGCCGGGGATGATGACGGGCCAGGTGCTGGCCGGCCAGTCGCCGCTGCAGGCCGTGCGCTACCAGATCGTGATCATGTTCCTGATCGCCGCCGCGTCCGCGCTCGGCACCGTCGGCGCGGTACTGATGACCTATCGCCGGCTGTTCTCGGCCGATCACCGCTTTCTCGCGTCGCGGCTCGAAGAGCGCGCGCCCTGACCGGCCCGGGTACCGCGCGATGCGTTCGCGCGCCGGACGGTCAGCGCGCGACGCGGCGCTTGCCGATCGCCTGCCGCAACGCGGCCGCGACGTCCGCCTCGGGTGCGAGCCCGTCGACCGACGCAACGAGCCGCACCGCGCGCGGCGTCGTCACATAAGCCTGCGCGCCGACATAACCGCCGCTGCCGGCCGAACGCGTCGTCACGACGAGCGCCTGCGGCGCGCGTGCGCCGAGGTCGGCCGTGAACGCATCGGTGACCGTACCGTCGCGCGCATGCAGCGTGCCCGTCACGTAATCGTCGGTATCGAAGCCCGGGGCGGCGTGCGCGGTCGAGTACACGCGTACCGCGTAGCTGCCGGTCGAGCACGGTTCGAGTGCGCCGCTCGACACGACGGCTACCTGCTGCCGCGACGGCAGCCCGACCTTCTTCACGAAACTGCAGTCGTCGGCCGCGTGCGCATGCACGGCGACGAACGCAATGGCAGACAGCAGCACGCGCATTCGAGGTTTCATCGGAATCGTTACGGGGAGGAAAGGAAGCGGGTGAACGTCACGCGACAGCTGCATGACGTCACGCACGGCCGCCGCACGGCAGCGGCACCGTCCCACGAAGAAGATGACGGGAAAACATCGCGACGCCTGCACGCAGCGCTCATGCGCCGCCCCGCCCACGCCACCCGTCGAATCCGTGGCGCGCGCACCGGGCGAAACGCCGGCCCGCGCGCGCCGTTCAGCGCTTGATCGACACCGTCACCTTGGTGCCGTCGCTCATCGTCACGGATTTCGATCCGCCGTTGGTCGGAATCGACACCCACTTCACCTGGCTGACCGACACGACGTCCGGGCATTGCAGCGACTTGCCGCCGGCCGTCACGCTGCGCGTGCCCTTCGGCGCGGCCGCCTGGAAGCTCAGCTGCACGTTGGCGACGCCCTTCGCGTCGACCGACGGCGCGAGCCGTACCTGGGTCTGGCGCACCATCGCGCCGTTCGCGTCGCGCGGCAGGGTGTCGGCGTTCGGGCAGCCGTCCGGCATCGCGACCGCGCCGCTCGGCGGCACCGACTTCCAGTTGAAATCGTCCGTCTCGCCCGAGCGGATCTTGCGCGTCTCCTGCGTATTGCCGAAGGTCTTCGAATCGACCTTGACGGTGTATTCGAGCTGTCCGGTACCGCCGCCCTTCAGGCTGCCCTTGACCGGCGGCGCCGCGAATACGCTCGCGCTGACGCACGCCGCCGCGAACACGACCGACCACGATGCGGCGACTGACAAGCTGCGTTGGCTCATGCTGACCTCCTTGTAATGCGGCGGCACGCGCGTGCCGCGCGGTTTTCGATGCATGATGCGCTGCCAGTCTACCGCCAAGCTCGATGCAATGCGCCGCAAACGCATCGGGTGTTACCCCGCTTGCGTTCGCGGCGCCGCAACCTTATGCGCGCGACGGAATCAGAAACCGCTCAGCACGAGCTTGCCGATCGCGCGGCCGCCCTCGAGCAACTGGTGCGCGCGCCGCACGTTCGCCGCGTTGATCGTGCCGAGCTGTTCGCCGAGCGTCGTGCGCAGCGTGCCGCCGTCGACGAGCCGCGCGACTTCGCCGAGGATCCGGTGCTGCTCGATCATGTCCGGCGTCTCGAACATCGCGCGCGTGAACATGAACTCCCAGTGAAACGCGGCGCTCTTCGCCTTCAGCAGTTCGACCGGCACCGGCTTGTCGTTCTCGACGATCGTGCAAATGCCGCCCTGCGGCCGGATGACTTCCGCGGCGGCAGGGAAATGACGATCCGTGTCGTTGAAGATCAGCACGTAGTCGACGTTCGGATGGCCGGCCTCGCGCAACTGCGCCGGCAGGTCGCCGAAATGGTCGACCACCGCGTCGGCGCCGAGCGCGCGCACCCAGTCGGCCGACGCCGGCCGCGACGCGGTCGCGATCACGTGCAGCTTGCCGAGCGTCTTCGCGAGCTGGATCGCGATCGACCCCACGCCGCCCGCGCCGCCGATGATCAGCACCGACTTGCCGGCGTCCGCGCCCTGCGGCGACACGCGCAGCCGGTCGAACAGCGCTTCCCACGCGGTCAACGCGGTCAGCGGCAGCGCGGCCGACGCGGCGCAGTCGAGCGTGCGCGGCTTCAGCGCGGCGATCCGTTCGTCGACCGTATGGAATTCGCTGTTCGCGCCGGGCCGCGTGATGCTGCCCGCGTAGAACACCTCGTCGCCGGGGCGAAACAGCGTGACGTCGGCGCCGACCGCGACGACCGTGCCGGCCGCATCCCAGCCGAGCACGCGCGGCGTCTCCTCGACCTGCGGCTTCGGCGCGCGCACCTTGGTGTCCACCGGGTTCACGGAAATCGCCTCGACCTTCACGAGCAGGTCACGCGGGCCCGGCACGGGCTGCGGCAGTTCCACGTCAAGCAAGGCTTGCGGGTCGTCGATCGGCAGATAGCGGGTCAGTCCAACGGCTTTCATCTCGATACTCCTTTCATGGAATCCGGGCGGGCCGCGGCGCGGCCCCATGAACATCATCGTAGGCAACCCGATCCTTCGAGAAAACCGCTATATTTCCTGAAACATTTTCAGGAATTTCAGAATAATGGCGTCCGATCCGATTCCGGCACCCGACAAGCCGCTCGACCTGCTCGACGTCGCGCTGTTCGTGCGCGCGGCGCTGCTCGCGAACGTCACGGCGGCCGGCCGCGAGTTCGGCGTGTCGGCCGCCGTTGCCAGCGCGCGCATCGCGCAGCTCGAACGCCAGCTCGGCGCACGGTTGCTGCACCGCACCACGCGCCGCATCAGCCTCACGCAGGACGGCGAAATCTTCATGGCGCGCGCCGACGCGCTGCTGTCGGCCGCCGACGCCGCGCGCGCCTCGGTCGGCCATGGCCGCAGCGAGCCGTACGGGCGGCTGAAGGTGTCGATGTCGTCGTCGTTCGGCCGCCAGCACGTCGCGCCGGTGATTCCCGCGTTCCTGCGCCGCTATCCGTCGGTATCGCTCGACCTGCGGCTGTCCGACGAGATCGTCGATCTCGTCGACGACGGCTACGACGTCGCGATCCGCCTCGGCGCGCTGAAGGACTCGACGCTCGTCGCGCGCAAGCTCGCTACCAACCGCCGCGTGCTGTGCTGCTCGCCCGCGTATCTCGCCGAGCGCGGCACGCCGCGCCATCCGGCCGACCTGACGCAGCACGAATGCGTGATCCTCGGCGACCAGCGCGACTGGTCGTTCGCGACACCGCAAGGCCCGCTGACCGTGCGGGTCGCCGGCCGGCTCGTCGCGAGCAACGGCGAGGCGATCCGCGAAGCGCTCGTCGACGGCTTCGGAATCGCGATCAAGTCGACCTGGGACGTCGGCCCGCTGCTCGCGAGCGGCACGCTCGTCACGGTGCTCGACGACTATCCGTTCGCGGACGAGGTGGCGATCTGGGCCGTCTATCCGAGCCGCGCGCACGTGCCGTTGAAAACGCTCGCGTTTATCGCGTTCCTCGCCGAGCATTTCGGCGATCCGCCGTACTGGGATCGAGCGGACGGGCGATAGGCATCGATGTCCGCGCGCGTGCCGCGGCGTTGCCGCTTCGATTCCGGCCCCCGGAACCGAAACGGCCGCGTCCGCCCCGCCCCCGCCAACCGGCTACAATGGCGCGTTCGCCACGCAAGGGCCCGACGCCGGACGGGGCCCGCATCGGCAGGCGGCCGCCCGTTGGCCGCACACGCATTTCATTTGCTTTCCAACCACTCGTCATGACCCACAATCTCGTCATCCAGAGTCTTGCGCCGCTGTCGGACACCCATCACAAACCGCTGCTCGCGCTGTCGCGCGGCACCCGCATCGTGCAGACCGACGATCACGCGCTGCGCATCGAAAACGCGAACCCGGCGCAACGCCTCGACATCGACGCGTATTGCGGCACGCACGCGCTCGATTTCGGGTTCGTCGAGGCCGGCCGCACGCTCGGCGACTTCGGGCTCGCCGTGATGGACATGGACTCGACGCTGATCACGATCGAATGCATCGACGAGATCGCCGATTTCTGCGGGCTGAAGACGCAGGTCGCCGAGATCACCGAAGCGTCGATGCGCGGCGAGATCCGCGACTTCAACGAAAGCCTCACGCGCCGCGTCGCGCTGCTGGCCGGGCTCGACGCGCGGGCGCTCGAACGCGTGTACGAGGAACGGCTGCAACTGTCGCCGGGCGCCGAGACGATGCTGGCCGGCGTGAAGGCCGCCGGCATGAAGACGCTGCTCGTGTCGGGCGGCTTCACGTTCTTCACCGAGCGGCTGAAGGCACGTCTCGGCCTCGACTACGCGTACGCGAACACGCTCGAGATCGTCGACGGCAAGCTGACCGGCAAGGTGCTCGGCGAGATCGTCAACGCCGACGTGAAGGCGCGCCTGCTGCGCGACACGTGCGCGTCGCTCGGCCTCGAGCCGAGCCGCGCGATCGCGATGGGCGACGGGTCGAACGACCTGAAGATGATGGCCGAAGCGGGGCTCTCGGTCGCGTTTCACGCGAAGCCGGTCGTGCGCGACGCGGCGACGGTCGCGTTCGACCATGTCGGCCTCGACGGGCTGCTGCGGCTGTTCTGATCGCGCCGCACCCCCCATGAAAAACGCCGGCGCGATCGTGCATCGCGCCGGCGTTTCGTTTTTCCGCGGGTCGTCGCGACCGGCGATCAGCCGAGTACGTCCTGCAGCGCGCGCTCGATGTCCGCGCGCAAGTCGGCTTCGTCCTCCAGACCGACGTAGAAACGCACCAGCGTGCCGCGATGCGGCCAGTCCGGGCGCATCGACGCGACGTCGTAAGGCATCGCGAGGCTGCATGCGCCGCCCCAGCTCCAGCCGATCGCGAACAGGTCGAGCGACTCGACGAAGCGATCGATCTGCTCCGCGCTATAGCGTTCGTCGAACACCACCGAGAACAGCCCGCCCGCGCCCGTGAAATCGCGCACGAACGACGCGTGCCCCGGGCAGTCGGCGATCTGCGGATGCAGCACCGCCGTGATCTCCGGCCGCGCCTTCAGCCATTGCGCGAGCGCGAGCGCGCTCTTGCTGTGCGCATCGAAGCGCACCTGCATGCTCGGCAGGCTGCGCAGCACGAGCGAACAATCGTCGACCGACACGCCGATCCCGCAGCGCATCCGCGCGAGCTTCAGTTGCGCGTGCAACGCCGCGTCCGCGGTGATCGTCGCGCCCATCAGCACATCGCTGCCGCCCGACTGGTACTTGGTCAGCGCCTGCACCGAAATGTCGACGCCGTGCTCGAACGGCTTGAACGCGAGCCCGGCCGAGAAGGTGTTGTCGATCGCGGTGACGATGCCGCGCGCCTTCGCGGCCGCGGTGATCGCCTGCACGTCGGGCACTTCCATCGTTACCGAGCCCGGTGCCTCGATCCAGATCAGCCGCGTGTTCGGCTGGATCAGGTCGGCGATGCCGGCGCCGATCAGCGGATCGTAGAAGCGCGCGGTGATGCCGAAATCCTTCGCGAGCCAGTTGCCGAAATCGGCGTTCGGGCCGTATACGTTGTGCGGAATCAGCACGTCGTCGCCCGCTTTCACGATCCCGAAGTAGACGTTCATGATCGCCGCGAGCCCCGACGGCTGCAGCAGCGCATGCGCGCCACCCTCGATCTCGGCGAGCCGCTGCGCGAGCGCGAGCGACGTCGGCGTGGCATGCAGCCCGTAGCGCCACTGGTTGTCGTTGTGCCAGACGAGCGCGCGCATCGTCGCGAGATCGGGGAACACGACCGTCGACGCGCGCGCGACCGGCGGCACGAACGACCGGAAGCCTTCCGGAATGACGTCGTCGGGTTGAACGATGCGGGTTTGCAGCGCGCGCTTGGGGGTGGATGCAGTCATGTCGGGAAGCCGGGCACGAGGCCGTTCGGTTGCGGAATATGCCGCTAGATTAGCCAAAATCGGCGCGCTTGGCCCGGTACAATGCGCGCCGCGCCCGCCGAGCCAGCGCGCGCTCAGTCGTCGGTGCGCAGGTTCACGACGCCGCCCACCGTCTCGATTTCCCGCACGCGGCCGTCGCGCACCTGCAGCGCCGCGCGCTTGCCCGGTGCGAGATGCAGCACGACCGGCTGCGGGTCCGACTCGTCCGAGTTCATCCGGTCGGCCTTCAGGTCGCCCGTCGCGTCGAAGCGGCCGATCCACACGCCGGTGATGTTCGTGCCGTCGTTCGACTCCTCGATCTCGAGTGTGTCGCCGTCGCGATCGCCCGCCAGCAGCACGACCTCGCCGGTATCGGCGAACTGGTACTCGCCGTGCACGCCCTCCTCGTCCGTCTTCGGGCCGAGATGCACGACGATCGGCCGGTCGCCGAGCGTGCCTTCGTAGCGCGGCAGGCGGGCAAACTCGGGATTCGGCTTCAGCGGCCGCGCCGGTGCCGGTTCATCCTGCTGCACGCCCGGCGCGACGGCCTGCGCCGCGACCACGCGCGGCATCGCGAGGCTCGCGGCCAGCGCGCCTGCGACGACGAGCGCCCGTTGCCATTCCGAATATCGACCCACCTTGTGTTGCTCCTTGCTTCAGATTCGCTCGAAAATCGCGGCGACGCGCCGCCCGTCGTGCGGAACCACGGCCGGCGCGCGTATTTCGCGTCAGCCCTGCATCAGGCGCGCGACCGCGTCGCGGTGCGGAATCGGCGCGACCGCGCCGTAGCCCGTCGTCGACAGCGCCGCCGCCGCGTTCGCGTAACGTGCGGCCGCGAACGGATCGTCGCCCGCGACGATCCGCGCGACGAAGGCGCCGCCGAAACAATCGCCCGCGCCCGTCGCATCGACGGCCTCGACGGTGAAGCCCGGCACGACGCGCCGCTCGCTCGGCGTCGCGACATACGCGCCTTCCTTGCCGAGTTTCAGCGCGACGACCTGCGGCCCGTGTTCGAGCATCGCATCGACGATCGCATCGCGATCGTTCGCGCCCGTCAGTGCGGTGACGTCGTCCCAGCTCGGCAGGCAGATGTCCGTCTGGCGCAGCGCCTCGCGCATCACCGCGCGGGCCCGCGGCAGCGGCCACAGCTTCAGGCGCAGGTTCGTGTCGAAGCTGACCTTCGCGCCGTGGCGGCGCGCATGGTCGATCGCCGCGAACGCCGCGTCGCACGCGGCCGTGCTGATCGCTAGGCTGATGCCCGACAGGTGCACGGCCTTCGCGGCCGCGAGCGCGTCGAGCGGCAGGTCGGCCGCCGCATAGCGGCTCGCCGCGGAACCCGCGCGCAGATAGTCGAACTGGTGACCGTCCGCGCCATGCGTGACGAAATACACGCCGGTCGGTGCCGTGCGGTCGATCCGCACGTACGTCGTGTCGACCTGTTCCGCCTGCCACATGCCGGCCAGCAGCCGGCCGAACGGATCGTCGCCGATCGCCGACACGAAGCCCGTCGACGCGCCCTGGCGCGCCGCCGCGATGCAGAAGTTCGACGTGTCGCCGCCGAAGCCCTGCAGGAATTCGGGACGGCCCGGCTGCGACTGGTTGAATTCGATCATCGCCTCACCGAGCGCGAGGATCTCCGGAAAGGCGGCGGCCATCGCTTACACCTCGCCCCACAGATCGTGACCGTCCGCGCCCGTGATCTTCACGGACACGAAATCGCCGACCTTGTAGCGCTTCGATGCCTTCGCCGCCGGTTCGACATAGACGACGCCGTCGATCTCCGGCGCGTCGGCCGCGGTGCGGCCGATGCCGCCTTCCTCGCTGACTTCGTCGATCAGCACCTTGAGCGTCTTGCCGACCTTGCGCTGGATGCGATTCGCCGACACTTCCTCGGCGACTTCCATGAAGCGCGCGCGGCGTGCCTCGCGGACGTCGTCCGGCAGCGCGCCGTCGAGTTCGTTCGCGGTCGCGCCTTCGACCGGCGAATACGCGAAACAGCCGACGCGGTCGAGTTCCGCCTCGCGGATGAAGTCCAGCAGCGTTTCGAACTGCTCTTCCGTCTCGCCGGGGAAGCCCGCGATGAACGTGCTGCGGATCGTCAGGTCCGGGCAGATCTCGCGCCACTTCTGCACGCGCTCGAGCACCTTCTCGGCGTTCGCCGGGCGCTTCATGCGCTTCAGCACCTCGGGGTGCGCGTGCTGGAACGGCACGTCGAGATACGGCAGCACGTGGCCCTTGAACGGACCTTCGGCCATCAGCGGAATCACTTCGTCGACGCTCGGATACGGGTACACGTAGTGCAGGCGCACCCACGCGCCGTACTGCGCGGCGAGTTCGCCGAGCGCGGCGACCAGGTCGGTCATGCGCGTCTTGATCGGCTTGCCGTTCCAGAAGCCCGTGCGGTACTTCACGTCGACGCCGTAGGCGCTCGTGTCCTGCGAGATCACGAGCAGTTCCTTCACGCCCGACTTGAACAGGTTCTCGGCTTCCAGCATCACTTCGGCGACCGGACGCGACACGAGGTCGCCGCGCATCGACGGGATGATGCAGAACGTGCAGCGGTGGTTGCAGCCTTCGGAAATCTTCAGGTATGCGTAGTGACGCGGCGTGAGCTTGATGCCGGCGGCGGGCACGAGATCGGTGAACGGGTCGTGCGGCTTCGGCAGGTGCGAATGCACGGCCTGCATCACTTCGCCCACCGCGTGCGGGCCGGTGACGGCGAGCACCTTCGGATGGACTTCCTCGATCAGGTTCGAGCCGCTCGCGCTCGACTTCGCGCCGAGGCAGCCGGTGACGATCACCTTGCCGTTCTCGGTCAGCGCTTCGCCGATCGCGTCGAGGCTTTCCTGCACGGCTTCGTCGATGAAGCCGCAGGTGTTCACGACGACGAGGTCGGCGCCGTCGTAGGTGCCGGAGATTTCATAACCTTCGGCGCGCAACTGCGTGATGATCTGTTCGGAGTCGACGAGCGCCTTGGGGCACCCGAGGGATACCATACCTATACGCGGAGCCGGGGAGTGAGCCGGTGATTTCTGTTGAGACATCTGGAGTGTGGGGCGTGGCAGCAAAAGCGAGAGTTTACAGCTATTTACGGTTCAGCGACCCAAAACAAGCGGCCGGGGGCAGCGTTGATCGGCAGCTCGAGTACGCCGCCCGCTGGGCGGCCGACAACGAGATGGAGCTTGATGCGTCCCTATCACTGCGGGACGAAGGGTTATCGGCATACCATCAGCGCCATGTGCGGCAAGGCGCGCTGGGGGTGTTCCTGCGCGCTGTCGAGGACGGCCAAGTGCCGGCAGGCTCGGTGCTGATCGTTGAGGGGTTGGATCGCTTGAGCCGCGCAGAGCCGTTGCAAGCGCAGGCGCAGCTCGCCCAGATCGTGAACGCCGGTATCACGGTCGTGACGGCCAGCGACGGCCGCGAGTACAACCGCGAGCGCCTCAAGGCGCAGCCGATGGATCTCGTTTACAGCCTGCTGGTGATGATCCGCGCGCACGAGGAATCGGACACGAAGAGCAAGCGCGTCAAGGCGGCGATTCGCCGGCAATGCCAGGGCTGGATCGCCGGCACGTGGCGCGCGCCGATCCGGGTCGGGAAGGATCCGCACTGGGTGAGGGAAACCGAGGCCGGCGGGTTCGAACTGGCCGACGAACGAGCGTTCGCCGTACGCCTCGTCATCGAAATGTTCAAGCAGGGACACGGCGCCGTCCGGATTGTGCGCGAGCTCGCCGACCGCGGGCTCAAGATCACCGACAGCGGCCGCTCGGCGTCAAGTCACATTTACCGGCTGCTCGCAAACCGAATGCTGATCGGCGAGAAATCCGTCGAGGTCGACGGGGAAACGTTCCGGCTCGAAGGCTACTATCCCGCCCTGCTGACGCCTGCTGAGTTTGCGGATCTGCGATACCTGGCTGAGCAGCGCGGGCGCCGTAAGGGCAAGGGAGAAATTCCCGGAGTCGTGACCGGGCTGGGGATCACCTATTGCGGATACTGCGGCGCGGCAATCGTGGCGCAGAACATCATGGGGCGCCGGCGCGCCGCCGACGGGCGCCCATACCCCGGCCATCGCCGGTTGCACTGTGTCACGTACAGCCAGAGCGCCGGGTGCAAGATCAGTGGTAGCTGCAGCGTGGTTCCAGTTGAACGTGCCTTAATGCTCTATTGCTCAGACCAGATAAATTTGACGCGCCTGCTCGAAGGTGATGCTGGGACTGCTTCTCTGGCCGCGCAGTTGGCGAGCGCTCGGCAACGCGTCGCGGATCTCGAGGCTCAGGTTCAACGCGTCACAGACGCGCTGCTGCTTGATGATGGCGAAGCACCGGCAGCCGTGTTGCGCCGTGTCCGCGAGCTCGAAAACCAGCTCGCGAGCGAGCGCCGGGATGTCGATTCGTTCGAACATCATCTCGCTGCGTCGGCATCGAACGTCGCGCCGGCCGCCGCCGATGCTTGGCGAGAACTGGTAAATGGCGTCGAACAGCTCGACTACGACGCTCGAATGCTGGCCCGCCAACTCGTCGCGGATACGTTCTCGCGTATCGTGATCTATCAGTCCGGATTCCGTCCCGACATCGACGTAGGAACCATCGGAATTCTACTCGTCGCGAAGCGTGGCACCATGCGCATGCTTCACATAGATCGAAAAACTGGCGAATGGCGCAGCGCGGAAGAATTCTGTCTCACGAACTCACCGTCGCCATAATTGGTCGTCGCGCTCTATTGGAGATTCCCCACTCCGTTTCTAACAAATTCATGCAGCGGACGAAACGATGGACACCTCTTAAAAACGGTGTCTATATCAATATGTTTTGCGATAGCCGGATTCATCGTGACATGATTATATCTCGGCTTGTGATGAATCTCACTCAAATCCTCAAGATGCTTCTTCGGGTAGCGAATTGATTCTGGGTTTTTTATTTCCTTTTTTACACGCCAATTCTTTATCACATTTGATACTGCCCCAATATCCGCCAGTATCCACGACTCGATCATATGAACCGGAATCAGCGCGACACAGCAATCCTTTTGCACTCCACTCGGCACAAATACCCGCTCTATCAGTTCCTGCTTTTTGTCCGCAGGACATCCACCATCAGCGTCGTAGCAAGCAATAAACTTAGAATAATTTAGGTCGCGATACAATTGAAGCTGTGAGGCACCACGCTTCAGCAACTCCCCTGACCCATCAAACCCTTTACCTCGCACCAAAACCGACGCATCGTTTACGATCCGCCTCACAATCTGCGATATTGTGTCAACATCAGACTGATGTTCCCCGATGATTGCGTACACCTCAACTCCTAATATTATTTTTTAAAGGGAGTTAATGAAATCAGAAAGCGGACCTTCGCGCGCCAAGTAGTTATGTGCTGCCCCTATTTCAACATCGCTCAACGAGCGTGCATAGGTACGCCCGTTTGCCATTTCAACGAGCCGCACCTCTTCAGGAGCGACCGCATTGAGAACTGCCGGAGAGTGACTGGCAAATATAAACTGGCGCCCGGTCATGTAAGAGCGAACGATTGGCACAATTTTGTACAGAAGCGCCGGATGAATACCATCCTCTGGTTGCTCAATCAAACTTACGTTAGGCATATCACCAAGCATCGAGGTTATCATCTGGATCACCCTCTTCGTACCAAATGAAAGTCGATCAAATGAAAAGGCACTAGTATGCCCGGCAGGTTTGAACGAGACAACATATGCAACAGGCTCACTCTGATTGCCTTCTCGAACACTCGAACGTAACGGCACCTTATCAATTGCAATTTCTGAAATCACATCCAAGTGATCAGGTCCCAAAAGAGTCTGAAGCTCCTCAAATTTATCAGATCCATCCTCAAGATGCATTTTGATAATTTGACGAATCGTGTCCGATGCACTAACGCACTTCCAACTATCAACCCCATCCGACCATTTACTTAGCTCATCCGATCTAACAAAAGTCACCTCTTCCGCTGAGCCAACATCCGAAAGAGGATAATAAGTAACTTTTGTGAAATAGTGCCACACCTCAAGTATCGACTTACGTCGATCATCCGTTTTTGGAAGAAAAGAAATCAACCAGCTCAATGCAGATATAGAGTTCGAGATAGCAAACGGCTCTTCATTTCCAGGCAAATGCACACTCTCTCCGTTTCGCTCCAGAAGCAAAACTTCATTGCCAAGAGAACCGATTAACGAAAGCGACTCTTCGAATGTTATATTTTCAGTATACTTCCCATCAACAAGAGAATACGTACTCACTCGATTAACACTGTATGTGTATCGATTTCTTCTAACAGAAAATTCAAGAGAAATTTTTCCGTTTTCGGGGTTATCTGCAAAACTCTTTACACCAACAACGACCGTCCCGACCCAGTCGATCGCCTGCATGATGTTCGTCTTCCCTGCCCCGTTCCTACCGACGAGCGCAGTGACTTCCGACAGGTTCGAAAGGCGCACGTCCATGCAAGATCGAAATTCGCTGATGTGAACTGTATGGAGCATCCCGTGATCGCTTTGTATGTTGGTTGCTAGCCAAGTTGGCCATGCGTCTAGGCCGCATAATACACAATCAGATTCGAGCAGGCCTCATCGAACGCACTTGCAGTGTGTCACGGTTCACAAACCTCCACCCGTGTATCTCAGGGGTTCTATCCCCCTCAAATCCTGAATTTTGTGCTGTCACAAACTTACGCCGGCTGTCCATCCATCCCATCAGCTGGATATAACTGCAGCATCGCGCGTGCGGCCTCGGAATTCGATGTTGTCAGCCACTCCTCCCAGTCAGCCGGCCGCAGGATCACGACCGACCGCTTCTCGTCGCCGGGCCGGTGCATTCGCTTCATGATCGGATGCTCATCGCCGTTGACCGTGATCATCGCCATGGTGTGCTGCTCGGTGCCGTCCGGGCGCTGCAGCGTGCGCCAGATGCCTGCAACGCAGAGCGGCCGCCAACTGGCCAGCCCAATCCGGTATCGGATGTGCTTGCCCGTCTCCCAGTTCGGTTCATAGATCCATTTCGCGGGGATCAGGCAGCGCCGTCCGGCGCGCCACGCCGGCCCGTACAGCGGCGACTTCCCGAGGTTGTCGTCGCGCACGTTCATCGTGCTCCGGATGATCGGCGGCTTGCGGCCCTGCTCCTTCGCCTTCTCGACGTTGGCCTTCTGGAGAGCGCACGGCCAGAAGCCGAAGTTGGCGATCAGCGGCTTGAACTGACCATCGACGTAGCCGACGATCGGTGCGTCATAGTCCTGGTAAATCTCGGGCTTCCACGGCGTCCAGCGGTACAGGTCGCGGAAGCTGTCGATCTTGAGTTCGCTCAGGCCCGGGTCCTCGCCCGGCGCGACGTAGTTCGTGCACATCTCGGAGACACCCTCCAATGATTCGTGCGGTGTTCAGTGGCGCCTTTGGGCAAGACACCCCCACCCGTCATACTCCATACCGTAAAGCATGCTCAAGCATGCCATGAAGCCGGAGACGGACAAGATGTTGTGTTGCTGGATCGGCATGTTGATCACCACCAAGACGCGGTGCAAGTCTCCCGACTCGTCGACGGAGGCTCGGCCGTACTGATGGTCATTAACAAAGCTTGCGACAATCGATGCTTTCTCCGCGGAAGTCCCCCGGAGCAAAAATTCCACATCGCGCGTAATGCTGAAATCGTCTCCATCGGCATCTAAGACACGCGGGAGCTCAACGTCGGCTACAGCCGTGTCCATCAGAGTCGCGACAGTCGACATGATCCCGGCCCCTTTTATCTCGCTTCAAACCTGATCGTACACCCGTCAACGGACTAGTTCGCTCCCTGTTTCTGATACTTGACGTGGGAACTGTGTCACGCGATACACTGTGTTTTTATACAGTGGTTTCGCCGTGATCAAGCCGCAGTGGGCATACATCTGGGAGTACGGGTTCCAAGGCGACAAGACGCGCCGGAGGACTCCGATCGAGCTCACGAAACGTGAATTTGAGCACTGGATCGACGAGGATCCTCGATCGACGTTCCTTGGCACATGCGTGCCGATCGAGGCGACCAGGATCGATCGCAATCGGGTTCCACTCACGGATCCGCGGTTCAAGCTCCGGCCGGCGGTCCCGGAATTTGACGCGCCAACCGACGCCGAGCTTCGAGCGCTGTGGCGCGAGTACACCGACCTTCAAGTGCGTTGGCTCATCCTCGAGATCCGCGCGTTACGCCGGTCTCTCGAGCGCATCGAGGAGTGGTACCTCTACACCGATAAGAACGTCGCGAACAAGGGTGACCTCGCCGGCGCACAGGGGCAGTTGTATCGGCTGATGCACCTGCTACGCGAGGAGATGAGGCGGGCCGGGATGCGCTAGCGTGCAGATGCCGTCAGCGCGTCGTAGTCGCGCTCGCACTGCTGGCCGGCGACTCGCTTTCAGCGAGTGCCGCTATCACTCGCGCGATCGCGTGGTCGGTCACGTTCGGAAACGGAAACATCGGCTTCCCAATCGACTGGATGATGCCTGCGTGATGCCAATCGATCGGGAGCTCGGGCACGATGTCGTTTCCGTTCTTAAACAGGTTCAGCGGCACGGCCGCGAGCACGGCCGCCACACTCCCATTTGTGCTCACCCTCGGCGGCTCGAATCCATAGACGGCCGCCGGCGCTTTCCCGCCGACCACCATCGCCGCCGCGGCCATGATCGCGATCGCGGCGCCGAGCGAGTGTCCGACCAGCGTCACCGGCCGACCATCGATCGCCGCAAGCACGTCGACGGCGATCGCGCCCCACGCCTTCCAGAATCCGTGATGCACCTGGCCGATACCGATCACGTCGATCGGGTGGGCGTCAAGATCGGCCGCGACGCAGTCGAGGTTGTCCGTGCCGGGGAACGCGACGACCAGGGCGCCGGCCATCTCCCGCACGATCGCGCGCGAGGCACTGTCGGCTTTGCCGATGTCCGGCTTGGCCGAATACGCCTCCTGGGCCAGCAGCGCGAAATCGCGCGGGCTCATTGCAGCGGCGCGCCCGCGAGCGGCGTCGAGGCGGCGGTCGGCGCCGTCGTCAGGATCTGGTCGATGAGCGCCTGAACCATCGGGCCGAACGTTTGCAGGCCAAGCAGGACGGACTGCTGCTGCGGCAGCGCGGGCACGGCCTGCACGATCGTGATCGCGGCCGGCAGCAGCGAATCGTGGAACGCTTTCAGATCGGCGACGTTCAGCTGCGAGCCGGCCTTGCAGATGGCCTGATTGGCCGGCAGGATCGTTTTCGAGATCGTGGCCTGCTGGTCGGCATTCAGCAGCGGCGACGTCGCGAGGATGGCCAGATCGCCGTTGACGATCATGCAGCCCGTCTGGAACTGCTGTTGGACGGTCGGAAGGGAGTTGCAGGCGACAATGACGACGGACGCGACGACGCCTGCCGCGAGCAGCATGAGATTCTTCATGGGAGTTCCTTCGGGGGGATGGTGCCGCAGCGCGCGGCGGGAGTTTATTGCTGGGGTGCTGCCGGAACGGCGTTGCGCGCGATCAGGCTGTTGATGACGGCGTGCGCAGCCGCGCACACCAAGCCGGTGACGAGAACCGAAACGCTTTCCGGGACCGGCGCATGGAACACCGCGGTCAGCGCCCATTGGACGGCGGGCTCGACCGTTGCAGCGCTGATCGTGACGCCGCCGGTCACGATGCTCGAGGTAGGTGCGGGCATGGCTTACTCCTGGTTGTGGTGGATGACTTCGACGTCGGAGAACCGGTAGCCCTCCTTGGCGTATTTCTGGGCGATCCAGAGCGGGAAAGGCATCACGTGCAGCCCTTCGTTCTTACCGATGTGATGCGCCTTGCAGAGCAACATGCCGTTGACGGTCATGTCGTCGACGAACGTGGTCCAGTCGGTGAAGCCGTCCCAGTCGAACGCCTTGATGCGCTCGCCCCAGAACCCGGCCTGCGCGTCGAACTTAAAGCGCCCCCAGTCGATCAACTCGGCAAGCGAGCGCTCGATCGGATGGTGGTGGGCCTCGAGCGGATGGCCGGATTCCTCGGCCGTTGCATTGCAAATGAAGCAGCGGCCGCTCTCGCGCGCGATCAGTTCCTTGCGCGTGCGCTCGAATAACGCCGTCGTCTTGCGTTCGGCGTGCTCCGGGATGTTCACGGCCACCGAGAGCGTTTCCTTCTCCGTGTGCGCATGCGTCACATGCGCAAGCCCCTCGGTTGTGCACTTCTCGCACCGCTGCTCGAGCGGCACGTCATGGCTGCATCGGGTCATGTCTGGTCCAGAAATGAAAAAGCCCGGCACGCGGCCGGGCGGGATTGCGAAATTTCGAAACATCGAAAACTGGCGCGTCAGGCCACGCCGAGCGCCTTCTTGCAGGAATCCCAGAGCGCCAGGCGGTCGGGCATGCCGTTCGGCGTAGCCGCCGAGCGCGGATTACCGATGTTGATCGCGCGGCTGATCGACAGAAAGTCGCCAGCGTCGGCGAACGCGCTCAGGGCATGGTCCGCCCAGAACTGCGCGGATGCCTCGGCGGCGACGCTGGGCTGCGCGATCTGGTCGGGGTTGCCCTCGAGGTCGACGTCGATCTTCTGACCCATCACGCGAAAGTTGTAGCGGCCGGTGATTTGCAGCAGGCCACCGCCGCGGTACCGGAACCCGTCGCCGGAATGCGTGTTGCCGAGCGTGGCCGCCTTCGCGGCCGGCGGCTCGTACGCGCGCTGCGCCAGCGTCGGCCCCCAGATCTCGCGGAGCCACTGGAAACCGCCTGTCTCGTGTCCGCACTGCGCGAGAAACGCGGCCTGCCGGGCGGGAGAATCGATCGCATACAGCGCCATCGCGGCCGATAACGGGTCGGCCCAGGGCGTTGCGCGCGCGAGCGGGATCTGCAACGCGGCGGAAAGGATTTGTGGTGTCATGGTCATCCCAGAAGCAGTTTCACGACCGCGCTCGCCCAATCGGGGATCGGTTCGTGTCTCAGGTAACGGAAGACGATCACGCCGATCGTGCCGAACGCGATCGTCGGGCCGGCCACGTTCCGGACGAGGAACCGCCACGCATCGGCGAGCCGACAGAGCGCGCGGACGACGCGCGCGCCGCCCTCCCACGTGTCAACCATGGATTGCGTATTCACCTGGATCGTCGACAACGCCGTGACGATCGAGTCGATCTTTTCGTCCTGGCGCTGAAGGTGTTCGTCCTGAAGCTGCAGGTGAGCCTTCACCTGCTCGTCGCTCTCATCGATTCGTCGTTCCAATTTCGAAAAGCGCCTTTCCCCAGCGCGAAATCGTTCCTCGACGCGCGCGCGTGCCGATGCGTTGTCGGTCATTCATCCCCCGGAAAAGAAAAAAGCCGCCTCGACGGGCGGCTTGAAACGTTGTGCGGCAACGATGCGTTATGCAGCGGGAGCGGCCCCAGGCGAGAACTTCGCGCCGTCGTACGTGTAGCCGAGGCAGACGAGAGTGCCGGCCGGTACCGGGACGACCTGCGCACCAGCGGGAGCGACCCATTCCGACGTGCCGTCCCACAGCACGATGTTGGCAACGATGCCGCTTTCCACGATCGCGTATTTCGAAATCGTCATGTGATCACCATTCGAAGATCAGAAAACCAGGGCCGCTATTGCCGCCTGCGCCGCCGTTTCCGCCGCCCGCGATGTAGACGCCCCCGCCACCGCCGCCGCCCGAACCGAATCCATATCCGCTCGCGCCTGCAATGCCACCGCCGGCGGCACCGCGGCCTGCGCCGCCGCCACCACCGAAGGGCGAGCTAGCGCCCATTCCCCCAGTGCCGCTCGCGTTGTTCGCCGTCGTGTCGGAACCGTACGTGCCGCTCGGGAAGCCGGTACCGCCTGCGCCGCCTGCTGCATTGGAGGCCGTGACCGCCAGCCCACCGGAGCCACCGTTACCACCCGGCAGCGTCACCGGCGTGCCCCCGTTGAAGCCTGTGCCGGAAATCACCAGGCTGCCGCCCGATGCCCCGTTGTTACCGTTTCCGGATGTCGGCGCTGCGCCGCCGGTTGCGGCTGCAGGAATCGTGATGTTGACCACGCTCAACGGGACAACCGGGTACGGCACCCGAATAATCGGCTGCCCGGCCCCGCCGCCACCGCCCCCAGCTGACCATGCCGCAGTGCTGGAAACTGAACCGGCACCGCCCGATCCGCCGGCGCCCCCCGCCGGAACTCCCGTCCCCCAAACCTGCGTGACACCAGTCGGGACAGTCCACGAAGTGCTTGACGTGAACCGGGCGATACCACCACCGCCTGCGATGAGCGCTTGCTTTAGGTTCGCGAGCAACGTCGCGGTCGTTCCGTCATCCGTCGCGTTCTGGCCGGTCAAATCGACGATGAGCTGCGCGAGGACAGCCGACATGATGCTCGACTGCCGCCACACCTTGTTCAGTGCTGCCGATTGCGCGGTTCCCGCCTGGAAGCCGGTCGCCAACGCAGCGAGCGCGAGATAGTCGGCCTGCGACAGCACATTCGCGCCCCCACCCGTCGCAAACGGCTGAAAGTCATTCGTTCCGGACATTGCCTCTCCTGGGCCGCTATCGAGCGGCCAAAAAAAGGCCACCCGAAGGTGGCCTGATGCTGAATGGCTAGAAAATCAGTGAGCGGTCCACGACGTGGCGTTACAGAGCACGGGGATCGTGGTTGAGCCGCCGCCAGTCACGGCGCTGTTGTATGTCGGCGACGACGCATCGGTGACCACGTACATGTAGCCGCGCGTGCTGGAACCGCAACCGGGCAACCCGGCCACCGTCGTGGCGGGTAGCACGACGCCGTTCGTGCCATAGACCGTCGCACCTTGAATGCTGCTGGACGAGGTAATGGCGCCGGTCGATCCGTTGATCGTGACCAGGTTGGTACCGGAGGCGTTTTGAATCGCCATCAGCCCATTGGCGAACACGATCCGCACGGAAAACGCGGTCGCATCGCTGCGGATCGCCGCGACCTTGTTACCCGCGCTGCCGTACCACACGATCGCGTCCTTCTGCGGCAGCACGATCGCATTGCCTTCGCCAGTCGTCGTGTTCAGCGCGGTGCTGTGAAACACGATCCCGTTCTCGAAGGCGGTGTTGTTGTTGATGATGCCGAGCGCTGCGCTCGCGTTCGCAGCGCCGGACGTGACGTCTGGGCGTCCCGACGACAACCACAGCGCGGGCGTCGTTCCGGTCGTGAACATGTTGTAGGGATCGAGCCCGACGACGGACCCCTGGTTCACGATGTCGATTTCGCTACCCTGCGTGGTGCCCGCTCCGGCCGCGCGCCGCGCTTCGAGGTAACCGCCGTAGACGGTCTGCACCTGCGCCGTGTTGTCGTTGATCGCATATCCTGCGATACCTTGCGCGGCCATGGAGCCAGCCAACGTGTTGTCCGACGATCGCGTCGCGCCGAGCAGCCCGCTGCCACCGCCGGTCGACTGCGACCACGTTTGCGCGCAGTCCGTCGAGCACGAGATCAGCGAGCGCAACCAGGTCGACTGATTGCCGAACGACGCGAACGCAGGCGACGCGAATGCTCCGGTCGCAGTAACGTTGCTCAGCGTAGCGCCGCTCGCCAGCACCAGCGAGCCCGTGCCGGTTGACGTCGTCACGCCGGTGCCGCCCGACGCGACGGGAATCGGCGCGGGCAAGCCACTGATCGTGACTCCGGTGATCGTGCCGCCGGTAATTGCTGCCGCGGCGTTGCTCGTTTTCGCGGCCAACGTCGCGTTCAGCTGAGACGCTGTCAGCGGTTGACCAGGGGCAAACTGCGCATGCGACGGCAGCGAGCACAGCAAAGCCAGCGCCACAAAGGCGCGCGTCAGGTAAGTCTTCATGGTAGGTATCAGCCGAGAAGTGAAACGTCGAGGACGAACGTGTAGTCGAGCAGGTCCTGCGCGATGATCGTGGGCGCACCCCACGCCCCTCTATCGAAGCCGGCGCAATACTGGTTGTCGTTGTCGAATCCGAACAGCGGATCGCCATCGATCGTCGTTATCTCGTATCGGACGCGCACGGCCTCTGGCTTGACGCTCAGCAGGCCGCTATTGAGCAACGCTACAAACAACGCCGAGGGCTGTTTGCCGGCCACGCCGATCGTCATCGACATGTCCTGGTTGTCCTGGATGAACACCAGCGACCCGGGCGGCGCCAACAACTCGAGGATCGCCGCGGCGCCGTCCGGCGTGCCGTCCCAGTGGTTCGCAGCGATCTGCGCGCGAATCACCATCCGAAACGTGTCGTCGTCCAGCAGCGTCAGCCCGGTGTCCGGATCGAACGGCCCCTTCCACACGCCTTGATCGAAGCCCAGGCCGTTCAGGTCGAACGAAAAATAGACGCCGGTCAATGGCGTGCTCACCCGTCGACTTGTGCCGACCCATTCGGCCACGGTATCGAGCTGGTCACCGACGGCGACGTCCAGATCGAACAGCGCGGGCATGCCCTCGAGCACATTGATCTGGTCAACGACGGGCGACATAAGTGCCGCGACCACGGCCATGAAGCGAGGCCGCGGCTGATGCTCCGACGTGATCAGCGCGGTGTAATCGTCCAGTTCTGCCATGTTCAAACCGGTGTGATGACTACCTGATCAGGCGTGCACGACGCCGCTTCGTTGAACAACAGTGCGATGTCGGGCGTACCAACGCCGCGCGGACCGGTGAGCGTGAGGGTCACGATCTTGAACGTGGCCGAGCCAGCAACACCCTTCGCGGCCGTGATGCTCGAATCCCACTCGACGCACTGAGCCGTGCCGCCGCCGATCGCGACAGCGTTGATGTAATCCGACACGGCCTGCTGTATCGCCGCGCCAGTCGCCGTCGTGTAGCCCTGCAGCACCCTGAGGGAAATCGCGACGGCGATCGGCGCGTCTGTCGGGCGGAAGAACCGCATCGTGACCGGCATGTTGTACCGGTTCAGAACGATCACGGGGGTCGTGCCATACGTGCCGCCGCCCGGTGTCTTCTTCTTCGCCATGGCACTCGCGATAGCTGTCGCGTCGCCACCCTCCACGACCAGCGAAATCGAGTGCGGCGGCAGCCCGTTCGAATCCACGAGGCTCGTGTCGTTCTCATAGGCGGCCAGCCGCGCGACGCCGCTGACGTTCTCGACCGCGCCGACGATGCCCTCCAGCACCGTTTGGGACGGCAGCGCCGTCGACACGGTCTGCCGCTGGCGCAACGCCGCATCCGTCTCGACCGGCGCGCCGACGGCCGCGTCGGCCGCGTTGTTCACCGTCTGCCAGCCGCGCGTCGGCGTGCCGATCTGGTCGATCGTGCCGGCCAGCGCAGCGATCGCACCGAGCGTCTGGCAAGTCGCCGTCACGGTGATCTCGCCGGCCGGCGGAATAGTGACCGTCGCTGGGAGCGCCCACTGGTTTCCGTTCCCGTCCTTCGCAACGCCGTTCGTGATGGTCGTGCCGGCCTGGCCGACGATCAGCAGGTCGGCCGTCGAGTAGGACGCTACCTGCCGCGCGATGCCGTTGATCTTCACGTTGCTCGACAGCCCGGCGCCGACCGCCTTCGACGGGCTGAACGAGTTGTAGACGCCGATGCAGAAGGAGTTCACGTCCGCGATCGCCTGAGCAAACACCGCGAGCAGTTGACCGTCCTGGCTGTCCGGATCGATATAGACGTCGGTCCCATAGATCGCCTGGTACTGCGCCTGCAGGTACGCGTAAATGTCCGCGTAGGTCGGCGCGGTGATGCCGCTCGCGCTGATGGTCGGCGCGACAGTGGTGAGCGTCGTCGTCACAGGGTGGTCTCGATGGTGGTGGTGCCGTAAAGCGTCGCGATCGTCGCCGTGACGGTCAGCTTGCGGGTAGTGCTGTCGAGCGAGCTCGCGTACGCGGTGATCTCGGTGACGCCCGTCGTGCCGAGGATGCACGCGCGGATCGCCGCGTCAGCCGTGCCCTGCGTGTTCTTTCCGATCACTGCAGGCCAGTCCATTCCGGCCGTTGTATCGAGGAACCACTCGCCCTGCAGCAACCGCAGGCGTGTCAGCACGGCCTGTGCGACGGCGTCCGGCGAGTTCACGAGGAAGTCGTTCGCCGACCTGCCGAAGACGTAGTCGTCGTCAGCGTCGAGTTTTCGGTATCGCATAGGTGTCTCAGTTGACCGGGCCGGTGTTCCCGCCTTGTGCATCCGGGTGCGTATGCGTGTCGTCGACGCGCTTGCCGTTCGCTGTGATCTGTCCGATCACGTTGAGCACGCCGTTGAACACCGCGGCGGCGCCGCTCAGCGCGCTCCCGACCATGCCGCCGACGAAGGTCAGCAGCCCGGTGATCGTGACGGCCGCCGAGAACGTCGAGAGCGGCGCGACGACGTCGAAGCCGCCCGGCGCGACGATCCTGACCTTCTGCAGCGTCGGGTTCAGATCGATGTACGTCGCGCCATCGTCGCTGCGCAGCTGCGCCGAGCTGCCGCTGACACCGGCCAGTACGCGCGGCCGCGAACGCACGCCAACCAGTGCGAAACCGTCGGCAAGCGAATGCGTCCTCGGTTCGGCCTGCTCCTGCACGCCGCCTGACTGCCACCACGCGTCGATGCAACGCGAGGCGAACACGACCAAGCATTCGTCGCCGGCTGCAATCGGGAATGTCGCCGTCACGCCGCCACCGCCCTGCCAGACGACTGGGCAGTCGGTAAGCAGCGGGAACGGCGACGTGCTGACGGTGCCGTCCTCGTTTCGAATCGAGTCCTTCGTGCCCAGTTGCACGGTTACCGTCATCGTCTCCGGGTCGAACGATTCCACCGTTCCAGGAAGAGCCGTCCAGACTTCGGTTAATCTTGCACCGATGGCATGCTTCAACGCCTCCAACTCGTCGTCGGTTCGCTCGCGTCTATCCATGGGGAATCACAATGAAAATGCTCGTTTTGCTGGCGATGCTGGTGTCCGGTGCTGCATCGGCACAAGATGCCTACGTAATGTTTAAAGGGTCACCGGCAACGGAAGACGTGTCTGCAGATCGATACATCTACGTTCTATTCAAAAACAAGCCTTGCAAGCTCCCGATCGCAGACGCGCCTTACATGCACAAGGCGGCGATATTCAATACAGAAAACCCAGATATCGGTTGCTGGGGTAAAACGCTCGATGCGAGCAACGCAGAGGTATTGATCATCGGGCCGTACGGACACAAGAGCACGGCGGCATTAACCGAGTTTTACTCGGCAACCCTCGACAAGAACGGGACCGGTCATCTCAAGGGGCGAGCGATGAGCTTCGATGAATATTTCAGCAACATCAAAAAATCACAGCACCGCTCGGATTAGCCAAACCTCTTGATCGCATTCTCAGGCTGAACAACCAAATTATCTGTAATAGATCTGGCCACCGACGTAGAATCCGTGGCAAGGCACAGAGCCTCGCTATGCCACTCGTTCCCGCGTGTATCACCGCGATGGTTTACCGACATCAGATAATAGAAACCGTCTGAATCGATTTTGTTCTCAAGTTGTGCCCGGCCTTGATCGGCTTGCTGGTTGATATTCAAGCTGTACTGATACTGCTGAATGCTAGCGTTGTTGAGATGCACCAAACCGCCGATCTTCAGGCTCGGATTCAGCAGCGTCTGGAAACTCACGCCGTTGATCATTTGGACGGGCCATCCCACCATGCCAGTCTTCGAGTTGATCTCGGGGATATCGTACGGCGCGTACGACGTTTCAGGGATCATGATCACCTTACCGTCTTGAATGCTCCAGACTGTCTGCGTAGCGCGCGCAACACTGCGTAGCACGTCGCGAGCCAGGCTGAAAACCGGCTTCCCGCGCGGCAATGGATTGCTCGGAAGCGGCGCGATATAGCCTGCCGTGACGCCGTACGGAGCCATCGCCTGTAGAGCGACCTTGACCTGATCCTGATATGTCGAACCGGCCGCCAGCGTTTGGATCACCTTCGCGAAGCAGTACGCAGAATCGCCGTCTGCCGCAAGAACGTTCAGGAACGTGTCGGTCGGGTTGTCACGGCCACGCCATACCTGCTTGATTTGCCCATCGAAGATGATCGAAAAGTTGCCCGGATAGCCGGCCTGGATCACCATGCGCGTGAATTCCTTCTCAACGCGCTTCGACGTGTTGTCGGACAGGTTGTAGATCTGGACAAGCGCAGAATTCGGAGTTTCCCGGTCGCCGCGCTTGATATCGAACTTGACTCGCAGGTCCGAGAAGTCGAGCGCATCGCCCGCGTCCTGACCGACGATGAGCGAAAACTTCCGTCCGAACTGTTCAGCCATCGCGACCGCCAACGAAAAGGCCCCGCCGAGGCGGGGCCCATCTACAACTCTGGTATGTTTACCGGTTCCTACACCTTAACCACACCAGAGACCATGGCTACATCGAACAACAAACCGGTTACTCCGCGGCCGAACCCGCAGCCGATCTATCGAACGCCTTCACAGGACGGCTTCAACCGGACGCCCCCAAAGAGTAGCCCGCCGCCCACGCCAGTGAAGAAATAGCAAAAACCAGGGGGCTGGCTACGGCCAGCTTCCGAATATCGTTCATTTTCTTCGAGAGCTCGCCATTCCTCTTAGCAGCCTCGTCTATTCTATTTTGCAGGCCGGCTATTTCCTGCTCACGAAGCTCATTCAACGTGAGCTCAGGTGCATCCAAATTCCTCGGCTCATTATAGATTTGCGGAATCGGGGAAATCATCAAACACTCTTTCACGCACCGGTAACAGAGCCAGGTCATCCAGGCCGTGAATGCAGCAGCTCCAAACGAGTACCACGTCCAGCTGTGCGCATCGAGTGCCTTACCCGCATATGCAAGGCCACCCGCTGCGCCGGCAAGCAATACGGTCAACGTGGTAGATGCTTCCTTTGCGATCACATCAGCCGTGGCGTGGTGCGCCTTCAAATTCTCGATCGCTGATTTCTCGATCCAGTCGAGCCGATCCTTCTGCTCTTTGTCGTCACTCATACCGTTCCTGAACTAGTCGGTCACCCAATATACCTTACTGCCTACCCCAAGATCATCGAACGTCGGAACGTCATCAGGATCTGCCGCGCCCTGCACCCATAAACGGCCACCGAAACCGAGATAAGCATACTGCCCGAGCAGGTCGATTCCCGTCACCAACGGAATGCCGTTGACCAGCGGGTTGCCGCTAGCATCCGCGATGTCGAGGATCCAGCCGGCTCCCCCGGCCTCGCGATACTGGAGCGTCATCTGGTAGTCGACACCGCTCAGCGTGATCGTGAACACCTGTGGATCCGCAGTCAGCGGAATTTCGAGAAAGGTCGCCATCAGTTCACCATGATCCAGCGGGTACCGATCCTCCCGGCGAAGGTGTTGCCGGCGCGGCGGACTTCACTCCGGCATTCTGCGTCTCGGCAGTGGCTGCCGGATTCGCCTGGTTGTCGCGCGGTGGCAGCTTCGTCGCCTGGGTGCTCACGATGATCACCTGCTTCAACGTCGCGGTGACCATCAGCGCGGCGCTCGTTTTTCGATCGGTGACGGTCGACAACCCCTGGATCAGCATGTTCGAGTACTTCCGGCGCGTCGTCACAACGTCAATCCGTTCGCGGTTCGCCTGCAGTCGCAACAGTTGGCTGTAAATGGCATCGACGTACGTACCGGTCGCCATCGTGTTCGCACCGGTCTGATCAAACGACACGACCGGTGCGCCTAGAAGCGCCGAGTAGTCGGAATTGCTCCAGCCGCATTTGATGACGATCGCGCGCGGCCGCATAAACGCGTGGTCATTGACGGGAGCGCCATCCTCGATCGGCTGCTCGGTGATCGTGAGGTTGTCGTTGTAGGCCTCTTCGACGACGGCCGAGATTGTGATGCTGCCGATCTTCTTGCTACCGACCAGCGTGACGTCGAGGATGTCAGAGAGACTGGTCATCCGCCGATCCCTCCCGCATACCTGATGGTTTCATTCGCCACGCTTTGCTGCTCTCGCGCCACGGACCGCGCCGTCGCATCGGGATCGCTAGTGCCCGTAACCTGAATCTTCACGTCGTTGTGCACTTCGATATGGGTCGGCCGGTCACGCCGCACGTCGGGAGCTTGCATCCATTCCGACTTCTGCAGCATGCCTCGCATAATCCTCTTCAAATTCTCGCCGTACTTCGAATCCGTCGCATACACGCCCGTCAGTGCATCGGCAAATGCGAATGGATCGTCGAGGTGCGTGCGCGCTTTCGAGTACGGCTTGCCCTTCGCCAGCAGGTTCGCATGTGCGGTGAAAGCGTCTGCCATCGAGTCGTAGTCCGCGAAGCGCTGCACCATCTTCACGCGCTTCCCGTTCACCTCTTCATGCGTCACAACGTCAGTGCCAGCTTGGCCCTTTCTCGCCTTGATGCCGAACGGGTTGTTCTTCCCGGACATCTTCTTGCCCCAGCCACTTTCTTGAGCCCACTGGGCGAAGGTAACGAGCGCGGGAATGCCTGACCGCGCCTCCGATTCCTTCGATGCTGCGATCGCATCGGAGATTCGCTGGGCGAGCGTGCTCGGCGGCGCATTCGCAGCGGCCGGCTGTCCTGCTGCGATGGGAGGTGACGCCCGTGTCGCATCCGCCGGCGCCGACGCCTCGGCCCTCTTCGAGCCAGGGCCGTCGATCGTCGGGCCAAGCGCTTGCCGTCGCTTCAGTTCTTCACCCTCGCCTTGGTTCAGCCCCTCACTATGAAACAGCAACCCGAGCGCACCGGCCCGCCCAAGGAAACGGCCGGCCCACGGCAATAAGCGGGAAAGCACGCCTGCGCGCCCAGCGATCGCAGCTCCCGTAGCAGCGGCGCCGACTTCAGCACCCGTTCCGGCTGCGGCAGTCGCGGCGGTCTCCGCAGCTGCGGCCGCGGCGGTTGTCGCGGCTTTCTCGACGCCAACGCCGAGCGCCCGGCCGACAGCCGCTTGCACTGCCTTCTTCGCCGCCATCGCAGTCAAGAGGCCACCGCCCAGCGTCGCGCCCGTCTCAATGCCGAAAGTGCCGACGGTGCCGAACGTCCCTTCCATTCCGCTCTGGAGATGGCGCAGCGCGCTCATCAGGCTGTGCCCGCCATTGTTCGCCGTGTCGACGCCGCTCCGCGCGTAATCCCCCTTCGCTCGATCGTACGATTGCTGGTATGCCTGATCGCGCATACCCAGCATGTAATTTTCGTCGATGCCGAGCTGCTGCGCGTACTGCGCTCCCAACCACGCCGGCTTCTTCGCCATCGCCTTGCCGATGTCGTTGACGATATCGACGGTATCGCGAAGTTGCCCGTTCGCATCGCGAGTCTGCACGCCGAGCGAGCCGATATAGCTCTCGCCGGCCGGGTTGTTACGCATGAAACGCGCAACGTTCTCGATGCTGCTCTGCGCCTGGTCGGCGCTCACGCCGACGTCCTGCGCGGCGTTCGCGACAGCCTTCAGGCTGCTCGCGGCAGAATTGGTCCGACGGGCAGCGAAGTGCAGGCTTTCGAGCTTCTGTGCGAAGTCGACAGTGCGCGAGGCAACGAATGCAGTAGCGCCGACGAACGCGGCCGCCATCGTGACGGCCGACTTTCCTGCCTTGACCTGCGCCTTATCGAGTTCCTCGGTCTTCTTCGTCGCCCCCTCGACGCCGTCCCGGAATTTCTTCTCCTGATCGACATCGATCTTGAAGCCCAGTCCGACCAGAAACTCGCGGATGACGGAGGACTCAGCCATTCTTGCTTTCCTGTCTGCGGCGCGCGGCCGCCTCGTTGTCCGCCCGAACGGCGAGCGAGTCGTTCATCAGGGCGATGTCGGCCAGGCCGAGTTTCCCGTCGAGCAGCGATTCGTAGAGACACATCTGCGCGTGCACGGGCGCCAGCACCCAGTCCTCGCCGCCGGGCAGCGTCTTTACCCAGCTGGTGTCGCCTCGCTCGGGCTGCTCGCCAGACCGGTAAGCAGCCCTTGAATAAAAGGCCCGAGGTTCTCCATGATCACGTAGCCGGTGAGCGTCAGCATCGTGCCCATGTCGATGTCGTCGAACATGCAGACGTCCTGCGTCGGTGACCAGACGCGCGCCCAGCCAGCGCCATGATGCCGCTCGACGACGCGCATGCAGGCGCCGACGACGTATTCCGCGTCGTCGTCCTTCATACGCGACAGCGCGTCCATCACCGGCTCGATCGACGACGCGAGCAGTTTCAGGTTCTTCGTGAGCGGCACGTCGGACGACTGCATGTCGAGGTACGACCGGATCAGCGGCGGCAGCACGGTCGCGATACGGCGGCTCACGTGGAACTGCTGCATCGCGTTCATGCGACCGAGCTGGTATCGCTGGCCGCCAACTTCCTTTTCCGTTGCCATGGTCAGTACGTCCCGAGCAGGCTGTCGATCTTGATCGCGTCGAACACCCATTCGAGGATGTCACCATCCTTGGCGTACGCGATGTTCGGCGGTTTCTTGAAAGCGCACGAGCGCGCCGTGATGATGTCGCCGGCCGCCGTCTGGCCGATTTCGATCAGGTTCTTACCCCACAACGCACTCGACAAGCGCTGTGCGTCGTACATCGCCATCAGCTTGGCGTTGTTCGGAGCGGTCTTCAGATACCGGATCGTGACCTGGCCGGACTTGTCGGCGTGCAGGCTGTGCATGCCCTCGCCGTCCGATCCGATCGTCATCGTGTTCGTGTCGTTTGCACGAGCGATCACGATGCCTTCCTCGGCGGTAGCTTCTCCGTACCCGAGGGTGATAATGCCCGTCGGTCCGACGAGCGTCGCAGTGACATCGATGAAGCTGTAAGTTGCCATGGCTGTGCGTTCCCTTTACCGGTTGACGGTGAGCGCGATGTCGACGTCGCCGATCGCGCCGGCTTCCTTCGCCGCGACCTGAAACGACACGGACTTGCGGGCCTCGCGGTCCGCCTGCGATTGCGACGAAATCGGCGGCGCATAGACGTAGTAGCCCTTCGACAGCGTCTGCCCTTGCACGATGGCGCCGAAGCCGGCCGAGTTCCAGACGCCCGGCGCGAGGTACCCGTTCGTCACTGCCTGGTCGCACACCGACGAGATCGCGCCGGCGATCAGCGCGTTGCCGGCGTCCGTCTGCGGGATCTTCGTGGGGCTCTGGTACTGCAGGTTGTAGACCGCCGTCTGCACCGCGTTCTTGAACCAGATCGCGTTGTAGATCGAGTCGACGAAGATGCCGCTCGGCGTGACGCCGTACTGCACGATCGCGGTGTTGTTCTGGTATGCGGCGAACACGTTGCAGTTCTTTGCCTGCAGCGCATTGGCCTGCGAAGTCGACAGCGTTTCGGCGACGATGCCCGGCTCCTGCTTGTAGTCCATCGTGATCGTCGTGCTGTTGCCGTTGAAATCGACGGTCAGCAGACGGCCGAGGAACGAACTGATCGCGTACGGGCTCGCGCTCGAGTACTGAATCGCCGTGTACTGGTAGCCGAGCGCCTTGAGACGGCTCGCCAGGTCGGTCGTCACGGTCGAGTCCAGCGTCTGCGGGTTCTGGGTCGTGATCCCGTAGATATGCGCCTGATCGGCCTCAATCATCGCCGCAACCGCAACGTGCTGGTCGTCCGTCACCGCGGTGTCCGCGAACTCGATCCCGAGGAACTTGTTCGCGAAGCGGTCGAGGAAAATCGTGACTGCATCCGTCGGCTGCTCTGCCGAGATCCCGCTCACCGGCGGCGACGCGAGCGCGCTCGTCAGGCCGAGCATCGCGGATACGTCGGTGCCGGCGCCGGGCGCGGTCGCATAGCTGACCGTCGATGCCGCGACGCCGCCGGCGAGCGTGGCGCCCGAAAGCGTGATGGCGGTGCTCGACTTCGCGAGCGTGATCGCGTTGCCGGCGTTGCCCAATGCGATCGCGGTGACGGTCGTGACGGTACCGACCGTCGCGTAGCTGCACTGCGACAGGTTGGCGTCCGCCGAAGCGGCGAGGAATGCCTGCAGGTTGGCAGCCGTGGCCGCGGCGTTCGCTCCGATCAGCACCTGGCTGCCAGCCGGCGCGGCCGCGACGAACGTCACGGCGGTGCCGTTGATCGTGACCGTGTCGTTTGCCGCGGGATTCGCCGTCAACGTGATCGTGCCGCTCGCGGCCGCGCCGATCCCGCTCGACTTGCTCGTCACCTGGAACTGGCTGCCCGTCCACACGACCGTCGCGTACGACGCCAGTGCCGCCTGCACGATCGAGGCCACGCCGTTCAGGTTCGACACGCCCGAGAAGTTCAGCGCGGACACGTTGCGCGCGGTGCCGTCGATCGTGATGTTGAACGCGCCGTTCGTGACCGCCTGCCACAGCGCGAGCGACTGCTGCGCCGTCGACAGCACGCCGCCGCGCAGCGAGCCCGACGTCGCCGTCTTCGCCCAGCGGCCGATGCATACGCTCTGCGGCTTCGGCGTCTGGCCGAAGTACAGCGCGGCAGCGGAGTACTCCGGCGCCGCGGTGCCGTAGTCAGCCTCCACGTCGGTGATCCCAGCATATGGGCGCATCCGCTCGTTCGTGTCGATCACCGTCGATGCGCCCAGAATGAGCGCGGTGTTCAGGTTGGCGCCCTGCGCCGCGAGCGCCGCGAGGCTGAGCGTCACGTTGATCCGGCGCGATACCGGCAGTCCGTTGGACATACTGATCCCCAAAAGTTGAAGGTTCCCCTTATCGGGGGGTATAGATCGGTTCGGATATAGTCTCCGTAGCGATGCCTCGGAGATCTGCGAATGCCTAAGAAGAAGGACCACCCACTCAAATCACGAATGCGCCTGGTCGGAAAAACACGAGTTCTCGATCAGCGCGGTCCGTGCTTTCGGTGCGGCTCTGAAGGAAACCTTTCTTTGGCCGATACAAGTCAAGGGTTGATCCGTTTATGTAGCGGTTGCATCAGGGCGCTTGGCCCAATCAGCCCCGAACTGCCGCCGGCTGGAACCATAAAGAACCACGGCAAGGTCGACATGCTCGAACGCGTCGTGAGCGGATCGGCGTTCTCCGGCAAGCGCAAATAGAGCTATTGGTGCACGCGCCCGCGCGATGTCACCGGCTCCGTTTCATCGGTGGAAAACGAGAACTCCGTCGACAACAGGTTCAGAACTGCATAGGTGCGCGTGATCTTGCGTCGCAGATTCACTGTCATGTCGTAGCGACGCACCCATTGCTGGTTGACGAGGTCCGGGGCTGGGCGAATCGTGCCGACGCCGACAAACGCCATGTCGAGGAGTTGGAGCTGCTCGCGGTTCTGCGGGATTGCGAGGCCGTCGGCGAGGCGCTGCGCATAGCCCTTAGCGCTCGGCCCGTAGAACGTACACATCACGTCGACGTCCTGATGCCGGATGTACGTGTCGTGCCCATCTCCCGCGCCGTCGTGTTGGATCACGGGCCCTGCGTCCGGCTCCTGTTCTTGCGCGCCGAACGCGCACCAGTTCACAGTCGGCTCGGGCTGCTTCGGCACGGTCTGCTGCCAGCGCGGCCGTACGAGGTCCGCCGGAAGAGCCGTGATGCCCGCGATCAGGTCGTGGACCAGATCGTCGAGTGCATCGTCCTCGGGCGGCGGCGTATCGACGGCTGGCGCCAGGTATCCGCCTGTCGAGCTGTCGGTCATAGCGTCATCCCGAAAGAGGCTTCAGATCGCACGTCGCGCAGACGAAGCCGCGGCCGAAGTGCGAGTAGTCGTTCACGTTGACGACGGTGTAGGTGCGTCCGGCCCACACGACTTCGTCGGCGTCGTAACCCGCGCTCCCGTCGATCAGCCGGAACATCGTATGCAGCGTGATCGAGCCGATGATTCGGCTCCCGTCAGCGTTGCGGTGCAGGATGTCGCCCGTGTCGCTCGTCACGACAGCGGCGAACTGCGTCGACGCCGCGGTGTTCTGCGCGCGGCCGTGGCCATCAACCGTCTGCGTCATGCGATTGCAGATCAGGCCCATGTCCATGAAATCCGGATCGAGCAGGACGTCGGTTACGTCGAGGAACGCCATGCGCGACTCCAATGCAAAAGGGCCGCACGCGGCGGCCCATCAGGTGTGAGGTGTTGAGTTACTTCTTCCGGCGCCGCACCACGTAGGTGATCGACTTCAGATACTCGCCGGTGTTGATCAGCGGGATGATGCCGGCCGCCGACTGGATCTCGGCTAGGCTCATGCCTGCCGCCTGCGCGCCGGCGTCGATCAGCGCGGCATAGTCCTTCTCGGCCTTGCGCGGGCCCTTCGTGCGGCGCTGCCGGTACCGGTTCGCCACCGTTGATGGCGCGAGCGGCGGTGGGACGCTGTTCCTGATCGTCAGCCGGACCGACGACACGGCCAGCGTGCCGGCCGCGTGAAGCTGCTGATCGACCTTCTCGATCTTGCCGTCAAGCGCCGCGCCGACGCCGCGCTGCAACTGCGCGGTCACGGCCGGCAGCGCGTGTTCGACTCCCGGCACGAGGTGCGGCCGCGCCGGCACGTTGTTCGCCGGGGAACCGGTCTCCATGATGTAGCCGATTTCCGCGTTGCTGATCGGGTCGCCTTCATCCTTGCGGCCGGCGGTGCTATCGGGCACGCCGACCAGCACCTGTTGCTGGACGAGCGAGCTGATCGACTTCAACACCGCGTCGAGGTTGTCCTTCGGCATCTTCACGACCATGGAGACCTCGACCTTCGTTTCCTAAATCTGCAATCCACCTGCACCCATCGATCGCGCAAGGGTGTAATAGCGAACGCCGTACATCGTGCTGTTCCAGAACCCGGCATCGTCGAACGTTACGGCACTCGTGTCCTGACTGGCGCTGACCTTGTCGACGGACTTGGACGTCTGCGGGCCAGTGACTTGGCCGGGGACGCCGCCCACTGCCGCGGTATTCTGGTCGCGCATCCCGATCGCAAGGTGGTGCGCAGTGACCAAGCCAATACCGATGTCGGTCAGCTCCATCCACCGCAACGGGTTCACCAGCGACACAGCCACCGTCAACCAGATCTGGACGACAGGATCGGGGTAAAGCGTCGTGTTCGCGAATTCAGGGAACGTCTGGCGAAACTGGGCGATGTCCACTGGTCACCTATTCGATTGAGCGGGGCCGGCGGCCGCCGATTTGCGGCGCGCCGCCGACAGGCAATTATGCCTTCTTCCCGTTCCCGCGCTGACTGCCAGCGTCCGACTGGGACGCCTTCTGTGCGGCTTCGAAAGCCGCGACGCGTTCGGCATGTTCCCGTGCGGCGGCAGCGTGTTCCTGCTCACGCGTAACGATCGCCGCCTCGCGCGCGTCGAGCTCGCCCGCGCGCGCGTCGAGATCCTTGCCGAACGTCTCGAGCTCGGCACGCTGCTCGGCGAGGCGTGCGGCCTCTTTCGAGGCATCTTCGCGCGCGGACGCCAGTTGCGCGGCCTGCGCTTCCAGTGCCGCGCGCGCCGCGGCGAGTTCTGCTCCGTCGGCCGGCGCGACGGCCGCCGTCGGCGTCGCGTCGCCCGGCTCGCGCGTGTGGTGCTTCACGTACCAGTGCGCAGCAACGGGTTCCGGGAAATCGCGCTCACCGGCCGGGAAATGCTCCAGCGCGCCGTCGTCGTGCCGGAGCGTGAACGGGGTATGAACGTAGAGCTTCGGCATGTCAGATCCCGTCCCGGTAAGCCGCCGTCACGCCGTAGCGCCACTCGATCTGGCCCAGGCGCGACCAGTAGGTCGTGATCTGGAACAGCGAGCGGTATTCCAGCGGCGTGCGTTGCAGGTCGGTCATCGGGTACTGGACGTACTTCTTGTCGCTGTTGTACGCGACCATCCGGTCCACCGTGCCGAGCGTGCCCGGCGTACCGCCGACGCCGGCGCCGATCAGCCACTTCAGCGGCAGAATCTCGAGCTTCACGCCCTGCTGCGTGCAGATGTTGTTCTCGAGCAGGTAGGTCAGGATCGACTTGTTGCCGGCCGAGCTGATGACCTGCGAGGCGACCCAGCCGAGCTGAGCCGGCGGCAGCATGAGGCGATTCGGCTTGACCTTCCAGCCGGACGCCTGCCATGCCGACGTCAGGATTTCGTTGACGTCGGCGAGAATCTCGTCGGGCGTCTTCGTCGTCCACTGCGGCGTGCCCTTCGCGCCATTCGGAACGTTCGTCACGCTCGCGACCGCGCTGTTCGAGTTGACCAGGCCGGTGAAGCCGAGCTGCGGATCGCCGAAATACACGATCTGGTCGATGTCCATGTTCCGCTTGAGGTTCATGGCATCGACCTTCTGCGCGTCGATCGGCGTGCCGAGAAGCTGCGATTTCACCAGCTCGGGCACCGTGTACTTGACCTCGGCACCCCAGAGGCGCATCGGCTGCCCCGTCTTGCCGATGTCGACCGACGGACCAGCGAGGGCATTGCCCTCGTTCGAGATCCAGTTCAGGCCGGCCGGGTTGATTCCGCCGCTCATCCCGTATGCCGAGTTCGTGAACGACGCGATCTCGTCGGCCGCCGACACGTCGGTGCGGATGAAAACGTCGCGCGACCACGTGTATTCGACGAGCGGCTCGTTCAGCGTCTGGTCGAGGCGTTCGAGCTGTCCGACGAGGAAAACCCCGGTCGAATCGATCGTCGCGCGATCGTAGGTGTACTGCTGGTCCTGCGTGCGTGCGCGGACGAGCCGGCGCGTTGCTTCCGCGACGGCTGCCGACATCGGGATCGAGGCCCCGGCCCGGCGCAGGTGCTTCAGTTCGGACATGTCCATTCAATGGCTCCAGAAATGCAAAAGCCCCGCAAGAGCGGGGCTTCGGGTGAAGCGCTGAGTCAGCGCCGGGAATCAGATATTGACGGCGATCTCGGTGACGCCGTACGAATCGGCCGGCCCGGTGAAATACCAGCTGGCCGGCATCGCGACCGTGTTGGCGCCGTCCGCAGCGGCTTCGAAGCCGCCCAGCGGTTTGCCGGCGGCTGCGGCCGCGACACGCACGTACACCGTCCCGTTCTTCGCTGCAGCGGTCGTGCCGCCGAGCGAAACATCGACGTAGCCGCGCTTCAGGATGTCGGTCGGCCCGCTGGTCGGCGGCGTCGACGTGCCGAGCGGATCCGAGCCGTTGCCCTGGATCGGATATGCCCGGAGGTTCACGCCGTAGACGATCGCCGCGGTGTCGGCTGCATTGTTGATCGGCTGCACCTTGCCGTTCACCATCTTCACGGCAACGCCGAAGGCGGTCGGCGGCGCAGTCGGATCGATCAACTGCGTCTCGATCGTCGCGACTTCGGCACGTTGGAGATCACCGGCAAAGCCAGCCGGCATGCGGTACTGAATTGCTTGATACACGGAAGGCATGTCGGCTCCTTACTTGTGGTTCGCCCAGAATTCGGCGTGAACCTGGTTGATATCCTTCTTTTCCGGCGCGCCGGCGTCGCCGGTCTTGCGCGACGTGACGGCCGAGTTCTTGCTGCGCACGAGAGCGGCCGCTGCGTTGAAATAGCCGGCCACGACGGCGCAAGGCAATCCCGAGGGATCCACGCCGCCGAGCACCGACTTCACCGTCTCGGCGTTCTCGTTGTCGAGTGCCGCGCGCAGCGCGCGCCGGCGCAGCACGCAGAGCGAGTCGGTCGTCTTCTTGCGGACCGCCTTCGCGTCGAACGTCGGCAGGCGCACGCCGGGCGCGAGGATTTCGGCGAGGGACAGCGCTTGCTTGAACTCGTCAGCCAGGTCCTTGCTGTCGCCGGTCTTCGTTCCGCCCTTGTCGTCGCCGCCGCCTTCGCCATCGCCAGTGAGCATGGCGTCGTCGTCATCGTCGTCGTCGAGGCCATCGCCATCGCCCGTCGCCGCACCGCCGGTCTCGAGCTTCGTCACCCGCGCGACCACCGCATCGACCTTGCCGTCCACCGCTTTGATCGCATCGAGCACCTGCTGCAGCGCATCCGCGCCGCCAGCACCGCCCGCATCGTCGTCACCGGTGGCTGCGACGGCCGGTTTCGCCTCGGCAGTTCCGGGCATGTGGATGTGGATCTGCGGCTGGCCGTCGCCGGGCTCGTCGCCCTCGTCGCCGGTCATCTCGCCCGCGACCTGCTCGAACGCGTCGGAATCGCGCGTCATGAACGCCTTGCGCAGCTTCTCCATGAGCGTCGACTGCGCGGGCTTCTTCTTCGTTGCCATGCTGGAATCTCCTGTCGGGAGTAGGTTGGGACTGCTATCCCCGATCGAACAGACCGGGCCACAGCGGGCGTTCTTCACGAGTGCGACGTGGTTGCCCACGATCGTCACCTGTCGCGCCCGCCCCGGCGCGATTTGCTCGTAGTCGGCGTCGTAGCCGTTGCTGACCTCCGTCAGGTCTTTCGACTGCACACGGCGAATCGCCTCGGCATCGGTGATCAGCAGGTCAGCCAGCATCAGGTCGGCATGCTCACCCTCGCCGCGGCGCACGTTTCGCACGGTGCCGCGCGCGACCGACATGTAGTTGGCGGGCGTCACGAAATCCGACGGATGGTTGATCGTGACCGGCTTGCCCTCGAAGCTCGCGAGCGTCTCCGGACTGAACAGCACATCCGCGGTGCGCTCGGCGACGATGATTCCGTCCTTCGCTTCCAGCTCGGGCAGTTCGCTGTATACGTAGTCCTGCGAGCCGATCCGCGCGATAGGCACGGCCTCACAGAGGAGGAAGCCTTCGGGCGTCATCGACTGACGCTCGCCGATCTGCTCGGTTGTGTACATTCCCGACGCGGTCACGCCGTCACGAGTGCGAGCGCGCGCCGGCGCCGCGTGCGTGCCGCCGCACGTGCACGCGTGGTCGGCCGTTCGAAAGCGGAAGAGTTTCATCGGTATCTGGCGGGTCAATCGACCCAATCGGGGATGTCAGCGGTTTGGCCCGCGAGTGGATGCGTGCTGTCGGCACAGAACTGGATGCGCCCATCGGTGATGAACGAGTGGCAGACGTGTTCAGCGCCACCGGGCAGGTCATACGAGACGCGCAGCGACGGGGAAAACGTCGGCGCGTCGAGGCTACCGTTCCACTGCCACCGAGCCGGATGCTGCGCCGAGCAGCCGGCCGGATAGATGACGTGCAGATCGCCGCACGGGCATTCGAACAGCAGCGAACCCAGCGCGGTCAGGTGCATCTTCGGCATGGTCAATCCCCGATGATCGGTTCGGCCCAGCAGCGGCAATTCCAGATGCAGCCCGGGTGGAACCGCATGTAGACGCCGTTCTCCTCGACCTCCGGCGGCTCGTCCCAAGAACAGACCTTCCCTTCCATCTCGCGATGGCCGGGCCGCACGGCGCCGTCGCCGCTGGTGCGCCAGATGTAGTGCGTGCCGCCGATGCCGCGCGCCCGCGCCTCGGTCAGCACCGTCGACGCGCGCGACACCTCGGTACGCGCGATCATCGTGGCGCGGCTGGCTGCGCCCTCGCCCGAGGCGGCGATCATCTTCGCGATGTCGCTCGAGCGGGTGCTGTCGACCAGGCCTTCCAGCGTCAGCTTGTGCACGCGGTCGGCGGCCTCGCGCGGAATCGACGTGATCAGCGTCACCTGCTCGGCCATGAGCTGGCGAAGCGTCTCGCCGGTCGGCGCGTTCTGGATCTCGTCGCGCAGCGCGCGCGACATGTCGGCCTCGCGCTGCATCCACGCCTGTTCGTCGCGCCGGCTCAGATCAGCGAGCATGCGCGCCGCCGTCGACTCGGCCCACGGCGCGAGCGCGTCGGCATAGCGACGCAGCAGTTCCTCGATCGTCGGTGCGAAGGACGCGTCCCCGGGCGGGAAGCCTTTCACCAGGACGCCGACCTGATCAGCGATTTTGCGCAGCTGCGTGCCGTACTGCTGCTCGGGCACGGTCAGCCGGACCGGGTTTTTCTTCCGGTCACGCTTTCGGTCGAGGGTGAGGATCATGAGCGTCGGAACAGGCGGCGAATCAGCGAATCGCCGGTGCGCGCCGCCGGCGACGGCAGTGCTCCGCCGCCAGGCAGCGACGTTTCGATCGCCGGCGGCTCGGGCAACTGCTCGTCGGCCTCGGCTTGCTCGATCGACTCGTCGGAGATGTCGCCAAACATGCCTGTATCCGGCGACGACGCCTTCAGCTCGCGCATGCCTTGGCTGCGCGTGATCAGGTCGGCGTCGACTGCCTTCGAGACCGAGTCGACCGTCTTGTTGCCGATCTCAGCCTTCTCAGCGGCGGTCATCTCCTGCAGCGGCCGGAACTCGTAGCCGAAGTCCTCCGGCAACTGCTGACCGACAGTCGAACGACTCACCACGTCGATCAGCACGTGCAGCGGGTTCCGAAACTTCCGCTCCTGCCGCGCGTGCACCTTCTCGTGGTACAGCTGACGCGATCCCTCGCCGGTATCGCTCAGGCCGGCCGGCTGCTGGCCGAACAGGCGATCGAGCGGAATGCCGGTCGCGCCGCTGAGCTGCATCGCGAACTGCAGCAGCACGTCCGGCAGTCCACTGAACGAGAACTGATGCGTCTGGAACGTATCCTCGCCGTCGACAAGAGTGAGGCCCTCGTTCGTCTGCGCGAAGCGGATCATCTCGACCTGCTTCATCAGCCCGGCGAGCGCCGGGCCGCCCTGCGCGATGATCTGGCGCAAGCCCTTCACGCTCAGCGTGCGCAGGTGCGCCTTGTAGACGAGCTGGCCGATGCCGACGGTCGCGCTGTCGAACGCAATCAGTCGATCCCACATCGGCTCAAGGATCGACAGGCCCCATCCGTTTTCGCTGATGCGCTGGTAGAACGGCAGCGCTTCGCCATCCAGCCGGATGACGCGCGAGTAATGGATGCGGCCCTGCGGCAGCCCGATAGCCGACGGCAACACGTCGTAGAACTTCGGCATGCCCAGATGCGGCCCGAACTCGGTCACCGTCTCGCCGACCGGCGGCGCCACCATCCAGCGATCGAGCACCAACAGGCCCTTGAACTGCCCCCTCCCGATCGTCTCGACGCGCAGCTGTGTCGACATGTCCTGGCCGTCGATCAGCATCACCGCGATCGCGCCGCCGTACAGCTGGGCCCACTTCCCGGTGTCGCAGAGCTGGTCCCAGATCGCGAGGCGCGTCATCGCCGTCTCGATCTTCGTGACGTCCGTCGGGTCGAGCCCGGACATCTCAATGCCCTTGCGGGTCATGTCCTCCGGAATTGCATCGACGGCCGCGCGCACGATCCACGAGCCGCGGTATGCCGCCTCGAGCCAGATCCGGTTGCGGCTCTGGTACGTGAGCGTGTATTGCGAGGCGGACGACTGATTGTCGGCGCCCCAACCGAGACGAGCCTGGAAGTTGGCGAACGAGTCGGCCGTGCGCATGCCTACGGCCGCCGCGCCGGGCGTCGGCGTCGACGGCCGGGTCTGCGGTTTCTTTCGCGACATTCTGGGTTGGTCCGGTGGTGCTCAGCCGGCGAGCCGCTCCCAGACCGACAGGTCTCGAGCAACTCCCAGCATGTCGTTGATGGCATCGACCATGGGGTCGATCTGGTCGTCGTGCATGTGCGTGTCGTCCGCGGTGAACGAGTCACACTCGGCGACGAAGTCGCTCACCCAGTCGGCCTCGGACGGGATCGCAACGTTGCCGGCATCGATATGGCTGACGACATCCATGACGCGCGTCAGCTTGTCCTTCACGCGCTCGATACCTTCGATCGGGATTCCGCCCTCGGCCTGAATGTCCTGGATCAGCCCGGTACCGCTGGACTTGTCCTCGACCTTCATCTGGCGCAGCACCGGCGCGCCCGGGTCGCCGGCGCCGATCGCGTTGTGCTTGTTCCAGAAGTCGAGCGCGTGCTGCTTCAGCTCCGGCGCCTTCCACTTTCCGCGGATCAGGTCTATCAGATACAGACGGTTGTCGTATCCCAGACCCCAGCACTCGAACACGCTGTAGTCGTTGCGCTCGGCGGTCTTCTGCGCGGTGTCGGCGAAGATCTTCCGGTACTGGAGCTGCGGCAGCGCGCCGTAGCGCAGGAACTTGCCGCTCTGGATGATGCCGCCGCCCAACGGCGACGGCCGCTGCATGTACTGGCCGTTGAACACGTACGCGTCGGCCTTCTCGGACGCGAGCAGTTCGTGCAGCGGTTCCTTGTACGACCAGTAGCTGTACCGGCCGTCCGCGTCCCGCTCGTCGCACTCGACGCGGTTGCGGATGTGCGCCGGCAGCTTCGCGACGTACTCGTCCGTGATCAGCGCGGGAATCTCGATGAATTCCCAGTCGCCCGGCAGCTTCCCTGCCTTGATGAAGCCCGTCGGGTCTTCCTCGGCGAGCCGCTGCATGATCACGATGATCGGCGTGTCCGGATTCGCCTTTCGGCTCTTCACGGTCGACTGCAGCTTGCGGTTGGCTTTGTCCCGGTTCGTCTTGCTGTACGCGTCCTCGACCTTCAGCGGGTCGTCGATGATGATCGCGCCCTGCCAACCCTCGGTCATGTGCCCGGCACGGAAGCCGGTGATCTGACCGCCGAGCGAAACGGCGTACACGCCGCCGGCTTTCTTCCCGTCGAGGAGCACATTCCAGCGCTTCTTCGACTTCGCGTCGTCAGCCACCTTAAGCGGCCAGAGCGCTTGGTACTCATCGGATGCGACGATGTCGCGCGCCGTCTCGCTGTTCAGCAGCGCGAGGTCGTCCGAGTAGCTGATGTGCAGGAACCGCGCGCGCGGGTTCAGCGCGAGGCCGCGAGCGATCAGGTTGATCGCGACCAGCTCAGTCTTCGACGAGCCCGGCGGCACGTTGATGACGACGTTCTTCAGCGTGCCGTCGATCACGCGCTGCACCGTGTCGGCGATCAGCACGTGGTGCCAGTTGACCCGGAACTTGATCGCCTGGCGGTGCTTGAAGAAGTACCGGCTGAAGAACAGGTGATCCCGCTCGCACTTCGCCTTCAGGACGGCCCGCTCGATGGCGGGGTCAATACTCGTCTTCGAGTTTGGCGACGGCGGCTGCGACCTGGCTTTCATCGACGACGACCGTCCTGTTCTCGATCGGGCCGCCGTTCTCCCCAGTATGTTCGAGGCGGCGCCGGTTCGTGTAGGCGTCGCCGGATTCCTTCGCAGCCTGTTCGAGCAGCTGCGCCATCAGCGGCAGGTTGTTGCGTCGCTCCGCTTCCGCGACGGCACGGTCGAGCGCACGCAGGCGCACGGCACGGTGCGACACGCCGATGCGCGATGTGTCGTTGAGGAACTCCTCGCGCGTGCGCTCGAAGATCTCGCGGTATTTCTTGCTCAGCGTCGATCCGGCGCGCTTCGTCGGGTCGTAGCGCTCGCACTGCTGCGGCGACACCTCGACGCCGAACTCTTCCCGCACGGCCTTCGCGGTGCGCGAGATCGTGTCGAAGCACGCCAGCGACTGCACGATGAACACCTTGATCGCGTCGGGAAGTGCTGCCATAGCGGGGAAACGTTCGGGTTATGCGGCCCGCAGGATGCAGGTACCGCAGGCGCGGGCGATGTCGACGTGGCCGACCTCGGGCGCGCGCCGTGCGGCGTCAACTAGCTTCGCGGTATCGCCCGCGCCGCCAGCCACGCCGTAGCGCCGGACGATGCCGACGAACTCCTCAACGTCGTGCCCGCGGATGCCGAGCTTCGGCATGCCGTCCTTCGTGAATGCCGGCGCGCCGAACTCGTCGGTGCGCTGGCCGATGTGATACAGCTCATGCTCAACGAGCGCGCACCACTGCAGGTCGTTGCACTCGCGCGCGTAGTGCGCATCGAGCGTGATCAGGAACGCCGGCACGCGGCCGAACCATTCGAGGAACTGCTGTTCCTGCCGGGCGCGCTGCCAGCCGCCCGCGCGGATCGTCACCTCTTCGCACTGGCCGACGACGCGGCGCATCTGGCGCACGTTCTCGACGGCCGCCCAGAGGTAGGCGACGTCGGCATCGACCAGGTGCTCGTGATCAGGGTTGTGCAGCGGAGCGCCGTCGCGCAAAAGCGTCTCGTTCACCCACTCGGTGACGCCGTCGGCCGGCACCACATAGCGAAACCAGTTCGAGCCGTCGACCATAAAGTCTGGGGGCACCGGTCGGGTAACGACGGGACTATTGATGTAGGCCCGAGATTTGGGCATAGACTTCCCCTACTCGCGGATCATTACCAAATCGAGTGCTCCTTATCTCGCTAGCCGCATGACAAGGCTAGTCGAAACGCAGTAGGATGCACCCTCCACAAAATCGGGGCCAAAAATGACAGACGATATCAACGATAAACACTACAACGATCTGCGCAATCTCAACGAGAACTCATGGACTCTCGGTATGAAGGATAGCAACATGGTCATTCGAGCTATCCTGAGTCAAACGCGGATTCTGGATAACACGCAGCGTGCAACGCAATCCGAAATCACTGAGCAGCTCCGCGATATCCGAACGCAGATCGAAGAATTGCGCCGAATGATACTGGAGCGCAGTAAAGGCCAGTAAGCGAAAAAGCCCGCTGGCTTTCGCGCAGCGGGCTCGATATGTCTGGTGCCAGCAGGGCGGCGGAAACCCGTCTGCACCTTTCGGCGCGCTGGCTGATCACCTCGGTGCGTCTTTCCCGCCGGCGCAGCTAAGGCCGAGGGCAGTATAGCCCGGACAGGCCACAACGAAAAAGCCCGCTGGCTTGTCGGCTCAGCGGGCTTTGGTCGCAACTCTGCAATCTGGCGAAAATCTATACCCTGTCCGCCACAATAGCAAGGGGAATTTTCGCCGTACCCCTTATGCCTCAACGGCCTCCGCGATCGTCACGTTGTTTCGCTCGAAGAGCGGCGTCAGCCGCTTCACGGCTTGGCGCTCTAACTCGGCGAGGCGCTTCCGGATGATCTGCGCGTTCCGCTCGAGTGTCCGGACCGTGACGTGCGTCTCTTCGGAGATTTCCCGATACGACAACCCGTCCTGACGCAGCCGCACCTGCGAGTGCCCTGCGATCAGCGCCATGATCGCCTTGCCGTTGGTTACCGTCAGCGACGGCCGCAGGTACGTCCGCATCTCGACCAGCGCCCGCTTCCACTCGGCCGACGGCGGGATACCCGGGTCTGCCGCGCGCGTGGCGCTCGCGGGGCGCGCCGGCATCCCGCAGGCGTATCGCAGCCACACCGCGTTGCGTTCCGGCTTCAGCAGATGATCGCGCACCGCGCCGACGACCATCGCGCACTGGGCCCGGATTTCGTCACCGCTCAACCCATCGAAGTTGATCGTCCCCGACGAGGTGCCGTACAGGTAGTCGAGGAATTCAGCCTGGCGCGTGCTGAGACGACCGACCGATTCGAGGATCTGGATCAGCGCGAGGCGGAACTGCTGCTTCTGCCGCGGCGGCAGCGACGTCACGAGAAAGCTGACGTGCAGCGCCTGCTGCGTGTTCTCGAAGATGGCGATCACCGGCCACCCCGCGTCATCATCGCCAGCGCCTGGCGCGTGTTGAGCTCCGCCATGTAGCCCGAGAGGTTGCTCGTGAAGTCCGGCCGGATGCGCGTGTCCACGTGCGTGCCCGGCGAGCGGCTAGTGCCCGTGAGCGAGTACATCCGGCCGCGGCTCTCCGAATGGCAGTCGAGCCGCGCAAGCGCGACGTCGAGCGACAGCAGCTGGCGCACCGACGAAACGGGGTGCTTCAAGCGGCGTGCGAGGTCGTGTGCCGAATACCGGACGCCGGGCTTCATCTTCCCGATCATCTCGTTGATGGTGAGTTTGCTTTTAGCTTTCAAGGCCCCGCTCCTTATGCTGACTTCAAATTCAACTCGATCGCCTCGATGCGCACGCCCGGCGTGCGCGCGTAGCGCTTCGACACCCAGAGGTCGACGACCTGGCCGTCGTCGACGTACACCACCCCGTTCATGCCGTCCTTCAACGCCTTTACAACGTTGTCGGCGTCCGGCTTCTTCGTCGCGCCGATGGCGCCGGCCGCCGCTTCGCCCTGCCGCTTCATCGACCAGCTCGCCGGGATCGGCAGACCGATGTGCACGATCAGACGGATCGGACCGGCGTACGGCGCGGCGCTGCGCATCGCCGTGCGGGCGGCCATCTTCACGAGGTTCTCGTAGCGCTCGGATTCCTCGGGCGTGTGCGTCCGCACGATGCCGTTGCGGCGCGAGAAACGCGGACGCCCCTTCGCAACCGGTTTGCCCGGTACGACGAACTCGACGCGCCGCGCGACGGGCGATTGCGCGATGAGAGATTGCTGGGTCACCGAAGCACCTCCAACGAGAGCCGGCCGAACCGGTAGACCTTCCGGTAGCCATAGCGCTCGGAGAAGTACCGCCGGTGGTCGATCTCAAATGCGAGCCCCTTGCCGCGCAGACGGAAGAAGAAGCCCTGCCGATGCACACAGACAAACGTGTCGCGGGAGATTTTGATCAGCATGCCGGCACCTCGCGCGTGGGCCGCGCAGCCGTCTCGACCGGCTTGTGCGCATCGCAGTAGTCGCGCCCCTTGTGCGTCCAGTGCGCCTTCACGCGCGGGCCATGCGCTGCGCATTCGCAGCAGTAGCGATGGCCGCCGGCCTGCTTCATCGCCTTCGTGATTCGCTTCATGCCGTCACCTCGTCGCTCACGTTGTCCGTCACCGGCACGCCGCTGATCGGGCGCAGCCACGCATCGGGAATCCAACCGGTCTTCAGCTCGCATGGCCGAAACGTGAGGACGTCCGTTCCCGGGATCGGCGTCGGTGCCTCGACATACCAGCAGAAGCCGAAGCCCAGGTAGTCGCCGTAGGGTGCCTTCACCTCGACGATGCGGTCGCGGGCTTTGCCGCGCGTGATCACGGCCATGTCGCCGACTTTGCAGTTCATCGCCCGTCCCCCATCAATGCGCCGGCCGCGATGGGCCCGGCAGTGTTGCGAAATGCGCGGTTGTGCTCGTCCCACCACGGGCCGTCGCCGGCCGCGTCGAACACGCGCAGCTTGAAATCGAACGGAGGTTCGTCGCGACCCTGCTCGATGCCGAGCGTGCCGCCGTGGTCAACGATCCCGGTCCACGAGCGCCACCAGTCGCCGACGGCGCGCGTGCCTGTCGCGGCCGTCGCGGCGCGCGCGGCGAGGAGATCGCCGAGGATCGTGTCGAGGAATCCGACGTTCAGCGGCTGTTCGGAGCGCTCGCGCTCCCGGCGTTTGCGGCCCGTGGCGATGGCCGCGCGCAGGTCGTCGGCCGTCACGCCGCGGCCTGGCCAACAGGCCAACCGCGCGTCATCGACGGCGAAGCCGACGCCCGACGAGCGAAGGATTTCGACGAATGCGGCGGCGGCGATCGGCGCGTCGTCGCGCGCTACTGCCTGTGCTGTACCGCCGCCGCTTGCTGTGTTTACATGTTCTGTTCTATTCCGCTCCGCTCTGTTCAGAGCGTTTTTCGAGGGAATTCCAGTGGAACCGCTATCGCTTCCGTCGGAATTTCCATCTCTTCCGCCGGAAGATCCTTCGTTTCCGCCGGAAAATCCGGGAATTCCGGCGGAGCCGTAATTTTTACCATTCGAGTGACCTTGAGCCGAGTGGACAGCGGGTCGACGCCCTGCCGGTCGCCCGTTTTTTCCGCCAGCTTCCGCCTGAGCGTGGCCGCCTTCCGCCGGAACAGGCTCCTTCTTCCGCCGGAATTCCACATCGTTTCCACCGGAAGGAGTGCTAAATTCCTCCGGAAAAAGATCGCGTTCCATCGGACGACCCATATCGATCCATGCGTCCAGGTCGGGCACTTCCAACGGAACAAGCCCACGCTCCGCCCTGGCCTTATTGCGCTTCCGGATGCGCTCGCCGAGCTTGTCGTGCGCGTGGCGATGCTTCGAGAACCATGCGGCATTGACCTTTTCAGCGAGGACCGGGTGATAAAGGCGCCCGTCGCTGCACTTGATCCAACCATGCAGAGCGCCGTCGCGCACGTCGTGCCACGTCGGATCGAGCTTGCCTTTGTGCCAGTACCCTGCGCGTTTCGCGAGCCAATCGTCGTTGTCCGGTATGCTGCCGGCCGGCACCTCGTGCCACGACACACACCAGAGCAGCATCGCCGACCAGCACGCCTCGGGCGACTCATCGTGCACGAGGTCGGAGCCGAGGAGTCGCGGCACGTCGATCGGCATTTCGCGGAAGTTGCGCAGGTCGCAGTCCACAGGGGTGAGAGGATTCGGGAGATCGTTCATTGGGCTTCCCACAACAATTTCTGCCCACGCAGACGCGCAGCGGTATCGATGCGCGGTCGCGAAGGCGTGTTCCAGTTGCCGCCACCGCGCGCGCCGACCAGATGCCAGCCGGCGCCGCGGAGACTTGCGCCGCCCTCGGCCGGCAGCGTGTAGGTGATGAGCCGCGCGTAACCGAGCGCGCGCGCCGCGCGCCACGCGGCGCCGTAGAGTGCCGAGCAGGCATTGCGCGTGCCGTCGGTGCAGCAACGCGTCACCTCGAGCGTCCAGCCGTCGTCGTTGCCGCGCGCGACCGGACGGCCGACGATCGCAACGCCGCAGATGCCTGTGCAGTCGGCTCGGCCCATCAACATGTCATCTGCGACAGCGATGCTGAACTTGTGGCCGACGACACGCGCGTGGTGCCGGTGATGCTCGGCGACGAAGGCGTTCGCTTCGCCTAGGGAGATCGGGACAATCACGAACCCCATGCGACCTCCGTCCAGCATGCTACGATCGCCCAAAAATCAAATACGGGGGAATCGTGAAACGCGCGTGGGAAATCACTCAACTCGCATTCGTTTGGCTGCTGATCGCAATTGGTTTTTTGGCCGTATTTCGTATATGGACGATCGTCTCGCACGCGGTCGGATCGACGAAGGACTTCTGGGATATTGCAGCCGCTTTTGGGACGTGCGGCGCCGTTATCGTGGCGCTCTACATTGCCCATGCCGATAAACGACGCAAACGCGAAGATGAACTCAGCGCCGCGCGCGTCAGCGCAACTGGCATATATGCGCGCCTCGGGGTAGCCATTGGCGCTGTTCGCACGATACAAATCCGAGTTTCGGAAGCGCTGGTAATCGATCGAGGCCCCGTGATCATCCCGATTATTGAGGCGAGTTTCGCCGAGATCCCGACCATTGAAGGTGAGGAGCTCCGCGCCTTGATACCGCTTGGGGACCAATGCGCCGAAAACATCTCGGCGGCGATTGATAGGATTCAAGTTTCTAGGAAGCTTATTGGTATCGAAGGAGCGAAGCCTCGCCCCACAAAGCAGGGGCAGCAAGAGTGCCTCAATTTCGTCAATGCGATTCTGCTCGAGGCCATAACCATGCTCGACCGGGCGTCGGAGACCGTTCACGCGTGCTCTCAAACGTTCCGAGAAAGTTTTTAACTTATGGGCAATCGCTGAATTTGAGGTGGCGCGCGTCCTCTTCCCTCTCCGAGACTTATCGAGGCAAATCGCGCGTCTCGGATCATGGTCAACGCCACGGTGGGATTGCACTAGCCAGTTCACGCCACCTCCCGCGCGATGTGCGGCAGCGGCTCGGCAGCCGATTCGATCGCAACCTGGATGCGCTCCAGCTGCTGACGGAGTCGCTTGACCTCCGGATCAACGCTGAGCCGGCGCGCGGCCTGTTTGCAAGCGCTGGCGATCTCCCATGCGCCGGCGCTCGCCGGCAGCCCAAGCGCACGCGCGAGCTCGCCGCGCGCGCTGTCGATTTGCATCGCGTCGCGCTCCGCATGCTCCTTCGCCCGATCGAGGATCAGCCGCCGTTCTTTTTCCGCCTCTTCGGCCAGGCTCTCAAGCCGCTCGGTGGCCGTCTTCAGGCGGCGTTCCGCGTGCAGTTGATCCAGTACGGCATCCGCGACGATGTTGCCGAGGCGCGCGCGAAGCTTCTTCTCGAGCGTCCATTCGTTGCAGAGTCCGGCCCGCAGTTGCTCGCGGCCCTGATCCGCGAGCCGCGCCATACCGTCGATGATCAGCTTGATCCACGCGTCGCGCGGCAGGTTCTCCATGTTCTTCAGCGTCGGGCCCTTCAGCGATCGCCAGCCGTCCGGGCCGCGTACGATCAGCCCGCAACCGGCGGGAATGTCCTCTTTCTTCAGCAGCCCGGCCGGCGCGGCGAAGATCACGCCGGCGGCGAAGCGCAGGTACGACGTCCACTTGCCGGCCGTCACGTCACGCCGGAAGTCGGCGACGCTGATCTTGCATTCGTACGCGACCGGCTGGAAACGCGCGAACGAGCACGGCACGGTGTAGACGTCCGGCCGCGGCGAGCCGGCCGGACCGAGCTGCATGTCGGTCCATACGAGGCGATCGGACGCGCCGCGAAGATGCGCGGCGAGATCTCGAGCGAGATCGTCGTGTTTCCAATTCATGCGCCCTCCGCCGGGCGTGCTACGATCGCCCAAAAATTGAAAACGGGGAAAGCATGAAACGCGCGTGGGAAGTCACTCACCTCGCATTCGTCGGGTTGTTGATCGCTATTGGCTATTTGGCTGTCATTTGCGCCGCTATCGCGATATTTCGGGCGAACGTCGATCCGAAAGACTTTTGGACGGCCTTCGGAGTTCCAGTCAATGGCCTGGTTGCGATTGGCACGTTTGGAGCAGCGGGCGCTGCACTGTGGATTTCGAAAGATCAGCGCAGGCAGCAGAAAAATGACGACGCCATACGAGCCAGCCTTTTCGCAGCCGGCGCGGTCCCAAAACTTGAGAGCGCGCTTTGGAAGACTGGATCCGCATGTGTTGCCCTCGAATTTGCCGTTACCGACCTGCAGGACGTGAGTGAGCAGACGGCCGAATCGCTTGAAAAACACATGCAAGCGGCCAAGAGAGCTGCGGAAAGTCTCAAGGGAATTCCGTATCTCAGCTTCGACGAGATTCGAAGCATGGTCGAGCTGCCCGATAACTGCGCGATGCAGATTGAGGCAGCACAGGGACGCATGCGTGCCGCAATGACCGATCTCCGCGAAGTGGAAGTCAGACAGGCAGGGCTGGTCAAAGAAATCGCCGAGATCGAGGCGGACGAATATAGTGACCACGACATGAAACTGGAAATCAAAGCGATGCACGTCAGTATCGACGCGCAGTATCAAAGCGATCTCTTGTCTAACGCTCGGGACCGACTCACTGAAGCGGAAGCGCTGCTCAAGAACGCCATTCGATTGTGCACTGACCATTGCGGTCCAATTGACACCAAAATCTTCGACGCCAAGTATGGCAATCGGTAGCTCGAGGATTGGTTTGCGTTGAGACAGATGCATCACCACGCCCCCTCCTTTGTGTCTTCGATCGGTGCTGCCTCGGGACGCACGCGCTCGAGCATCCAGAGCTGGTCGGGACGGAACGCGAGGTAGTCCTGCGGGGGATCGCGAAAGATGAAAAGGTGCTTTTCCTCGATGAGGCCGAGGTAGGTCATGGGGCGCCCGAGCTTGCGGGCGAAGTGCTTGCCGACGTCGCGGTGGCTGAGCGTCAACGTCATGCCGCCGCCTGGCGCTGGCCGAAAGCTTGCTGGACGAACTCGCCGATTGCCTGCTGGCTGAGCCGGCGGTATTCCTCGATCGCCTTGCGCTCCTGAATGGCAAGCCACTGGCGCGGGTAGTCGCAGCCGCTGAACATGCAGAACAGGTGCAGCTTCGTCGCTGGAAACGGCCGGCGTCCGGCGATCAGGTCGCCCAGATGCGGATAGTGGATCTTCGATTTCTTCGCGAGCGTCTTTCGATCGAAGCGCGTGATGCCGATCTCGAGCGCCTTCGCCAGGCACTCCTCGAACGTCATGGCCTCGATCTCGCTTTCGGGAAGCGTGGCGGCCGGCGTCCACAGCGCGAACATCCTGATTTCTGGCTGGTTCATACGAAAAATCAATCGTTACCCAGTTGATTACCCACTTGCTTACCCAGTTGGCGCCGGGGCGAAATAACGGCCAGGACGTGCCTGGCCGATTCAACAAACAGGACCAGCGCGACCCGTTACACGGGAGGTGCCTCGAGCAGCTCCGGCCATACGCGCTTGATTACCTCGACCGGAAACATCTCCGCACGCGTGACTTGCCCCCCTGTCTCCTGCTCGATGGGCCGGCCGAACGGAATCGGAATGGGACGCTCGCCGCTTGCCCAGCGACTAACGTCGGATGCGTGAGCGTCGATTGCTCGGCTAAGAGCCGTGAGCCGGCCGCGCTCGGCGGAAAGGTAGGTTTTCAGGTCCATGCACGGACTTTAGCGAAACGCGAAAGGAATGTCTATAGCGTTTCGCGCATATACGCCTTTAGCGTTTTGCTATTGAATGCCACACATGAAGGACATCGACGAAATCCGCCGGGATAACCTCCGGCTCATTGAAGCGGAGCACCACGGCCCAGCTGCTGCTGCAGCGGCATGCGGTATGTCCCATTCGCAGTTCACGAATCTGCGAGACGGCGCCAGGGATTCGAAAACCGGCCGGCCGCGCGGAATGCGTGCCGCCACGGCACGCAAGATTGAAGAGAACATCGGCAAGCCTGTGGGCTGGCTCGATACCGACCACTCTTTGGGGGCGCCAGCCGGCCAGTCAACAGACGCCCCAGCTGGATGGGAAAAATTGAATCCTGCACAGCGAGCGCAGGTTGAATCCTTCATTGGTTGGATTTTGTCGCAATCACCCGCGCACGTAGACGATACCCAGTTAGCAAAAAAGCGGTTCGGCAAAGGAGTCTGACGCTTCTACCCGCGTGTCTACGCGCGGCTGGAGGCACGAATCCGGAAACAGCCAATCCCTGGTCAAGATCAATCCCTCTCCATCGTCGGCCAAACCGAGCACCGGTCCGTCGACGAGTTCGCATTCCCAGCGCCCGTCTTCGTACAGCTGCACCACTGCAACGATTCGATCGATTAAGGCCTTGTTCGACGAGTGCACGACGCGCGCGAAATCGCCCGCCTTGCACCGCAGATCGCTCCCCTTCGCTTTTCGATACATCCCAGCCCCCGCTCTTCTTCGTCACCAATACTGTATGAATGTACAGTAGTTTATCCCCATATCCGAAATTCTTTCAACTGCCGTCAACAGTCGCTTGAGAGAGGCTCGGCTAGCTCGGCTGTTACAAATTTCCCACCAAATTTTCGCGTTTCGCTATAGACACGACTTTCGCGTTTCGCTAAAGTCTCTTCCAACGCGACACCGACGCCGCGCCACCGCCCCAGGCGGATCGCTCTCTAACAATCGAAGGTACGCCGGGACCGCAAACGCGGAGCAACCGGCCGGCGCGATCAGCGTCGTGAGTTAGGACAGGCGCAGCGCGCTAGGCCGATGTTTGGCTACCGCTTGCAGGCTTGAACGAACCTGACACAAGACAGCCAGAACCACGTGACCGATGGCGTCGTAATCGGCACAAACCTCGCGCGGCCCGGAGCCGGCACGGCCGGGTGTAGCCGGGCGCGCGAGCGATGCAGCATTACTCCCGGCAAGCGCATTCAACGAGTGCATTTGCCGGGACTGGATGACCTCTTCGTCCAAGACGGTCCCCATAAATGTCCACGGACGGACGTTGTGCCGGCTTCGAGATAGTCGGATCGCAGAAGGCAGACGGGCGAAACCGTAGAGTGCGAGCAGCCGGCCGACGTGGCGCTGACGGCGTGGAAAGACACGCGCCGACATTCGAAAATGCGCTCGGGTAGATGGACAACCAACTCCATCGGTGAGCGCGACTCGCCAGCCCTGCGAGGGATAAACGAAGTGGGCCCGTCACCTCAGAAAGCGGGCTTGGCGAGCCGACGGAAGGTCAAGAGGACGGCCGGGATGCTAACCGGCGCCGGATAACGTAACCGGCACCTCTCACTGCTCTGACCGGTGGCGGTTCGTACTCTCGAGGCGTCACCAGTGAGAGCTGCGCACGCAGCGTTGCAGTTCAAGACCGCAATTTGCTTAGGAATCCTTTATTCAAGGTGAAGCGATGCACCCTCCTCGAACCCATCACAACAATGTCCGCGTGCTGCCCGCGCGGGTCGACCGACAAGTCGACCAGCTGCAGGCCGCGGCGGACGACGCAGCGCTGGCGCGCGACGAGCGCAACGAAGCGATCGCCGAGCGCGTCACGTTCGACGTGCTGCCGTTCTCGGCCGAGCAGGTCGCGGTGCTGGATGCAGCGCTACGTCGCGGCCAGATCGAGGACGTGTACGAGGTTTGGAACGTCTGCAAGGCCGCTCTCGACGACGAGATTGCGCGGCGCATCGCGAACGCTGATCGCGGGACCGCCGCGCCGCGTTTCGCGCAGACGTACTGCTCGTCCTGCGGAGCGGAACTCGGGCCGGGCAACGCCGGCGTGAGCAACTGCAATGACCACCGCGCACGGGCGCTGCGCGTTGTGCGAGCCGACTGACCAACCGCGCCCGCCCTGCGGGCAATCACACCACACCGAGAGCCCACATGCTGAATGTCGAACAGAGCGGCAAAGTTGCCGCAAACATCACGCAACTCATCGCCGAGCTGCATCGCCAGATCAAAGAGCAGTCGCACGAGTACACGACCGAATTCCGCGTCGTGATCGACAGCAAGGGCGCGCACGTATCGCAGACAACGACTGGACCGGAGTTCCTGCGTGCGACCGGGCAAACCGCCGTGAATCTGCGCGGCGAAGTCATCGCGTAACGCCGGCCGCACACCACACCGAGGATAGACCATGAGCGAGATCACCACCGGGCCCGAGCTCGAAGCGTGCGGCTGGTATGTGCGCACGAAGCGCACCGACGTCGACACGGCTGGCTGGCTCGTCGCCGACTGCTCGACCGTGCCGCACGGCAAGGAATACGCCCGGCTGTTCGCTGCGTCTCCAGCGCTGCTCGCGGCGCTGTCGGGCCTCTACGAACTCGTCTCGACGCTCAGCGTGCCGGACGAACAATACCTTCGCGTGACGGAAGCGGCCGCAGCTATCGCACTCGCCACGCAGGCGCCCGAGGCTGCGCCGCATCAGGTGCAGCACGTGACTATCGCTGGAGTAGACCGATGAGCAACCTCAAATCCACGGCCCAATGTGGCGACCTCGCTGAGAAGCTGATCGCCGACTATGTTCGCGACTGCGGCGCATACGGCAACCCGAACGCGCTCGCGAAAGTGATGGAGATGCTGATCAGCAAAGCAGCGCTCGGCATCGCTATGGTCGGCAGCGAGGCAATTTCCCAACAGATCCTCGATCGTACGAAGCGCAACGTCGCTACGTTTACCGAACAAAACCTTCGCAGGGGGCACTGATGGATACGCCTCACAACAGCCTGCAGCCTGCATTTCGCGGCTACAGCCGATCGGTTGTATCGCGCATGCGCTACGTGCTCGAAGGATCAGCATGGGCAGCCGCCTACGGCGTCGCGATCGGGTTCCTGTGGTACGGCGCGCTCGTCGCCGGCCCGTACCTTCGGAGCCTCGGATGAAATCCTTTCTGCGCAAGGTCGGCGAGCTTGTCGGCCTCTGGTTCGTCGTCGCGACGATCCTGTTCGTCTTCGTCTGGCTCGTCGTGCCGACGCTGATCAGTGCGCCGGACGACGCACCCGTGACCGTTTCGACGAGGCCCACATGAGCCGCTTTACCGATCACGCAGAACGCTTCGAAATCCATCACCCGCGCGCGGCCCGGGTGCTGGTGCTGGCGATACTCGTGGCCGTCGCACTTCTCGCTGTGGCGATCGACCGCCTCGCAAAGCACTTCGGAATTTTCTAAGCAGCACTGCCTCGCTCTACACGTAGCGTCCCCATCACGTCCCGAATCAACCGCGCACGCCGCTCACTGGTGCGCTGTCGGTGCACGCCCTCCCCATTCACCTGGAGCACCATGAGATGAAAACCATCGACACCCAACCCGTCGAGTCGTCGCAGATCCATAGCATCGGCTACGACGCCGAGTCCGAAACGCTCGCGGTCCGCTTCAAGGATCGCAAGACGAATGCGCCGACGTCGCTGTACCACTACACCGGCTTCACGCAGGCGAACTTCGACGCGCTCAAGACGGCCGACTCGCTCGGCTCGCACTTCTACAAGCACATCAAGCCGTTCCCCGACCGCTTCCCGTACGTGTGCGTCGAGAAGATGCCGGCGCCGGCCGCCGACGTCGACGCCGAAACCGCAGGTGCGGCATGACCCCCTCGGTCTATACCGTGCGCGCGTCGAGCTGGGGCGCACTGTTTGAATGCGCCTACAGGTGGGAGGCAATCCACCTCCTGAAGATGCGCAACGTCGTCGGTCTGCGCGCCGCGCTCGGCACCGCGATCCACGCTGGCACGGCCGCTTATGACCAGAGCGTGCTCGATGGCTCTGGCCTGACCGTCGACGACGCGGCCGGAGCATTCGTCGACAAGCTGCACGACCCGTCGAACGAGTACAACCCGGCGAGCGACGATCTCAACCTGAAGGAAGCCGAGCGCATCGGCATCTCGCTCACGACGAAGTACTGCCTCGAAATCACGCCGCGGTACGACTTCGTCGCGGTCGAGATGGAAACGAAGCCGCTCGACATCGACTGCGGTGGTGGGATCGTGATTCGCCTCACTGGCACGATGGACCGCGCACGCGTTCGTCGCACAGCGCTCGGTCCGGGCATCGCTGACCTGAAGAGTGGATCGAAGGCTGTCGCCCAGGGCGTCGCTGTCACGAAGGGGCACGGCCCGCAGATCGGCACCTACGAGATGCTCTACGAGCACACGACCGGCGAGCTGATCGCCGACACGGCCGAGATCATCGGGCTCAAGACGAAGGGCACGCCGGAGGTCGCGACTGCCACGGTCAAGAACGCCAAGCGCGTGATGCTCGGCACCGAGGAAACGCCGGGACTGATCCAGTTCGCTGCCGACATGTTCCGATCTGGACGCTTCTACCCCAACCCGAAATCGCTGTTGTGCGACAAGAAGTACTGCCCGCGCTACGGCACCTGTCAATTCCACGAATAACTCGCGAGACCTCTATGTCCACGCCCACCACCCTGGAATCTGTCCGCTCGCCGCTCCCGCGCGAGGCCAATTTGCCCGCCGTCACGCCCGGCTTCGGCTCGTTGCAGTCGTTCGAGCTCATGCAACGCGCTGCGAACCTGCTTGCGTCGTCAACGCTCGTGCCCGCTGCGTACCGCAAGGTAATCGAAAAAACCAACCGCTACGGCGAGGTCACCGAATCGCGTGAGAACCCGAATGCGCTCGCGAACGCCGTCGTTGCGCTGAACATGGCGCAACGCATGGGCGCAGACCCGCTGATGGTGATGCAGAACCTGTACATCGTCGAAGGGCGACCGTCCTGGTCGTCGCAGTGGATCATCGCGGCCGTGAACGGTTGCGGCCGATTCTCGCCGCTGCGCTTCGACATCCGCAAGCTCGGCCGGAAAACCGTGTCCTACGTGACGTTCGAATGGAGCGGCCCGAGCGGGAATCGTTCTCGCACCGAGAAACGCCAGGACGTCGAGATCGAGGATATCGAGTGCATCGCTTGGGCGCTCGAGCGCGGAACCGACACGCGCCTCGAATCGCCGCCCGTATCGATCGAGCTCGCAGTGAAGGAAGGCTGGTATACGAAGAATGGCAGCAAGTGGCAGACGATGCCCGAAGTGATGCTTCGGTACCGCAGTGCATCGTTCTTCGGAAAGCTATACGCGCCCGAGCTGCTGATGGGCCTGACGACTGTCGAAGAGGCAGCAGACATCGTGGACGTCAACCCGGACGGTTCGTACTCGGTCAATCGCACGACTCTCGACGAGATGCGCGGCGGCCGCACGCAGCAAGCCGAAGAAGTCGGCCGCGCAACGCAATCCGATCCGCAGCCGGGTTGGCAGCATGGCGCGTACGACGCTGCGCGTGACACTTCGCAGACGGTACGCCAACCGCATACCACTCCGACCACGACCGACACCCGCGAGACGACGACCGCCACGCAAGCAGATCCCGTCGACGACGAGAACGGCCCGCAGGAGGATGACGGCCACGGCCAAGGCGGTTTCGACTTCGACGTCGCAGGCCTGGTGCGCGGCATCCGCGAGGACATCGAGTCGGCCAAAACCCCCGAGGATCTCGACCTCGCGCGCAGCGCGATCACCGGCGTGCCGGACGAAACTGCCAAGGCCGAACTGAACGCCCTCGCTTCGGCGCGCATGCGCGCCATTACGGCGGCAGCCGAACAGGCGGCCGCCGGCAAGGCAAGCGCCCAGACGACCGCGCCGGCGGCCCGTCGGCCCCGCGGCCCGATCAACGCCGACTAACGCGCGCCTACCGTCACCAAGGATTTCGACATGACCGACAAACACGTGCTCCAGATGACCGCCGAATCGATCGGGAAAGACCTGCTCTCCGCGCTCGTCACCGAAATCAAGCTGCTGCCGGACCTATGGGTCAAGCTGTCCGAGAAGAAGCAGAACGACGTCATCGATCGGCTGCGTGCGCGCGTCGAGCATAACGTGAAGATGGCAACGCACCTGATCGCGAGCGACGGCCGCGTCGTCGTGCAAGGCGACCTCGTGCAGATCACCATCAAGGATGGCGTCAAGGCTGCGGTCGAGTTCAGCAGCGCAGCGCCGAATCTCCATGACCTGTACGACGCACAAGGCAAGGCGGTTCTGCTGGTCGTTGCGAATGCCACCGCACACACCGGCGGCATGGACGAGATCCGCGGCGAATCGGATCAGCGCGGTTTGGACCTCGGCCGCGAGTACACCGACCAGGACGGCGACGGCATGGACGGCGACAAGCCCGATAGCGACGTCGTCGACGCCGATTTCCGCGAGGTGCCGAAGCTCGGCGACGGCCCGACCAAGGCGCAGCTCGACGAGCAGCATCAGGCCGGCCGGCAAGCGGCCGCCGAAGGCAAGCCCGAGAGCGAATGCCCCGTGATGGCCGGCGAGCTGTGCATCGCATGGGTGAAGGGTTGGAAGGAGTGGCACGAGGAACAAGCCGGCTCCGGCAACGAGGATCCGCTCTACGCCCAAGTCGAAGCGTTCGTGATCGAGCAGCAGAAGGTCACGATCTCGAGCGTGCAGCGGCAGTTCAAGATCGGCTACAACCGCGCCGCGCGCCTGGTCGAGCTGCTCGAAGCGAAGGGAATCGTCAGTGCGATGGATTCGGACGGCGGCCGCACGGTACTGCGGCCGCGTGGAACGGAGGAGGAATCGTGAAAATCACCGACATCTACGTGGCGAACGTGCTCGGTATCCGCACGGCGGATATCCGGCTCGCGAAGCCCGTCACCCTCTTCACCGGCCCGAACGGAGCCGGCAAGAGCAGCCTGCAGGAAGCCGTGCGCATGGCGCTCACCGGCGACACCGTGCGCGTCGCGCTGAAAAAGGAATACGGCTCGCTCGTCACCGAGGGGGCCGACGGCGGCCAGATCGTGGTCGCGTGCGGCGAGCAGGCGAACAGCGTCATGCTGCCGTCCGGTAAACTGAAGCGCGAGCTCGCCGAGGATCCGCGCCTTCCGCTGGTGCTCGACGCGCAGCGGTTCGCGCACTTGGGCGCCGCCGAGCGTCGTGCGTTCCTGTACGACCTGATGGGCGTGAAAATCGGCGTCGACGAAATGCGCGCCCGGCTGCTGGACAAGCTCGGGCTGCGCGCCGCGGCGGTACCGGCGCCGGCCGCCGCACGGCTCGCGGCGATCACGCCGATGTTGCGCGCCGGCTTCGAAGCGGCGCAGAAGGAAGCCGCCGACCGCGCGCGCGGCGCGAAGCAGTCGTGGCGCAACGCGACCGGCGAGACGTACGGCAGCCAGAAGGGAGCGACTTGGCGCCCGGCACTGGTCGAATTCGACGAGGCAGCATTGCGGAAGCTCACGGGCGACCGCGCGGCGCTCGACGACCGGATTGGCGAACTGCAGCAGCAGATCGGCGCGGCCGACGCGGCGGACACTGCGGCACGTACGCGCGCATCGAAAATCGCCGATCTGCGCACGCGCGCCGCCGGTTACGCGAAGGCGGTCGAGCTCGCGCAGATCGCCGACGAGCAGGTTGCAGAATTCCTGCCGAAGGTCGAAGCCCTTCGTGTGCGCGCTGGCGCGGCGCCGGCCGGCACCGAATGCTCGTGCCCCGAGTGCGGCGCTCTCCTGCGCTACCTCAACGGCGTTCTGTCGGCGGCGGCAGCAGCCGGTCCGCGCGACGCTGAGGCGGCCGCGAAGCTGCCCGAGTATGAGCAGGGCTTGAAGACGCTGCAAAATGCGGCCGCGAATCGCAAACGCGACGTCGAAGCGGCAGATGCGGCCGCGACGCAGCTGCGCGCACTCGAAGACGACGCGGAGGACAGCGGCGCGGCCGCCGCACGCGAGAGCGGCGACGCTGCGCGCTCGGAGCTGGCCGACCTTCAGCGCCGCCGCAAGCAGCTCGACACCGACATCACGACGCTTCGCGAAATCGAACGGCGCGCAGCCGGCGCCGCCGATCTGGCGAAGCAGGCTGCGGCGCTGCATGAGGACGTCGCGGCGTACGAGGCGATCGCCGACGCACTCGCGCCGAATGGCATCCCGGCCGACCTGCTCAGCGAAGCGTTGACGCCGATGAACGAGCGCCTCGTCGCGCTCGCCGAGATGTCCGAGTGGGCTGACGTGACGATCACGCCGGAGATGGAGATCTTCGCCGACGGCCGCGCGTATGCCCTGCTGTCCGAATCGGAGCGCTGGCGCGTCGATGCACACATCGCCGCGGCGATCAGCCATTTCTCGGGCCTGAAGCTGCTCGTGCTCGATCGCGCCGACGTCCTGGTCGGCCCCGAGCGCGACCGACTGCTCTACTGGCTCGACGATCTCGCGTACAGCGACCAGATCGACACGGCGCTCGTTTTCATGAGCCTGAAAACGCCGCCCGGCGGCCTGCCTGAAGCCATCGAAGCTTTCTGGGTCGAGGACGGTCAGGTCGGGCCGGCCGCGCAGCACGCAATACGGGAGGCAGCGTGAGAGAGGACATCGAGAAGTATCTCGCCGAGACGTCGGAAGCCACGGCGAAGGCCGTGGCGACCGGAACCGGGCTCCCGCAGCTCGACGTGACGAAGGAGCTGAACCGGATGCTCGGCGAGGCGATCGTCGAGCGCGAAAAGCGCGCGGGCGGCGGCAACGAATACGTGTACTGGCTCGCACGCGGCGCCGCGCCGGCCAACGCCGCGCCGCCGGTCGTCGCACTGTCGCTGGCCGAGGCCATCACGAGCCTGCCGCCGTCGGCCGTTGCGGCCGACACCACCTCACGCGTCATCGCGGAGCTGCGAGCCGAGGTCGAACGCCTTACCGCCGAGCGCGACGCCGCACAGCAACGAGCCGACACCTGGCGCGCGAATACCGCGGCGCTCGAGGCGCGCATCGACGAGCTGACACTCGGCCCGGTCGGCGCGCGCGCGCCGCTGTTCGTGACGGTCGGCAGATATTGCAAACCACGGCGTCACACGTCGCTCGAGAAAGCCCAGCGGCGCGGCAGCGCGCTCGTGCGCAGCGAGAAGGAATCCGAGGTGCTTGTGCTCGAACCGGTCGGCCGGATCGTGCGCGGTACGCAGTGGGTGCCACGATAATGCTATCCGCCTCAACCGGTGTTACTGCTTCCCCAGTGGAGCCCTGTTGCGTGAGGGTCACAATCCCTTAGGTTCAAATTGAGTTCAAAGACGGTTTCCGACGGAGTACTTCCTGCATTGAACGGACTACCTCGATTGCCGACGACGCAAGGTCAGCAGAATCATCAATATTTCTCAGGTAGCGGCGCCAATAGTCCTTCGGACTCACATTGTGGCGTTGATAAAACTCCGACATCAGTTGGATAACCAGAGGATTGCACCGACGCACCGCAGTTTGAAGCTCGAGCGCGGCTCGGCTGATCTGCCACCAAGGAACCGTGTGGAGCGGCATTCGGTCGAGCGCTTGATAAACATGGTCGAATTCGCTCGTATGGGGACCATCAGCAAAATATTTTTCGACATCTTCGTCACTCGATGATGACTTCGGAGCTTCATCGACGACTCGATATGCCTCTTCCAGAATCGCGACAATTCCGTCAAGAGTTTGCATTCGCGCTGCATAGTCCCTTTCCCGCTCTCGAATTTGGTCGTTCTTTCGTTGAAGCGCGGACACTGCTATCGCAGCACAAACGGCGCCGATTGAGCCAATCGCTTGGACCCAGTACGCCATCACTGCTGGGTCATACGGTCTCGTCCAACCTGTAGTAGAGCCACCCCATGCCATTAGCACGCCGGCAACTGCTCCAACGCCGAGCCAGCAAATCATTTGCGAATTTTGCATTGCGCCCCCGCTCGCTTTGATGCGAATCGTAGCACGCTGGCTGACCGGGTATTTGCCGCGCCTGCTCATCACGGGATAGCGGGCTTACATGACTAGCGAAAGTCTGGCTCAGCGCTCTTGCGGCTGTCGTCAAGTCACTCCGCCTTCCCTTTGCTCTGCCGCAGCTTTCTCCTCGTCGTGGGTGCGCTCCGCTATTGAGGTGCGCGTTCACCAGGCGACGATCAGTTTTACGACTTATCAGGTTCAGGAATCGTCTGTGGAGGCACTTCGAGCCTCTTACGCTCGGCGCGAACCCAGTTTTGAATTTCCGTAAGCTTGACGTCAGTCAACTGCAGTCGCTCCGAAGCCTTCGTCCGGGACTCAGGGCTTAAGCTTGTGCTCACACCTTGTCGCTGCTGGACAGCTCGAATCGTATATGTCAACACTCGCTGGATCGTCACGATCCGAGGAAGAAGGATAGATGGTACGGACCGACCATAGAGACTACGGATCGACAGTTGCACATCCGTCAAGCGATCAAGGTCAAAATTAAACGTCGGTCCGTTCTTGAAATTCACCATGTACTGGGTAGCAACTGCTATTGCATCGCGTGCATCTCGGCAGACTATCTCGACAAGCTCGCCTTCAGCCAAATGAGCCAGATTATCGGTTCTACTCTGCTGTTCACTCTGCCTTCTCGCCTGATCGCGAGCAACGTAATACGCACCAACGATCGCCAGGATTGAGCCAACTGCCTGGACCCATGAAGCCCAATCGCTTTTCGACAAATCCGACCACGGGATCTCGAAATACCCAGTAATACCCACAATCGCTGCGAGCACCATCGCAACGTACTTGTAAAGGCCACGCTCCATTGCACCCCCGTATGTTTTGGTGCAAATCGTAGCACGCTAGCCTCTACGCAGCCTGCGAGCGTGCACTGATCTCCACGACTGCCATTAGCACGAGCCAGAAACCAATCCAGAAGAACGCGATTGTGTTCAGCAGATTGCGATTCTTCTGGGTCGCTTCCAAGTTCTGATCGAGATAGTGCTGGGTCAGTTGAAAGACAATTTTGTCGGATATGGTGAGCTTCGCGGCATGTCGGTCGCAAAATTCGGCACGGACAGGTTCTCCGACGTGGCCCTTCAAATACGAAGGATCTAACGGGGCACAGGCGCCCTTGGCGCAACGGGACAAGAGCACAGCGTTAGATCCGGGCTCTTCAACGAAGTAGTCATGGTCGAGCGTCGTTAAGGTTCCCTCAGCAACCTTGTCGATAACGACATTTCCCGTTGCGTCGACGGCGCACATATCCGACAGCTTAGTCGGTGGTCGCACGGCCAGCCCCATCCCGACATTGATGACACCGACCGCCGCCATTATCAAAGCAATACGACTAACTTTCGAAATCGTAATCCCTGCCATGGTCGACGCCTATTAGCCGATTGGTCTCGCGCAGATTCTCACCGAGTCCGCTCTCGGTGTCGAGCAGTTCGACTAGCGACCACAAGATCTCAGCAATACAGATCCCCATGCCGCGCGAATTCCGGTGCCTCGGATGCGCGGCTTTTCTTGTGGGCGGCTTGTATAGCGCCCAGCTTTTTTCAATCTACTTCGAAAGATTGAGACCTCGGGCGACCGCGTCGCCATATGACGCACCGGCTTTCGCATTCGCGGCGCACTCGCCTAGCATCTGCTCCTGGCGCGCCCTATCGGCGGGATCCGAACTACCCACCGTGTCGTGCAGATACACAGCTGCGTCCATGCAAGTCTTTTCCGTTTTGGTGTACATCCGGAACATCGGATAGGCAATTGCAAAAATCATAGCCAGAACGGCAAAGTACAAGATTCTCACCACAGCTCTCCATCATTGGCCGAAGGAATATTCATGACGACTGGGAACGAAAACAGCCCACTCACGCGGAACGCAAGCGGGCAAGAAAACGGAGCAGCAATCGAGGCACGAGCACTGTCCTCAGCAGATAACGGCACGCCGTGCCAAAACCTTAGCCAAGGAAATGGTCTCGCTCCCGAACAAGCGAGCCACGCGGCGGATGAACGGGCGGCGTTCGAGGCATCGATGCGAAATCTAGGCAGGAGTGTAGCCAGAGACGAAGACGACGAATCACAATATGCAAACGGCTATACCAACTGCATGTGGATTGCTTGGCAAGCCCGCGCCGCATCTGCCCCGAAGCCGGCGGACGAGTGGGCGGCGTTCGATCTGACCGACATGGAATGGCTCAAAGTTTTCGAACGAGTCAGCGCCAGCATTCCGAATGTGTTCGGAAGCTATGCGAAGACGTCAGCCGCTTTTGCTCGCGAGGCTATCAGGATGGCAGGCGAAGCCCGCGCCGCATCTGCCAACGAGACGGTGGCGGAAGGGGCATTCATCGACATCGTGTTTGACGGGCCGCCGTCGCGAGAGTTTGGCCGCTTCGTGGAAGTCGAAGACGAACACGGACGATCGTTCAACGCTGGCGAGTGGATTGATCGCGGCAATGGCCTGTGGGCGCTCCGCATTGTCCGCCCACCCGCTATGGCGGCGGAAGCGGCGATCGTAGGCGCGTGGGTAGCCGAAGACGATCGGGCCATTACTGCCGCGCAAAAGCAGCGCGCCTTGCACGAAGGTGGCGCGACTGCTTCAGCAGTCCGGCCATACTCGATCCCGTGCTATCTCGGTATCCCGCCCGCTATGGCGGCGGAAGCGGTGGCATATGTGTGCTCGGCCAGCAATGACTTTGCCCCGATCGTCCGCGACAAGGGCGCTGCACAGCGGCTGTCTGATGCCCATGGTGATGGCAAGATCGTGCCGCTCTACGCCGCCCCGCAGCCCGCGCAGGCAGACGCTCGGGTCGGGCTGACGGCCGACGACCTGCGCGAATTGAGGGGCATGACGAGTGATCCGCGCCTGTTTGAAGCCGAGCGCGAGGCTATCCGAAAGGCTGTTGCCCTTCTCCAAGGAGCCAACCAATGAGCGCCATCATCAGCGAATGCGGCCAATACCGCTATCTACTCAACCGTCCGGCGGATTGCGTGACACCGATGAAATCAACCGCGCTGTTCCTGATGCTAAATCCGAGCACCGCAGACGCGAGCCTCGATGATCCGACGATTCGGCGATGCCGCGGCTTCGCGAAGGCATGGGACTGCAACGGAATCTCCGTCGCGAACCTCTATGCCCTTCGCTCGACCGATCCCGCTGCGCTCTGGTCGCACACAGATCCGGTCGGCCCTGACAACGACGCCTATCTGCGGCAGTTCGCCCGTGAATATGGCGATGTCGTATGCGCATGGGGCGCCAATGCACTGCCCAAACGCGTGTCGGCAGTCAAGACAATCCTCCACGAAGCGGGTGCGCGCCTCTGGTGTCTCGGCACCACGAAGGACGGATCTCCACGTCATCCGTTGTACGTTCGCGCCGACCAACCGCTTATCGAATGGAGCTAACCATGCCGAATGACAACGTGCTGACGGACAATTTCCGCGGCGACAATGCGCAGCTCGTCCGCAGCATCGAAGCGCTGCTTGAACTCGACGCCGAAGGCGCACTGGTTCCGCATGGTGTCGGCGGCCACGCACGCGCCCTTCTCTCGGCCGCAGCAATACGTCTCGCCGCCCATCCGGGCCAGCCGGAGCCGGCCGCATCGCCCGGCGTGATTGCGGCCGCGCTTGCCGTGATCGAGGCGGACCGGTCGCAGACGCTGACAAACGAACTCGTTGACGCGCTCGACATCGCCATCAAGATCCAGCGAGGCATGTTCAAACTGCCGGAGCCGCGCGCCGAGGTGACGCATTCCGACGTCGATGTGGATGCCATCGCGAAGGACTGCCGCGGTGAATTCGATGAATCGGGCGGCATTTATTTCACCCGGAAGTTCTGGGGCATATTCGTTTCGGATATTCGCGATGCAATCGCCGCCGCCCGCACCGGAGCCTCATCATGCTGACCGACGTCGAAGTGTTCGCGATTCGCGCGGCCGGGCCGCCTGACGACCTGCGCGAGAAGCTGTATCCGGAGCTGACGCCGCGCTGCTCAGCCTGCGACGGCACGGGCGACGTGCATGACGCCACCGGCGAGTGGCGCGGCGTGTGCACCGCATGCGCCGAGCCGGGAGACCCATCATGAGCAAGTACAAGAAGCTCGACGACCTGATCGTCGCGTCGATCGACGACACTCCGAAGAAATTCGCAGCCGTCAACACCGGCGCAGTGCGTGAAGAAAGCGAGCGACTCGCGCGAGAAGAATGTCGGCCGAACACGTTCGGCGAAGTCGTGGGCTGGCGCATCGTCGACCGGCGGCTTCAGGCCGTGCGCAAGACCGGGACGATCCGCTCGACGTCGAAAGGATGGGTGCGAGCGTGACGATCGCAGGCGACACGCTGCCGGAGACGGAGCCGATAGCTACTATCGGTTGATATTGCGGATGATGTTTCGCCCAAGCTCAACACCTGCTAGCTTCGCCTCTTGCGCAGTGGCGTATGAATTGTCTGAATCATCCCGCCGCGGAAGCACCGGTTCTCCGTCTCTGTAGATCTGCACGCTCAGAACCCAAGAGCTATCAGGCGCCGGCTGCTCGCAATCGACGACAATTTGATAGCCATCGAACTCGTCAATGAAGTGCTCAATACCTCTGCGCATCTTGAACCCCACGAAACTGATTGATTTTTGCGCGAGTGCTCACGGCACTTAAGCGTACCGCGTCAGCCACTCTTCGGAAAACTGCTTCGCATAGGCGACTGCTTCGGCCTCGGTGTCGAATTCGCCGAGTTTCCGAAATGCCGCCTCGCGGCTGAATCCCACCTTCGTCACTTCGACCTGCGCGGCGAACTTGCCGTCGTCGGTCGGGCGTGGCGTGCAATTCATCTCGTACCCACGCATCAGGAAAACCGTCTTCATCTGGTGCTCGCTGGAAAAATCCAAGGAATCGTAGCATGAGCGAGAAGAGCAAAATCGAATGGACCGATTCGACATTCAATCCGTGGGAGGGCTGTGCGAAGGTCGGCCCTGGCTGTGACCACTGCTACGCCGAGTCGCGCAACGCGCGTTTCGCGGGCGGCACAGCCGTAAACTGGGGCCACGGCGCGCCGCGGCGCCGCACGTCGCCCGCGAACTGGCGGAAGCCGCTCGCCTGGGAAGCGGCGCATGCCGAGTTCTTCGCCGCGCACGGCCGGCGCCAGCGCGTGTTCTGCGCGTCGCTCGCCGATGTGTTCGACAATGCCGTCCCGGACGCATGGCGCGCGGACCTGTTCGATCTGATCTGGAACACCCCGCACCTCGACTGGCTGCTGCTCACGAAACGCATCGGGAATGCCGGGCCGATGATCAGCCTGGCGCTCGAACTCGCCGGGCGCGGCGTCAATACACCGTGGCCGTGGTCGAATGTCTGGATCGGCGCGACGATCGTCAACCAGGAAGAGGCCGACCGCGACATCGAGAAGCTTCTCATGACGCCGGCGCACCGCCGGTTCCTATCCATGGAGCCGCTTCTGGGGCCGGTCGATCTTCGAGCGTGGTTCGATCCGACTGGCGTCTGCTGCATGCAGGAAATGCAGTCCTGCGCCGACTGCCCCGCCGACGCGCCGTGGATTCATGGACCGACCACCGAATACGCGGAGGACGGGACGGGCTTCAGCTCGCCCGAGATCAACTGGGTGATCGTTGGCGGCGAAAGCGGCACTGGCGCGCGGCCGATGCACCCCGAATGGGCGCGCGACCTTCGCGACCAGTGCACGGCATACGGCGTGCCCTTCACGTTCAAGCAATGGGGTGAATGGCTCCCCGTCGAGCCGAACGGCGCGGCCATCAGCGGGTGCGGGGTGACGCCTGTTCGTGAGCCTGCCTTTCGCTTCGCGGCGAACCACCACTTCGCCAAGGTCGGCAAGCGCGCCGCCGGCCGGCTGCTCGACGGTCGCACGCACGACGAATTCCCGAGAGGGGTCCAATGACTACGTCAGTACTTGTCGGCACCCATCAGCGCTCGGAGATTGCGCAACTCGTTTGCTTCGCTTCGTGCGCGCGTCAGGCGATCTATCGCATGTGCCATCTGGTCTTCGCAGAAAGCGTTTGGTCCGGAGCAAGACAAAAAAATGCCACGCGCGGACGTAACAAGCACAACTGCCGCGTCAATTGCGAGATCCAACAAATTTTCCGATATATGCGCATCCTGGAATGCACGCGCGCGGTGTTCCCCGTGAAAAGAAACGTTGCTCATGAAATACGGTGCATCTTGCGTCGATGGAAACAGCCAACCGTGAGCGATTGCATTTCGATATGCAAGAAGATCGTCCGCGCATTCGCAAGTCAAATTTATTGCGTCGCCGAGCGCGCCATCACGTCCGCGGGCTCGCTTCTTGATACGTCCAATGATGTCCGAAATTCCGATCTTATCGGTGGACGGGCGCTTTCCCGTGACCCCCTCTTCGAGAATTGCCCAAGCGGCGACCTCGATGAGGCGTTCAAACATGCCCATATAGGTCATGAACGCGCCCAGTTTCTGCTGACAGGCTCGGCTAAGCCCATATTCCTGCTCAAGCGCCAGCACTGCTTCGTCGGCACTTCGCTGATGTGGCAAACCACGCGGAGAGATGGCCATGCGTGAACTCCCAATATTGTTTTCTGGCCCGATGGTACGAGCCATCCTCGAAGGTCGCAAGACGCAGACGCGGCGCATCGTGAAGCTGCCGCACAACAATCCGCTCGGCGTGTGGGAACCGACAACGGCCGGCGGCGGCTCGGTGAAGTATGCCGGCGGGACGCCCGCGCCGGACCTGGCCGCGATCTGGCACACACGCACCGGCGATTGCTACGTCTGCCCGCATGGCGACGTCGGCGACCGTCTGTGGGTGCGCGAAACGCATGAGGTGCGCCGCATCGGCACCGAGACGTTCGAAGGCAGCCGACCGACACGCCGCTATGCCGGCATCGCGTACCGGGCCGACGACGGCCGCGCCGAAGTCGACATCGACCACAACACGTTCCAGGCGCTCGACGCCAAGGAATCCCGTGGCTGGTCGCCATCCATCCACATGCCGCGCTGGGCGTCGCGCATCACGCTCGAGATCACTGACGTGCGCGCCGAGCGACTGCAAGCGATCAGCGCGGAGGACTGCGTCGCGGAGGGCATGGCGACGACGTTGCGCGAGCACGACGCCTACATCGCGCTGCGCGACGACTACCGGGTGCTATGGGATGGCCTCAACGGTGCACGCGGCTGCGGCTGGGACACGAACGCGTGGGTCTGGGTAGTCGAATTCAAACGAGTGGGAGGTACGTCGGAATGACGAAGAAACAAGCGAAACATGAAGCTCCGACTGCCGACACGCAGGTAGCATCGGCTATCACCAGCACGATCAGCGCAGTGAGCTTTCAAGGGCTCAGCATCGTGACTCCGGATGGTCAGCCTGCGACGCTTGCAGTCCTCGACCAAAACGGCAAGGTCATCGACGCTGGTCCGAGCGTCATGCGCGCGGTGTGGGACGTCGCAATCCGTTCGTACCGAAACTTCCTGATCGGCAATGGACACCTGCGTGTTCTCACTCAACCGCAAAACGTGAGAACAAAATGAACAATGGCGCCACAAGGCGCCATTGTTGTGTCCAATTACTGATCGAGCTTATTTGGCGCTTCCCCAAGGAAATTCATCGCCGGCAGCAGCAATTCACCATGCCACGATCTGGCAGTAATATTAGAAACCATTTCACGGATTGCGCTATAAACCACAGCCGCACCATTGACCACAACGATATTTTGACGCCGCGCCTCTTCAGGAAATATCTCCGTCAGCACGTTAAAATATCCGACACATTTAATATCTATACGATAAGGAGCAACTTTACCTTCGGTTCCCAACAACCGAACAGCCAATGTGACAATGTATGGCTGAATCTCAACCTTGTCCCCAGACTCATTATCCGTAGGCGCGACAGTTTCCCCATATCCATGGCCCAATTCTGATTGAAATTGTACGCCGGAGAAATCAAAAGGACTCTCATTACGAGGATGCGGAGTTTCAATTTCGATAGATTCCGTTGGCTCAACCAAAACCTTCAAAAACCTAAGGTTGACCAATTGGATAGGGCTCAAGTCCATGGCTTTATGCTGCCTTCAATACAATAGTCGAAGTCACTGGATCTTCGATCCTGAACATTCCAACATTTAGACCCGAATCACCCCAGTTCCAACTCCACGATGTTGTTATTGCTGATTCCTCGAGAATCACATGAGAAGACTTGATCTCCGGCTCAGCGCCCTCCACATGAGTCGCCATGTCGTCTGCATGCCAAATATCGAATCTCAGCGTTTCGAAAACTATGTCTCTAATTGTCTGAATGTCGCAACGCGGCGCCACACCCTTCGCCTTAATGTTTCTCGCTGCGCAGCTAACAAAGGGCTCGATGTGTGCCTCGACCGCATCGACTCTTCCCGCAATCCATGCGTATTGAAACAACGCTGGCGGGAACGAATCACATACCCGAAGCGCCCTGTCCATCGCAGTAGATTGCGCGACGTCATCCGCCTCGTACTTGGAAAATGCGACTGGACCACCGCCAAAAATGGCAGCTGCGTCGTCCTGGCGAAGACCGTACTTGCGACGAAATGCAGCGACCTCGTCCCCCGTGAGCAACCCATCTGCTTCTTTGCGGAACTTCGCGACAGCACGCTTGTTCGCACGCGCGGACTCCTTGCCTGCGACCTCCGCTCCGCAAAGGTCGCAAACCTCCATCCGCATGTCGATCATGGAAGACTTGCCGTTCTCAGTGAACTCCTGAGAAAAGTGCTGCTGGTGAAGTTGCCCCTCTCCGCAAACGGGGCACGGCCCGAGATTTGATTTCATAGATGTTGCCTATCGGCTCGTATGGCAAGAGATGGTCAAGACCACCTTCCCCGTCTTACCAATCGCAAATTTAACGAAGTACTCGCAATCAAGATCGCGGTGTGCAGCTTCGTTCCACTCCTTCCTGGAGAGCACATATGCGTCACAGGCCGCCACCGGGCCATCTGGTTTCTGCGCGCACCATTCGGAGCAATGATACCGACCCTTGGTGACTGCCTCCCAGATGAGAGCTCCGGCTTCCACCTCATCCAGACCCAAGCTGGCCGCATCAGCAACGCACTTTCGTGTCCACAGCACAACATGACCGCCAAGCAGCAGCGGCTTCAACTCGTCCGGACTGTACAGCGGGCCATCCGCGATCTTTTGATCTGCCCCTTCATCGGGAGGCGGAGCGCCGTCCCACTTTCCCACGTTTCTTCGATTGTTTACCATCTTGGTAAGTTCCGCAAGCGCGGCAAAGTGGCTCGGCGGAAATTCTCGCGCCGCTGCGACTGGCCTTGGTGCCGAAAATCTTACCTTATGAACAGCAGACCTAGAAGTGGCGTGCGCCTAGGCTTCACCCTAGCGCGGAAAAAGACCGCAGTGTATCCCGTCACGGAAAGGTTATATTTAGCATCTTACGGGCACCCGAGGGATACGAACCCTACTTTGGGGGATTGGGACATCTGGAATGTGGGGGCGTGGCAGCAAAAGCGTGAGTTTACAGCGATTTAGGGGTGGCGAGGCAAAACAGGCGGTCGGCGACGGCGTCGACCGTCAAATCGGCGGCACGACGCGTCAACGGCCTGTCATGCGAGGCGACTTGATGCGTCCCTTTTCATTCTGAAACAATCGCCTGCCCACCGTTGCTCGCCGGCAGACCTCGGCGCGATGCGCCATCGAAAGACGTCCGGGCCCGACAATCGCGTTCAGGTGACCTGCACGTTCAACGGGTGCATCCCGGCGGCGATGCCCTCGCCACGCACCATCGCTCAACGCGCATCGGAAAATATGAAAAACTTCACGTTCGCCGCACTCGGCGCAGGTCAGGTCGACCGACCGTCGAGCCGGCGCCCGATCTTCCGCGTTCATCCCGCCCACACGAAAGGACGTTTCATGTCAGTACGACGTTTGATATGCACCGGGCTCTCGTTGTACCTGTTGATTGCAGGCACCGCGATGGCTCAACCCGTCGAGGTCGCGGGCTTTACCCACGTGCGCTCCCTGGGCGGCATCGACGAATACCGCCTGGATGCCAACGGCCTCACCGTGCTGGCCCTGCCCGATCCTGCAGCGACGGTGGTCAGTTTCCAGGTGCTGTACCAGGTGGGTTCACGCAACGAGGCCGCCGGCACGACCGGCGACACCCACCTGCTCGAGCACCTGATGTTCAAGGGCAGCCAGCATTACAACAAGGCGCTCGGCAATTCGCTGAACAGCTACATGGAGCGCGTGGGCGCGACCTTCAACGCAACCACCTCGATGGACCGCACCAACTACTTCGGCACGCTGGGGCGCGACGCGCTGGAAGGCTACATCGCCATCGAGGCCGACCGCATGCGCAACCTCCTGCTGCGCCCGGAAGACCTGGCCAGCGAGATGACGGTGGTACGCAACGAGTACGAGCGGGGCGAGAACAGTCCTGTCACCGCGTTGTTCCAGCAGGTCATGGCCACGGCTTACCAGGCACACCCCTACCACCATCCCACCATCGGCTGGCGTAGCGACATCGAGCATGCGAGCGTGGACAAGCTGCGCCGCTTCTACGACACCTTCTACTGGCCGGACAATGCCGTCGTCATCCTGGTCGGCAATTTCCGGCCGGACCAGGCATTGGGCTGGATCAAGCAGTATTACGGCGGCATTCCGCGCGCGCCCCAGCCCATCCCGGTGGTCACGACCGAGGAACCTCCGCAGCAGGGGCCACGACGGCTGGTGCTCAAGCGCGCCGGCGCGACAGGCAATCTGATCATCGCCTTCAAGGCGCCGCGCGCGCTCGACCCCGATGCGGCGGCCCTGACCGTCCTGGGCCTGGTATTGAGCCAGGGCAAGAGCAGCCGGCTGTATCGCGCACTGGTCGACACCGCGGTTGCCACGCATGCCGGCGCCAGCTTCCATGCGCTGCGTGATCCCGGCCCGTTCGTGGTGACGGTCAGCCTGCCGCCCGACGCGAAACACGAGCAGGCCGAGAAAGTCGTCTGGACCGAACTGGAGCGAGTCAAGACCGAGGGCGTCACGCGCGACGATATCCAGCGGGTGCTGGGCCCTTACCGGGCCGATCAGATCTACCAGCGTGACGGCGTCGGCTTGACGTCCGCCCGATTGGGCCACGCGGTCTCGCTGGGCGACTGGACACGGTTCGTCACCGAGCTCGAAGAACTGGAGAAGGTGACGCCCGCCGATGTGCAGCGCGTCGCCCGCAAGTACCTCGTTGAAAACCAGAGCACCACCGGCTGGTTCGTTCCGGAGAAATCGTCATGATGCAGGCTCGTTTCAACCATCTGCGGACGTGGTTCGTGTGGTTCGCCGTGCTGTGGCTGCCTGTTGCCGCTCATGCGGGCATCGCCGATCGCATCGTGCGCACCCAGGCCGGCAGCATCGCGCTGCTGACCTATTCGATGTCGCCGCGGGAAATGGTGTCCGTTGCCGGCGTGATGCCGCTGGGCGATGCCGACACGGCCAGCAAGGCAGCCAATCCCGCCGTGCCGTTGCTGACGGGCATGTTGCTGCAGGAGGGCAGCACCCGTCGCGACAAGGTGGCGATCTCCGCGCTGCTGGAGAGCCTGGGCGCCCAGTTGTCGTTCCGGACCGACGGAGGCTACGTCGGCATCTACGGCCAAAGCCTGACCAAGGATTTGCCGACGCTGATCGACCTGATGGCCGAGCAGTTGCGCCGGCCGGCCTTCAAGCCGGAGGAACTGGCCAAGGCCAAGACGCGGCTGGAGGCCGCGGTCCGCAACGCCGCGGAAAACCCGTCGGTCCGGGCCAGCGAGGCGCTGAACCAGTCGATCTACCCCGCCGCGCACCTCAACGCCCCGGTGCCGCGCGAGCGGATGCTCGAGGCCATCGCCGCCGCCACGCTGGACGACATCAAGGCCTTTCATCAAGCCTATTACGGGCCTGCACACATGACGCTGGTCGTGGTCGGCGGCGCGGACCCTCGCCGCCTGCAGTCCCTCGTGACCGAAGCGTTCGCGGGCTGGAGCGGCGGCCAGGCGCTCGTGCGGCGGGGGCCGCCGCGCAAGGCAAGTCAGCCCGACATACAGCGCATCGCCATGGGGGACAAGGAATCCATCAGCGTGATGCTGGGTCAGGCCATCGACCTGCGCGCCAACGATGCCGACTACCTGCCGCTCAGCGCGGCCGTCAACATCCTGGGCAACGGCTTCACCGGCCGGCTGATGGCAGGGGTGCGCGATCAGGAGGGCCTGACCTACGGCATCCGTGCCGGCCTGTCCGGGCTCTCGCTGATGGACGGCGGATTCGTCATCACCAGCAGTTTCGCCCCGCCTCTGCTGGACAAGGGCGTCACCAGCACGCGCCGCATTCTGGACACCTGGTGGAAACAGGGCGTGACGCAGGCGGAACTGGATGCCCGCAAGGACGGCATGATCGGCCGCCATCAAGTCGCCATGGAAACGACCGGCCAGATGGCCGCCATGATCGCCCAGACGGTGCTCCAGGACCGCCCGCTGAGCGACCTGGACACCTATCCCGAGCGCGTGCGCGCGTTGACCGTCGAGCAGGTCAACACCGCCATCCGCACGTACCTGGACCCCGGCAAGATGACGTTGGTGGAAGCGGGCACGTTTGCGGAGAAATAACCGCAACCTCGCTTCGTTCCGCGCCGCGCCCGGCTTCGGCCGGGCCGCCGCCATCGCACTGCCACGGCTCTCCAACGGGAGGTTCGCTGCAACGCTCGTGGAACATCCTCGACGCGTGTGGACTCGAGTGCGCCGGAGCCCGGCGCACGACAATCGCCCCGGACGCGAGGCGCCGTTATGCGAGAATCGGAACCTCCAACCGCTTCACACCACCCATGACGGGGCTCGCATGACCACCCACATCACGATCGAATTCACCGAACACGCAGCGGAAGCCGTCGGCGAGCAAACCAGCACCAGTTTCTCCTACGACCAGGGCGCGCATGTGCCGCAACCGGGCGACTTCGTCGAGCTCGAGCATTCGCGACAGACGTTCCTCGTGATCGGCCGCGTGTTTTCGCTCAAGGCGAATTACTGCGCCGTCAAGCTCGTGCTCGACCTTCCTCCGCCGGACGACGATCAGGACTTCGGTCCCGCGCACTGAGCACCGCAGCAACGCATGCCATCGGCCCGAACCGATGACCACGCAGCGCACGCGTGCGCGACATCGCAGTCGACGATCGATCGACATCGGCTGCGCACGAAACCCCTGCCGACGAAAAACGACCCGGCCCGCGATCGCGGGCCGTGCAGGAACATGAAGCGTTGCCCGTCACCGCGCATCCGGAAACACCGGCGCAGTCAGACACCGCTCGAACCACACTGCATCGTCGCCGTCGCCGATCGGCCACATTTCCGCATCCAGTTGCGGCATGCCCGCGGCCGGCGCAGGCGCGCGGCCATCCACGCCGGACGCACCGGCCCGTACCCATCCTGACTGCGCGCCGCCGCCATCGCACGATTGCGCATGCGCCTGCGCCTCGCAGAACGCCACCGGATGCACCTTCCCGCCGACGGTCGCACTCACCGAGCGGTATTGATAGACCGCGCCGGTCGCCCAGTCCTCGCTCTGGCTGCAGATCCGCGCACGATGCTGCACGTGGACCGCGCCGAAGCACGCGTAGGACACGTGCGTGCCGCTCGCGTCGTCCGGAATGAAATCGCAGTTGCCATCGAAACCGGTCAACGGGCCGCCCGTATATTTCGCGAGCCACTGCCGCTCGGCCAGCGCCCGCGCGATCAGCCCTTTGGCCGACCGATCGGCCAGCATCGCCGTGCGCCGATCGATGGCCTTGCGCACTTCGTCGACCGCCATCGGATGGCCATCGTAATCGGCATCGAGTCGGTTGTTGCGTGCGCCGATCCAGCGCCGCTGGCTGCGCACGAGCATGTCGCGGATCGCGGCGTCCGGCGCGGCCTTCAGCGCGCCCGCATAGGCCGTATTCATCCTCGCGTCGGCTGCCCGCAGCGCGGGGCTCGCGCAGATGCGCTTCTCGACCGGTTGCACGGCCTTCGCGCAATCGATCGCCAGGGCCGGCAAGGCCAGGCCCATGCCACACATGAACATCGAAGCAAGACCGGCGAGCCTGCCGGCCGATGCCATTCGAATCCCTCGCATGCGCTCTCTCAATCGGTTTGTTGTTCTTGGTCGCGCCGGGTCGACCCGGCATCGCCTGTATCGTCGCAACCGGAACCGGTACCGCGCGTCACCGTGCAGCGCCGCTTCGGGTGCGACAGGCACACACCCCGCGCCGCGGTGCGAACGCACGCGCTCCGGCGCAGCGCACCCCGGCTTTCATTCGTTGATGACGGGATCTCGATCGACTGGACGACGGTCATGCACGCCGTTGCCCGGCACGCGCATCGGTGCCGACGATCATGAACGACCGTCGGCGGCATCTCACGGCAGGCAGCGGCCGCGCATCGTCATGCCCGAACACACGATCGGCTGCGCTGCCCGCGCTGCTTTGCGGCCCCGTCGCCCGACGGCTCGCGCCGCCGCGGCCGGCGTGCCGCGCCACGATTAATTACTTCTTTTCCGGCTCCGACGCACCCGGCTGCTTGAACGGGAACGTGCTGAACATCGACTTCGCCTGGTTCTGCATCTGCTCCTGCATCTGCACGAACATGTTCTTCGACTGCTCGATGTAGCTGGTCATCATCCCCTGCATCATCGGCGCCTGCATGTTCATGAACTGCGACCAGACTTCCGGATTCATCGCGTTGGTGTCGTACAGGTTCTTCGACTGATCCGCGAGCTTGTTCTGGATGTCGATGAACGCCTGGATGTTCTTTTCCAGGTACGTGCCCATCATGCCCTGCATCGCATGGCCGTAGAAACGGATGATTTGCGACAGCATCGACGACGAGAACATCGGCACGCCGCCGCTTTCCTCTTCGAGAATGATCTGCAGGAGGATGCTGCGCGTCAGGTCTTCGTTGGATTTCGCATCGACGACCTTGAAGTCCTCCTGCTCCAGCACGAGCTGCTTGACGTCCGTGAGCGTAATGTACGTGCTTGTCTCGGTATCGTAGAGCCGGCGGTTCGGGTACTTCTTGATGAGCCGTTCGGCAGTCTTCTTTGTAGTAGTCATGTAACGCCTTTCAGTGCAGCGTAGCGCAAGCGCAAGTGACGAATCCCCGCCGCCCGAATCCGGGAGGCGGGGGCCTTCGGAACCCACCCGGCTGCGCGGCCACCCGGCCCGCGCAGCCCGGGCGTCAGCCCATGTGCAGGCCGCCGTTCAGCGAGAAGTCGGCGCCCGTCGCGAAGCCGGAATCGTTCGACGCGAGCCACGCGACGATCGAGCCGATTTCCTCCGGGCCGCCCAGACGCCGCACCGGGATCGTCGCGACGATCTTCTCGAGCACGTCGGGACGGATCGCCTTCACCATGTCGGTGCCGATGTAGCCCGGCGACACGGTGTTGACCGTCACGCCCTTCGTCGCGACTTCCTGCGCGAGCGACATCGTGAAGCCGTGAATGCCGGCCTTCGCGGTCGAGTAGTTGGTCTGGCCGAACTGCCCCTTCTGGCCGTTCACCGACGAAATGTTGATGATGCGGCCCCAGCCACGCTCGACCATCCCGTCGATCACCTGCTTCGTCACGTTGAAGAGGCTCGTCAGGTTGGTGTCGATCACGGCCGTCCAGTCTTCATGCGTCATCTTGCGGAACACGACGTCGCGCGTGATGCCCGCGTTGTTGACCAGCACGTCGATCTCGCCGACTTCGGCCTTGACCTTGTCGAATGCTTCCTTGGTCGAGTCCCAGTCGCCGACGTTGCCTTCCGACGCGATGAAGTCGTAGCCGAGCGCCTTCTGGTCCTCGAGCCACTTCACGCGGCGCGGCGAGTTCGGGCCGCAACCCGCGACGACCTTGAAGCCGTCCTTCGACAGACGCTGGCAGATGCTGGTGCCGATGCCGCCCATCCCGCCCGTTACGTACGCAATTCGCTGAGACATGAATCTCACTCCATTTTTTGGTTTCGAGAGCTATCGAGGCTCCCTCTGACTTCACGTGGCGCCGGCCGAAGCCGCAATCGGCCGGCGCCCGGATTCGGTTCGACGGTGACGAACAGCCGGTTACGGGCGCTCGACCGCGAGCGCGACACCCATCCCGCCGCCGATGCACAGCGACGCCAGCCCGCGCTTCGCGTCGCGCTTGGCCATCTCGTGCAGCAGCGTCACCAGGATCCGGCAGCCCGACGCGCCGATCGGATGGCCGATCGCGATCGCCCCGCCGTTCACGTTCACCTTCGACGTGTCCCAGCCCATCTGCTTGTGCACCGCCAGCGCCTGCGCCGCGAACGCCTCGTTGATTTCCATCAGGTCCAGGTCGCCCGGCGTCCAGCCCGCGCGCTCCAGACACCGGCGCGACGCCGGCACCGGGCCCATGCCCATCACGCTCGGATCCACGCCCGCGTTCGCGTACGCCTTGATCCGCGCCAGCGGCGTCAGGCCGAGCGCCGCCGCCTTCTG
>NZ_JBVVNQ010000023.1:0-104842 GCF_055810675.1 Burkholderia sp. YHN3-13 | reverse complement strand
CCCCCCCCTCCCCCCCCCTCCCCCCCCCCCCGCTGCCGATCAGCCCCGTCACGACGATGCCGACGCCCGGCCCCGCGTAGATCACCCCGCTCCATTCGGGTGCGTGCAGTTCGGCCAGGCGCCGCAATCCCCACTGCGACACGAACACGAACGTCCACGCGCTGACGACGCCCGCGACGAAGCGCACCGCGAGCCACACGGGCAGCAGGTGGCCGACACTCATCGCGGCGGTCAGCAGCACGGTGGCCGCGAGCCCGAAGCGGACCATCCGCGCGGGCGCGATGCGCAGCGCCGCGCAACTGACCGCGCCGACGAAGTAACCCGCGTAGTTCGCCGACGCGAGCCAGCTGCCGGCTTTCAGGCCGATCGAGCCGTCCGCGAGCATCAGCGGCAACAGCGGCGTGAACGCGAAACGGCCGACGCCGAGCACGACCGCGAGGCCGACCATGCACGCCCGCGCGGCCGCGCGGGCAAGGCGGTCGGCCTGGTCGGACGAAAGGACGCCGGCAGCGGCGGGCGAGGCATCGAAGCGGGACATGGCGGCAACGGCCGGCACTGAGCGCGCCGGCCGGATCGGAAACCGGAATGCGGCCATCGTAGCTTGACCAAACGTTCTTGAAAAATGAATAATCAAGAATCGACTCATCCCTCGGAGAGAATCATGGACCTGGCCGCGCTGGCGATTTTCCGGGCGGTCGTGCGCGAGAACGGCGTGACGCGCGCGGCGGCCAAGCTCAATCGCGTGCAGTCGAACGTCACCACGCGCATCAAGCAGCTCGAGGAAGAACTCGGCGCCGCGCTGTTCGTGCGCGACGGACGCCGGCTCGTGCTGACGCCGGCCGGGCAGACGCTGCTGCCGTATGCGGAGCGCCTGCTCGCGCTCGCCGACGAGGCGCGCGACGCGGTGCGCGAGGACACGCCGCGCGGCCGGCTGCGGCTCGGCACGATGGAAAGCACGGCCGCGAGCCGACTGCCGGCTCTCCTCGCGCGCTATCACCACGCGTGGCCCGACGTGTCGCTCGAACTGGTGACGGGCACGACGGGCTGGCTGATCGACCGGGTGCGCGACTTCGAGATCGATGCCGCGCTGTTCGCGCGCCCGCCCGAACCGGGCGGGCTGCCCGACACGTTCGAGACGGTGCCGGTCTTCCGCGAGGATCTCGTGCTGCTGACGCCGCGCGGCCATCCGCCGGTGCGCACGCCGCGCGACGTGATCCTGCCGACGCTGATCGCGTTCGAGCGCGGCTGCGCGTACCGCAAGTACGTCGAGCAATGGTATGCGGCGCACGGCATGAAGCCCGCGCGCGTGCTCGAACTCGGCTCGTACCATGCGATCGTCGCGTGCGTCGCGGCCGGCGCTGGCGTCGCGGTCGCGCCGCGTTCGGTGCTCGACCTGCAGCCGGAAACCGGCAACATCGCCGCGCACACGATTCCCGAACTCGAAGGCATCGACACGCTGCTCGCGTGGCGACAGGGTTATGCGTCGGCGGCGCTCGCCGCGCTGCGCGATGCGCTCGCCGAGGCCGCGCGGCCGCCCGGCGACGCGACGAAGTCGCCGGCGATCGTGACGGCCTGACCGGTGCGCGCGTCGCCGCATCGATCGACGTGCGCAAACGAAACGACCCGACCGGCATCCGCCGATCGAGTCGTTGTTTCATTCACGCGATGCCGTCAGCGCAACGGCATCGCACCGGTCGCATGACGATCAGAGCCGCTCTTCGACCCAGCCCTTCACGCCGGCCAGCGCGCCCGGCAGGTTCGCCGGCTCGGTGCCGCCCGCCTGCGCCATGTCCGGACGGCCGCCGCCCTTGCCGCCGACCTGCTGCGCGACGAAGTTCACGAGTTCGCCGGCCTTGACCTTCTTGCTCGCGTCCGGCGTGACGCCCGCGATCAGGCTGACCTTGCCGCCTTCGACAGCCGCCAGCACGATCGCCGCGCTCTTCAGCTTGTCCTTCAGCTTGTCGACCGTTTCGCGCAGCGTCTTCGCGTCGGCGCCGTCGAGCGTCGCGGCCAGCACGTACACGCCGCCGACTTCGACGGCCTGCTGTGCGAGCTCGTCGCCCTGGCTCGATGCGAGCTTCGACTTCAGCGCGCCCAGCTCCTTCTCGAGCGACTTCACCTGGTCCTGCACCTGCGCGATGCGCTGCGTGAGTTCCGACGGCTGCGCCTTCAGCGCGGCCGCCGCTTCGTTCACGCGCGCGTCGAGCTCCTGCACGTAGCGCACCGCGTTGTCGCCGGTGATTGCCTCGACGCGGCGGATGCCGGCCGCGACGCCGCCTTCGACGACGATCTTGAAGAGCCCGATGTCGCCGGTGCGGTGCACGTGCGTGCCGCCGCAGAGTTCGCGCGAGAAACCGAGATCGAGCACGCGCACTTCATCGCCGTACTTCTCGCCGAACAGCGCCATCGCGCCGCCCTTCACCGCTTCGTCGTACGGCATCACGCGCACGATGCCCGGCGCGTTGGCCAGGATCTCGTTGTTGACGATCTGCTCGACGCGACGGATTTCGTCGTCGGTCATCGGCGCGTTGTGCGCGAAGTCGAAGCGGGTCTTTTCCGCGTCGACCAGCGAACCCTTCTGCTGCACGTGCGCGCCGAGCACTTCGCGCAGCGCCTTGTGCATCAGGTGGGTGGCCGAGTGGTTGCGCTGCGTGCGGGCACGGCGATGCGCGTCGATTTCCGCGCGCAGCACGTCGCCGACCTTCAGCGTGCCCTGCTCCAGCGTGCCGTGATGGCCGATCACGTCGGCCTGCACCTTCAGCGTGTCGGCCACCGCGAAGCGCGTCGCGGCGTTCGCGAGCACGCCCTGGTCGCCGACCTGGCCGCCCGATTCCGCGTAGAACGGCGTGTGGTCGAGCACGACGACCGCATCCTGGCCGGCCTTCACTTCGTTGACGGCCGAACCGTCGACGTACAGCGCGACGACCTTCGCGTCGTCGAACGCGATGTCCTCGTAGCCGTGGAACGTGGTTTTCGCGCCCGAGTATTCGAGGCCCTGCGCGGCCTTGAACTTGCCGGCCGCGCGCGCCTGTTCGCGCTGGCGCGCCATCGCGTCGTCGAATGCCGGCTCGTCGACCGTCATCCCGCGCTCGCGGCACACGTCGGCCGTGAGGTCGAGCGGGAAGCCGTAGGTGTCGTGCAGCTTGAACGCGAGTTCGCCGTCGAGCACCTTGCCGCCCTTCGCCTCGACGTCGGCCAGCGCCGCCTCGAGGATCGACATGCCGTGCTCGATGGTCTCGAAGAAGCGCTCTTCTTCCTGGCGCAGCACGTCGGTCACGCGCTGCTCGGCTTCCTTCAGCTCCGGATACGCGACGCCCATCTCGGCGACGAGGTCGGCCACCAGCTTGTGGAAGAACGAGCCCTTGCGGCCGAGCTTGTAGCCGTGGCGGATCGCGCGGCGCACGATCCGGCGCAGCACGTAGCCGCGGCCTTCGTTGCCGGGGATCACGCCGTCGACGATCAGGAACGAGCATGCGCGGATGTGATCGGCGATCACCTTCAGCGAGTTGTTCGTGAGGTCGCTGATCTCGGTCACGCGCGCGGCGGCCTTGATCAGGTTCTGGAACAGGTCGATCTCGTAGTTGCTGTGCACGTGCTGCAGCACGGCGGCGAGACGCTCGAGGCCCATGCCGGTGTCGACCGACTGCTTCGGCAGGCGCGTCATGTTGCCCTGCGCGTCGCGGTTGAACTGCATGAACACGAGGTTCCAGATCTCGATGTAGCGGTCGCCGTCTTCTTCGGGCGACCCCGGCGGGCCGCCCCACACGTCCGGGCCGTGGTCGTAGAAGATTTCGGTGCACGGGCCGCACGGGCCGGTGTCGCCCATCGTCCAGAAGTTGTCCGACGCGTAGCGCGCGCCCTTGTTGTCGCCGATGCGGATGATGCGCTCGGTCGGCACGCCGACTTCCTTCGCCCAGATGTCGTACGCCTCGTCGTCTTCCTGGTAGACGGTGACCCACAGCTTGTCCTTCGGCAGCTGGTAGACCGTGGTCAGCAGCTCCCACGCGAACTTGATCGCGTCGTGCTTGAAGTAGTCGCCGAACGAGAAGTTGCCGAGCATCTCGAAGAACGTGTGGTGGCGCGCCGTGTAGCCGACGTTCTCGAGGTCGTTGTGCTTGCCGCCCGCGCGGACGCTGCGCTGCGCCGTCGTGGCGCGCGAGTACGGGCGCGGGTCCGTGCCGAGGAAGACGTCCTTGAACTGGACCATGCCCGAGTTCGTGAACATCAGCGTGGGGTCGTTACCGGGCACGAGGCTCGACGAGCGGACGATCGTATGGCCCTTCGATTCGAAGAATTTGAGGAATTTCTCGCGGATTTCGGCAGCTTTCATGGCGTGCGGGGACAGTCTGGCAAAGACGGCTTCAAAACGCCGGCGCCCTTGACGGGCGCGCGACGGCATGGATTCGGAAACGATCGATTATACGGGATCGGGGCCGGCTTCCGGGCAAAGCGCCGGCAAAGCGGCTCGGCCATCCGGACGGCCCGGCTGGGCCACCCGCGCGGCCGATTCGCCTTAAGATGCTCGGCATGCCAATCGGCCTTGCCCGACAAGGCAGGCCAGCCATGAAAGGAGACGATTCGACGATGGGTGCCCTGAGCCATATCCGCGTGCTGGACCTCACCCGCGTGCTCGCGGGCCCGTGGTGCGCGCAGACCCTTGCCGATTTCGGCGCGGACGTGATCAAGGTCGAGCGCCCGGGCGCCGGCGACGACACGCGCCACTGGGGGCCGCCGTACCTGAAGGACGCGGACGGCGCGGATACCGCCGAGGCCGCGTACTACCTCGCGGCGAACCGCAACAAGCGCTCGGTGACGATCGACATCGCGACGCCCGAAGGCCAGCAGATCGTGCGCGAGCTCGCCGCGCAAAGCGACGTCGTGCTCGAGAACTACAAGGTCGGCCAGTTGAAGAAATACGGGCTCGATTACGCGTCGCTGCGCGCGGTGAAGCCCGATCTCGTCTACTGCTCGGTCACCGGCTTCGGCCAGACGGGCCCGTACGCGCACCGCGCGGGCTACGACTTCATCGTGCAGGGGATCGGCGGCTTCATGAGCATCACCGGCGAGCGCGACGGCGAGCCGGGCGGCGGCCCGCAAAAGGCCGGCGTCGCGATCGCCGATCTCGCGACGGGCCTTTATTCGACGATCGCGGTGCTCGCCGCGCTCGCGCACCGCGACCGCACCGGCGAAGGCCAGTACATCGACATGGCGCTGCTCGACGTGCAGGTCGCGCTGCTCGCGAACATGAACACCAACTTCCTCGCGAGCGGCAAGCCGCCGGTGCGCTGGGGCAACGCGCATCCGAACATCGTGCCGTACCAGACGTTCCAGACGCGCGACGGCTGGATTATCGTCGCTGTCGGCAACGACGGGCAGTTCCGCAAATTCGTCGAGGCCGGCGGCCGGCCCGAGCTGGCCGACGACGAGCGCTTCGCGACGAACCCGTCGCGCGTGCGCCACCGCGACACGCTGGTGCCGATCCTCGCGGAGATGGTGAAGGCGCGCGGCAAGGCCGACTGGATCGCCGTGCTCGAAGCGGCCGGCGTGCCGTGCGGCCCGATCAACGATCTCGACGAGGTGTTCGACAACGAGCAGGTGGTCGCGCGCGGGATGCAGGTATCGCTGCCGCACCCGTGCGGCGCGGACGTGAAGCTCGTGCGCAACCCGATCCGGATGAGCGCGACGCCGCCCGACGCGCGCACGGCCCCGCCGCTGCTCGGCGCGCAGACCGACGACGTGCTGCGCGAGATGCTCGGCTACGACGACGCGCGGATCGCCGCGTTGAAGGCGAAGCAGGCGATCTGACGCGCCGGGCTCGCGCGGCGGCGGCTCGCCCGCCTACCGCGCGAGCGCGTCGAGCCAGCCGCGGGCGGCCGGCCAGTCGCCGAGCCCGCTGTCCGCGTTGAGGTGGCCGCGCGGGCCGATGTCACGGAATTCGCTGCCCCACGCATGCGCGCAGCCGCGCGCGAACGCGAGCGACCCGTACGGATCGTCGCTGCTCGCGACGACGCAGGTCGGAAACGGCAGCCGCTCGCGCGGCACCGGGCCGAAGCCGTGCGCGTCGGCCGGAAACGCCGGTCCGGCGGGATCGGGCAACGCGACCAGCAGCGCGCCGCGCACTTTCGCGAGCGCGGCCGGACGCGCATAGCGCGTCGCCCACCACGCGGCGGTCAGCGTGCCGAGGCTGTGGGCGGCGATCACCACGGGCCCGCGCGCGGCTTGGACCGCGCGGTCGAGCGCGAGACACCAGCCGTTGCGGAACGCGCGGTCCCAGTCGGGCATCGCGACACGCGAAAAGCGCGCATCGGCACGCTCCCAGCGGCTCTGCCAGTGAAGCGGGCCGGAATTGCCGTAGCCCGGCAAGACGAAAACGAAGGGGTCGCTCATGGCGGGGTTCGTCGACGAATGGAATCGTGTGGTGGCGTCGACGAAGTGTCGCATACCCTCCTCTCCCTGATGCTGCCTGTCAAAAAACCGGAGGATGTGCGTGAGGAGCGAGCGGGCCGCGACGTCGATTCAGGTCGACGTCACGGCCGTCCTGCGTTCAGCGGACGCCAGCGCCGACCAGGCCGCCTGCCGCCGCACCGGCGACCGTGCCGACCGGGCCGCCCGTGATCAGGTAACCGAGTGCGCCGCCCGCGGCCGCGCCGATCCCGGCATTACGCTGCGTATGCGTCATCGCGCATGCGCCGAGTTGCGACAGGGCCGCGACGATCACCGCGGTACGAACGAGAAAAGTGGTCTTCTTCATCATGGTTATTGGCTTCCTCCCGCCAGGCAAAAAATACGAATGGCGGCGTTGAATCGGTAAAGCCATCATAGGAAAACCCGAACGGCGCGGGCAATCCGATTTACGTCGTGTTACAGCCGACACACACTCGATATATTGCGGCGCGCATCGCGCACGCAGGGTACCGGACCCGCGACCCGCGCGGGACGGACCCCGGTCAGGTAGAATTACAGGATTAAACCGGCGCGACGCGCCGACACAACCTGACGCCAACCGCATGAGCACCGAACGCAACGACGCCCCCGCGGCTTCCAATTTCATCCGTAACATCATCGACGACGACAACCGCACCGGCAAATGGGGCGGACGCGTCGAGACGCGCTTCCCGCCCGAGCCGAACGGCTATCTGCACATCGGCCATGCGAAGAGCATCTGCCTGAACTTCAGCGTCGCGCGCGACTACGGCGGCGTGTGCCACCTGCGCTTCGACGACACGAACCCGGAAAAGGAAAGCGTCGAGTACGTCGATTCGATCGTCGACGCGGTGCGCTGGCTCGGTTTCGACTGGCGCAAGGACGCGGTCGATCATCAGTATTTCGCGAGCGACTACTACGACAAGCTGTACGAGTTCGCCGAGCTGCTGATCAAGCGCGGCAAGGCGTATGTCGACAGCCAGAGCGCCGACGAAATGCGCGCGAACCGCGGCTCGCTGACGGAAGGCGGCAAGCCGTCGCCGTTCCGCGACCGCACGCCGGAGGAAAACCTCGACCTGTTCCGCCGCATGAAGGCCGGCGAGTTCAAGGAAGGCGAGCACGTGCTGCGCGCGAAGATCGACATGGCTTCGCCGAACATGAACATGCGCGATCCGGTGATCTACCGGATCCGCTACGCGCACCACTACCGCACCGGCGACGCCTGGTGCGTGTATCCGATGTACGACTACACGCACTGCATCTCGGATGCGCTCGAAGGCATCACGCATTCGCTGTGCACGCTCGAATTCGAGGATCACCGCCCGCTGTACGACTGGGTGCTGAACGAACTCGCGGAAGCCGGCGTGTTCACGCGTCCGCTGCCGCAACAGATCGAATTCTCGCGCCTGAACCTCACGTACGCGATCACCAGCAAGCGCAAGCTGCTGCAGCTCGTCACCGAAGGCCACGTCGACGGCTGGGACGACCCACGGATGCCGACGATCGTCGGCGTGCGCCGTCGCGGCTTCACGCCGGAGAGCATCCACCTGTTCTGCGAGCGGATCGGCGTGACGAAGATCGATTCGTGGATCGACATGAGCATCTTCGAAGGCGCGCTGCGCGACGACCTCGACGACAAGGCCGCGCGTACGGTCGCGGTGCTCGATCCGCTGAAGCTCGTGATCGACAACTATCCGGAAGACCTCGAGGAAGCGTGCACGGCGCCCGTGCATCCGCACCACCCGGACCGCGGCGTGCGCACGTTCCCGATCTCGCGCGAGCTGTGGATCGAGCGCGAGGATTTCGTCGAGAACCCGCCGAAGGGCTATTTCCGCCTGTTCCCGGGCAACAAGGTGCGCCTGCGCTACGGCTACGTGATCGAATGCACGGGCTTCGACAAGGACGCCGACGGCAACGTGACGGCCGTGCACTGCAACTACTTCCCGGACAGCAAGTCGGGCACCGAAGGCGCGAACACGTACAAGGTCAAGGGCAACATCCACTGGGTCAGCGCGAAGCATGCGCAGCCGGCCGAAGTGCGGATCTACGACCGCCTGTTCAAGGAGCCGCATCCGGACGCGGGCGGCGCGAACTTCCTCGAGGCGCTGAACCCCGATTCGAAGAAGATCGTGCAGGCTTATCTGGAGCCCGGTAACGGCGACATCGCGCCGGAAACGCGCCTGCAGTTCGAGCGTCACGGCTACTTCGTTGCCGACCGTGTCGATTCGAAACCGGGCAAGCCGGTGTTCAACCGGATCGTCGGGCTGCGCGACAGCTGGGGCAAGCCGGCCTGACGGCCTGCTCGGCGCGCGGCGGCGGCTTCGGGCGCCGCCCTCGCGTCACCCCAAAAAAAACCGGCCCAAGTGCCGGTTTTTTTGCGCGCATCGAAACGGCACGCCGCGGCGGGAGCCGCCGCACACGCTCATGCGCCCGCCAACCGCCGATGCAGGTCCGCCAGCGACAGCTTCGTGCGAAACAGCCGCGCGAGGCTGCGGCTCGCATATGCGTCGACGTCGCCCGGCGCGGTCCAGCGGTACGCATCCATCTCGGGAATCATCGAGCCGTCGCGACGGCTCGGGAACAGCGACGTGCACGTGCAGTGCGCGGGATCGATCTCGCCTGCGGCCACCCGCACCGCGAACAGGTGCAGATCCTTGTCGTGACGATAGGAAAACCGGCCGAGATCGAGCAGCCGCGCCGGCGCGAGCTCGATGCCGGTTTCCTCGAGCAGCTCGCGCAGCGCGGCGTCGGCCGGCGTCTCGCCGGGCTCGCCCTGCCCCTTCGGGATGTCCCAGTGCGTGGTATCCGTCGCGTGCGCGAGGAACACGCGGCCGGCCGCATCGAGAATCACGACGCCGCACGACACCGTGCGCGGCGCGCCGCCCCGCTTCATCGCGCGTGTGCTCAGCGCTTCTGCAACTGCCACTTGCCCGTGGCCGTCTTGCAGTAGACGGGCTTGAGCGTCATCGTCTGGCCCTTCGCGGTGATGTCGGTGGTGATTTCGCGGCAGGTCTTGCCGTCCGTCTCGGTCGTGGTCGGCGTGAGCTTCGCGTCGATCTGCGTGCCGCGGCCGCTGCTCTGCCACGTCGTGGTTTCGCCGTCCTTGCCTTCGTCGCGCGCCTGCACGACGGCCTTCGAGAGCGACGCGCGGTCGGCGTTGCTGAAATAGCTGATCGGCGTGTCGTTCAGGAAGCTCAGGTTGTTCTGCGCATGGGCGGGCAGCATCGCGGCTGCGCACGCGGCGCCGGCCAGCACACGCGTGACGACGGAAAGGGATGCGCGCATCGACATGTTTTTCTCCTTGGATGTTCGATCGAACGGCGCGCTGCAGGCCGGCGAACCGGCCCGCAGCGCGCCCGTCAGCGAGCGAGCATAGCATGCGTGCCGGCGGCAGCGCCTTCTAGTGCCCGGCCGGCGCGGCCGTTTGCTGATATCCGTCAGTCAGCGTGCCGAGGAACGCGATCACGTCCTTGATCTCGGCCGCGTTCAGCGCCGGCTGCTCGCCGCGCTTGCGGTCGAACGGCGGCTCGCGGTTGATGTTCGGCCAGTAGCGCTTCGGCAGGTCGTCGTAGATCTGCACCTTGCCGTGCACGACCGGGTAGAACTTCTCCGGATGGATGTCGCGCTCGACGTAGAAGCGCATCACGTCCTCGAGCGTGTGATACACGCCGTTGTGGAAAAACGTCTTGCGCAGCGCGACGTTGCGCAGCGACGGCGTGCGGAACAGCCCGCAGAATTCGTCGCGGCCCTTCAGGTCGGTGCGCTCGGGACCGCACGCGCCGAGATCGTAAAAGCGCGGGTCGCGGTTGACGGGCAGCGCGCGGTTGCGCGGCACCGCGATCGCGATCAGCCCGAAATCGCTGAACTGCGGCGGGCCGCCTTCGAGCGTGCGCTGGCTGATGTGGCAACTCGCGCAGTTGCCCTTCTTCTCGTCGTTGAACAGCTGCAGGCCGTGCAGCTCGGCAGGCGTGAGCCGCGCGCGGCCGGCCAGATACGCGTCGTACTTGCTCGTGTACGGATCGAACAGCGCCGGCTGCTGCTGGAATGCGTCGAGCGCGCGCAGCACGGCATCGAACGTTGCCCGATCGTCGCCGAGGACCTGATCGCCGAACGCCTTGCGGAACGCGTCGGCATACGGCGCGGCGCGAACCGCCTTCGCCACCCGTGCGGGCGAGCTGCTCATCTCGAACGGCGACGTGAGCGGAATGCGCGCCTGCGCGTCGCGCGTGTCGACACGACCGTCCCAGGTCAGGCCGCCGGTCGGACCCGCGTCGATGCTTTCATCGCCTTCGTCCGGCGAATCGTGGAAGTGCTCGCTGAACGGAGGAATGCCGCGCAGGTATTTCAGCGACGGCACCGCGCGAAAACCGCTACGGTGCATGTCGTCGCCGCCGAGCTGCACCGACAACGCGTTCGGCGGCCCGAACGCATGCTCGGCGCTATGGCACGACGCACAGGCGAGCTTGCCGGACCCGGACAGCGACGGATCGAAGAACAGTTGCTTGCCGAGTGCCGTCATCTGCTTCACGCCCTCGAACACCTGCGCGCGCGTCTGCGGCTGGCTGGCTGGCGCGACCGCCGGGCCGGCCGACGCGGCCTGAGCCGCCGGTACGACGGACGCGGCCGACGCGGTCGTGCCGGGCCGCGCATCGCAACCGGCGAGCGCCGCGAGTCCGCCCGCGAGTGCCAGCGCGGCCGCGGCGGAGATCAGCGATCGCGCGGACGCGAGGGATTTCAGAAGGGTGTGCATCGTCGTTGTTCTGGTAGCGGTGGGCGATCGGCCGGAGCTTATGTCAGTTCCATGACCGTTCAATGACGTTCCACCGACAGTCAATTGAAAGCGCGCCTACACCCGGCTGTCAAATCGGTTCCAGATAATGCGCGCTGCCGGGCGGTACCGCGAGGTTCGTGCGCCGGCCCTCCCGCCACCCGGTTCCCACACGCGACCAACGACGAATGAGAGAGAACATCGCATGAAGAAGCACGCCTGGATTCGCTACACGCCGATCGCCCTTGCGGCCGCGCTCAGCCTGACCGCCTGCGGCGGCGACGATGTCACGCAGCAAGGCCTGTCCGCCGTCAAGAACGTCGTCGTGATCTATGCGGAAAACCGCAGCTTCGACAACCTGTACGGCAACTTCCCGGGCGCGAACGGCCTGCAGAACGCGACGGCCGCGAACTCGGTGCAGAAGGATCGCGACGGCTCGACGATGGCGACGCTGCCGAAGATCTGGGGCGGACTGACCGCGACCGGCATCACGCCGGCGGTCACCGAGGCGATGACGGCGAACCTGCCGAACGCGCCGTTCGCGATCGACGACCCGAAGGGCTTCAACCAGTCGATGAGCATCGCCACGCGCGACATCGTGCATCGCTTCTACCAGGACCAGATGCAGATCAACGGCGGCAAGAACGACATGTACGCCGCCTGGACCGACGCGGGCGGCCTGACGATGGGCCACTACACCGCGGATCCGTCGAAGCTGCCGCTGTGGAAGATCGCGCAGCAGTACGTGCTCGCCGACAACTTCTTCATGGGCGCGTTCGGCGGTTCGTTCCTGAACCACCAGTACCTGGTCTGCGCGTGCGCACCGTACTACCCGAACGCCGACAAGAGCCCCGCGGCCGGCAAGATCGCCGTGCTGAATGCCGACGGCAAGTCGCTGAAGGTCGCGACGAACTCGCCGGCCTCCGCGCTGAGCGGCCCGCCGAAGTTCGTCAACGACGGCGCGCTCACGCCCGACTTCTACGGCATCAACACGATGCAGCCGGCGTATCAGCCGAGCGGCAACAAGGCGGCCACGGGCGGCGACCCGTTGCTGGCCGACCCGGCGAATCCGTCGACGATGCCGCCGCAGACGGCGACCAATATCGGCGACCTGATGACCAACGCAGGCGTGTCGTGGGCCTGGTACAGCGGCGCATGGGGCCAGGCGCTGCAGGCGAGCCAGAACGGCACGTCGAACGTGATCTACGGTGCCGATCTGTCGACGCCGAACTTCCAGCCGCACCACCAGCCGTTCAACTACTTCGCGAACCAGGCGCCGGGCACCGCGAGCCGCGCGCAGCACCTGCTCGACGGCGGCGCGAACGGCGCCGAGTTCATCAAGGCGATCGACGCGGGCACGCTGCCGCAGGTCGCGTTCTACAAGCCGCAGGGCAACCTGAACGAACACCCGGGCTACACGGACGTGACCTCCGGCGACCAGCACATCGCCGACGTGATCGCGCACCTGCAGGCCAGCCCGCAGTGGAAGAACATGGTTGTCGTCGTCACGTACGACGAAAACGGCGGCTTCTGGGATCATGCCGCGCCGCCGAGCGCCGACCGCTGGGGCCCGGGTACGCGCATTCCGGCACTGATCGTGTCGCCGTACGCGAAGAAGGGCTTCGTGGACCACACGCAGTACGACACGGGTTCGATCCTGCGCTTCATCACGCGCCGCTTCTCGCTGCCGCGCCTCGCGGGCCTGCAGCAGCGCGACGACGCGCTGAAGGCGAACGGCGGGCAGCCGATGGGCGACCTGACGAACGCGCTCGCGCTGTCGCCGAACCTGTAACGGGCCCGCACCGACCGGGCCGGCGGCGAAGCCGGCCCGAACGCACGAAGGGCGGCCTGCCGGCCGCCCTTCTTTCATGCATCGCGTACCCGCGCGTTACCAGCCGTACTTCAGCTCGACGCCGACGTAGTCGGCGTTGTGCCCGCCCGCCTGCCGGATCGCATCGCCGACCTGGAAATGCACGGCCTCGATCGCGCCGATCAGGTTCGCGGCGATCGTCCAGTCCGCACGCAGCTGCACGTACATCCCCGTCCACAACCCGCCCTTGCCTGCCGTGCCCGGCACGACCGCGTTGCCCTGCTGGTAGACCGCATCGCCGGTCGTCTCGCGCCACTGGAAACCGAGCGCGCCGAGCAACGACAGGTTCGATGACGGCTTCAACGTCACGGACGGCTTCACGTGGATCAGGTTCGAGTAACCCGTGAATCCCGCCAGCGTGAAGTAATAGCCGTTCGGAAACAGCGGGTTGAAGGTGCCGACGCGGCCGTCGTGCGAATGCCGGTCGCCCGACGCCGCATCGACCTGCAGCGCGACGCGCGGCGACCACGGCGCGTCGAGCCGGTAGCCGGCGATCGAGCCGACCGCCCACGCGCGGATCGAACTGTTGCCGACCGTGCCCGTCTGCAGCATCGTCTCGAGATCCCAGTCGAAGCGGCCCTGCGTGCCCGTGTACCGCAGGTCCCACACGTCGCGCCGCTCGGCGCCGCTCGCATCGAGAAAGCGCGCGTTGCTGCGGTTGTAGCGCGACCAGTAGCCGGACAGGTCGCCGGGCCCGACCGACTGCCGCTCGAAGCGCACGCCGCTGAAGGTGAGATCGCGGTTCGACACGTCGTCGAACGCGGACACGGTGCGGTTCTGCACCGGCTGCGTCGCATACCCGATGAAACGCCACTTCCGGTACTCGTAGTCGGCCCACACCGCATCGAACGCCTGCCGCACGTTCGGGCCGTCGCGCGCGGCGATGAAGCGCTGCAGGTCGAACGCCATCTCCTGGCGGCCGACGCGGAACTTGACCGTGCCGCCGCCGAGCGCACCCGTGTAGGTCACGAAGGCCTGTTCGAGATCGAGCGGATTCTTGTCGACCGGCGAAATCGTGTTCTTGCCGAACGCGCGGTCGTCCTGCAACTGCACGAAGAATTGCCAGTGCTGGCCGAGATGCGCATCGGCATGCACTTCGACGCGCTGGATCAGGTACGTGTCCGATTGCGCGGAGCCGATGCCGAACAGCGGTGCATCGTTGGTCTCCAGGCGCTCCCGCAGGTTCACGCCGAGCGACAGATAGGCAGCCGGATCGTTGCCGAGCGGAATGTACTTCAACCCGTCGAGCGGCGCGCGCGGCACGCACGGATTCGCGAGCACCGACCAGTCTTCCTGCCAGCGATTGAACAGCACGGTCGGCCGCTTGGCCGTACAGGTCGATGCGGCGCCGTCGGCGGCCGACGTCGTGGTCGCGGCGGTTGCCGTTTCCGCGCAGGCGGCATCGGCGCCCGCGAGCAGCAAGCCCGCGACGACCGACGCCCGTGCAGCACGATCGAAGCGGCGCGCGCGACGATGCCGTTCCCGCCGCCGGCTCATGCGTGCTCCGGCTTGACGGTGCCGGCCGCTTGCGACGCGCGCAGCGCGAGCAACGCCAGCGCGCAGACGGGCGCGAGCAACGCCGGAAACCCGACGTAGCGGAACCCGAGCGCACCGCATGCCGCGCCGAGCGCGAACGCGACGATCGCCGGCAGCATCTTCGCGAAGCGCGCGCGGGCGGCCGCGCGCACGCTGTCGGCCGTGCCGGCGGACAGGATATCGACGACGTCGAGGATCGCCTGCGTGACGTTGCCGGTCATCACCGTGTTCGGCACGCCGGCGCGCGGGATCACGCGCGGATGCGCGTTCTGCACGCCCATCGCGAACGTGCCGACGATGCCGGCCACGAGCGCCGGCAGGCTGTCGGGCTGCGTGACGGGGGTCGCCCACACGCCGGCCGCGCAGAAGCCGAGCAGCAGCACGGCCTGTACCGCATGCAGCGCACGCGTACCCTGCCAGGCCGGCCGCGCGGACATCGACCGCGCGATCAGGCTGCTCGCGATCACGCCGCACACGAACGCGGGAAACACGCTGAGCTTCAGCACGACACCCTGGCCGAAGCCCGCGATGCCCGCGCCGATCAGCACGAAGTTGCCCGTCACGTGCGCGGTGAACAGCCCGAACAGCGCGACGAAGCTCAGCGTGTCGACGAAGCCGGCCACCGCGGCAAGAATCGTATCCTCGTGCTTCATCGCGCCGCGCCCGCGTGGATCTCGGCGACGTAGCCGCCCGGGAACTGCACGAGCGCCGCATCGCGGCCGTCCGACGTGAACGCCGGCACGAGCACGGTCACGCCCGCGGCCTGCGCCTGCTTCAGCGTCGCGGCGAGATCGCGCACTTCATAGCCGGTCATCTCGCGGCCGAACGGGTAGGGCAAATGGCCGTCGGTGGCGAGCACCGTCATCTTGCCGAAGCCCGATTCGATGCGGATGCGCCGGTACGTGTCGTTCGGCCGGCCGATCTCGACGCCCGGCGCGCGGCGCACGTCGGACACCACCTTGCCGTGCGAGAACGCGACGAAGTCGCGCACGAGCGTGTCGGCGCTTTCCGGCGACACGTACACGCGGTTCTCGGGCACCGTCTCCAGCGCATCGTAGTGCGGCGCTTCCGTATGCCAGTACAGCTGCATGTTCACGCCGCCCGGCCAGCGGACGATCGCGTCGCGGCCGATCGGGTCGGGGAACGTGTCGACCACCACGTCCGCGCCGTGCGCGCGCGCCGACTTCATCGCGACGTCGAGATCGGTGACGAGATAACCGGTGCGCTCCGCGCAGAACGGATACGGAATCGGCGTCTTGAAGCCGAACACCGAGACCGTGCCGACCGGCGTGAGCACGAGCTGCGACATCGTCTGGCTCGGCGTGGGCGTGACCTGGAACACGCCCTGCTTCGACTTCTTGCCGCCGAAGGTCGCGACGAAGCTGTCGGTGAAGCGGTCGAAGTCCTCGGGCGCCACGCACACGTGCGTCGTGTCGTACTGCGGGCCGACGGCCACGGCCGGCGTCGCGCCAGCCTTCGTGACCGGCGTCTTCGCGAATGCGACCGGCGCGACGGCGAGACCGCCCGCGATCATTGCGGCGAGCAACACGGAACGAATGGATTTCATGAAGGGTTTTCCTGGTTGTGTCATCGTCATCGAGTCGTGCGGCCGTCACCGGCCGCGTGCTTCGTATCGGCGAGCAGCGTCGCGAGCACGAGTGCCGCGATCAGTCCGAGATGCTCGAAAAAGCTGTTGAGTGCCATGAAATGCTCGGCGCCCGTGCGGTTCCAGAAATCGTTCGCCACCGCCATCGCGACCAGCGTCAGCATACCGAGGCTGCCGGCACCGAGCCAAGTGAAGCGGTTGAACACCACGCACAGCGAGCCGGCGATCTCGACCGCGATCGCGAGCGCCGCCCACAGCGCGGCCGGGTGCAGGCCGAAATGCGCCTGCTCCGCGACCGCGCCGCCGAAGTCCAGCGCCTTCGCGACGCCGCCGATCAGGTACGCGGACACCAGCGCCAGACGCACGAGCGGCAGGACCCACGGCTGCGCCAGCAGCGCACGGACCCATGCCGGGTTGCCGACGCGGCCCGGGTTGGTCGGGGTCGCCATGTCAGACCGCCCAGCACGAACAGCCGAACGCGCCCCAGAAGCCCTTTGCATCCGAGGTCGGCAACGCGCGGCCCCACGCGCCCGCATGCGCATGCCCATGCACGTTGCACGCGCTCGAACAGCCGCACGCGGCGGCCGCTGCCGCCGCACGCTGCAGCGGTGCACCGTCGCGCTGCGTCGCGCCCCAGCCGCCGTAACCGCCGTACTCGCGCACCGGCGACCAGTCGGGCATCGCGGGCGGAATCGGCGCATCGTGCGACGCGAACGGCCCCGCGCCCCACACGATCCTGCCGCCCACCACCGTCAGCAGCGCGGACGTGTCCACGATATCGTCCTCCGCGCAGGTGAAGAAATCGCGATCCGGGACCATCAGGTCGGCCAGTTGCCCGACCGCGATGCGCCCTTTTTTCCCCTCCTCGTTCGAGAACCACGTCACGTACTCGGTCCACATGCGCAGCGCGGTCTCGCGATCGAGCAGGTTGCGCCGAGGATACATCCGCAACCCGCCGACCGTCTTGCCCGTCACGAGCCACGCGAGCGACACCCACGGGTTGTACGACGCGACGCGCGTCGCGTCGGTGCCGGCCGACACCTTGAGCCCTTTCTCGAGCATCTTCGCGACCGGCGGCGTCGCCTCGGCCGCCTGCGCGCCGTAGCGTTCGACGAAGTATTCGCCCTGGTACGCCATCCGGTGCTGCACCGCGATGCCGCCGCCGAGCGCGGCGATGCGGTCCATCGATCGTTCGGAGACGGTTTCCGCATGATCGAAGAACCAATTGAGTCCGTCGAGCGGAATATCGCGGTTCACCTTCTCGAACACGTCGAGCGCGCGACTGATCGTTTCGTCGTACGTCGCATGCATGCGCCACGGCCAGCGGTTCTGCGCGAGCACGCGCACGACGCCTTCGAGATCGTCTTCCATCTGTGCCGGCAAGTCCGGCCGCGCGACGCGGAAGTCCTCGAAATCGGCGGCGGAGAACACCAGCATCTCGCCCGCGCCGTTGTGGCGGAAATAGTCGGTGCCGTCGTGATACGTGACGCTCTTCGTCCAGTTCACGAAGTCTTCCTTCTCCGCGTTCGGCTTCTGCGTGAACAGGTTGTAGGCGATCCGCACCGTCATCTCGCCCGCGTCGTGCAGCTTGCGGATCACTGCGTAATCGTCGGGATAATTCTGCGAGCCGCCGCCCGCATCGATCACGCCCGTCACGCCGAGCCGGTTCAGCTCGCGCATGAAATGGCGCGTCGAGTTGTACTGGTAGTCGAACGGCAGCTTCGGCCCCTTCGCGAGCGTCGCGTAGAGGATCGTCGCGTTCGGGTTCGCCAGCAGCAGCCCGGTCGGGTTGCCCGCGTCGTCGCGCAGGATCGTGCCGCCCGGCGGCTCGGGCGTGTCCTTCGTATAGCCGACCACCCGCAATGCAGCCGCGTTCAGCAGCGCGCGGTCGTACAGGTGCAGGATGAACACCGGCGTATCGGGCGCCACCGCATTGAGTTCGTCGATCGTCGGCAGGCGCTTCTCCGCGAACTGATGCTCGGTGAAGCCGCCGACCACGCGCACCCACTGCGGCGCGGGCGTGATCGCGACCTGGCGCTTGAGCATCTCCATCGCGACGGCGAGCGAACGCACGCCGTCCCAGCGCAGCTCGAGGTTGTAGTTCAGGCCGCCGCGAATCACGTGCGTGTGGTTGTCGATCAGGCCCGGCAGCACGGTGCGGCCGTCGAGGTCGACGACCTTCGTCGCGCGACCCGCGAGCGGCACGACGTCCGCGTTGCCGCCGACCGCGACGAAGCGGCCGTCCTTGATCGCGACGGCCGTCGCGACCGGGTTCGCACGATCGAGCGTCGTGATGCGCCCGTTGTGCAGGATGAGATCGGGTTGAGTATCGGTTGCGCTCATGAAGTGTCCTCGATGCGGTCAGAAGCCGAGCCAGTGACGAACCGGCGCGATCGCCTGTGCGCCGATCAGCATGCCGCCCAGGCCGACCAGCGCGATCAGCGGCGGTGCCGGCGAGCGCACCTTGATCACGCTGTATACGACGCCGATCAGCACGCCGGCGCCCAACGAAATTAGATAAGATTCCATAACGATTTTTCTCCCGGCCGGATTAGAATCACCTGCATCGCGCGTTCCGCCTTCGCGGCACATCGCATCCGTTTCGCTTCCCTGCCATTCATTCCGACCATGCAACACCTTCCTGATCTCGAAGCCTGGGCCATCTTCGCGCGCGTCGCGGAGACCGGCTCGTTCGCGAAAGCCGCCGACCTGCTCGGCGTGTCGCAGCCGACCGTGTCGAAGGCGATCGCGCGCCTCGAAAAGCGCCTCGGCGCGATGCTGCTGTACCGCACGTCGCGCAAGCTGTCGCTCACGCCGACCGGCGAACTGCTGCGCGACCGCGCGATCCGCCTGCTTGCCGACGCCGAGCTGATCGAGAACGAAGCGTCCGCGCAGGCGCTCGAACCGCACGGCCTCGTTCGCGTGAATGCGCCGATGTCGTTCGGGCTGCGCCACCTGTCGCCGGTGCTGCCCGCATTTCTCGAGCGCTATCCGCGCGTCGACATCGACCTCGTGCTCACCGATCACATCGTCGACATCGTGTCCGGCGGCTTCGACGTCGCCATCCGCATCGCCGAGCTCAACGATTCGTCGCTGCGCTCGCGCCGCCTCTGCGCGGTGCGCCGGCCGCTCGTCGCGGCGCCGGCCTACCTCGACCGGCGCGGCCGCCCCGCGCACCCGCGCGACATCGACCAGCACGTGTGCCTCACCTACACGAACCTGCCGACACCCGAACACTGGCGCTTCCGTCACCCGGCCTCGGGCGAGGAAGTCGGCGTGTCCGTGCACGGACGCATCCGCACCAACAACGCGGACGTGATCCTTCCCGCGCTCGTCGCGGGTCACGGCCTGGCGCTTCAGCCCGAGTTCCTCGTGTGGGAGGCGATGCAGCGCGGCGAACTCGAGGAAGTGATGAGCGACTGGAAGATCGCCGACATCAACGTGAACCTCGTCACGCCGCCCGGCATGCTGCGCGCCGCGCGCGTGACGGTACTGCTCGACTTCCTCGCGGAACACTTCTCGCACGCGCCGTGGGCATTGCCGGCAGCCTGAATGCGTGGCGGCCGATGACAGGCGATCGCCGCATTCCCCGCGGCGATCGCATCCGGCAGCCCGTTACTTCGCCGGCACCGGCGCGAGCGACTCGTGCGGCGTCGCGGTGCGCTGTGCGGCCTTGTGGACCATCGTGTAGGCGTAGTCGACCCCCATCCCGTACGCGCCCGAGTGCTCCTTCACGAGCGCCATCACCGCGTCGTACGTCTCGCGGCGCGCCCAGTCGCGCTGCCACTCGAGCACGACCTGCTGCCACGTAACGGGCACGACACCGGCCTGCACCATCCGCTGCATCGCGAAGTCGTGCGCGGCCTGCGACGTGCCGCCCGACGCGTCGGCCACCATGTAGATCTCGTAGTCGCCTTCGAGCATCGCGCACAGCGCGAACGTCGTATTGCAGACCTCGGTCCACAGGCCCGAGACGATCACCTTCTTGCGGCCGTTCGCGGCCAGCGCATCGCGTACCTTCTGGTCGTCCCACGAGTTCATCGACGTGCGTTCGAGCGTCTTCTGGTTCGGGAACACGTCGAGCAGTTCGGGATAGCTGTAGCCCGAGAAGCTGTCGCTTTCGACCGTCGTGATCGTGGTCGGAATGTCAAAGACCTTCGCGGCCTTCGCGAGCCCGACGACGTTGTTCTTCAGCGTCTGGCGATCGATCGACTGCACGCCGAACGCCATCTGCGGCTGCTGGTCGATGAAGATCAGCTGGCTGTTCTGCGGTGTCAGTACTTCGAGTTTCGGATTGCTCATGGCGCAAGGTGTCCTGTGAACGAAAAAAGGGGGGCCTGCCTCGGCCGTGAAAACGGGAGGAGCCGGAGATGCGTCGGTGCCGGATCGTCATCCGGCCCGAACATTTAATCCGCAAACGCGCGGCGCGAACACCCAAGAAATGGAATCGGTCCGATTCCGCAATCGATGCCCGATCCGGGCGACCCGCCCTTTTTTTCTTCATGTAAACCCGATACGCTTTCAAGACCTTGACGACGCGCGCCGCGCCTTCGTCGGCCATCACGGGATGCCCACCATGAAACCGTATTTCCTGTCACTGCTCGCCGGCATCCTCGCCGGCGTCATCTACGGCGCACTCGGCGTGAACTCGCCGGCGCCGCCGATCATCGCGCTCACCGGCCTGCTCGGCATGCTGGCCGGCGAACAGATCCTGCCGGTCGCGCGCCGGATGCTGTCCGGCCATCGGCTGAACACCGCATGGCGCGACGCACAGTGCAGCCAGCACATGTTCGGCGCGCTGCCGGGCGGCACGACGAACGACCGCAAGCCGTCGTGACGACTCCCTTCCCTGCCGGCCGCGCATGACCAACGTCGAACTGTTCCATTACCTGCTGTTGTTGATCTGCGGTGCGGGCGCGCTCACGTGGCTCGCCGAGCGCATCTCGATTCCACCGGCCGTCGTGCTGCTGCTCGGCGGCTGCGCGATCGCGATCGCCGGCAAGCGCGTGCCCGACATGGACCCGGCGCTGCTGCTCGCGGCCGTGCTGCCGCCGCTGCTGATGTCGAGCGGGTTCTACACCGCGTGGAAGGAGTTCCGGGAGCAACTCGCATCGATCGCGTCGCTCGCGCTCGGCGCGGTGGCGTTCACGACCGTCGCGGTCGCACTCGCCGTGCATGCCGCGAACCCCGATCTGCCCTGGGCCGCGTGCTTCACGCTCGGCGCGATCGTGTCGCCGCCGGACGCGGTCGCCGCGAAGGCGATCCTGCAGCGCCACCCGCTGCCCGCGCGGCTCGTCGCGGTGCTCGAGGGCGAAAGCCTCGTCAACGACGCGTCGGGCCTGCTGCTGTACCAGATGGCCGTCTCGGCCGCGCTCGCCGTGTCGATCACGGCCGCGAGCGCCACCGGCCTGTTCTTCTCGCTCACGCTGATCGGCATCGCGGTCGGCCTCGCCTGCGGCCATGCGATGTGCTGGGTGCTGCCGCGCCTGCGCGATCCGATGCTCGGCATCGTCGTGACCTTCGCGATGGCGTGGGGCAGCTATGGCGTCGCGGAAGCCGTCGACGGCTCGGGCGTGCTGTCGGTCGTCACCTGCGGCCTGGTGCTCGGCGTGCGCCAGCACCGCGTGTTCGACGCCGACATGCGGATCAAGGCAAAGGCGACGTGGGAAGCGATCGTGTTCGTGCTCGACGCGCTCGTGTTCATCCTGATCGGTCTCGCGCTGCACGCGATCCTCGCGCGCGTGAACCACGAAGGCGCGGTGCTGATGGCCGGCCTGCGCGTCGCGCTGCCCGCCACCGCCGCCGCGATCGGCGCGCGCGTCGTGTGGGTATTCGCCGCGATGTGGCTGCCGGGCCGCCTGCGCGCGCCGCGCGCCGGGCATGCGCCGTGGTCGTGGCGCGAGGCCGTCGTGCTCGGCTGGTCGGGCATGCGCGGCGTCGTGAGTCTCGCGGCCGCGGTCGCGCTGCCGGCCAACTTCCCCGGCCGCGACCTGATCCTGTTCAGCACGTTCCTGCTGATCATCGCGACGCTCGTCGTGCAAGGCGGCACGCTTGCGCCGCTGATCCGCGTGCTGAAGCTGCGCCCGGCCGCGCGCCGCACGATGTCCGAGCATGCGGTGCGCGCGCATACCTTCGGCGCGGCGCTCGCCGAGCTCGACGCGCGCGAGCAGCGCGGGTCGGATCTCGAGCGTCCGTCGCTCGACCGCCTGCTCGCCGAATACCGCAACCGCGTCACGTTCAACGAACGCGCGCACCGGCAAGGCGCCGAGCCCGCCGGCGTGCGCACGCGCATGCTGCGCGTGGAGCTCGAACTCGTCGGCGTGTCGCGCGGCGCCCTGCTCGACCTGCACCGCGACGGCAAGGTCGACGACGCGGTGCTGCACCGCATAGAATCGGAGCTCGATTTCGAGGAACTGCGGCTGCAGCGGCTGCTCGAACCGTAACGCCCGGCCGGCCACGCCGCCGGCCCGCCCCCTTTCCCCACCTGGAACTGCAATGAGCGAACTGTCCGTCGAAGCGAGCATCGGCTCGGTCGATTACCTCGTCCACTTCAGCGATGGCGTCCATCAGTGGCGTGCCGACGAACCGGCTGCGCTCGGCGGCGGCGACGCGGCGCCGACACCCGTCACGCTGCTGTTGTCGAGCCTCGGCGCGTGCACCGCGATCACGCTGAAGATGTACGCGCAACGCAAGGGCTGGCCGCTCGCCGAAGTGCACGTGAAGCTCGCGCACGAATCGGGCGGCGCGGGCAGCACGATCGTGCGCCGCATCACGCTCGACGGCGACCTGACCGACGAGCAGCGCGACCGCCTGCTGCAGATCGCGAACGCGTGCCCGGTCCACAAGATCCTCACGCACCCGATCACGATCGACACGGCGATCGCCTGATCGCCTGTCGCACCGACCACGAGCATCCCCCCACCATGTCCGCCTCGATCAAGACCCTGCTCACGCCGCGCGAAAGCGACATCGGCAACCTCGTCGTGCGCCGCGTGCTGCCCGCGCGCGCCGCGCGCCTCGTCGGCCCGTTCATCTTCTTCGACGAAATGGGCCCGGCCGTGCTGCCGGCCGGCCGCGGCATCGACGTACTGCCGCATCCGCACATCGGGCTCGCGACGGTCACCTACCTGTTCGACGGCTCGCTGATGCATCACGACAGCCTCGGCTTCCGGCAAAAGATCGTGCCGGGCGACGTGAACTGGATGACGGCCGGTCGCGGCATCGTGCATTCGGAACGCTCGCCCGACGAGGATCGGCCGCGCGAGCAGCCGGTCCACGGGATCCAGACCTGGGTCGCGCTGCCGGTCGAACATGAAGACACCGCGCCCGCGTTCGTGCACCACGCGGCCGACACGCTGCCGTCGTTCACGCGCGACGGCGCGAACGTGCGCGTGATCGCGGGCACCGCGTTCGGGCTGGCGTCGCCGGTCGCCGTATTCTCGCCGACGCTTTATGCGTACGCGGAATTCACGCCGGGCGGCCGGCTCGCGCTCGATGCGGAGCATGACGAGCGCGGCGTCTATCTCGTCGACGGCGATCTCACCGTCGACGGCACGCCGCTCGCCGCGGCGACGATGGCCGTGCTCGAACCGGGCGCGACCGTCGCGCTCGCGAGCGCGAACGGCGCGCGCGTGATGCTGCTCGGCGGTGCGCACCTGCCGGGCGAGCGTTTCATCGAATGGAATTTCGTCTCGAGCGCGCGCGCGAAGATCGATGCGGCCCGCGCGGCATGGGCCGATCAAACCTTCGGCAAGGTGCCGGGCGAGGAACACGAATGGACGCGCCAGCCGGCGCGCAAGGCGCAATAGGCAGGATCGGCAGGACCGCCTGAGAGGAAGCGACGGCCGGCACCCACGCCGGCCGTCTTGCGTTTACGGCTTCAATCCCATCAGCTTCGCCAGCGTCGGCCAGCGATCGAGCGATTCGACGAACGCGCGCCGCGCCTGCTCGTCGACATACCGTTCGGGATCGAGCGCGGGCAGGTGCCGCGACAGACCGATCACGTCGTTGGGTTGCGACAGGCGATCGTCGTCGCCGTCGCCGGGAAGGATTAGTGTTCGTCGATCCATACGCCGTCCGGAGTTTTCACCGCGTAACCCGCGGCCGTCTGCATCGTCACCGTGCCCTCGTTTTCGCCGACCATGCGCGTGCGCGGCAGGTCCGCCGCGTATTGCGCGAGCGTCGTGCCCGGCTTGAACGGGCTGTTCGACACCAGGTTCGACAGCAACTGCGCGAGCGCGAGGAAGCTGGTCGGCTGGTCGATCACGGTCGTTGCCCCATGGTTGCCGGCGAAACCGACGAGCCGCACGCCGACCGGGCCGTGCACGATGCGCGGCGTCGGGATTTCGCGCAGGCCTGCAATCTGATTCTCGTCGCCGCGCAGCGCGGCGCCGTGCTCGGGCACGAACACGATCACCGCGCGGCGGCCCGATTGCGCGATCAGGTCGGCGAGCCGGTCGAAGTCGGTCATCAGCTTCGTCGCGCGCTGCGGATACGAGTCGATGCTCGTCAGCGCGCTGCCGACGACACGGTTGCCGTCATGCAGGCTGATCGTGTTGTAGTACAGCGCGACGGGCCCCGGCACCGACGCGCGCTGCGCGTACCAGTTCGCGAGCGTCGAATAGTCCTCCTTGATCGGCGAGCCGTCGAACGCGTGCATCGCGACGGGCGCGGCCGCGTTCGAGATCATCGGCGCATCGGCCACGCCGATGTTGTCGTGAATCACCTGCAGGAAGTTGTCGAAATGGCCGTCGTGGTTCAGCAGCGACTGCACCGAGTAGCCGGCGCGCGCCAGTTGCGAGAACAGGTAGCACTGCTGCGGCGCGGGCTTGTACAGGTCCGCGTGCGCCTCCTGCCCGCAGCTCGCGCGCAGCACGCGGATCGCCGCCGGGCCGCTGTAGCTCGCGGCCGTGCTGAAGTTCGTGAACAGGTAGTCGAAGTGGCTCAGCATCGGATGGTTGCGCACCTTCGCCGCATCGAGATCGTCCCACGACAGCGAGCAGATGTGCAGCACGATCACGTCGAACTGCGTGGCCGGATCCTGGCCGAGATGGCCGAACGCCACCTGCCGCTGCGACTCCTGGGCGCGGAACGTCGCCAGCGCCGCGTTGTGATCCTCGGGCTGGTCGGCGCGCGTGGCGCCCGTCGCGTTCGCCTGCTGCGGGGCCGGCGCGACGACGCGCGCCATCAACCCGCTGCCGGCCTGCCACAGCGGCATCGCGATCAGCACGGCCAGCACGAACGTCGCGACGCGCAGCCAGCGGTTCACGATGAAATAGACGATCAGCGCGCCGGCGACCGTCAGCACCAGCAACGGCGGCAGCAGGCGCGGCAGCAGTTCCATCCAGTAGTCGAAACGGAACGTGCTCACTTCGCGCGCGGCATCGACGAGGCGCGCGAGCGGCGGCGCGTGCATCTCGCGCGCGAGCAGCGGCACCGCGATCGCGATCGCCGCGATCTGCCGCACGATGCGCCACGCGCGCCGCCGGATCGGCGCGCTCGCCGCGAGCGCCACCGCGAACGCGAGGTTCGCGAGCCAGAACGGCTGCAGGTGCCCGGTCGCGAACAGCGCGAACTTCAGGATGAAATACAGATTCCAGAACGTCATCTAAACCACTCCATGATGGGCGCCGCGTCAGTCGCGCGCCCGATCGAGTTTCGGCGCCAGCATCGCCTGCACGCCGCGCGCCGCGCCCTTCCACATCCGCACGTAGCCGTCCAGCCCGATCCGCAGCACTTCCTTCAGCCCACCGAGCGGCGTGTCGAGGCGCTCGCCTTCATGCCAGTCGAGCCACGCATCGGCGCGGCCGAACGTGCACTGCACGAGCTGGCGCTCCTGTTCGAGCGTCAGTGCCTCGAAGCTCACGCCGACGTGCGTCGGCGTCACGCGGGTCACGCGCACCGGGAACGGAAACGCCCGATCGCCGCGCGTCACGCACACCGTCAGCGTGTCGCCGACGGCGAGCGGCAGCCCCGGCACGGCTTCGAGGCCGAGGCCGCCGGTCGAGTAGTCGCTCGTGAAGCACGCGGCCGTCGACCCGTCGGCCAGCAGCAGCATGGCCGGCACGCGCATCGCGATCCGGTGCGTGACGCGCACCTGCTTGGTCTCGCGCGCGACGGCCAGCGCGGCGCCGAGCATCGCGAGGTTGTACACGGTCCAGCCGAGCGTGATCAGGATCGTCGACGCCTCGTCGCCCTGGTCGGCCGCCAGCCGCCACAGGCCGGCCAGGATCGCGAGCACGTTCAGCCCGAACAGCACCAGATACGGCTTCGACGTCGACCAGTCGACGTAGCCCTCGTCGATCTTGCCGCCCTTGTCGGTCACGTTGAACTTGCCGTGCTTCGGGCTGAAGAACGCGACGGTGGTCGGCAGCGCGATGTACCACGCGAGCACCGATTCGTAGACCTCGGCCCAGAACGAATGGCGGAAACGCCCCTGCATCCGCGAGTTCGCGACGTTCGCGAGCACGAGGTACGGGATCACGTAGCTCGCGAGCGCGAGCGACGACGCGTTGATGAAGTACAGGTGGAAGAACAGGTACGCGAGCGGGATCGTCAGGAACACCAGCCGCGGAATCCCGTAGAAGAAGTGCAGCATCGCGTTGCCGTAGCAGATCCGCTGGATCAGGCCGAGCCCGCGCCCGAGGAACGGGTTGTCGATGCGGAAGATCTGCGCCATCCCGCGTGCCCAGCGCGTGCGCTGCTTCACGTGGCCCGCGAGGCTTTCGGTCGCGAGGCCGGCCGCCTGCACGGTGGGCAGGTACGCCGACGTGTAGCCGCGCCGGTGCAGCTTGAGCGCCGTGTGCGCATCCTCGGTCACGGTCTCGACCGCGACGCCGCCGACCTCCTCCAGCGCGCTGCGCTTGAGCACCGCGCACGAGCCGCAGAAGAACGTCGCGTTCCACAGGTCGTTGCCCGACTGCACGAGCCCGTAGAACAGGTTGCCCTCGTTCGGGATCTCGCGGAACGTGCCGAGGTTGCGCTCGAACGGATCGGGCGAGAAGAAATGGTGCGGCGTCTGCACGAGCGCGCACTTCGGGTCGCGCAGGAACACGCCCATCGTCGTCTGCAGGAACGAGCGCGTCGGCACGTGATCGCAATCGAAGATCGCGATGTATTCGCCGTGCGTCTTCGGCAGCGCGCGGTTGATGTTGCCGGCCTTCGCGTGGCGGTTGTCGTCGCGCGTCAGGTAGTCGATGCCGGCCTCGGCCGCGAACGCCGCGAACTCGGAGCGCCGGCCGTCGTCGAGCAGGTACACGCGCAGCTTCGCCGTCGGCCAGTCGATGCTCTGCGCGGCGAACACGGTCGGCTTCACGACCGACAGCGGCTCGTTGTAGGTCGGGATATAGACGTCGACGGTCGGCCAGGTGTCGGGGTCGTCGGGCAGCGGCACGATCGGCCGGTCGAGCGGCCACGCGGTCTGCACGAAGCCGAGCAGCAGGATCATCCACGTATAGGCTTCGGCGCCGTACAGCAGGTAGCCGGCGACGGCCTCGACCGGGCTGCGGAAGTCGAGCGTCTGCGTCGTGCGCCACCACACGTAGCGCACCGTCGCGAGCAGCGCGAGCGATGCGAGCGCGAGCGTCGGCAGATGGCCGGGCAGACGGCGCAGCATGAGCGCCAGCACCGCGACGATCGCGAAGAAGGCGAACTGCGCGCCGGGCATCAGCGGCGACATCCCGGCCGCGGCCCACAGCACCGCGCCGGCCACCAGCAGCAGCGGCGCGAGCCAGCCGCGCCGGCCGACGCCGTTCGCGCGCGCATCGAGCCAGCCGCCCCAGCGTGCCCACGGCAGACGATCGAGCAGCGCGTTGATGCGCCGGCCGACCGCGCGGACGGCCACGTAAGCGGGCACGACGGTCTTGTCGAACCATGCGAGCGGATCGCGCGCGGGCCGGCCGTCGGCCGCGCGCGGCGCACGCACGATCGCGCGCCACAGCCATTCGCGCGGGCTCAACGGCTGCAGCACGCCCCAGTCGTGCGCGAGCCGCAGGAACGCGATGCGCACCCAGCGGCGCACGTGATCGGGCCGGCCCGGCGGCGGTGCGTGGAAAAACAGCCGCACGAGCCAGTCGACCAGTGTGCGCTCGGCCGGCAGGCCGATGCCGCGCGCGCACCAGTCGGCCGCACGGCGGCCGAGCGTGCGCAACCGCTGCGCGCGCGCGGGCTTCATCGCGCCGCTCCGGTGCGGCCCGCGGCAACGGCCGTCAGCCACGCATGGACCCAGTTCGCGACGCCGTTCAGGTCGTGCGACGCCTGCGAATACGGCGCGTCGTCGAAAATCCAGCTGCCGCGCGCGAGCGCCTCGGGCACGGCCGCGTCGACGTGGATCCGCTGTTCGAGCATCGACGCCGGCCCGGCGACCGCGCGCAGCATCGCGAGCGCGTCGCGCTGCATGTCGCGTGCCGGATTCAGCCGATTCACGACGATCTGCAGCTCACCGGTGCCGGCCCGCAGCGCACCGAGCCGCGCGGCCGTCGTCGCGCAGGCGGCCGGCTCCGGCGGCACGACGACGAGCGTCAGGTCCGCGCGGCGAATCGCCTGCTCGGCCTGCGGCGACGGATAGCGCGCGGTGTCGACCAGCACCACGCCGTCGGCCGGCAGCGCGATCTCGTCCAGCGCGCGCGACAGCCATGCGGGATCCGCCGCGAGCCGCGCATCGCATGCGGCTGCGTCGACCGCATCGACTTGCCCGTACGGCACGAACAGCACGCCGTCGGCATTGCGCCACGTGTGCGCGTGCCACGGTTCGGCGCCGCCGAGCACGCTTTGCGCGAGGCCGTGTTCGGCCAGCGTGTCGAGGCCGAGCGTCGCGCCCATCAGGTTCTGCGCATCGAATTCGACGGCGACGACCGGCCGGCCGCGGCGCGCGAGCAGCACCGCAAGTGCGGCGGCAAGCGTCGTGCGGCCCGCGCCGCCGGTCGTCGACGTAATGGCGATCGTCTTCATCGGGCCGCCTTGTCGCCGCCCTCGGCGCCGGGCAGCAACCGGCCGCGCAGCGCGACCGGCACGAGCTCGCACGGCACGGCGTCGCGCCGGTCGATTCCGCGCGGCGCCTGAAAGCCGCGGCCGACGCCGAGGTGCTGCGCAATGATCCACACCGGCACCGCGATCACGATGCCGACGATGAAACCGATGACGAGTACGGCAATCATGCGCGCTCCTGCTTGCGCAGCGGCATCGCGCTGCGGGTAGCGCCGCGCGCACGCGCGGCGGGAATGACGGGATGCGGCGCCGGTGCGTCGACGGCATCGGGCACCGGCGGCGCGCCGATCGCCTCGAGCGCGACGATCGCATCGATTGCATCGATCGCCTCGCTCGCCTCGGCGGGCGTCTCGCCGGGACCGGCATCCGCGGGCGGCGCACTCGCGCTGCCGGCCGGTTGCGTTGCCGCGAACAGGTCGCTGTAGTCGGCGATCGGCGCGCGCCGGTTCTCGGCTTTCAGCGCATCGAGCTCGGTGTCGATGCTGCCCTTTCCGAGGCATACGACGCGATCGGACAGCGTGTCGACCGGCACGTCGAAGATCCGCGCGAGCGCATCGTCGGCGTCGGCCGGTTCGCACGCGAACAGGAACACGAACAGATGCCCGGGATCGGCCGTCACGACGTCGCCCGCCCGGCGCGGGCGGCAGTGCCGCAACGCATCGACGTGCGACACGCCCGGCAGCAGCGTGATCTTCGCGAGCGTGTGCGGGAGCGCGAGCACGGCGCCGCGATCGAGCACCGCGCGAATGCGCAGGCAGAATGCGCCGACCGGCAGATAGCCGAGCACCGAATCGCCGAGCGCGGCCGCGAGCGCCGCGCGATAGTCGGGTGCGACCGGCCGCGCGTAGAGCTGGCCGCGCAGCGCGTGCACGGCCGCCTGCATCCGCGAGACCGGCAAGTCGCGCGCGACCACGCGGTTCGCGCCGACGCTCAGCACGAGCATCTCGAACTGCTGGCGCAGCACTTCGCCGCGCTCGACGACCGCGATCTTCAGCGCGCCGCCGCATTGCCGGCGCAACGCATGCACGTCCGCGCACAACGCCTCGAGCTGCGCATGCGAGCGGAACGCGAGCACCGCGGTCGCGGCTTGGGCACGGGCGCAGGCCGCGACGACGGCCGCGTTGTCTTCGACGATTTCCCAGTCGGCGGGCAGGCGATTCGTGCCGTCGAGCACCGCGCGGCTGACGATGACACGGTCCTCGTCGCTCGCGAGCTTCATCCGGCATGCCGGTTCGGTCGCGCCGCCGTCGATGCTCGCGGACAACCGACCGCCGGGCGCGAAGCGCAGCGGCCGCACTTCACCGGCCGCGAGCGTGTCGCCCACGCGCCAGAAATCGACGATCCACAGCAGCTCGCCATGCGTGCGCTGCAACTGCGCGACGCCCGAGCAGATACCGTGGAAGCCGCTGCGCGGCGTGCGGTCCGCATCGCGCACGAGCGGCGCATCGTCGGTGCGCGCGTCGTCGCCCGCCCGCGCGGCCTCCGGGTCGAGCAGCAGCACGAGCGCGAGGCGGTGCGTACGGCACCAGTCGGCCAGTGCGCGGGCTTCATCCGCGAGCGCGACCGGATCGTCCCAGCTGAACCAGCGCTGGGCGCCTTCCACGAAATACAGCGAACGCGCGCGAAAACCGTAGCGCCGCATCGCGCGCAGGCCGCCGGTCAGCCGCGCGAACGGGCCCGGCGCCGCGCGGCGCGGCGCGCCGGTGCCGAGACCGTCGTCGGCCGCCTCGACCGCCGGCGGCATCGCCAGCACGTTCAGGTTGCGCGGCCAGCCGGCCGGCTGCACGCCGCCCGCGAAGCCGAGCGATGCCATCTGGTCGGCCACGCGGGCCGCGTCGCGCGCGAGCACGACCGTCACATCGCGCGTGCGTGCCTGCCGCGCGCTTTCCCAGACAAGCGCATCGCATGCCGGCGTGCCGCCGGCCGCGTAGATCGCGTACAGCCCCCCCGCCTCCAGTTGCGTCCATGCATCGGGCAGGCCGTCGATCGCAAGCCGGCTCAGCGTGCCGACGCGGCCGCCGGCCGGCCCCATGCGCAGCAGCGCGCGCAGGTGGCCCAGCAGACCGGCAACGCCGGGCGCGGGACGGGTGGCATCGATTTCCGTATTCACGACGTTCCCCTAGTAATCCGAATAAAGCCGCACCGGAGTCGGCGTGACGAGCCAGCTGCGCTGCGCGCGCGCATCGAACGCATAGCGCAAGTACAAGAGCGCCGAGCTCGGCGCGTAGTCGTGCGACCGGTCGACATGCAGTTGCGCGCCGACACTCAGGTGCGGGTTCACGCGGTACTCGGCGATGCCGTTGAAGCCGTACGAGAACGACACGCCGCGCGTCGAGCTGCCCGCGTACACGAACCCGGCCGCGACCTGCGCGGCCCGCTGGCCCGAGAACGTCGGGTAGTACAGCGAATCCTTCTCGAAGCTGTTCGAGATCCCGCCCGTGAAGGTCAGGTCCCACGACAGCGCGTCGTACCGCCCCGCCCATTCGATCGGCACGCCGAGCGACAGGTAGCGTTGCGGGCTGTAGTAGCCGCCCTGCCCGTACGTGTAGTAGCGCAGGTTCTGCGCGTAGTGCCACGCATTGCCGACGAGGCCGGTGCTGACCTTCATCGTCGCGCGTTCGTACACGGGCACCGTGAAGCCGGTGCGCAGCGTGACTTCCGCGTTGCGTTCGACGTTGCGGCCGGACAGCACGCCCGCGCCGAGTTCCGCGAACAGGTTCGTGCGGCCGACGTCGACCGACGCGCGCAGGTTCACGCCATCGCGGCGCACCCCGCCCCAGACCGCGCCCGTCCATGGGTCGCGCATCCCCGCATACGACAGCACGCTGCTCGTTTCCGGCCGCCGCGACGCATTCACGCTGAAGCTTGCCGGGCCCGCGTCGAAGCGGTAGCGCACGCCGCCGACGAGGTAGTGCACGGGGAAGCCGAGCGGCGACGTGCCGAGGTCGAAGCGCCATGCGTCCGACAGATAACCGGCGCCGAGCGCGACGCCCGTCGTCGACTGGTGCAGCGAACCCGGCGGATTCGCGAGCAGCGCGGCGGCCGACGGATTCGTCTGGAACGGCGGCGGCAGTCCGCCCGGGGCCTTGAGCGCCGCGTAGGTGCCGAACGTCTTCAGCGCATACGCATCCGGGTCGCTCGTATCGAGCGTGCCCGGGTCGAGATGCACGGTATCGATCTGCGCGAACACGTGCCCGTCGTAGCGGACCGGCATCTGCAGATAGATCGGCACCTGCTGGGCGCGATACGACGAGACGCCTTCGTCGCCCGACTTGTACGCGGGCGTCCAGCCGGTCTCGATTTCGGGATTGCGCCGCTGTTCGAGCTCCGCGAACGCGGCCCGCGCGGGCGTCAGGCCGTCGCGGCCCGGGCTCACGCCCGTCGCGCGTTCCTGCGACTGCGACAGCCGGTACAGCGACGCCGCGTCGTCGTAACGGCCCTGCGCCTCGGCCACGCGCCCGGCCGCGACCGTCACGTCGGCGCGCGCCGGATACGCGGCGTGCAGCCGGTCCGTCACCTGCGCGGCTTCGTCCGGGCGGCGCAGCGCGTTCAGGCGGCGCACGGCCGACAGTTGCGTGTCGACGTCGTCGTCCGGCGTACGCGCGAGCACGGCCTGGACGCGCGCCAGCGCGGCGGCCCGGTTGCCGCTGTCCTCGTCGATCCGTGCGAGCGCGAGCTGCGTATCGGCGTCGTCCGGCGTGCGCGCGACAACCGGCGCGAGCGCGTCGCGCGCGGCGCCGTAATGGCCCTGCGCGCGTTCGAGATCGGCCAGCTCGAGCGCGTGACGCTTGTCCGCTCGGCCGGCCGGACTCGCACGATCGAGCAGCGTGCGCGCCCGTGCATAGTCCTGCCGCGCGATCGCTTCGTCGGTCTGCCGCAGCACGAGCCGCAGCGACTGGTCCTCGAGCCGCGCCGTCTGCGCCGGGGTCAGCGACGCTTCGCGCCGCAACGTGTCGAGCCACGCGGCGAGCGCGTCGTCACGCCCCGCGCTGCCGAGCAGATCGCCGTAACGCAGCCGCACGTCGGCATCGGCTTCGCGCGGATGCGCGACGATCCAGTCGTGCAGCAGCGCGAGGCCGCGTTCGGGTTCGCCCGCGTCGATCCACTGCGCGCCGATCGCGGCGAGCATGTCGGGATCGTCCGGCGCGCTCGCCTGCGCGTGCGCGAGCGACGCGGCGAACGCCGCGCGGTCGCCGCGCGCGAGCGTACCGCGTGCGTCGGCCAGCGCATGTTCGGCGTCGAGCTTGCGCGCGAGCGCACGCATTCCGTCCGAACGGTGCGCGTCGTCGACCGGGGCCAGCGCGGCCTGCGCGCCCGCGACATCGTCGAGCGAATTGCGGTACAACGCGATCGCGTAGCGCATCTCCGGCGTATCGCCCTGCGCGAGCCCGTCGTCCATCACCGTGCGGCCGAGCTGCGGCAACCCCATGTCGCGATAGAGGCGCGCGAGCGCGAAGCGCGTCCACGGCGCGTCGGGCGCCGCACGCACGGCCGCCTCGTAGCGTTGCGCGGCCGGGCCGCGTTCGCCCTTGTCGGCCAATGCGCGCGCCTGGTTCGCGAGCAGGTCGGCCCGCAGGCCGTCGAGCGCGCGGCGATCGTCGCGGCCCGTCACGCGACCTTGCAGCGCGTCGAGCAGCGGGCCGACCCGGTCCGCGCGGCCCGTGTTTTCATACAACGTGGCCGTGCCGCGCACGGCCGACAGCGCCGGCGAACGTGCCGCCAGCAATTCATGCAGCAACGGCTCCGCGTGCGCCCAGTCGCGCTGCGCGAGCAACGCATCGGCAAGCTGCAGCTCCGCGTCCGGACTGCCCGGCTGCATCGCGAGCGCCGCCCGCGCCGCGCGTTCGGCCTCCTGCGGGCGCCCCGCGTTGGCCGCTTCGCGGCCTTGCGCGAGCAGCCCCCAGAACTGCGCGGTGCGTGCGAGGCCTTGCCATTTCCCGCGTTGATCGGTCGCGCGCGCGGCGGCCTGCGTGAACAGCGCGCGCGCTTCGTCGTGCCGCCCTTCGCGCAGGCGCAGCAGGCCGAGGCCGCCGAGCGCGTCCGCGTCGTCCGCTCGCGCACGCGCCGCCCGCGACAGCAGCGGATCGGCCGCGACCAAGTCGCCGCGCGCGAGCGCCTGCAGCCCGCGCTGCTGCGCGATGTAGTCGGGGTCGCGTTCGAGCCGGCGCTGCGCGTCGCGCTGCCGGTCGAGACCGGCCGCACGGTCGCGGAATTCGGTGTCGTCCGGCGTGAGCGCGAGATACGCATGCAGCGCGTCGAGATACGCGGGATCGTCGCCGGCCGACTGCAGCACGCGGCGCCACAGCGACATCGCCTCGGTATGGTCGGCATCGTCCCGCTTCGCGAGTGACCAGGCGATCCGGTTGGCCTCCGCGCGCGTATCGGCATGCTGGTTCAGCAACCGCGCCAGCGCCATGGCCGCGCTGGTGTCCTGCGGATCGGCCGCGACCCTGCGGCGCAGCGCGGCAAGCGCCGACTCGCGGCCACCCGGCGCATTCGCGCGGATCTCGTAATACTCGGCGCCAAGCGCACCCGACGGCGCGCCGTTCGGAAACAGCGCGACGATCCGCCGCGCGGCTTCGTCGGCGCGGCCGCTGCGCGCGAGCAGGCGAATCTGCGCCATCTCGCCGCGCCCGCTCGTCGCGACACGGTATTCGTCGGCCACGCGCCGCGTGGCGGGCGCATTCGGCGACTGCGCCTGCAGGCGCGCCAGCGACGCCTGCGCGCCTTTCGCGTCGCCGAGCCGCAGCAGCACGCGGACCTGTTCGGCCAGCAGCTCGGGATCGCCCGGCGCGATCAGCAGCCCCTTGCGCAGCGCATCGCGCGCGAGATCGTCGCGATGCTTGACGCCCCACATCCGCGCGGTGTCGAGCTGACGCTGCGCGTCGGCCGACGCGGCAGTCGCCGGCGCCGCGGGGTTCGCCATCGCCGTGCCGGATGCGGCGCCCGGCGCCGCCGCGCACATCGACGACGCGAGCCACGCGAATCCCGCGACGTGCGGCGCGGCGCGTTTCAGCGGGCGGCGCACGAGCGACCTCCCCAGCGGGTGTCGAGCGTGCCGTCCGCGCCGAACCGGTAGCGGCCGTCGCGCCAGCCGAGGCCGAACAGCGTCAGCACGCTCGTGTAATAGCCGGGCGCCGACTGCCGCGCGAGCGTATCGACGCGGGCCGCCTGCGCATCGGCAAGCGCGTGCTGGCCGCGCGCATCGAGGAACGGCACGGCCGCCGCCGAAAACCCGCCGTTGCCGTCGTTCGGCCCCGCGACGCCCGTCGTCGTATCGACCTTCTCCGGCGGTGCGCCATGCGCGGCGATATGGTCGGCGAACGGCGCGAAGCGTGCGAGCAGCGGCGCGGCGAGCGGATCGGCACGGTCGAGCATGCCGGCCCACAAATACACGCGGATCGCGTTGTACGCGCTCTCCGCGTGCGTCTGCGGATCGGGGCCGAAGCCCGTGCCCGCGCGATACAGCGCCCAGTCCGGCGAGAAACCCTTCGGCGCCGTGTCGAGCAGCACGCGCCCGGTGCTGGATGCCAGTGCGGCCCAGCGCCGGTCGTCGGGCAGGCGCGCGCCGAGCGCGCGGATCACCTGCGGCGGCGAATAACTCGGATTCACGCGGAACTGGCCGTTGGCGAGCTTGAACCCGGTCGACCCCGGCAGCAGCGTGAGGCCGAGGCCCGGCACGGTCGCCGTCTCGTCGTCGAGCACGCGCTTCGCGAGCAGCGCGCCGCGTGCCGTATAGCTGCGCTCGTGCCACAGCCGGCCGGCCTCGACGAGCGCGTACGCGATCCACAGATCGGCGTCCGACGCCGCGTTGGCGTCGAGCACGCGCCACGCGCCGTCGGGCGCGCGGCCCCACAGCCACGCGGGCAGATGCGCGCTCAGGTCGCCCTGCGCGAGGTTGTTCTCGGTCCATGCGAGGATCGTGTCGAACGTGCGCCGGTCGTTCGCGACCAGCGCGAAGAAAAGTCCATAGGCCTGCCCCTCCGACACCGTGCGCGAATCGGCCGAGCCGACGTCGATCACGCGGCCGTCGGCCGAGATGAAATCGCGCTTGAACGCATCCCAGCGCGGCCACGCCGCACTGCATCCCGCGCTGGCCGCATCGGTCGCGCCGCCCCCGGCCGCGTGCGCCCGCGCGGCCAGGCCGGCCGCCGCGCACGTCACCGCAACCGCCAGCGCGAGTGTCGCGCCGACACGCCGCGCCGGCCGCGCTGCCCGTCGCTTCGTCATTGCCCGCGCCATCCGTTACATCCCCCGTCGACGCGCGGCGATCCTCTGCAGCACGCTGAACACGCCGAGCGCGAGCAGCAGCCCCGCGACGACGCCCACCGCGCCGAGCACGACCGGATGCCGCGCCGCATGCGTCCAGACACGCGCATACCACGGCACGAAACCGACCACGTAAGGCTCGCCGACCCGCAGGCTGTCGACCTGCCCCGGCCGCACCACCGCGAGGTCGCCCTGCAGCTGCGCGACGAGGCCGGCGTTCTCGAACACGTTGAGCAGATCGCCGAGACGCGGCTGGTCGGTCGCGGTCAGCGCGACGACGCTGCGGCCGTGGCTGCCCGGCAGCTCGAAACCGGCGAGCGCCGCGAGCGGCCCCGTCTGTTCGATATGCGCGCCGCCGTCCGCGAGACCGACGCCGTTGCGCCAGCGCTCCTTCACCGAGAACGCGACGCGCGTCGCGCCGGCGCCGCCCTGCTCGCCGATCGCGAGCGGCAGCGCCGCACGCCAGTGCGCCAGCAACGGCGACGTGGGCGAGCCGTCGATCACGAGCAGGTCCTTGCTGCCCGCCAATGCGGCGACGTCGCCGGGCCGGGCGATCTGCACGCGCAGTGCCGGGAAGCCGGTCCATTCGCCCATGTGGCCGAGCATCGTCAGATAGGCCTCGAGTTCCTGCGGCGACGGCCGGTCGGGCAGCACCACGGCCGTCTGCGACAGGTCGGCGAAGCGCGTGAACGGGAAGCCGCTGTTCGCGAAGAACGCGAGGTTCGGCAGTTGCGCGTAGTGGACGAAATGCGAGAAGTCGATCGTCGAATCGGGATCGATCGCCGCGCGCTGCGGCTCGGTCGCCGTGCTCGAGCACAGGCCCGTTTTCTGCGAATCGAGCGTGAAGCGGAACTGCAGCTGGTTGCCGCTGCCGACGCGGAACGCGGGAATGTCGACGTCGCTCGTCACGCGCCCTTCCGGCACCGACAGCAGCGGCAGCTGCATGCGGCCGCGCGCGTCCTCGGCATGGGCCGGCCCGAGCCGGTACGACTTCACGAGCTGGTCGTTGATCTCGACGGCGAGCGTCGAGTTGTCCTGCACGGTCGGCGCCGTGTAGCGGTAGCGCAGCGTGATCGGCACGCCCGCGCCGTTCCACGAGTGCAGATCGGCCGGCACGCGCAGGTTGAGCCGGATCGCGTCGGGCGTCGTGCCGCGCACTTCCAGCTGGCGCGGATCGTTGACGAGCTCGCGGAACGTGATCGGCCGGTTCACGGGCAGCCAGCGCGGCGCGTCGTACGGCTTGCGCGGTGCGCCGAGATCGACGTGCGCGACCGTCGCCGTCGGCCCCGACAGCGCCGCACGGCCGAGCACGAGCGCGGCGACCGCGTCGTCGACTTCGGCCGCCGTGCGGCCCGTGACGACCAGCAGCTTGCGCCCCGGCGCGGCCGGGTTGTCGGCGACCGCGAGCAGCGGTCCGTTGACCGGCGGCAGCGCGAGCCCGGCCGGTAGCGTCGCGGCCGTGCCGACCACCACCGCCTGGTCGTCGGCCGGCAGCGCGGACGATACCGGGAAGCGCGCATGCCGGTAATCGGCCAGCGCGCCGAACCACGACGCGAGCACACCCGCGCTGCGCAGCGTCGCCGAATCGGGCGCTGCCGGCAGCACGAACGGCAGCCGCACGCGGCCGTTGTCGCGCCGGTCGAAGAACGGCGCGGGCAGCAGCGCGAGATCGTTCGGCAAGCTCACCGGCGATTCGTCGAGGATCAGTTCGCTCGTCGGGCTCACGTCGGCCCACAGCGCCGAGTTCGACGGATCCTCGCAATGGTCGAGCGTGTAGTGCGCGATCAGGCGCAGGCCGATCTGGTTGAAATCCGAGAAGTAGCGCGGATCGATCGGAATCTCCTGCGTGACCGTGCGGCCCGCGCGCGCGGCGTCGAACGGGACGGTCGCGATCACCTCGCCGTTCACCGACACCTTCAGGTGCGACATCGGGAAGACCAGCGACGGCGAATACGCGTAGGTCAGGCGCAACCGCGCCCCCGTGACCACGCGGTCGAGCCGCACGCCGGCGTTGATCGTGCGCGCGTCGTCGGCGCCGCGCAGGCGCAGCGGATCGAACGCGCCGAGCGACGCGAACGGCAGATGCACGGTGGTCGCCGGCAAGCCGGCGGACGACGCGCTGGCCACGGCCGGCGCGGCCGCGAGCACCGGAGCGGACGCATCGGCGGGCCCGGCGGCCGACGCGGCCGCCGGCACCGCCGGCATCGGCGCGGCCGACAGCACTGCCGTGTGAAAAGCGCCAACCATGGCGACCGACAGGACGAGCAGCGACGCGGCCGGCTTCATGCGCCCCTCCGTGTCGTCTGGTTGATCCGGTCATCAAGCGCGTCCGAACCGACGCGCGTCAAGCAGCTATGCCCGTGAGTGCACATCCCCACTGCTTCCCCTCATATGGCGACCTGGCCTGATGCATTTATCGAAACGACGCGGCGGATTCTTTAACGGCCGTCGCCGTGCTGCGCGCGCCTGGCACGGGCGCGCGCCCATTCGTCACACTATCTCAAAAATAGGACAAAACTTACGCGAATTCGCGCCGATAAAGCGAAAAAAACCTCAATCGAGTCGGAAATGCTGCACGAGAGGGACGAATGGTAAGAATTGCGCCGTTGTCGCCGGGCGAGCCGAACGGCATACTGCCGGCGCCGTGCGGCTGGCCGGCGGCGGCCCGTGACGGACCGCCCGGGGCACGCCGCCGCGATGCGGCGCGTATGCTACCGCAAACCCGCGACGCCGGATGCGCTTTCTTTGATGGATCACTGACTTGAATCAAATCGTCGACACCGCCACCCCGTCCTCCGACACGCTGCTGCGCATCATCGCCCTGCAGACCGAGATCGCGAAGCTCGGCCTCGACCTCGGCAGCGTGATGGCCTATGTGGCCGAGCAGGTGCCGCAGCTCACGGGCGCGAGCGCCGCCGCGGTCGAGTTCGCCGAGGGCGACGACATGGTGTACCGCGCCGCGTCGGGCACCGCCGCCGGGATGCTCGGCCTGCGGCTGCGCCGCTCGGGCAGCCTGTCGGGCCGGTGCGTGCAGCAAGGCGAACTGCTGCACTGCGTCGATTCGGAAACCGACCCGCGCGTCGATCGCGATGCGTGCCGCCGGGTCGGCCTGCGCTCGATGCTCGTCGTGCCGCTCACGCATGCCGACACGACCGTCGGCGTGCTGAAGGTGATGTCGCCGAACGTCGACGGCTTCTCGCCGGCCGACGCCGGCACGCTGCGGCTGACGGCCGACCTGATCGCCGCCGCGATGTTCCACGCGGCGCGCAACGAGGCCAACGAGCTGTACCTGCGCGCGACGCACGACGCGCTCACGGGCCTGCCGAACCGCGCGCTGTTCTACGACCGCCTGCGCCAGTCGATGCATACGGCGCTGCGCGCGAACGGCCGGCTCGGCATTCTCAACATCGACATGGACGGGCTGAAGCCGATCAACGACGGGCTCGGCCACCGCGCGGGCGACGCCGCGCTGTGCGAGATCGCCACGCGGATGCAGGGTGCGGTGCGGCGCTCGGACACGGTCGCGCGCATCGGCGGCGACGAATTCGCGGTGATCCTGCCGAACATCGGCACCCGCGACGACGCGCACACGCACAGCGCGCGGCTCGCGCGGCGGGTCGGCGAACCGTTCGAATTCGACGGGCATGCGCTGCGGCTGGGCGTCAGCATCGGCGTCGCGATGCTGCCGGACGACGGCACCGACATGACCGCGCTGATCGAGCATGCCGATCGGGCCATGTATGAAGTGAAGCGCACGCGCTCGCGGCGCGCGGCGCACGCTTGACGGGCGGCGGGCGGCGCTAACCGATCCGCGACACCGCGATCGCGATCCCGACCGCCAGCCACTGCACGATCGCCACGAGCACACCGGCCCGGCACAGCCCGACCGCGCCGCGCACGCGTGCATCGAGCGTACGGCCGGCCTTGGCCGCGTCGATCCAGCCGAGATCGGCGAGCGCGCGGTCGAGCGCCGCGAGCGCGTCGTCGACGGGCCCGTCGCCCGCTGCCGCCCGCGCGAGCGCCGCGAACAGCCGGCGGTCGATCTCGATGCGCACCGCGTACCACAGCGCCACCATCCCCGACCCCGTGCTGACAACGGCCAGCAACACGCGGGCGAGCGTCGCCGGCATCCAGCCCGCCGCGACCCACCAGCCCGCGCCGGCCGCGGCCAGCGCGGCCGCGATCGCCCATGCGCCCGCATCGAGCGCGCCGCGCGCGGCGGCAATCCTGAACGGAGCGGACGGATCGCGCATCACACGCGCTCCGTGCCGCGACGGCGATCGATCCACTGCTGCAGCACGGCCACGCCTTCGTCCGACCACACCGCGTGCGGCCGCACCGCGCGCACCGCGGCCAGCGCGTCGCGCGCGTCTCCCAGCCCGCGCCGCGCGGCGAGCCACGCGGCCGCGCACAGCACGCTGCGTCCATAACCGAGCGCGCAGCAGACCAGCACGTCACGCCCTTCCCCGTGCAGGCGTTCGAGCGCCGCGACGGCCTGCGCAAGCTGCGCCGCCGTCGGCGCGACGAGATCGAGCTGCGGCACGGATGCATACGCGAGCGACGTTTCGTCCGCCGCCCAGCGCGGCATCTCTGCGGTCAAGTCGACCAGCGCGGTGAAACCATGGCGGCGCACGTCGCGCGTCGTCGGCGTACGGCCGATCGACACGCGTTCGTCGATCCGCACGGGCGCCGGCCGGCGCCACGTCCACAGCCGCGAATTGACGAACGCGCCGGCGATCGTCGGCGCAAGCAGCGCGCGGATGAAGACCGGGAGACGTCCATCCGCATCCTTCTGGAAAACGCCGGGCGCGCCGCGCCGGTACGCCCACGCGACACACGCGAGCGCCAGCGCGACCCACCCGGCCGCCAGCGCCCAGCCCGGCGCGCGCGGCACGCACCACAGGGCCGTCCACGCCAGTAGTGCCGCGCCGATCGCATAGCGCCGTGCGAGCGCGCGGCCGGCCGCGCTCGGCGACGCATCGGCGCCCGGCAGCCGGCCCGTCGCATCGCGCAACGGAAACAGGAACAGCGCGAGACAGCCGACGGCCGCACCGGTCGGCACGTCGATCGCGTGATGCTGGTAGGTCGTCAGCACCGACACGCCGATCGCCGCGAACCACAGATGCAGCACGGCGCGCGCGACCGTACCGCGCAGGTGCCGCGCATAAACGGCCCACAGCACGACGAGCAGCCCGATATGCAGCGACGGCGCCTGGTTGAACGGCTTGTCGAAGCCCATCAGCAGCGTGAACAGCGCGCCGGCCACGCCGCCCGCGTCGGGCCGCTCGAACCCGAAGCGCAGCGGCCACGCGATGAAGCAGGCCACCGACACCAGTTGCACGGTCAGCAGCCGTTTCACGTGATCGAGCAGATCGGCACGGCGCGTCCAGAAGAAGAACGACACCGCATACAGCAGGTCGATCGACCAGTACGGCACGATCGTCCACGGCACGAACGGGATCGCGTGCTCCCAGCCGAACGCGAACGTCGGCACCGCCGCGCGGCGCGCGGCGAGCCAGTTCGCGAAGCCGTACGTCGAGAAGAACACGGCGCCCATCGCCGCGAGCCAGCCCAAGCGTAGCGCGAACGATGCGTCGCGCGCGCCGGTCACCGGCTCGGCGAGGCCGCCCGCGCCGCCGCCGAGCGCGCTCATGGCGCGTCGACCCGCTGCGCGAGGCTGACCGTGAAGATACCCATCTCGTCGATCCGCTGGTCGAGCTTGCGGAAGCCCGCGCGCGCGACGAGCTCGTCCATCTCGGCCTGCGAGCGGCGGCGCATCACCCAGGTCGCCTCGCCGCGGTGATTGTTCAGCGCACGCGCGATGAATTCCAGCTGCGGATGCCACGGCTGCCCCGTATAGACGAGATAGCCGCCGGGCGGCACGGCCCGCGCGAGCCCGCGCAGCGAGCGCTCGATCAGCGCGTTCTCGCCGAACAGTTCGTACAGGCCCGACACGATCGCGAGCGTGGGGCGCGGCTCGAGCGTCGCGAGCGACGTCTCGTCGAACGCGTCGCCGCGCTCGAAGCGCGCGATCGGCTCGAGGCCGCGCTGCGCGATCAGGACGCGTCCGGCCTCGACGTTCGGCGGGCTGTAGTCGCGCAGCGTGATGTCGTCCGGCGCCGCGCCGTCGCGCTCGGCGGCCGACGCGATCGCGTCGAGCACGTAGCGCCCGTGGCCGGCCGCGATGTCGACGATCCGCACCGGCGTGCCGTGGCCGCGCAGGCGGCCGATCGCCGAGCCGATCAGTTCCTGCAGATGCACCTTGCGCTGACGGATGCCGACCCAGCCCGGCGAATCGAGGTACGTGCGGTCGATCAGCGCGCCGACGCCGAGCCGCCCCTGCGCACGGTTGCGGTACACGTAGTCGAGCGTCGAGCCCGAATCGAAGCCGAGCCGCAGCCCGAGCGCGATGCCGTCCGACAGCGCGCCGCCGGCTTTCAGCCCGGCGCGCGTCAGCGCCCAGTACGCCCGCGCGAACACGTTCGCGGGCGGCCGGCCAAGCGCCGCGTATTCGTCGTGGAACGCGCCGCGCCGATCGGCGTCGGCGAGCGACACGCGCGGGCTCGGCGCGTCGAACTCGCGCAGCACGAACGCGCGCAGCGGCGCGAGCGCCTGTGCGCGGTCGCGTTCACCGAGCGTGTCGTGATAGAAACCCGGCAGCACGATGCGCTCCTTGCGCGCCGACCCGAGCCGTTCGAAGAAGCGGTCCTGCGGGCCGCGATGCACGACCCAGTCGGCGCCCGAGATCAGCAGTTGCGTCGGCACGGTGATCGCGGCGGCGTCGGCGACGATCCGCCGCGCGGTATCGTGCAGGTCGAGCAGCATGTTGACCGCGATCGGCCGCGTGATCAGCGGATCGGACGCGTAGCTCGCGATCCGCTCGGGATCGTGCGTGAGGAATTTCGGTTTCACGTAGCTGTTCACGTAGAACAGCCCGCGCAGCTTGTGCATCAGCCGCAGCCCCGGCCGCGCGAACGGCACGTAGAGCTTGATGTGGAACGCCGGCGACGCGACGACGAGCGCGCGGATCGGCGGCGCGTAGTCGTGCACCCACGTGGCCGCGAGCACCGCGCCGACGCTCTGTCCGACCACGGCCATGTCCTCGATCGCGATGCCGTGCGCGTCGCGGATATGCTCGACGAAGGTCTGCAGGTCACGCACCGACGCGGCCGCGCCCGGGCTGTAGCCGCGCGCGCCGGGCGAGCGGCCGTGGCCGCGCGCGTCCCACGCGAAGAACGCGAAATCGGGCAGGTCGAGCTCGCCGACGAGGTGCGCGACGCGCGCCGAATGTTCGTGGCCGCGATGCAGCAGCACGACGGCGCCGCGGCAATGCGGGCCCGTCGCGGGCCAGTGGCGGTAGAACAGCGTTTCGCCGTCGTGCGTGATGAAGCCGGCCTCACGTGCCGTGCGTGTGCTCATGCGCTTTCTCTCGTTTCGTTATTCGAATGGTGTGGCGCCGCCCTCCGGCGCCCGGCCCGTCAGCCGCCCGCTTCGGCGATCCCGGCCCGTACGCGCCGCACCGCCGTCACGATCGACAGCACGATCAGCAGCCGCCACAGCCAGGCGGCGACGCCGCCGACCGGGAACCCGAGGCCGATCCACAGCGCGAACGCGCCGAGGGCCAGCGCGCGGTCGCTCTTGCCGAACGGGCCGTCGTAGCGGCGCGTCGCGCCGACGAGCGGGCCGATCAGCCCCGCGCACTCGACGATCACCGCCGTCAGCGCGAACAGCCAGACGTCCGCCGGAGCGAACGCGGGAATGGCGAGGAACGGCAGCACGAGCGCGACGTCGGACACGATGTCGCCCAGCTCGTTCAGGTACGCGCCGAGCGTGCTCTTCTGACCGTGCTCGCGCGCGAGCATGCCGTCGATCGCGTTGAGCGCCATGCGCGCGAACAGCCAAAGCGGAATCAGCAGGAACAGCGCGCGGGCGAACACGCCGAGCCCGGCAAGCGCGCCGACGACGATCGAGCCGCCGGCCGCGAACAGCGTGACCTGGTTGGCCGTGACCCCGCGCGCGGCAAGCGAATCCGCGAACGGACGCAGACGGTTCTGGAATTTGGGTTTGAGTGCGTAGAGGCTCATCGTTTTATTTGCGCGGCGCTATCGGATACGTTTCCCGCCGCCATGCCCCGGGCGGCGTAACGGCCTTGGTCGGCCTCGGTCGGCCTTCATTGGACGGCCCTAATCGTCGCCGAGCGGCCCCGATGCGTCAAGCATGCGCTCGGCCCGCCCGCGCGGCGCCAATCTGGCGTTTTTCGGCGAAACTCGCGATAATCCGCTGGCCCGATCGCGGCGCGATCCATTCGAACTGCAGACGGGCACTCGTGCAACAGCCGATTATCACGCCGCCGACCGGCGCATTCGCCGCGACGCAACAGCGTGCGACGGCGAATCGTCCGATTATCGCGGACCTGCGACAGGCAGCCACGAATTTGAAAAAATTTAAACAAGAGCCGTCCGGCGCGCATCCTGCCGCGCCGGCATTCCGGGGTTCCGCCCGCCGCGCGTGCGCAGCGGGCCGTGCATGCAGGCAGGAGGCGTCGCGCCGATGAACATTCTCAACGTCTGGCAGCGCGATTTCCTGCTGTCCATCGTGCGGCTCGTCGCCGGCGCGTATCCGGTCTGGCATCAGGCGCCGCCGTCCCCGACGCAGAAGATCTATTTCTCGAATCACACGAGCCACATCGACACGCTCGCGATTCTCGCCGCGCTGCCGCGCGACGTGCGCGCGGTCGTGCGGCCGGTCGCCGCGCGCGACTACTGGGACAGCAGCGACCTGAAGCGGCACATCGCGCGGAAACTGCTGAACGTCGTGCTGATCGACCGCCACCGCGAATCGGGCGGCGACCCGCTCGACCCCGTGCGCGACGCGCTGCGGCAGGGCCACTCGATCATCATCTTCCCCGAAGGCACGCGCGGCGCCGACGTGCTGCCGCAGCCGTTCAAGAGCGGGCTGTTCCATCTCGCGACCGAGTTCCCGAACGTCGCGCTCGCGCCCGTCTACCTCGAGAACCTGCAGCGCATCATGCCGAAGGGCGCGATCTGGCCCGTGCCGCTGATCTGCAAGGTGCATTTCGGTGCGAACGACGCGCTCGACGCCCAGGAAGACAAGCCGACGTTCCTCGCCCGCATGCGCGACGCGGTCATCGCGCTCGCGCCGCCGCAACGACCGGCCGGCTGAACGCGGCGCCCTCTTCTCCCCTTTTCCGGATATCAACCATGCGAACCCTCTTCTGGGAACTGGTCGCGGGCGTGACGGGCGTGCTCGTCGTCGCGACCGTGATCGGCGCGATCCTCGGCGCGCGCAGCGGCGGGCAGAACGCGACCATCGCCAACCTGAACCAGCGCATCCGCGCATGGTGGGCGATGATCGCGATCATGGCCGTCGCGATCGGCCTCGGCAACAACGTCACGTATCTCGTGTTCGCGCTGCTGTCGTACCTGACGCTGCGCGAGTTCATCACGCTCACGCCGACCACGGCGAGCGACCATACGACGCTCTTCATCGCGTTCTTCATCGCGATCCCCGTGCAGTACCTGCTGCTCGGCATCAACTGGTACGGGATGTATTCGATCTTCGTGCCCGTCCACCTGTTCTTCGCGATGTCGCTCGTCTCGGCACTCACGCAGGACACGCGCGAATTCCTCAGCCGCAACGCGAAGATCAACTGGGCGCTGATGGTGTGCGTGTACGGGCTGAGCCATGCGCCGGCCGTGCTGATCCTCGACATTCCGCGCTACGCGGGGCAGAACGCGCTGCTGCTGTTCTTCTTCCTGTTCGTCGTGCAGATCAGCGACGTGCTGCAATACGTCGTCGGCAAGCTGTTCGGGCGCCGCAAGATCGCGCCGCAGCTGTCGCCGTCGAAGACGGTCGAAGGCTTCGTCGGCGGCGGGCTGCTGGCCACGCTGTGCGGCGCGTCGCTGTATCGCGTGACGCCGTTCAGCTTCGGCGCGGCATTCGGGATCTCGCTCGCGATCGTGATCGCGGGTTTCGTCGGCGGGCTCGTGCTGTCGGCCGTCAAGCGCTCGCTCGGCACGAAGGACTGGGGCTCGATGATCGCCGGCCACGGCGGGATGCTCGATCGCGTCGACTCGATCTGCTTCGCCGCGCCGGTGTTCTTCCACCTCGTGCGCTATCTGTACGTGTGACGCGCGGCCGCGCCGGCGCATCAGACATGCCGGCGCCGCCGCACGAATGCATCGACGCAAACCGGCCGGCGACGGCATCAACGCGGTCGGGCGACCGGCTCCGGATCGAACGTCGCGAGGCCCGGCCAGGCCGCCCGCCCCCACGCGCCGTCGGCCGGCGCGAGCCATCGCTGCACGGCCGCCTCGTCGACCGCGCGACCGAGCGGATCGGCACGAAACGCCGTGACCCACTGCTTGCGGCCCGCCACGTACGCGCGGCCGAAATCCTCCCAGCCGTCGAAGCAATCCTGCGCACGCTGTGCATTGAGCAGCAGCACGCGCCACGCGACGTCCGGCTCGGCCCAGCCCATCAGCATCGCGGCGCGCGCAAAGAAGGCCATCCGCGCGCAGGCGAACGCGAGCGCGGCGCGCGGTTCGTCGTCGGCGTGCAGCGCGTGGAGATCGGCCCGGAACCACTGCGTTTCCAGCACCCTCGCCAGATGCGCGCGCGCGTCGTCGTCCGTCGCGTCGGTACGCAATTCCATCTGGTGGAGCATCTGCGCGCGCAGGAACCGGCGCGTGTCGTCGCCCACGCGGCTCGCATCGGCATCGCTGAAACGGGAGAACTCGGTCGCCTCCACGTACGGATGCGCAAGCAGCAGCGCCCAGTGCTTGCGCGCGGACAGCACCGACGCACGCGCGCGGCCGCGCCGGCGCAGGTAGCGGACGATGCGCCACAGGATGAACAGCGCGACGATCAGCTTCAGTGTCATGGTCGCGGCGCCTTCAACTGCCCGGCCGTTGAGCACCGCGCCCGTCGTACCCGGGCCACGACACACCCTCGGTCGCGAACCCGGCCGCGGCATCGACCGACGGCGGCTGCGACTGCGGCGCCGTCGCGCGCACCGCATAACGCACCGAAGCCGCGCGCGGCGGCCGCTGCGACAACAGCTCGGGCTGCCGTGCCGCCACCAGCCACTCGACGGCAGGCGTCGGCGCCGCCAGCCGCGCGAACAGTTGCGGATGACGGGCGACGAGTCGCGCTTGCGCCGCGGCCTCGGTCACGTCCTCGATCCGGCACCAGCCGGACGCCGTGCGCACGACGCCGATCGCAATGCAGTCGTCCGGCGTGCGATCGGTCGTGCCGAGCGCATTCAGGCACGTCAGCAGGTCGCCGACGTAGCGCTCGATCGGCGGCCGGTTCTGCTTGCCCTTCACCTGATCGACGTCCAGGCCGCCGTCCGCGCGTATCGCGACGCTGATCGTGATGTGCGGCTGGCCGTTCGGGTCGCGAAAGCTCAGGAGCCGCAGCGTGCGTGCCTCGATCGCCCGCGCGTAGCGTTCGCCGTAGCCGCCCGTCAAGGCGCGCCGATCCGCGAACTGGCCGAGGCAGTGACGCATCACGTAACTCTCGAACGCCATTTCCTCGCGCAGCAGCCCGCTGTCGGGCAACAATTCGACGAAACGTCCGTTGGGCGTGTCGCACCACGTGCGCAGCGCCTCGGGCCGGCTCTCGCGCCAGCCGCGTGCGACGCGCGCGACCATCCGCGCATGCTCGTGCTCCCACAACGCGAGCGCCTGCGGACAGTTGATCCGGTCGAGCTTGCCCTCGAGTCCGGTGCCCTTGCGCGATTCGAGAAACTCGACGAGCGTCGCTTCCAGCACGAGCAGCGCCGGATCGGCCGGATCGACCCATACGACGGGGGCCGGCGCATCGGCGCGCGATGCGCCCGCCATCTTCGCGGCGGGACCGAAACGGCGGGCCACCCACTCGGGTGGCGCGACGTGCCCCAGCGCGTGCCGCGCATCGTCGAGCGATGCGATCGTACGCGCCGGTTCGAAATTCGCGACGACATGCCGGTAGAAATGGTTAAGCAGCCACGCGCGCACGGCGTCCGCGTCACCGCGCGCGGTACTGCGCGCCGCGATCGCGGCTTTCAATGCATCCGCGTTCAGCGCATTGCGCGGCGCATAGCCGGCTCGCCGAAGCGCGGCCGTCATTGCCAGAACTTCCACCAGCGCTTGTTCGACGCGGCGGGCACGGGGTCCGCGTCCGCTGCCGGCGCCAGCCCGCTCGCCTCGCGGATCCGCTGCTCGATCAGCTCGACGTTCAGGTCGAGCGGTTCGGCCGCGTGCGGGTTGGCAGCCAGCACATGTTCGTAGAAGCGCTTGACGTCGGCATCGCGACGCAGCTGATACGCCGCGTTGCCGGCGTCGAGCTGGACGCTCAGGTCGCTCGACGCGATCGCCTGCGCGCGTGCGGCGTCGTACAACGCGGCCGCCTGGTCCGGATGCGACGCCGTCATGTAGGTCGCGAAGATGAAGCGCGCGCTCAACGCCTCGGCGGGCAGGTTCCCGTCGACCTGGTCGTTATCGCGCTGCCAGCCGACGAGACGTTCGAGCCAGATCGGCATTTCGTTGGATCGCTCGACGCGCGACAGCGCACGCACGACGTCGCGCAGGTACCCGTTCGGCCCGTGCCGGCTGTATCCGTTTTCGGCGGCGTAGTGCCACAGCTGCTCGGCCGCTTCGAGCATCTCGTCGTCCTTGCCCTGACACGTGAGCACGTAGCGTATGCCGTCGTAATGCTCGGCGAACGGGCTCGCCGCGATGCCGTTGCGATGCAGCTGCAGCGAGTCGTCGTACCGTTCGACCCCGCGATAGAGAATCGCGAGGTTGTTGCACAGCATCGAATACAGATGCGCGCACGCATCGTACGGGTGCCCGTTGCCCGTCTCGAAGAAGCGCTCCATGCACGCCCGCCCCTGCTCGTACACCGCGGTCTGCAGGCGTGCCAGGTCGGCGCGCACGTCATCGCGCTGCGCCGCCGGCAGCGCTTCGAGCGCGTCGTCGACCTCGTCCTCGATCGACACCGCGAACGCATAGCTCCACAGGCCGCTCGGCAGCGATGGCGGCGGCAGCTTCAGCGCGGCCGCGACGCCGAGCGCGCGGATCCGCGCGCCGAACAGCACGAATGCCGTGCGATTGTCGTGCAGGTCGCCTTCCTGCGCGGCGGCGAGCAGTCGCGCCGCCTGCGTCGTCGCGTCGATCCGGCCGTTTTCGCCGTCGTAGGCCGCCGCGAGCCGCGCGATCCACGGATGGCCTGGCGCGCGCTGCGCGGCAAGCTCGCGCGCGGCGTCGGCGATCGCATGACGCCGCGCGTCGCCATCGAGCGAGCCGAGCGCGGCGAAGAGCGCCGCATGCACCGGCGAGCCCGACGCCAGCGGGTCGCGCCACTGCTGGCCCAGTTCGATCAGCCGCTCGAGCGTCGGCCCGAAGCCGGCCGCGCGCATCACGCACAGCGGCCACCAGACCGACGTGTCGGACGGGTCGGCCAGCCGCGCGTGAACGATGTGCCCGACCGTGTCGAGCATGCTGCCTTCGATCTGGTACACATGGAAGAATGCACGGCGGCCGGCTTCGTCGAATCGACCGGCTTCGATCAGCCACGGCAGTTCATATTCGACGAAATCGTCGCCGCCGTCCGACTCGAGGCTGTGTCTCGCGAATGCACACTGCGCGAGCGCCCCGTCGAGATCGCCCTGCGCGCGCGCCGCACGCGCGGCGAGCCGTGCGACCCTGACCTCCACCTCCCGACGCGGCGGCAACGCCCAGTCCGCCACGCGCGCTTCGACGGCTTGCCGGATCGTATCGAGCTGCAGCGGCGCGATCTCGATGATCGCGTGGCCGATGCGCAGCCAGTCGTACGCGTCGATGTCCTGATCCGCGGCGGCCGAGCCGAGCGCCGCCACGGCGGCTTCGGCGGCCGCGCGCGCGTCGGCGGCACGGTCGAGACGCTGCAGCGCCCACGCGCGCCGGCATTGCCGGTCGGCTTCGTCCCACGCGCGGAACCGGGCCCGCCCGGCAATCGCGCCGTTCAGCGCATGCCGCAGTTCGATCGCATCGAGCGAATGCGCCGCGCCGTCGCGCTCCAGCGTATCCAGCATGCGCAATCGCACATAACGCTCGGCGTCGAGCGTCGGCGACGTGCGCACCACCTCGTGCATCTCGCCGATCGCCTGCGCGACCGAATCGTGCTCGCGCAGGTGATGACCGACCTGCAATCGGTACAGCGCGAGCTGCATGCGGATATCGGGCCGCGCGTCGGGCGGGGCGGCCTCGTGGACGAGCGCGCCGTCGACGTCGATCACCGCGCGTGCGGCGGCCGGATCGCCCGCGTGCATCCACAGCGTGTGCAGACGTGCGACCGCGTCGAGCGTATCGGCACGCAACGGCTGCGCGCGCAACCTCGCCGCGAGATCGGTTTCACGGCTCGAATCGCTCTCCTCGAGATCGGCCTCGAGCCGATTCATCAGGGTGTCGAGTTGTTGGCCCGTGACGGGCATCGTTGTTGTCGTCGTTGTTGTATCGGCGCTGGGAGTCATCGACTTCTCCATCTCGGAATCGCGATAGCTTATCAGGACCGACGCGCGAATCAAGCCGACGACACCTGCCGGCACGCGCCCCGCTCAGTACCCCTCCCGCAGCGCCTTCGGCACCACGTAGCGCCCGCGCGCCGCGTCGAACCTCACCGTGTAGCGCGCATGGACGTCCCTGCCGCCGCGCTCGCCCGTCTCCGTGACCGTCAGCGGATAGACGTCGCCCGCGCCGGTCGTATCCGGCACGATCGCGAACGTGCGGCGCTCGCAATGCGACTTCGCATGATCGCAATCGAGCGACCCGCCGTTGTCCATCGTTTCGTTGATGCGCGGCGCGGCTTCGACGATCGCGTTGCCGAGCGGCAGCCAGATCGACCGGCTCGCCTGCGTATAGCCCTGCAGCGTGACACCGTCGCCGATCACGAAACCGAACAAGTGCGGGCCGAGCCGCTCGATGCGGACGGTGCCGGGCTCGCCGCGCTTGCCCGACGCGATATCCGTCTTCTTCACGACGGGCTCGAGCGTGCCGCCGTTCTGGCTCGGCTTCAGCACGTACAGGTCGATCGTGCCCGGCGCGCCGTCCGAATCCATGCCCGGCATCCCGTTCTGGACGGCCGCCTCGGTCTCGCCGCACATCGCGAGCAGCGTGCGCGGGCCGTCGGCCGTCGCGACGCGCAGCGCGCCGCACGGCGAATAGATGAAGTCGCCCGCATCCGGCTGCCAGCCCTTGCGATCGGCGCGCCATGTGCCGTACGTGTCGCGGATGAATTTTTGCAGCTGACGCGCGGGAGGGACCGGCTCGGTCGCGTGAACGGGCGCCGCCGCGGCGAGTACGAACAGCACGGCGAGCGTGGCCGCGAATGGCTTCACGCGTGTTTTCGGGTTCTGGACGTTCATGGAGATGGGCGATTCGGAGGACAAGGTCGATACGGACGGGCCATCAGGGTTGCCGCGGCGCGATGCCGGTGCCGTCCGGTCGCAATCGCGCGCTCGGCACCCAGCCGTCGGCCATGCCATGCGTGCGCGGATTCAGGTACGTGACCGCCGTGAACCGGCCGTATTCGGTCCGCGCGTCGACGTGATCGTGCTCGACGATGAACAGGCCGTCGATCCGGCACGCGTCGTCCGGTGCGACAAAGAACGGCAGCCGCCCCTTGCCCGTCACGACGCGCCCGGCGTCGCTGCCCGGCACGCGGTCGCCCCGCGCCTGCGCGAGGCGGTTCAGCGCGTCGCAATCGACGGCGCCGTGCGGGGCCGCATCGGTACGCGCGGAGGCGGCCGGTGGCGCGACGCACGTCGATACGTAGCGCGACAGCGCGTGCCGGTCGATCTTCAGCACGTCCGGCTGATCGGGATCGCGTGTCACGTCGAGCGCACGCAGCGCATGCGTGTCGAGCGTGACCCAGCCGATCGTCGCGTCGCGGTTCGGCGTGCCCGGACGGTCGGGGGTGACGAACAACCGGACGCCCAGCACGCCGTCCGGCTGACCGGTCAGCGCCGCGGGCTCGGCGTGGATCGCCTGCCGGTCGAATGCGGTCTGCCGCAGTGCCGGCACGATCAGTTGCGTAAGCTGTGCGTCGCACGACGCGGACGATGCCGCATGAGCCACATGCGCGGCGGCCGCCCCGACACTCGCCAGCGCGACGTGCACGGCGAGCGCCGCGAACCGGCGGCCGCGCCCAGCCTCGCCATTCGCGCCGGCCGGCGTTACGATCTCGTTCTTCATTCCATGATCCGTTCGATGCGGGCGGGAAGCACCCGCGAGCCCGTAGCGTACACGCACGGCGCGGCACCGCCAGCGCGCATCGGCCGGCCCGACACGGACATACGCATGAACCTGAGCTTGCAGGACGTCGCCTGGCACCGCTCGGTCGGGCGGCTCATCGAGACGCTCGACCAGCCGGGTTTCTGGCTCGCGCTGATCCGGCTGATCGAGGAATACGTCGCGGTCGACAGCTGGGTCGCGCTGATGTTCGGCGACGGCCGCCCGCAGGTGTTCGCCGAATGCGCGTACGAAGGCGATGGCCCCGATCCGCTGTTCCGCGACTACGTGCAGGGGCTGTACCTGCTGGACCCGTTCTACATCGCGAACCGCGACGCGCCGACGAGCGGGCTGTTCCGGCTGTCCGACGTCGCGCCGGAGTGCTTTCGCGCTACCGAGTACTACACGCGTTATTTCACGCACAACGTCGTCGAGGACGAAGTGCAGTTCAACGTCGTGCTCGACGGTGCGCGCACGCTGTGCCTGTCGCTCGGCAGCAAGCGGCGCTTCAGTCCCGCGCAGGTGGCCTTGCTCGACCTCGTCCGGCCATGGGTCGCCGCGCTGATGCGCCAGCGCCTCGCGTACGAGCACACGCATGCCGAACCGGCTCCGTCGCGCCGGACCCACGCCCGCGCGGGTGCCGGAAGCGGCTTCGAGCACGCGATGGCGCGGCTCGGCACGCCGCTCACCGCGCGCGAGCTCGACGTGATCCGGCTGATCCTGAGCGGCCGCTCGAACAAGGAAGTCGCGAACAAGCTGGACATCTCGGCGGAAACGGTCAAGGTGCACCGGCGCAACATCTACGCCAAGCTCGCGATCAATTCGCAGTCTGAACTGTTTTCGCTGTTTCTGAAGGCCCAGACCGATACGTGACGACCGGTGGGCGGCGCGATGTCGCCGCCGTGTCGCGCCACCTTGACAGGACCTGTTCGCCGTCGCTTCCGGTACGTCAGCCGCGAAATCAATACCCCCGACGGGTTAACGCGTCGGCGGGATGGGCAACCGCGTGGTTCGGCGCATACTAGAACTTCGTTCCAAACGCCCCCCGAACCCGCCCATGAAACTGAAGCTCGACATCGTCCAGCTCGCCGGCCGCGACGGCGACACGCACTACAACCTGCAGCGCACGCTCGAAGCGATCGCGACCTGCGCGCCCGGCACCGACATCGTGATGTTTCCCGAAGCGCAGCTCACCGGCTTTCTCGATCCGTCGAATCTCGCGGCAGTCGCCGAGCCGCTCGACGGGCCGAGCGTCGGCGCGGTGATCGCGGCCGCGCGTGCACGCGACGTCGCGGTCGTGGTCGGGTTGATCGAGAACGACGGCGGCCGCTTCTACAACACGACCGTGTTCGTCACGCCGGACGGGATCGCGCTGCGCTATCGCAAGACGCATCTGTGGGTAAGCGAGCGTGGCGTCGTACTGCCCGGCGACCGCTATACGACGGTCGAATGGCGCGGCGTGCGGATCGGCCTGCTGATCTGCTACGACAGCGAATTCCCCGAATCCGGCCGCGCGCTCGCCGCGCTCGGTGCGCAACTGATCCTCGTGACCGACGGCAACATGGAACCGTACCGCAACGTCCACCGCACATCGGTGTCGGCGCGCGCGATGGAGAACCAGGTGTTCGCGGCGGTCGCGAACCGCGTGGGCGGCAGCGCGCACGACATCGTGTTCGCCGGCGGCAGCCTCGCGGTCGATCCGTTCGGCAACGTGATCTTCGAAGCCGGCAACACCGAATCGCGTCATGCGATCGTGCTCGATTTCGACCAGCTCGCCGCCTCGCGCGCGGTCTACGACTATCGCAACGATCAGCGCCTGCACATCGCCGGCGAGCGCATCGCGCACCCGGACGGACGTCGCGAACTGCTGATTCCGTGACGGGCCGCCACTCGCCCCCCGGCGGCGACGCCGCACGTCACGCCGGGTCGGGCACCTCGATCGCCAGCAGCGCCGAACTGACCGACTTGCCGTGCGCGTCGAGCGCGAGCGAACGCGTCACGCCGCCGCCGAGCGCATCGCGCAGCACGAAATTGAACGCCCCGAGCGACGGCAACTCGTAGCGCACGACGTCGCCGCGCACGATGCCCGCGAGCCACGCCTTCACCGCTTGCGCATCCAGATGCGCGCGCAGATGGTCGTAATGACGCGGATCGCGGCAGATGACCGATACGTTCAGCGTATTGCCCTTGTCGCCGGTGCGCGCATGCGCGAGTTCACGCAGTTGCATCATGCCTCCACGAATGAAAACGACGGCGTCACGGCCGCACGCGGCAGCAGCACCGACTGCACGGCGACCACCTCGCGCGTCGACTTGAACGCACCGCCGCCGCCGGCCGGCCCGTTCGTATAAAGCGTCTCGACCTCGTTGCCGATCCGCGCGGCCTCGGCGGCGCTCGCCGCGCGGCCGGCCACCCGCACGCGCACCTCGGCCGGCTCGCCATGAGCGGCCGGCGTGGCGTCGCCATACAGCGCATCGACGCCGATCAGGTCGAAGCGCAACTCGGTGGCCGCGACGCCGGTCAGCGCCAGCCGCTCGCGGACGATGTCGAGCGCGAGGCGTGCGCGCTCACGCGCGCCCGGGCCGCCGTACGAGATCTGGCCTTCGCCGATGTACCCGTCGACATAAGCGACCGACACCTTCAGCGTATCGGGCCGCGCGGCGCCGCGCCCGCCCGTCACGCGCACGCGGTCGATCGCCTCCTCGGCAACGGCGACCCGCGTGAAATCGGCGACGACATCGGGCTGCAGATAGCGCGCCGGATCGTGAATCTCGTAAAGCAGCTGTTCCTTGCAGGTCGCCGCGCTCACGCGGCCGCCCGCATGCGGCACCTTCGTGATCGTGACCGAGCCGTCGGCCGCGACTTCGCCGATCGGGAAGCCGAGCCGCGCGAGGTTCGGCACGTCCTTGTAGCCGGGATCCGCGAAATAGCCGCCCGTCACCTGCCCCGCGCATTCGAGCAGATGGCCGACGACGGTCGCCTGCCCGAGCGTGTCCCAGTCGTCCATTCGCCAGCCGAACGCGTGGATCAGCGGCGCGGCGAACAGCGACGGATCGGCGACGCGCCCGGTCAGCACGACGTCCGCGCCGGCCGCGAGCGCGTCGACGATCGGCGCGGCGCCGAGATACGCATTCGCGGACACGATGCGGTCGCGATACGCGGCGACTTCGTCGCCCGATTCCTCGAAGCGGAACGCCCCGCGCAGCACGACATCGCGCACGTCGTCGCCTTCGACCGCCGCGACCTTCAGCCCCGCGATGCCGAGCGACCGCGCGATCCGCGCGGTGCGCCGCGCCGCCGCGCGCGGGTTCGCGGCGCCCATGTTCGACACGATGCGCACGTGTTTCGCCGCGGCGACCGGCAGCACCGCATGCATCCGCGCGTCGAGCAGCGGATCGTAGCCGAGCGCCGGATCCTGGCGTCGTGCCTGCTGCGCGATCGCGATCGTACGCTCGGCCAGGCATTCGAAGACGAGATAGTCGAGTTGCCCGTGTTCGGCGAGTTCGACCGCGGGCTCGATCCGGTCGCCCGAGTAGCCGGCGCCCGCGCCGATGCGCACGCGCCGTTCAGGTTGCTTTGCTGTCATGTCGGTACCGTGTCCCGGCGGGCGCGCCGCCGGCGAAAATCAAAAGATGCCCAGCACGACGCATGCGATCGTCATCACGATCGAGGCGCCGAACAGCAGCGGAAACGTGAACTTCTGGTGCTCGGCCAGCTCGATGCCGCACAGTCCGACGACGAGGAACGTCGCGGGCGTCAGCGGACTGACCGGGAACCCCGTCGTCATCTGGCCGAGCAGCGCGGCCTGTCCGACCTGGACGGCCGGCACGCCCAACTGGCCGGCCACTTCCGCGATCACCGGCAGCACGCCGAAGTAGAACGAATCGGGGTCGAACAGCATGCTGAGCGGCATCGATGCGAGGCCGAGCACGACCGGAATGTGACCAGCCATCGACGGCGGCACGAACCCGACCGCCGCCTGCGCCATCGCCTTCAGCATCCCGCTGCCCTGCATGATCCCGGTGAACACGCCGGCCGCGAGCAGGATGCCGGCCATCATCAGCGCGGCGCGCGCATGCGCATCGATGCGCTTGCGCTGCATGTCGACGTCCGGGTAATTCACCATCAGCGCGATGCACAGCCCGACCATGAACATGATCGCGGGCGGGATCTTCTCGCCCATCACGACCATCGTGCCGAGCACGACGAGCGTCAGCACGAGGTTGAACCAGAACAGGTGCGGCCGGCGCAACGCCTGCTCGTCGGGCGTCAGCTCGCGCTTGGGCAGCGGGATCGACGGGTCGTCGCGCGACAGGCCGAGCCGCTTCTCCTCGCGCCGCCCGAGCCAGTACGCGACGCCGAACACGAACACGAGCCCGATCGCCTGCACCGGGATCAGCGGATTGAACAGCGCCGACACCGGCAGGTGCAGCGACGCCGACGCGCGGATCATCGGTCCCGTCCACGGCAGGAAGTTGATGCCCGCGGCCATCGACACGGCGGCGGCCAGGACGCGCCGGTCCATCTTCAGCCGGTCGTACAGCGGCAGCACGGCCGGAATCGTCACGAGGAAGCAGACGGCGCCCGAGCCGTCGAGGTGGATCAGCAGCGCGAGCAGCGTCGTGCCCATCACGATGCGGGTCGGCCGCGTGCCGACCGCGCGCAGGATCCGGTCGATGATCGGGTCGAGCGTGCCGGCGTCGGTGATCGTCCCGAAATAGAGGATCGCGAACACGAACATCCCGACGACGGGCGCGAGGCCCTTCAGCCCGTCGACGACGAACTTGCTGGTGTGCAGCCCGAAGCCGCCGATCAGCGACGCGGCGATCGGCACGAGGATCAGCGCGACGAGCGGCGACATCCGCTTCGACAGAATCGCGGCCAGCAGCACGACGATCGTGCCAAGCCCGAGTAACGGCAGCATCCGTGTCTCCTACCTTGTCTTTTGTTGGAGACGAGCGTAAGGTCGGCGCAGCGATAGCACAATTGAAATGATTTGATCGCAGCAATCACGAACCGTTATGGATCTGAATCTTCGCGACATTCGCGCGTTCGTCACCGTCGCGCACGCCGGCAACTTCACGCGCGCGGCCGCGCGGCTGCACCTGTCGCAGCCGGCGCTGACCGTGCAGATCCGCCGGCTCGAGGAGATCGTCGGCGCGCGCCTGTTCGACCGCAACAGCCGCAGCGTCGCGCTGACGCAGACCGGACGCGAGCTGCTGCCGCTGCTGCAGCGCTCGCTCGACGACATGGAGCGCGTGCTGCGCGATGCGCGCGCGCTCGGCGAAGGCACGAGCGGCACGGTACGGCTCGCCTGCCTGCCGACCTTTGCGTCCAGCATGCTGCCGGAGCTGATCCAGGCGTTCCGGCACGACGTGCCGCGGGCGGGCTTCGAGATCCGTGACGGCGTCGCGAGCCTGGTCACCGCGCTCGTGCGCAACGAGGAAGCCGATCTCGGCTTGACGGGCGGCGACACGTTCGACGCGTCGCTGGAGGTGCTGTACGCGGGCGCCGACCGGCTCGTCGCCGTGTGCCCGAAGGATCATCCGCTCGCGCGCAAGCGCCGCGTCGCCACCGCCGACCTCGCGGGCGTGCCGCTGGTGCTGACCGCGCAAGGGACGAGCGTGCGCAGCGTCGTCGACGCCGCGCTGGAGGCGGCCGGCTACACGCCCGACATCGCGTGCGAGCCGACCTACATGATGACCGCCGTCGCGATGGTGCGCGGCGGCCTCGGCGTGACGATCCTGCCCGCGACCGCGCGCGAGGTGCGCGCCGAGCCCGAGCTGGTCGCGAAACCGATCGATGACCCGGCATTCGTGCGGCCGATCGCGCTCGTCACGAAGCGCGGGCGCACGCTGCCGCGCGTCGCGCAGGCGTTCGCCGAAGCGATGCTGGCGGAATTGAAAAGGCGCGCGTGAATCGCGCGCTCCGGTCGACCCTGGCCGGTCGGCTGGCGCTTACTGCGCGTCCGGATCGACGTGCAGCGATTCGCCGATCGCATAGAAATTGCCGCCCGCGATGTAGTGCAGGCTGCGCAGCGCGGGATCGGCCGATTCGAAATACCAGTGACCGTCGCGGAACACGCGCGTGTCGGACCACGCACCGACGACTTCGCCGATGAACAGGTCGTAGGTCTGCTGGTTGTGCGGCTCGGGAATCAGCTTGCACGCGAGCCAGCCCGAGCAGCCGGCGACGAACGGCAGGTCATGCCCGTCGACGTCGAACAGCTCGACGCCCGCTTCGCGCAGCTTGGCCGGCCGCTCCGCGAGACTGTGGCTGCCGACCGCATGCGTGAGCCGCAGTTGCGCGGCCGTCGGCACCTGGATCACGAACGTGCCGCTGCGCTCGACGAGCTCGCGCGTCTTCGCGGACTTGTCGAGCACGACCGTCAGCTTCGGCGGCAGGAAGTCCAACGCGCATGCCCACGCGGCGGCCATCACGTTGTCGACACCGTCGTGGCGGGCCGACACGAGCACGGTCGGGCCGTGGTTGAGGAGACGGTAGGCGTTCTTCAGCGCCACCGGAGCGATGTGACTGTCCATACGGGTTCCTTGGAGAACGGCGCGCACGGACGGATGCCGTGCGGCGCGGCACCGGCCTGCGCACCTGCGCGCGCGTGCCGGAGGCCGCATTCTCGCACCCAAATTCAATCGGCGCTGACGGCGCCGCCGGTCACTTCGCGAACAGCTGGCCGATATCGCGGAACGCCTTGAATTCGAGCGCATTGCCGCACGGATCGAGCAGGAACATCGTCGCCTGTTCGCCGACCTGCCCCTGGAACCGCACGTACGGCTCGATCACGAAGGTCACGCCGAACGCGCGCAAGCGCTCGGCCAGCGCCTCCCAGCTCGGCCAGTCGAGCACGATCCCGAAATGCGGCACCGGCACGTCGTGACCGTCGACCGGATTCGTATGCGCGCCGTCCTGCGACGCGGTCTTCGGATGCTCGTGAATCACGAGCTGGTGCCCATAAAAGTCGAAATCGACCCACTGCGCGCTCGAACGCCCTTCTGCCAGCCCGAACACGCGGCCATAGAAATCGCGTGCGGCCGGCAGGTCGTAGACCGGAATCGCCAGGTGAAACGGGGAAAGACTCATGGTTGCCTCGTGGGGAAACGCTCGCGTGGCGCGAGGACGGCACCATGGTAGACAAGGTCGAGCAAAAATTAAATCAATATATACTTTCGCGATTCACAAACGGAATTGATGAATGATCCGCGAGCTGAAAACCCTCGTCGCCGTCGCCCGGGAAGGCACGTTCGCCGCCGCCGGCAACCGCATCGGGCTCACGCAGGCAGCCGTCAGTGCGCAGATGCAGCGGCTCGAGGCCGAGCTCGGCTTCGCGCTGTTCGACCGGCAAGGCCGGTCGGCGCGGCTCAACGAGATGGGCCATCACGTGCTCGACCAGGCGCAGGCGCTGCTCGGCCTGTACGACAACCTGAGCTCGACGGCGCCCGGCTCGCCGGCCGCCGTGCGCGTGACGATCGGCGCGATCGCATCGGTGCAGAGCGCGCTGCTGCCGGCCGCGCTGGCCGATTTCCATCGCCGGCATCCCGCATGCCGGACACGCGTGATCCCGGGGCTGTCGATCGAGCTGGTGAACCGGGTCGATGCGGGCGAGATCGACATGGCCGCCATCATCCGCCCGCCGTTTTCGCTGCAGAGCGACCTGCACTGGACGACCCTCGCGCAGGAACCGTTCCGGCTGATCGTGCCGCGCGGCGTGAAGGGCAAGGACTGGGCCGGCCTGCTCGCGAGCGAGCCGTTCGTGCGCTACGACCGCGCGTCGTTCGGCGGCCGTCAGGTCGATCGCTTCCTGCGCAAGATGCACATCGCGGTGCGTGACACCTGCGAACTCGACGAGCTCGATGCGATCGTCAAGCTGGTCGAAAACGGTGTCGGCATCGCGATCGTGCCGCAGACGGCCGTGTATCGCCACTGGCCGGCCGGCGTGCGCGCGATCGACCTCGGGCCGCACACGTTCCACCGCGACATCGGGCTCGTGCACCGCGCCCGGCGCACGATGTCGGAACCGGCGCAGCAGCTGGCGCAACTGATCGAAGCCGCGTCGCGGATCAGTACGCCGCCGCGGCCTGCCTGACCGGCGCGTGGCGGCTCAACGCCGCCCGGCCGCCCAGTCGACGGCCGCGTCGAACAGCGCGACGCCGGCCGGCGACAGGTTCGCGAACGTATCGTTGTCGAGGAAGAACATCACGCGGCGCGCCGGCGCGAGCGCTTCGTAGTCCATCGTCGCGCCCTTCTCGTACGCGAAGATCGCGGCCTTGTCGGGCTGCCCGTACACGGTCGCGATCGTGATCGCGCCGAGCCCCGGCTTGCCCCAGCTCATCGGCGCCTGCTTGCCGTACACGTTGGTGGCGCCGGCCGGCAAGCCGGCCGCAATCGGATGCGGTGCGTTGACGAGCCACAGGTAGCGCTCCTTGCCCGTTTCGCCGAAGTCGGCGTCGTGCCGCTTGCCCGTCATCGCGAGATCGTCGAGCAGGTCGTTTTCCCAGGTCACGAGCGGCTTGTCGAGCGTGCGCCAGCCGGGCTGCACGTTCTTCGACGACACCGTCGACGAGATCACGACGAGGTCCGCGTCGCGCGCCGCATCGGGCGTGGCCGACTCGTCGATCAGGCGCACCGCATAGCCGCGTTCGCCAAGATGCCGGCCGATGCGTTCGTCGGCCTTCAGGTTCGGGCCGCGCAGCTGCACGAGCATCGCGACGCGCGTGACGGCCGCCGGTGCGTCGGCCGCGGACGCGGGAGCCGATACGCCCGCGCCCAGCGCAAGCACCGCGCCCGCGATCGCGCGCAACGCGCGGCGCCGCGTGCCGGCGGCAACGGCACGCAGGGCGCCGGTCTTCGTCTTCAGGTTCATCGGAATGTTCTCCATGGCCGCGCGCCGGCGCACCGGCCGCGCGGCGATTGCATGATCAGAACTGCAGCGTGGTCAGCAGCGACACCTGTCGCGCGTCGCCGATCGCGACGAAGTAGCGGTTCGCGCTCGACGGGTAGTACGTGCGGTTGAACAGGTTCTTCACGTTCAGCTGGAACGACAGCTTCTGCTTGCCGATCCGCGTGTCGTAGGTCGCGAACGCGTCGGCGAGCACGTACGACGGCAGCGTGAAGCTGTTCGCCGAATCGCCGGGACGGGCGCCGACATAGCGCGCGGCCGCGCCGACGCGCAGGTCGTCGCCGCCGATCATCGTGCCGAAGTCGTAGACGGCCGCGAGCGAAGCGGTGTGGCGCGCGACGTTCCACAGCTGGTTGCCCGCATACAGCGGATCCTCGGTCGTCTTCGCGTCGATGTACGCATAACTCGCGATCACGTTCACGCGTTCGCCGATCCTGCCCGACACGTCGAGCTCGACACCGCGCGAGCGCGCCTTGCCCGACGTGCGCCAGTCGGTCAACTTCGTCGCGTCGTTGTACTGCGACACGAGCACGTTCTTCTTGTCGATGTTGAACAGCGCAAGCGTGCCCGTCATCCCGCCCGGCAGGTCGAGCTTGCCGCCTACTTCCCATGCGGTCGCCTCCTCGGGCGGCGTCGAGCCGTCGATCATGTAGCCCGACGCCATCGGCGCGATCGACGACGACGGCTTCAGCGACTGCGAGTAGCTGCCGTACAGCGAGAACGTGTCGGTCCATTTGTAGACGACGCCCGCGCGCGGCAGCCACTTCGAGCCGCTCAGGTCGGTGTTCGCCTTGAACGGCCGGCCGCGCCCCGCGACCTGGTTGTACGTGATGTAGCGCAGGCCGCCCGACACGATCCACTTGTCGGTGAGGTGAACGGTATCCTGGAAGAACGCGGACGCATCGTGCAGCGTGTCGGTCTGGTCGCTGTCGCTCGCGGACACCGTGCTCGACGGCGGCAGCAGCCCGTACACCGGATCGATGTAGCTGAACGGCGTCTTCACGGCCTGGCGCAGCATGTCCTTGCGATAGATGCGGCGGTATTCGGTATCGAAGCCGACCTGCACGTCGTGACGCATCCCCGCGAGCGTCAGCTTGCCGTTCACGTAGCCGACTCCGTAGCTGTCGGTGCTGAGCGAGCCGTGCGTCGCATCGTTGCTGCGCGTCATCGTGCCCTTCACCGGGTCGACGCCGGTCGTGCGCAGCTGGTTCGCGTCGTAGGTCTCGCGGTTGTAGCTGTAGCCGAAATGCGCGCTCCAGTCCGCGTTGAACTGGTGATCGACGGTCAGCTGCGCGAGATGCGATTCGCCGTCCATGTTGTTGAACGGCTCGTCGATGCGCCGCCGCGCGGGAATGTCGAGCGGCGCATTGGTGCGCGGATCGAGCGCGGTGCCGCGATCGAACGGCGTATGGAACTTGCGGTACTGGTAGGAGAGCGCGACCTGCGTGTCGCGGCCGTACCACGCGAGCGACGGCGCGACGAAGGTCTGCCGGTTCTCGCCGAAGTTGCGCCAGTACTGCTCGTTCGACTGGTCGACGATCAGCCGGTACGCGAGCCGCGAATCGCCGATCGGCCCGGTCGAATCGAACGTCGCGCCGCCGCCGTTCTTGCCGTGTCCGAACGTCGATGCGCCGAGCGAAATCGCATTGTAGCGCGCGAGCTGCGGCTGCTTGGTGACGACGTTGATCATCCCGCCCGGATCCATCAGCCCGTACAGCAGCGACGTCGGGCCCTTCAGCACCTCGACGCTGTCGACCGCCGCGTTGAACGCGCGACCCTGCACGAGCGGCATGCCGTTCTGCATGATCGAGCCGTCGCGGTTGCCGCCGAAGCCGCGCTTCATGATCGTGTCCTGCGTGCCTGCAAGCGTGTTGCCCTGCGTGATGCCGCTCACGTTGCCGAGCGCGTCGTCGAGATTGCGCGGACGCTGGTCGCGCAACACCTGCGCGGGCACGATGTTGACGGCCTGCGCGGTGTCGAGCAGTGGAATGTCCGAGCGCAGCACGCCCGCTTCCTTCGGCGCGCGATAACTTTCGGCGCGCAACGCACTCGTGCGCACGTTGATCGCCGGCAGCTCGGCGGCCGGTGCGACGCCGGCCGCCACGGTTCCGGCCGCCGAACCGTCCGCGCGCATCAGCGTGTAGCCGCCGCCCGGCTGGCGCAGCGCGACGAGCCCCGTGCCGGCCAGCAGGCGATCGAACGCGCCGTCGATGTCGAACCGGCCGTGCACGCCGCCGCTCGTCAGACCGGCCGTCAACTCGGCCGGAAACGCGAGCAGGATGCCCGCGTCGCGCCCGAACCGGTTCAGCGCGGCCTCGAGCGGGCCGGCCGGAACGTCGAACGCGCGGCGCGGCGCACGCTGTGCCGCGGGCGCCGCGTCGGCGTCGGTGTCGGCCAGCGCGGGCAGCGGCAGCAGCGCCGACAGCAGGACCGCACCGGCGAGTCGGCGCGCAAGACGGCCCGGCGCGACCGCGCGCGGCAGATGACGGGCGGGCGCCGGACGGCGCCGATACGTGAGACGGATGGAAACCATGAGCGGAGAGTCGGTGGACGATGGGCCAATGCTGCTTTCAATACCCATGTCACGCGAACCGCGAAAAACAGCTCAAGCCGGCGGAAATTTTTGTCGATGCGCTCACGAACCGGCCGGCACGACCGTCGCCCAGTAGCGGGTCAGGTAGTGGATGTCGATCGGCAGCGTCGCCTTCAGCGTGTCGAGCACGCGCGCGGGATCGTCGAGCGGATAGGTGCCCGATACGCGCAGGTCGGCCACGGCCGCATCGCAGCGCAGGCTGCCGCGCCGATAGCGGTCGAGCTCGGCGACGAGATCGGCCAGCCGCATGCGCGACGCGACCAGCATGCCGCCCGTCCATGCGGACGCATGCGGATCGAGCGGCGCCGGCGCGCCGATCGCATCGCGCGTGAAATCCGCCCCCTCTCCCGCCACGATCACGCGCGTGCCGGCCGTCGCGCCGGCCGGCTGCACGCGCACCGCGCCGGCGAACACCTCGAGGCGGGTCGCACCGTCGCGCTGCCGTACCGCGAAGCGCGTGCCGAGCGGCTGCAACTCGCCTTGCGCGGTCGCGACGACGAGCGGCCGCGCGGGCTCGCGATCGTCATGGCCGCTCGTCACCATGACCGTGCCGCGCAACAGGCGCAGGTGGCGCGTCGTGTCGTCGAAATGCACGTCGAGCGCCGTATCGGTATCGAGCACGACGACCGTGCGATCCGCGAGTGTCACCGTGCGCCGCTCGCCGACCGCCGTGCGCAGGTCGGCCGGCCAGATCGCCGCGCGCCGCGCGGGCTCGGCCATCCAGGCGGCGCCGCCCGCGAACAGCAGCACGGCCAGCGTCTTCACGGCCGCGCGGCGGCGGCCCGCACGCGGCGGCAGCAGCGCCGCATGCGCGGCCTGCGCGTCGAGCCCGGCCGCGAGGCGGCCGAAACGGCCCTGCATCGTCTCGATATGACGCCATGCCGCTTCATGCGCCGGATCCTCGGCGCGCCAGCGCGCGAGCGCGGCGTCAAACGCCTCGTCGGCGCGGCCGGACTGCCGGTCGGCCCACCATTCGACCGCGCGGCGTGCGACGTGCGGCGGCACCGCCGGTGCGCGTGGCACGGCCATCGGTCAGGCCGCCATCGCGAAGAAGCACTGCGTGCCGGCCTTCACGAGATGGCGCTTCACCGTCGCGAGCGACACGCCGAGTTCGTGCGCGATCTCGGCCTGGGTAAGGCCGTCGAGTTGCGCGAGCAGAAACGCACGCTTCGCCGCGAGCGGCAGGCCGTCGAGCAGCTGGTCGATTTCGAGCAGCGTCTCGAGCACGACGGCCCGCTCCTCCGGCGACGGCGCATGCGCTTCGGGGCGCTGCGCCAGCACGTCGAGATACGCGCGCTCGATCTGCTCGCGCCGCCAGTGATTGCTCAGCACGCGCTGCGCGACCGTCGTCAGGAACGCGCGCGGCTCGTCGGCGCCGATCGGCTCGTCGCGTGCGAGCAGGCGCATGAACGTGTCGTGCGCCAGATCGGCCGCGCGATGCGCGCAACCGAGCTTCCGGCTCAGCCAGCCGCGCAGCCACGCATGGTGGCCGGCATAAAGGGCGTCGATTTCTCGATGGAGAGACAGCTTGTCAGCGGACATGGCCGGGTTCCGGGGTGCGCGGGCGTCAACGATTCTGTAAATGAGAATGATTATTATATACAAAAGCAAGCTTGCGGCCGCGGGCGACTTGTCTTTAACACACGCATTGCGGTCCGGCCCATTCAATTCATTCAATAATTATTTGACGGATCAATAACAATATTCGAATCGCCGCGATTCCCCGCTCGATTGCCCGGCATTGTCGCGGGAGACGCAAAACGCAATGACGAAATCACGAAACGCCAACGCATTGATACGAGATTCTCAATAATCCAAATCCCTCAACGGTGCATTTCGAAGAACACCCCTGTCTGCGTCAGACCACAACGGAGAATTTCGTTTTTGCCGTTCCATTGCGGCTCGGTAGTCTCCTGCCATTCCGGATCACGAACACAAGCCCATGCGCAAGGAGATGAAATGAAACGCACGACCCTCTCGCTGATTTCCGTCGCGTCGTTCGCGGCGATACCCGTCGCACATGCGCAATCGAGCGTCACGCTGTACGGCGTGATCGACACGTCGATCACCTACGTGAACCACGCGCAGGGCAAGGACAACGCGTGGATGCTCGGCAACAGCAGCGCGGGCAACCTGGCCGGCAGCCGCTTCGGCGTGAAAGGCACCGAGGATCTCGGCGGCGGGCTGAAGGCGCTGTTCCAGCTCGAGAACGGCTTCGACCCGAGCAACGGGCGCCAGGGCCAGGGCGGCCGCATGTTCGGCCGGCAGGCATTCGTCGGCCTGACGAGCGACCGCTACGGCACGCTCACGTTCGGCCGCCAGTACGACCCGCTCGTCGATCTCGTGCAGGGCATCACCGCCGACAACTATCTCGGCAGCGTGTTCGCGACGCCGGGCGACGTCGACAACTACGACAACAGCTTCCGGGTCGACAACGCGGTGAAGTACACGTCCGCCGTCTATGCGGGCCTGCAGTTCGCGGCGATGTACTCGTTCGGCGGCATCGCGGGCAGCACCGGCGCCGCGCAGTCGTATTCGGCCGCCGTGTCGTACAACAATGGACCATTCAGCGTCGCCGGCGGCTACTTCCACGCGACCAACAGCCCCGCGTCGAACGGCCTGCGCAGCGGCTGGACCAGCTCGTCGGACGGCACCTTCGACGGCCCGATCAACAGCGGCTACGCGAGCGCCCACTCGCTCGGCATCGCGCGTATCGCGGGCCAGTACGTCGCCGGGCCCTTCACGTTCGGCCTCGGCTACAGCAACGCGCAATACCGCCGCGACGCCAGCTCGGTGTTCGGCTCGAACGAGCACTACAACACCGGGCAAGGCTTCGTGAACTACCAGGCGACGAACGCGCTGCTCGTCGGCGTCGGCTACAGCTACACGCGCTCGGGCGGCGACACGTCGGCCACCTATCACCAGGTATCGGCCGGCGCCGACTACAACCTGTCGAAGCGCACCGACGTCTACCTGACCGCCGCCTACCAGCATGCGAGCGGCCAGACCGGCGACGGCCAGGGCGGCTCGATGGCCGCGCAGGCGTCGATCGGTTCGTACGGCTATGCGGGCACCAGCTCGCAGACGATGGTCAACCTCGGCCTGCGTCACCGCTTCTGATGGGAAGCGACCGGTCGCACGCGATGCGGCCGGTCGAAGCGGCGGGACGTGAACGGCGGCTTCGGCCGCCGTTGTTTTTCCGCTTTTGTTCGAATTCGAGCCGGACAGGGATGGCCCGGTGAAATCCTTTCACGCAATTCGATACGGCGCACACGAGACGGCTGACGTCGTGCGTCAGGTTTCGATCGCCGCCGTCGCACCGGCATTCACCGAAAATCCGGCCATTTTTACCGGTCGGATGTCGTCGCGCCGCGTGATCCGACGCGATAAAAATGCGTGGCGAACGCGTGCGCAAATGCAAAGGAAAGTTTGACGCGAGCCATTTGCCCGCCCGCTATGGCACACTTCGCGTCTCACGTCATTTCCTTGCACCGGGCGCCCGGATTGTGCCCCAACCTGCCATGCCGCGTCATACCATCCGTCCGATCAGCCGCGAAACGCTGAAAATCGCCTCGACGATCGCGCTGTCGTGCGCGGTGCAGGGTGTCGCGCAGGCCGATTGCCTCGACGACGCGGCCGCGTTCCAGCACGTGAGCGTCAGCCTGATGCGCGGCATCGCGCAGGTCGAATCGGGAATGAATCCGAACGCCGTCAACACCAATACGAACGGCACGGTCGACATCGGGCTGATGCAGATCAACAGCACGTGGCTGCCGACGCTCGCGCGCGAGGGCATCACGCGGGAAAGCCTGTTCGATGCGTGCACGAACGCGTATGTCGGCGCGTGGATCCTGTCGCAGAACATCCGCCAGCTCGGCCCCAACTGGAACGCGATCGGCGCGTACAACTCCGCGTCGCCCGACAAGCGCCTCGCGTATGCGCGCAAGGTCTATGATGCAATCCGAACCATGCCGGATTCGCCGGATACCCCCATGCCTATCCTGCCCCCCTCCTTCACGCCGCCGCAACAGGCACAGGCGTACAACCCGTTCGCGAGCCTGAGCGTGTCGGCGCCGCCGGTCACGCGCCCGCGCACGGTCTCGCCGGCTCCGCCGCCTCCGTCGCCGCAGGGCGGCCCCGCCGGCCCGGCCGGCACGTACAACTTCGGCTGGACGGTCACAGGCGCGGACCAGGCCAAGCCGACCCAGGTATTCGACGACGGCGCGCGGATCTACGTGCAGTTCAGCGACATGAAGCACGTGCCGGCGATCTTCACCGAGACGTCGAGCGGGCGCGTGCTGATGTCGTGGGAGCTGCAGTTTCCGTATGCCGTCCTGACCCGTCCCGCGCAAACGTTAATCTTCCAGCTCGGGCCGTTCGAGGCGCGTGCGCAGCGTGGGGCGGCCGGGAGCGCGGGCATGACCGCGCAGGTCGGTACGACGGGCGCGGCCGCCGCTTCGAAGAAGTCCGCCGGTACCGCAACGAATCCGGCAGCGGGAGCGGCGTCGAAACGCGCGGCTTCGGCCGATGCGCTGTGGTATCTGGATACGCCGTCGACGTCGGGATCGACGGCCGCCTCGCCATCGACGGCGAACCTTCCCGCCACGCTGCCGACGGCCATCACGTCGAACACGCCGCCGCCCGCGCCGGCCGAGGCACCGGCCGCCCAGCCTTCGCGCGTCAGTACGGATGCGCTGTGGTACATCTCGAAGTGACGCGCCCCCGATCGCACGGGTAGCGCGTCACGCCGGCGCCGTCACATCACCCGCGCCGGACCCAGATCACTTTCCCGTCGCGAATGCCGAGATTGCGGCGCTCCTGCCGGTAATCCATCGTGCCCGGCAGCGACTTGCCGTCGCGCTCGAGCACGCGCCACAGGCAGCCGTCCAGTTGCGCCGCCGCATCGGCCTCGGTCTTGCCGACCAGCGCGTCGTCCTGCCCCGCGTCCGCCTTGCATGCCTGCTGCGCACCGGCCGGCGCGCCGCTTGCGCTCGAGACCTCCGTGTTCATGTCCGCACATCCCGCAAACGTTGCGCCCGCAACCAGCGCCGTCATCATCGCGATCGTCTTCTTCATCGGGTTCTCCCTTTCGCGCCCGGCGAAACATGGGCGGCGTTCGTCGCCGGCCGGGCGTTGCATGCTTGACCGGTCCCGCGCCGATGCGGCGCGCCGGTATCGCGGCTTCGGCGGCTTCGGCCCGGTGCCGAAGCCGCCTGCATGTTACCGCACGCTGACCGGCGCGAAGGCGCGCGCATCCGGGATGCGCGCCCGGTCGCGCATGTCGAGCCGGCCCGATCAGAACGTGTAGGTCACGCCCGCCATCCCGTAGTAATTGCTGCGCGACTGGACGATCGGGCTGTCGCCGTAGCGGCCGAGCAGCCGCGTCACGCCGCCGGTCGCGAGCACCGACCAGTGCCGCGACAGCGTCCAGTTCCACGCGAGCGCCATCGACGCGCTGTCGATCCCGCCGCTCGTCGAATACGGCCGGAACCGGCTCGTCATCGACTGGGCATCGGTCACGCCGTAGAACGTCTGCATGTAACGTCCCGAGCCCGCGTGCACGGTGCCCGTCACGATGATCTCGTGCTGCGACGTCTTGAGCACCGGCACCGCGAGATCCACGTGCCCCGACACGCCGCGCGACGTGTGCGTCACCGGTGTATCGATCGCGACGCTCAGTTCGGCCGCGTCGAAGAGCGTCACGCCCGCGCGCACGCCGACGAGCACCGAACCCGGAATCCGGCCCATGCCCTTCAGGTAGTCGGAGCCCGGCAGGTCGAAGCGGTTCTCGTCCGCGCGGCCCGCGTCGTAGCTCACGGCCGCCGACACGAACACGCCGTGCGGCAGGTTCAGCTTGTAGCCCGCGCCCTCGGTGCTGTCGATGAAGAAGCCGTTGCCGAACGTCGCGGAGAACGATGGTGCGACGACGCCGCGATACTGGTTGCTGCCCGCGTAGCGTGGCGCGAAGCCGCCGCCGAGCGACAGCGAATACTGGTTTTCCGCGTGGGCGGCGGCGGCGGCGAGGGTCAGGCCGGCGAGCGGCATGCAATAACGATAGCGGCGGAGTAGGGGGCGCACAATATTGAGATAAGAGTGACGGAGCCCGAAGTCTAGGTGCGGCCTTGCGTCGCGACTGTCCTGAATGTGCGGAGAATCTGTGCTCAATTGTGTTCGATTGTTCGAGATTGTCGCCCCGCTCCCCCGCCCTCCCGTACGCCGGATAGAATTCGCGTGCCGCGCCGCCCATCAGCCTGCCGGGTGCGAGATGGCGCGCGCATCCCGAGGAGACCATGAACGAAGACCCGCTCAAATACCGTGTGCTGCTGATCGAGGACGACGACCGTCTCGCGCAGCTCGTCCGCGAATACCTCGACGGCTACGAATTCGCGGTGACGGTCGTGCGGCGCGGCGACCTTGCCGTCGCGGCCGTGCGCGAGCACCAGCCGGCCCTCGTGATCCTCGACCTGATGCTGCCGAACCTCGACGGGATGGAAGTCTGCCGGCGCATCCGCGCGTTCACCAACGTCCCCGTGCTGATCCTGACCGCGCGCGCCGACGTCTACGACCAGGTTGCGGGCCTCGAGACCGGCGCCGACGACTACGTGACGAAGCCGATCGAGCCGCGCGTGCTCGTCGCGCGCGCCCGTGCGCTGCTGCGCCGCGCGCAAACGGCCGCGGCCGAAGCGCCCGTCGCCGCGCCGGAGGCGATCGTGTTCGGCGAACTGACGATCTCGCCACCGAACCGCACCGTCACGTGGCGCGGCGAGCCGGTCGACCTGAAGACGGCCGAATTCAACCTGCTGCTGATCCTCGCGCGCGCGGCCGGCACCGTGCTGAGCCGCGACGACATCCTGAAGCAGTTGCGCGGGATCGAATTCGACGGGCTCGACCGCTCGGTCGACTCGGGTATCTCGAAGCTGCGCCGCCGCTTCGAGGATGCGTCGTCGGAGCCGCACAAGATCAAGACGATCTGGGGTCGCGGTTATCTGTTCAGCCCTTCCGCGTGGGACGAATAAATGCTGCGCCCGTTGATCAGGCTGTACCTCATCGTGATCGTGTGCGTCGCCGCGTCGATCATGTTCATCCAGCTGGCGTTCGACCGGATCTTCTACGAACGCGTCGCGCAGGCGCAGCGCGATTCGCTGACGACCTATTCGTTCGTGCTGAACGACTACCTCGAGCGCCATCCGGGCGCGCAGCGCGAGCTTGCACTGCGCGAACTCGCGCTGCACGGCAACGAAGGGTTCGGCTTCATGTCGATGGCCGACGCGCGCGCGCAACTGAGCGGCGCACCGCTGCGCGATCTCGATGCCGGCAGGATCGCGATCAGCTACAACGGCAAGGATTACTACATGCCGCTCGCGGATGGCTCGGTGCTGCATGCGCGCCCGATCGAGCCGCCGGATCTCGACATCCGGATCTATGCGTACCTGCTGCTCGCGCTCGCGGCGCTGTTTGCGGTCGTGCTGTGGATTCACTATCACTGGCGCGACATTCGGCGGCTGCAGGATGCCGCGCGCGCGTTCGGCGCCGGCAAGCTGTCGACGCGCGTGAAGCTGGCGGGCAAGAAGTCGAACATCTACGAGCTGTCGCGGCAGTTCAACGACATGGCCGAGCGCATCGAGGCGTCGATCAAGCAGCAGCGCGAAATGATGCATGGCATCTCGCATGAACTGAAGACGCCGCTCGCGCGGCTCGAATTCGGGCTCGCCCTGCTCGCCGAACCCGACGAGACCGGACGGATGCGCGAGCGCCGCGATGCGCTGCGGCGCGACGTGCGCGAACTCGACGAGCTCGTCACCGAGCTGCTGACGATCGGCCGCCTCGAACAGGGGGCGAGCGAACTCGCGCCGATGGAGATCGTCGTCGACGCGCTGATCGACAGCGTCGCCGGCAACGTCGCGAACGACGTCGCCGATCGCGGGATCACGCTCGACGTATCGGCGTTCGGTGCGCCCGCGACTCACGTGTGCGATCCGAAGCTCGTCGCCCGCGCGCTGCTGAACCTGATCCGCAACGGCGCGCGTTATGCGTCGCGCAAGGTCCTGCTGGCCGCTGCCGGCGACGCGAGCGGCGCGCTCGTGCTCAGCGTCGACGACGACGGCCCCGGCATTCCGGTCGCCGAACGCGCGCGCGTGTTCGAACCGTTCCAGCGGCTCGACTCCAGCCGCGACCGGCAGACCGGCGGTTTCGGGCTCGGGCTCGCGATCGTGCGGCGCGTCGCGCAGGTGCACGGCGGCGACGTGCGGCTCGAGGATTCGCCGCTCGGCGGCGCACGCTTCGTGATCACGCTGCCCGCGCTGACACTGCCGGACAGCCTTTTCGACATGACGGGCACCGATACACGCGCCGACGCGCCCGGCGACGTCAAGCGCACGGCCACGCCGTCGCGATGACAGGCACGGTGGGCCGCCGCCCCGCCGCCACCCGACCGGATCCGATTGCTCGCCGCTCAGCGGCGGCGCAGCAGCGCGACGAAGAACAGGCTGCCGAACAGCGCCGTCACGATGCCGATCGGCAAATCCTCCGGCGCGGCCAGCGTGCGGGCCGCGACGTCGGCCCACACGAGCAGGATCGCGCCCGTCAGCGCGGCGACCGGCAGCAGCCGACCGTGCTCGGCGCCGACGACGCGCCGGCACAGATGCGGCGTGACGAGCCCGACGAAGCCGATCGCACCGCTCACCGCGACCATCGCGCCCGTCGCGAACGACGCGACGACGAACACCTCGCGCCGCATCCGCGCGCTCGGCACGCCGAGCGACGCCGCGGCGACATCCCCCGACATCAGCGCGTTCAGTTCGCGCCGTCGCGCGTACAGCGCGCCGCCGGCAAGCACCGCACACACGGCCGGCACCGGCAACAGGTCCCAGCGTGCGAGCCCCACGCCGCCGAGCATCCAGAACAGCACCGACGATGCGGCGCGCTGGTCGCCGAGATACAGCAGCAGATTGCCGAATGCGGCCATCATGAACGACACCGACACGCCCGCGAGCAACAGCCTGTCCGATTCGAGCCGGCCGGCCCGGTGCGCGAGCGCGACGACGCATGCGGTTGCCGCGAGCGCGCCAGCGAACGCCGCGGCCGACAACGTGAACGGGCCGAACGCCGCACCGGCGACCACCGTGACCGCGACGGCGCCGAGCATCGCGCCCGCGCTCACGCCGAGCAGATGCGGATCGGCCAGACGATTCGCGGTCGCCGCCTGCAACGCGACGCCGACCGCCGCCAGCGTCGCCCCGACGGTCGCGGCCAGCAGCGCGCGCGGCATCCGGATCAGCCACACGATGCTGTCGTCGCCCGCGCTCGCCGCGACCGCGCCAGTCTCGCCGAACGCCGAGGCGAAGTGCGCGACCACGATCCGCACCGCGGCCGGCATCGCGATCGGAGCCGGACCGAACGCGGCCGACACGACGATCGACACGATCAGCAGCACGGCCAGCGCCGGCAGCACGACGCGCATGCTCATCGCGTCGGCCCGGCGAACGCGGCCGGATACAGCGCACGCGCCAGCGTCTCGACGGCCGCGACGTTCTCGGGGCCCGGTGTCGCCGCATCGTACGGAATCACGATGAAGCGCCGGTCGCGGATCGCCGCCACGCGCGCGAGCGCCGGCTGGCTCAGCAGGAACTGCTGCTTCTGCGCGGCCGTCACCGCCGAGTAGTCGACGATCACGATCGCCTGCGGATCGCGCGCGACCACACTCTCCCAGCTCACCTGCGTCCAGCTGCGCGGCAGGTCGTCCATCACGTTGCGCGCACCGGCCGCCGCCAGCAACGCGGTCGGCATCGCGAGCCCGCCCGCCGTCATCGGCTTGTCGGTCCCGCTGTCGTAGACGAACACGCGCAGCGGCGCCGGCTTCCCGAGCGTGCGCGCCACCGCCGCGAGACGCGCACGCATCGCGGCGACGACTTGCGCGGCACGCGCGTCGACGCCGAAGATCCGGCCGAGATTGTTCAGGTCGCGGAACACGTCCTCGAACGACGCGGCCGATTGCTTCATCACGTGCGAGCACGACTCGGTCAGTTCGTAGGTGCGAATGCCGAACGGTGCGAGCGTCGCGGGCGTCACGGCGCCGCCGACATGCATCCCGTAGTTCCAGCCCGCAAGATAGAAGTCGGCGCGCGCGGCGGCCAGTACCTCGAGCGACGGATACTGGCTCGCCAGCTCGGGCACGCCGCGCAACGCGTCGCGCACGCGGGCGGTGCCCGTTTTCCAGCCGCCGATGCCCGTATAACCGACGAGCCGGTCCTTCAGGCCGAGCACGAGCATCATCTCGGTCAGGTTGACGTCGTTGCTGACCGCGCGCGTCGGGGCACGCTCGAACGTCACGTCGCGCTCGCAACTGCGCACGGTGACGGGATAGGCGCCCGCGTGAGCGGCGGCGCAGCCGAGCGCGGCGGCGGCAACCAGCCGGCGTGCGACGGAGGACAAAGAAAACGGCATGGCGGTCATTCCGGATGAAGCGGCGTGATGCGCGGCCGGCCCGACACAGGATGCCGATCGACGAGCGCGGCGACGCCGAATACGTCGCGCAGCAGCGCATCGGTCAGCACGTCGCCCGGCGTGCCGGACGCGACGACCCGGCCATGCGCGAGCACGTGGAGCCGGTCGCAATACGCGGCCGCGAGATTGAGGTCGTGAATCGTCGCGAGCGTCGCGATGCCGAGGCGGCGCACGCGTGCGAGCAGTTCGAGCTGGTGACGCAAGTCGAGATGGTTGGTCGGTTCGTCGAGCAGCAGCAATTCGGGCTGCTGCGCGAGCGCGCGGGCCAGCAGCGCACGCTGCTTCTCGCCGCCCGACAGCGAGGCGAAGCGTTGCGCGCGGCGCGCGACGAGGCCGACGTCGCGGAGCGCGGATTCGACGATCCGGCGATCGTCGGCCGACTCCGCGTCGAACGCCCGCTGGTGCGGCGTGCGGCCCATGCCGACCAGTTCGTCGACCGTCAGCCCGAAATCGTCCGGCGTCTCCTGCTGCAGCACCGCGATGCGCTGCGCGACCGCGCGCGGCCGCATGCGCCAGACGTCCTGCGCATCGAGCGCAACGCGGCCCGCATCGGGCCGCGCGTAACGGAATATGCAGCGCAGCAGGCTCGTCTTGCCGCTGCCGTTCGGGCCGACCAGCCCGACGAATTCGCCTTCGGCGACCGTCAGCGTCACCGAATCGAGCACGTCGATCGCACCGCCGGGAGACCAGCTCACGCGTTCGATGTCGAGCATGTGGGTGACGGGACGCATGTCGCGCCGCACTAGAAACGCATCGTCGCGACGAGCTCCGCCGAGCGCGACGGGCCGAGCAGCCATTGCTCGCCGCCGTTCGACGTCGTCACCGCGTACGTGCGGTTCGCGAGATTGCGCAGATACAGCGCGAGCTCGGTGCGCGACGTCGGCTGCCAGCGCAACGATGCATCGAACACCGTGTACGACGGCACCTGCAGGCGGTTCGCATCGTCGCCGTAGGTCGCGCCGACGTAGCGCACGCCTGCATTCGCCTGCCAGCGTTCGGCGAACGCCCAGCCAAGCCACAGGTTCGCGGTCTGCTGCGGCACGTTGGACGGCACGTTGCCGGCTCGCGATACCGTCGCGCCGCCGTCAGTCTGGTTGAATTCGTCGTAACGCGCGCGCAGCAGCGCGACGTTCGCGTCGATCGTCCAGCCCTGCGGCAGCCGCGCACCGCCCGTCAACTCGATGCCGCGCGACGATTGCCGGCCGACCTGCCGGCGCAGCGCCGGATGGAACGGATCGCTGCTGAGCAGGTTGCGCTTCGTGATGTCGTACACGGCGAACGTCCAGTATGCGCGGCCGTCGAGCAGCGTCTGCTTGAGCCCGGCCTCCCACTGCTCGCCGGTCGCGAGCCGGTAGTTCGCCTGTGACGCGGACAACGTCACGAGCGAGCCGAGCCCCTCCGCGCCCGTCGTGTATTGCGCATACGCGCTGAGGGTCGGGGCGACTTCGAACACGAAACCGGTGCGCCAGCCGACGTTCGCGAAGCGCTTGTCGAAGCCCGCACCGGTCGCCGCCTGTTCGCGGCTGAAGGCGATGTGGTCGTAGCGCACGCCGCTCAGCCAAGCGAGCCGCGGCAGCACTTCGAGCCGGTTCTCGGCGAACACCGCGGCCTGCCGCGCCCGCGTGCTGAATTGCGGCACGGTCGGATCGGGGCTCGTGAAGATGCCGGGGTCGAAGCCGTGCACGGGCACCGTCGATTCGCCGCCGTACGGCGAGTTGTTGATGCCGCTGAACGTGATCCGGCTGAACTCCGTGCCGACGACGAAGCGGTTCGCACGGCCGAACAGCGTGCCGTCGACGCGCGCGCTCAGGCGGTCGCCGATCTGCCGCTGGTGGTGGCCGATGTCGAGATAGTCGCCGCGCGTGACGCGCCCCGCCGCGGGATCGAGCGCGTACGATTCGGCGTTGCGCCAGTGGCGGTTCGACGTCAGGTAGTAGAGCTGGTTGTCGATCGTCACGCCGGCCGCGGGCCGGTAACTGGCCGACAGGCGAGTCCACTGGTCGTAGTACGAAATCGTCGCATCGCCGACGGTGTAGTTGAGCTTGCGCAGCGCCGGATCGAGCACGCCGTTCGGCGCCGGCACGCCGTAGTACGTTGCCGGCATCTGGCGGCCGTAGTCGTAGTCGAGCGTCAGCGTGAGCCGCGGGCTCACGTCGAGCTTCAGTGCGCCGCCGAGCGCCGTCGTATGCGTATCGGCCCGCTCGGCGAGGCCGTTCGCGCGCGCGTCGCTCACGTAGAAGCGGTAAGACAGCCGCGCGCCGAGCGCACCCGTCGTATCGAACGCGACGCGCTTCGCGCCGTCGAGGCCGATGCCCGCCTGCAGCGTCGTCTCGCGCGTGCGCTGCGGCCGCTTCGGCACGACGTTCACGACGCCGCCGATCGCGCCCTCGCCGTACAGCACCGACGCGGGGCCGCGCAGCACCTCGATGCGCTCGGCCGACCACGTATCGAACGGAAACGTGATGGTGCCGGCCGCCGGCATCAGCCGCACGCCGTCGAGCAGCGTCATCACCGATTCCTGCCCGCTGAAACCGCGCACGCTCAACGCGGTGCCGCCGTTGCCGGGCGCCATCGCGCTCGCGAAGCCGGCCGCGCGCGTGACCGCGTCGAGCACCGTGCGATCGCCGCGCGAGTCGATCGTGGCGGCCGTGACCGTCTCGACGCTCGCGGGCGTATCGAGGCTCGCGAGCCCGAGCCGCGAGCCTGTTTCGAGCGGTTGTGCCAGCGGGTCGGTCGCTACGGGTTGCGCGCTGACGTTGATCGCCGGCAGCACATGCCGCTCGTCCGGTGCGGATGCGGCCGCTTCGGCGGCCAACGCGCCGGAGGTCGCCATCGCGCAGCCCAGCAGGGTCGTGCAGCCGCGCGCCGCGCGTGTGCGCCAGGCGCCCGCGTTCCGGCGCTGCGCGGCATGGTGCCGCTCCCCGCGCGCCAGATGGTTTCCGGATTTCGTCACGTCGTATCGATCTGTGTGGAATGTCGTCGCCGGCCACCGGCGACGAAAACGTCGGATGATACAATATATCAACTCGATCCGTCAGGAATTTGTCAGCCTTTCTGCCCTTCCCGGTGCCCTTACAGCGGGGAAACTGAACCGCACCCACAGCGTGTCGCCCTGCGGTCGGTTGCGCATCGCGAACTCGCGCCGGGACTTCACGACCCCGCCCGACGCCGGCCCGCGATCAGCGGCCGACTTCCTTCCACTTGCGCGCGAGCCCGAGGCGCTCGAAACGCTCGATCAGGAACTCGGTGAACACGCGGATCTTCGCCGGCTGGTGCCGGCGGCTCTGGTACGCGATGTTGACGGTGAGCGCGGGCAGCTGCCAGTCGGTGAGCACCGGCACCAGCTTCCCCGCGACGATATCGTCGTGGATGATGTAGAGCGGCTGGATCAGGATGCCGAACCCGGCGAGCGCCGCCGCGCGGATCACCTGCCCCTCGTTCGCATCGAGCACGCTCTTGATCGTGACCGACTGCGTCTTCGCGCGACGGCGGAAATGCAGCACGTATGGATCGTTCGCGAGGTTGTAGACCAGCAGCCGATGGTCGCACAGCGCGTCGGGCGTCGCCGGCGCGCCATGCTTCGCCAGATACCCGGGCGACGCGGCCAGCACGCGCCGCGTCTCGGCGAGCTTGCGCACGGTGATGCCCGAATCGGCTTCGTGCTCGCGCGTGCGGATCGCCACGTCGATGCTGGCCTCGATGAAATCCGGGTAACGGTTCGCCGCGACGATCTGCACGTTCAGGTTCGGGTACCGCCGGTGAAACTCCGGCAGCGCGGGCGCGATATAGATCGACGCGAACGACACCGACGCGGTCACGCGCAGCGTGCCGGCCGGATTGACGCTCGCTGCGTTGACGGCCGCATCGGCCTCCGACAGCTCCGTCAGGATCGCGACGCAACGGCGGTGGTACTCGTGCCCCGCGTCGGTCAACCACAGGCGGCGCGTGGTGCGCTCGACGAGCCGCGCGCCCAGCCGCTCCTCCAGCGCATTCAGGCAGCGGCTCGCCGCCGCGCTCGACATGCCGAGCCGTTCGGCGGCCTTCGTCAGGCTGCCCAGCTCGGCCACCTGCACGAAAAATTCGATCTGCGTCCACTTGTCCATGCGTTCGATTCTTCCACCTGGCGGAGAACAAAACTCCTCCAAACCCGCTTTTTTACGTTTCCGGGAGGAATTAATGTTACGTCAGCGCGCCATCGAACGACATCAGGAGACACCCCCTATGCGCAATCTCAACGAAGACACCATCACGCAGGCCGTGATCGCGTCGCTCGCCGGCTGTCGCGACGAGCGGCTGCGCACGGTGATGACGAGCCTCGTCCAGCACCTGCATTCGTTCGCCCGCGAAACGAAACTCACCGAGGCCGAATGGCAAGTCGCGATCGGCTTCCTGACGGCCGTCGGCCACATCACCGACGACAAGCGCCAGGAGTTCATCCTGCTGTCCGACGTGCTCGGGTTGTCCACGCTCGTCACCGCGCAAAACCATGCGAAGCCGGCCGGCTGCACCGAGGCGACCGTGTTCGGCCCGTTCTACGTCGACGGCAGCCCCGAGTTCGCGATGTTCGACGACATCGCGAACGGCGCATGCGGCGCGCCCTGCTTCGTGTCCGGCCAGGTGCGAGGCATCGACGGCACGCCCGTCGCGAACGCGTCGCTGGAAGTCTGGCAAGCCGACGAAGACGGCCACTACGACGTGCAGCAGCCGGCCGACGACGGGTCCGTCACGCATCGCGCACGCGGCCGGCTGCGCAGCGGCGCCGACGGCCGTTACGCATTCCGCTCGATCCTCGCGGAGCCGTATCCGATTCCGCACGACGGCCCCGTCGGGGCGATGCTCGATGCGCTCGGCCGCCACCCTTGGCGCCCCGCCCACCTGCACTTCATGATCGCAGCGCGCGGCTATGAAACGCTGATCACGCACGTATTCCGCGACGGCGACCGCTATCTCGACTCCGACGCGGTATTCGGCGTGCGCTCGACGCTCGTCGCCGACTGGGTGCGGCATGCGCCCGGGCTCGCGCCCGACGGGTCGCGAATGGACACGCCGTTCTACACGCTCGACTACGACTTCGTGCTGAATCCCGCGGAGCGGGTCGCATGATCCGGCGCGTCGTGATGCGGAACGTTGCGGGCGCAACCGACCACGAGCGCGCGACGGCGCGCGCCAGCGTCAAGACGGCTTTCGAGAGCCTGCGCGGCAGGGTTCCGGGCATGACGCACCTCGAGGTCGGCACGGACCTCGGTGCGGCCGACCACGCATGCGACCTGATTCTCGTCGCCGAATTCGAATCGCGCGAAGCGCTCGACGGCTACGCGACGCATCCCGAACACGCACGCGTACGCGACACACTGACCGGCCTGCGCACTGCGCGCCATCAGGTCGACTACGCGACGGAGTGAGCAAGACATGAACTTCATCTATCAGGCGCGGCCGGCCCGCGTCGTCTTCGGCGCAGGCAGCCTGCACCATCTCGAACGCGAAGTACTGGAGCTCGGCGCGCAGCGCGCGATCGTGCTCTGCACGCCGGAGCAGCGCGACCTCGCGCAACGCATCGTCGACCGGCTCGGCGCACGTGCCGCCGGGCTGTACGACCGCGCGACGATGCACGTGCCGATCGAGATCGCCCGCGATGCGCAGGCGTTCGCGACATCCTGCGACGCCGATTGCGCGATCGCGATCGGTGGCGGCTCGACGATCGGCCTGGGCAAGGCGATCGCGCTCGAAAGCTGCCTGCCGATCCTCGCGATACCGACCACGTACGCCGGCAGCGAAATGACGCCGATCTACGGCCTGACAGAAGGCGGCCTCAAGCGCACCGGCACGGATGCACGCGTGCTGCCGAAGACGGTGATCTACGATCCCGAGCTCACCGTGACGCTGCCGGTCGAGCTCTCGGTGACGAGCGGCCTCAATGCGATCGCACACGCGGCGGAGGGCCTGTACGCGGACAACGCGAATCCGGTGATGGGTCTCGTCGCCGAGGAAGGCATTCGCGCGCTGGCGCGCGGCCTGCCCGGCGTGCGGCGCGATCCCGCCGATCTCGCCGCGCGCGGCGATGCCCTCTACGGCGCGTGGCTGTGCGGGATGGTGCTCGGCAACGTCGGCATGGCGCTGCACCACAAGCTCTGCCACACGCTCGGCGGCAGCTTCAACCTGCCACACGCACCGACCCACACGGTCGTGCTGCCGCATGCGCTCGCGTACAACGCGGCGTACGCGCCCGAGGCGATGCAGCGGATCGCCCGCGCGCTCGGGACCAACGACGCCGCGCGCGGCCTCTACGCGCTGGCGCGCGACAACGGCGCGCCGGTGTCGTTGAAGGCGATCGGCATGCAGGCGGCCGATCTCGATCGCGCGGCCGACCTCGCGGCGGCCAATCCGTACTGGAACCCTCGCCCGATCGAACGCGACGGCCTGCGCGCGCTGCTGCAGGACGCCTTCGACGGCAACCTGCCCGGCTCGACCGCGTACTGACCCGCACATGCGACAAACCCACCAACGAACCCCGGCGAGACAACCCGCACGAATGCCGAACGACGCCATGCGGCGGCGGGCCGGGACCATGCGGCAGCCACGCCTGCGCTCACCCGCCGATCTTGAACGTCGGCATCTGCTGCCCGAGCCGCGCGCCCATTTCCGCACCGAGCGCCTGCAGCGCATTGAACGGCCGGATCATCACCTCGAACTCGACGATCCGGCCGTCGTCGTCGAAGCGGATCATGTCGATTCCCTTCAGCGCCTTGTCGCCGACGCGCGCGCTGAACTCGAGCACGACGCTCCGGCCGTCGTCGCTGACGAACTGGCGGTGATACGCGAAATCCTCGAGGATCGTGATCACCGTGCGCAGCGCGATCAACAGCGCAGGCGCCGGCCCGTACGGCTTGAACGCCATCGGTGAACGGAACACGGCATCCGGGTGGACGATCGACTCCAGCGGCCCGAAGTCCTTGTTCTCGACCATCACGTGCCACACGTCGAGCGACTTCGCGACAGCGGGATGAACCTGCGTCGTTGCATTCATCTTCGTAGACTCCTGAATCGTCGAACGGAAAGAAAAGCGAATCGGCGTCAAAGCGTCGCGGCCAGCGTCGTACCCTGGTGAATCGCGCGCTTCGCATCGAGCTCGGCGGCTTCGTGCGCGCCGCCGATCACATGAACCTTGCACCCGGCCGCCTCGAGCTGCACGGCGAGTTCGCGCAACGGCTCCTGCCCCGCGCAGATGATCACGTTGTCCACCGGCAGCGTCCGCTCGACGCCGTCGATCGTCACGTGCAGTCCCTCGTCGTCGATGCGCCGGTACGTCACCGCCGACGACATCCCGACGCCGCGCGCCTTCAGCGCCGTGCGATGAATCCAGCCGGTGGTCTTGCCGAGCCCGTCGCCGACCTTCGACGCCTTGCGCTGCAGCAGGTGGACATGACGTGCCGCCGGTTCGGGCCGCGCATGGCCGAGACCGCCCGCGTTCGCATACGTCCGGTCGACACCCCACTCGGCAAAGAACCGCGCCGCGTCGACACGTTCACCGTCGCCGCGATGCACGAGATATTCGGCGACGTCGAAGCCGATGCCGCCGGCGCCGACGATCGCCACGTCGCGGCCGACGACCTTGCCGTCGCGCAACACGTCGAGATAACCGAGCACCTTCGGATGGCCGACGCCGTCGATCGGCGGCGTGCGCGGCACGATGCCGGTCGCGATCACCACTTCGTCGAATTCGCCCTGCAGCAGCATCTCGGCGGTCGCGCGCGTATTGACGTGCAGCGCCACGCCGCGCAGTTCGATCTGCCGGCGGAAATAGCGCAGCGTTTCGTTGAACTCTTCCTTGCCGGGCACCTTCTTCGCGATGTTGAACTGACCGCCGATCTCGGCGCCGGCTTCGTACAGCGTCACCGCGTGACCGCGTTCGGCGGCCGTGACCGCGAAGCCGAGGCCCGCCGGCCCGGCGCCGACCACCGCGATCCGCTTGCGCTGCCCGGCGGGGCGGATCACGAGTTCGGTTTCATGGCAGGCGCGCGGATTGACGAGGCAGGACGTGATCCTGCCGCTGAAGGTATGGTCGAGGCACGCCTGGTTGCAGCCGATGCACGTGTTGATTTCGTCCGCGCGCCCTTCCCGCGCCTTGCGGACGAATTCGGCATCGGCAAGGAACGGCCGCGCCATCGACACCATGTCGCAATAGCCGTCGGCGAGCAGTTGCTCGGCCACTTCCGGCGTGTTGATCCGGTTGGTCGCGACGAGCGGGATGCCGACCTTGCCCATCAATTGCCGCGTCACCCACGCATACGCGGCGCGCGGCACCTTGGTCGCGATGGTCGGAATGCGCGCCTCGTGCCAGCCGATGCCGGTATTGAGGATCGTCGCGCCGGCCGCCTCGATCGCCTGCGCGAGGCGGATCACCTCGTCGAGCGTCGAGCCGCCTTCGACGAGATCGAGCATCGACAGCCGGTAGATGACGATGAAGTTCGTGCCGACGCGCTCGCGCACGCGCCGCACGATCTCGACCGCGAAACGGATGCGGTTCTCGTACGCGCCGCCCCATGCGTCGTCGCGATGGTTCGTGCGCGCGGCGATGAATTCGTTGATCAGGTAACCTTCGGACCCCATGATTTCGACGCCGTCGTAGCCCGCATGCTGCGCGAGCGCCGCGCAACGCACGAAATCGGCGATCGTCTCGTCGACTTCGTCGCTGCTCAACGCATGCGGCGTGAACGGGTTGATCGGCGCCTTCAGCGCGCTGGGCGCCGCGAGCGCCGGGTGATACGCGTAGCGTCCGAAATGCAGGATCTGCAGCGCGATCTTGCCGCCCGCCGCGTGCACCGCGCGCGTCACGACACGATGGCGTTCGGCTTCCGCCTCGGTCGTCAGCATCGCGCCGCCCGGCGCCGGACGGCCGCGCTCGTTCGGTGCGAATCCGCCCGTGACGATCAGGCCGGCCTCGCCTCGCGCGCGCTCCGCGTAGAACGCCGCCATCCGCTCGAAACCGTTCGGCGCTTCCTCGAGTCCCACATGCATCGACCCCATCAGCACGCGGTTCCTGAGCCACGTGAAGCCCAGGTCGAGCGGGGTCGTCAAATGCGGATAACGGGATGTCATCGGGGCGTCTCCATTTTTATGCAACAAGTTGCACAGATGGTAGTTCACCGCATCCGTTTATGCAACATGTTGCATAAACGGGATCCCTGGCTTGTACTGTGGCCCCGATATGGCAAGATGCGATTCATTCCGCGGCCTCCTCCGATCCGACATGTCCTTGCCTCACGCCCTCCTCACCGCGCTCGCCGAACGTCCCGGTTCGGGGTCCGAGCTTGCCGACCGCTTCGATCGCTCGATCGGTTATTTCTGGCAGGCGACGCATCAGCAGATCTATCGCGAACTGGGGCGCCTCGAGGAAACGGGCTGGATCGAATCGCTGCCCGCCGAATCGGGCCGTGGCCGCAAGCGTGCCTATCGGATCCTGCCGGCCGGCAAGAAGGAACTGCGACGCTGGATCGCCGAACAGGAAGATCCGACGCCGCTGCGCGAAGCGTTGATGGTGCGCCTGCGTGCGGAAGCGGTGCTCGGCCCGTCGGGCCTCGAGGACGAAATCCGGCGGCGGATCGCGCTTCACCAGGAGAAGCTCGACCTGTACCTGAAGATCGAGGCGCGCGATTTTCCGGAAGGCGCCGACTCGCGCGCGAAACGCTTGCAGCATCTGGTGCTGCAGGCCGGCATCGCGAACGAGCGGTTCTGGGTCGAGTTTTCGCAGGACGCGCTCGACACGCTGCGCTTGCCGAAGGATTGATCCGCTGACGGAACATGGGCGGCGTTCGTCTCGGTGCCGATCGGCATCGCACTCGCGCAGCGCATGCGCGGTAACGATGAGCCTGCCGCGGTTCACGCGGCGCCGCTGCCTCAGGCAATCGGCCGCGCGGCCGACGTTGAATCACCGCGCGGCGAATCAGGATCACGCGCCGGGCAGGATCACCACCTTGCCCTTCACCTGCCGGTTCGCCATCCGTGCGATCGCGTCGGCCGCGCCGGCCAGCGACACGCGCTCGGTGATCGCCGGCCGCACCTTGCCGGCCGCGAACCATTCGGCCAGCAGCCGCATGTTCGCGACATGCTGCGCCGGGTCGCGGCGCACCGCATCGCCCCAGAACACGCCGAGAATGTCACGCTCCTTGAGCAGCGCGAGGTTCAGCGCGATCTTCGGAATCTCGCCGGCCGCGAAGCCGACCACGAGGAACCGGCCGCGCCAGGCGGTCGCGCGCAGCGCCGCTTCGCTGTACGCGCCGCCCACCGGATCGTAGACGACGTCGGCGCCGCGCCCGCCGGTCAATGCGTCGACGCGCCGACGCAGGTCTTCGGTCGCATAGTCGATCGTCTCGTCGGCCCCCGCTTCACGGCACAACGCGAGCTTGTCCGCGCTCGACGCCGCCGCGATCACGCGCGCGCCGAGCGCCTTCGCGATCTCGATCGCCGCGAGCCCGACCCCGCCCGCCGCGCCCAGCACGAGCAGCGTCTCGCCCACCTGGAGCCGCGCGCGCTGCTGCAACGCGTGCAGCGACGTGCCGTAGGCGAGCACGAGCGCCGCCCCCTGCTCGAACGCCATGCCCGGGGGCAGCGCGGCGATCTGGTGCACGTCGGCCACGCACTGCTCCGCGAACCCGCCATGCCCGGTGAACGCCACCACCGAATCGCCCGGCCGATACGCGCTCACGCCGTCGCCGACCGCGTCGATCACGCCGGCAAACTCGGCGCCTGGCGAAAACGGCAGCGCCGGCTTCACCTGATACAAGCCCTGAACGATCAACGCGTCGGGAAAATTGAGCGACGCCGCCTTCACCTGGATCCGCACCTGGCCGGCGGCCGGTTCGGGAATCGCGACGTCCTCGATACGCAAACTGTCGATCGGGCCGAATGCGGTACACAACAGGGCTTTCATGCGCTTCTCACTCCTTGCGCGGCGCGGCCGCGCATCGGTACGGTCGGCGGAATGCTCCCGCCCGGCCGGCTTGCGACGAACCGGCGACGGCCGGCAGCACCCGCCCCCGCAATATCGTCCGCATGCCGGAATGTCGGTGACGCAACGTTCAGAACCACGTGTCCCGCATGTCGAGCGTCGTCGTGTCGACGCTCGACAGCAGATCGAGCTGCGCATCCACCTTCGGCAACTCCCAGCGGAAAAAGTATCGGGCCGCCGCACGCTTGCCGTCGTGGAAATCGCCGTCGTGCCCGTGCGCGGCAAGCGTCACGTCGAGCCACAGCCATGCGACGACGAGGTGGCCGAACGCTTCGAGATAGACGCTCGCGTTCGCCAGCCGTGTCCGCGGATCGCCGATCGCGCCGAGCTGCCGCGTGACGTCGCACAGTCGCGCCCAGCGCCGCGCCAGCGCATCGGCCTGCTCGCGCGTGCCGGCATCCAGCGCTCGCGCGCGCTCGACCGTCGCGCCGATCCGCGCATCGAGCGCATGCAGCAGCGCGCCGTCGTCCTGGGCGACCTTGCGGCCCAGCAGGTCGAGCGCCTGGATCCCGTGCGTGCCTTCGTGAATCGGATTCAGCCGGTTGTCCCGGTAGAGCCGCTCGACCGCGTAGTCGCGCGTGTAGCCGTAGCCGCCGTGCACCTGGATCGCGAGGTCGTTCGCGGCGAGACACCACTGCGACGGCCAGCTTTTCGCGATCGGCGTGAGGATGTCGAGCAGGCCCGCGGCCTGGGCGCGCGCGTCCGCGTCGCCGTGCCCGCGTGCTTCATCGACCAGCTTCGCGCAGTACAGGATCAGCGCGAGACCGCCTTCGACATAGGCCTTCTGCGCGAGCAGCATGCGCCGCACGTCCGGATGCTCGACGATTGGCGCCTGCGGCGCGGCCGCGTCCTTGCCGGCCGGCCCGAGCGGACGCCCCTGCGGCCGGTTGCGCGCATAGTCGAGCGCGCGCAGATAACCGGTATAGCCGAGCGCCACCGCACCCGCGCCGACGCCGATGCGCGCCTCGTTCATCATGTGGAACATGTAGGCGAGGCCATGGTTCGGCTTGCCGACCAGGTAGCCGATCGCGCCCGCACGCCCTTCCGGACGATAGCGCGTGCCTTCGCCGAAATTCAGCAGGCAGTTGGTCGTGCCGCGATAGCCCATCTTGTGGTTCAGCCCGGCGAGCACGACGTCGTTGTGCTCGCCCCGCGCACGGCCGTCGGCGTCCGGCAGGTACTTCGGCACGATGAACAGCGAGATGCCGCGCGTGCCGGGCTGCAGCCGGCCGTGTTCGTCGGGAATCTTCGCGAGCACGAGGTGCACGATGTTCTCCGCCAGCTCGTGTTCGCCGCCGGAGATCCACATCTTGTTGCCGGTCAGCCGGTAGCGCGAGCCGAGCGGCGAGTCGCCCTCGAAATCCGCCCGCGTCGCGATGTCGGACAACGACGAGCCGGCTTGCGGTTCGGACAGGCACATCGTGCCGAGGAAGCGCCCTTCCAGTTCCGGGCGCGCGAACGCGTCGATCTGCGCGGGGCTGCCGTGCGCGACGAGCAGGTTCGCGTTGGCGACGGTCAGGAACGGATAGGCGGCCGTCGCGATGTTCGCGGCCTGGAAGAACAGGAACGATGCGGCTTCGACCAGCTTCGGCAACCGCATGCCGCCGAGCGCGTCGTCATGCCCCGCGGCGATCAGCCCGGCGTCCGCGAACGCGCGCACGGCCGGCTCGACCTCGGGGATCAGCGTCACGCGCTCGCCGTCGAACTGCGGTTCCTCGCGATCGCCGCGCGCCGCATGCGGTGCAAACAGGTTCTCGGCGATCCGCTCGCTGGTGTCGAGCACCGCGTCGAAGGTCTCGCGACTGTGCTCCGCGAAGCGCGGCAGCGCGGCGAGCGCTTCGGCGTCGAGCCAGTCGTACAGCAGGAACGCGAGATCGCGTCGCGACATCAACAGGCTCATCGTGCTGCCTCCCGGGCGCCGGCTTCGTCAGCCGAATGAAGGGTTCGTGACCGCAAGTTGCTGGCAGGAATTTAGCACGATCGTTCGCAAACAACAACGACGAGCGAGCTAGTCCGCGTACCCGGGATTAAGTCGATCGAGCCGGCGCAACAATCCCGGCCAGACGAGCGCCCCGGCGCCCATCCCGCGCGTGACCGCGGCGATCTGCTGCCTGATACCGTCGAGAATCGGTTGCGCGATCGGCCGCAGCGCCGCGCCGCCGGCCTGCGCGCGGACCTGGATCATGCACGCGGCCTCGAAGAAGTACATCGCGACGAACGCGTCGGCCGGCGTCGCGCCGACCGTCAAGAGCCCATGATTGCGCAGCATCAGGTTCGTGTTGCCGCCGAGGTCCCGCACGAGGCGCGCCTTCTCGCCCTCGTCGAGCGCAATGCCTTCGTAATCGTGATACCCGAGCGACGCCAGCACGCCGAGCGACTGCTGCGACAGCGGCAGCAAGCCGGCTTCCTGCGCCGATACGGCGACACCGTTGATCGAGTGCGTGTGCATCACGCACAGCGCGTCGTCACGGGCCGCATGCACCGCGCTGTGAATCGTGAAGCCGGCCGGGTTGATCTCGTACGGCGATTCGGACACCTTGCGACCGTCGAGATCGATCTTGACCAGCGACGACGCCGTGATCTCGTCGAACATCATCCCGTACGGGTTGATCAGGACATGATGTTCCGGGCCGGGCACACGCGCCGAGATATGGGTGAACACGAGATCGTCCCAGCCGAACAGCGCGGTCAGGCGATAGGCCGCCGCCAGGTTGACTCGCGCATCCCATTCGGCGGGAGAAACCGCCTGCTGCACACTGACATCGGATGAGGCCACGTCACACTCCTTGTTCAGGGATCGATGCGAACCGGGCCGCGCGAAGCGGCCCGGCGTCGGAGGGATTGTGCGTCAACCCGCCTGCGGCTTCGCGAGCTGATCGGCAATCGGCAGGCTGCGGATGCGCGTGCCGGTCGCCGCGAAGATCGCGTTGGTCAGCGCCGGTGCGACGGGCGGCAGGCCCGGCTCGCCGACGCCGCCGAGCGGTGCCGTGAAGTCGTCCGGCGCGACGAGATGCACGCGGATCTCACGCGGCGCCTCGTTCATTCTCAGCACCTGGAAGCCGTTGAAGTTGCTCTGTTCCGGATGGCCGTCCTTGAACGTGATCTCGCCATGCAGCGCGATGCCGAGCCCCATCACCACCGCTCCCTCGAGCTGCGAGCGCACGCGCTCCGGATTGACCTGAGGCCCGCAGTCGATCGCGATGTCGACGCGCGGCACCGTGATCCTGCCGTCCGCGCCGACCTGCACCTCGCAGACCGCCGCCGTGTACGACACGAAACTGCGATGCGCGGCGATCCCGAGCCCGTGCCCCTTCGGCAGCTTGCGCCCCCAGCCGGCTTCGCGCGCGACCGTCTCGACCACGCGCCGCAGCCGCCCCGTATCGACCGGGTACAGCGCGGGATCCTCGCCGTAGTTCACGTTCTTCACCGTGATGTGCGGCTCGAAGCGCCGCGCGGGCCCGATCAGCGCGAGCAGGAAATCCTTCGGGTCGCGGCCGGCCGCGTGCGCGAGCTCCGACACGAAGCTCTGGATGCCGAACGCATGCGGGATGTTGTAGACCGAGCGAAACCAGCCGATCCGCGTGTGCCCTTCGGCAGCCGGATTCTCGATCCGCACGTTCGGGATCGCGAACGGCAGGTCCGCGATCCCCTGAGCCAGTTCGCCCGGCTGCTCGTGCACGATGTCCGGCTTGAAGGTCGACTGGATCGACGGCGCGACCGTGCGATGCTGCCACGCGACCACCTTCCCCGACGCGTCGATCCCGCCGTCGAACGCCTCGAGCGACACCGCGTGGAAATAGTCGTGCGCGATGTCGTCCTCGCGCGTGAAAGTCAGCTTCACGGGCGCGCCGACCGCCTTCGACAGCAGCGCGGCTTCCACCACGTAATCGGGTTTCGACTTGCGGCCGAATCCGCCGCCGAGCAGCGTCACGTTGACCGTCACGCGCTCGGTCGGCAGCGCGAGCGCCTTCGCGACCTCGTCGCGGGTGGTCTGCGGCGCCTGCGTGCAGGTCCACACCTCGCAGCGGCCGTCGGCCACGCGCGCGACGGCCGCGGGCGGCTCCATCGTCGCGTGGGCGAGATGCGGGATGTAGTACGTCGCACGGACGCGTTTCGCGGCGCCGGCGAGCGCCGCGGCCGCATCGCCGTCGTTGCGGATCACGTCGCCCGGCTGCGCGGCGGCCGCCTCGAGCGCCTTGCGATAATCGGCCGAGTCGTAGCCCGCGTGGGGCCCGCGCTTCCAGTCGATCTTCAGTTGCGCGCGCGCCTGGATGGCCGTCCACGTGTCGCGTGCGACGACGGCCACGCCGCCGAGCGGCTGGAAGCCGGACGGCAGCGGCGCCGACGCAAGCTGCACGACCTTGACGACGCCCGGCAGTTTCTCGGCCGCCGACGCATCGAATGACGCGACCGTGTCGCCGTAGGCCGGCGGCCGCGCAACGACCGCATACAGCATGCCGTCGAGCCGCGTGTCGATCCCGTAGTGCGCACGGCCGCCGACGATGTCGCGCCCGTCGATCAGCGCGGTCTTGCCCTTGCCGATATAGCGGAATTCGGCCGGTGCCTTCAACGCGAGCGTCTTCGTGTCGGGCACCGGCAACGCGGCCGCTTTCGCGGCGAGTTCGCCGAAACCGAGCTTGCGCCCGCCCTTCGTGTCGACGACCTCGTGCACCGATGCCTTGACCTGGCCCACATCAACGCCCCACTCGGTCGCGGCCGCCTGCTCGAGCATCGTGCGCGCGGCGGCCCCTGCCCGACGCAGCGCGGCGAAACTCTGGCGCAGGCTGCGCGAGCCGTCGGTGTTCTGGTTGCCGTAGCGCGGCTCGTCGCCGACGGCCTGCGCGACCTTCACGCGCGCCCAGTCGGCACCCAGCTCGTCGGCGACCACGAGCGCGACGCTCGTGCGCACGCCCTGTCCCATCTCGGAGCGGATGCAGGTGACGGTCACGGTGCCGTCCGGGGCGATCGCGACGAACAGGTGCGGATCGTCGCGCAGCCCGTGCGGCATCCCGGCGCCGCCGTATTGCGGGTTCGTGCTGACGGGCGGCTGCACCGGTGCCGCGGCCTGCGCGAGCGACGGCACGCCGAACGCGAGCAGCAGCCCGCCGGACGCGAAGCCCAACAGCAGCGCGCGGCGGCTTTCGTTGTGGACGGAGAGTTCGGGCGCGCTCATGCGGCACCTCCGCGGCGCACGGCCAGGCGGATCGCCGCGCGAATGCGCGTGTAGGTGCCGCAGCGGCAGATGTTGCCGGACATCGCATCGTCGATGTCGGCATCGGTCGGATGGGGATTCGTCTTCAGCAGCGATGCGGCCTGCATGATCTGCCCGGACTGGCAGTAGCCGCATTGCGCGACGTTCAGTTCCTGCCATGCCTGCTGCAGCGGGTGGGTCAGGTCGGTCGACAGTCCCTCGATCGTCGTCACGCGCTTGCCGGAAGCCGCCGCAACGGGCGTGATGCACGACCGGATCGCGACGCCGTCGAGATGAACGGTACACGCGCCGCACAGCGCCATCCCGCAGCCGAACTTGGTGCCGGTGTGGCCGAGCACGTCGCGCAGATACCAGAGCAACGGCATGTCGGGATTGCCGTCGAAGTGTTGCTCGCTACCGTTGACGGTCAGCGTGATCATCGTTCACCTCCTGGTCGAGGCGCCCGCGTCGCACCACGGGTGCCGTGTGGGGATTCGAACGGTGCCGGCCCGGCACCGCCTGGCGGACTGCTTCGCCGGAAGCACCAGCGGCCGACGGGCTATCGGTGCCGATGACGACCGGGTGTTCGACTCCGATCGAAAGCGGGCGCCCGCGGGTCCCGATTCTGCCCCATGCAAACCGTCACTCAGGCGACGCGACCCTGTCGGGGCTGCCAGAAACGGTGCCCGGGATCGCCGCTGCCCCCGCGCGCGACGTCCGGCCCGGAGGGCTTCGACATGCCCGGGCAGGCGGATTCGTATGGGGATTGAGCCGCGCTCCAACTTTAACCGATGTGCGGCAGCTTTGCGCCGCCGGGCGCTTTCCAGCCGACCGGGTCGAGACCGAACTCGTGCGGCATGGGTTGCGACGGATGGCCGGGGATCGGATGCATCGGATCCCCGCATCTGAAACCGGGAGTTTGCCGTGCATTCCGGCCGATGCGGGGCGGGTATCCGCGGAAGTATCCATGCGCGGCGCCGCACCGCGAACGGAACATTCCGCTAAGACAGTCTTGAAGAACGCGGCGGGAAAATTCGTTCGGGGTCGCGCAAATGCGAGGATCCGGCCGGCCTGGCGGCCGAACCGGATCCTCGCGCGCGACGGTAACGAACGGTACGGAAGTACGCTATCGCGCGATCCGGCTCACGGCGAGCGCAACGCCTGCAAGCCCAGCGTGAGCGCGTTGAACGGCATCTCCGTTGCCCCCATCGAAAAACTCGTCGTTTTCGTGGTCACGCCCGGCGTGCGCATCAGCGCGTGAACGATCCGCTCGCTCGCGTGGCCGTCGCCATACGGATTGCTCGCGCGCGACATTTCCTCGTAGGCGCTTTCGCTGTCGAACAGGCGCGACGCCTCCCACACGATCCGCTCCTGGTCCGTACCGACGAGCCGTGCGGTGCCTGCCTGGATCGCCTCGGGCCGCTCGGTCGTCTCGCGCGTGACGAGCACCGGCTTGCCGAGCGCCGGCCCTTCTTCCTGAATGCCGCCCGAGTCGGTAATGATGAAATGCGCGCGGGACATCAGGAATACGAACGACAGGTATTCCTGCGGTTCGATCAGGTAGATGTTCGGCACGCCGCCGAGCCGCGCTCGCGCCGGCTCCCGCACGTTCGGATTCATGTGCAGCGGATAGACGAACTGCGCGTCGCGATAGCGGCCCGCGAGCGTACAGAGCGCCTCGCAAAAATGCTGGAACGGTTCGCCGAAACTCTCGCGGCGATGCCCCGTGATCAGCACGACGCGCCGCGACGGTTCGAGAAACGGAAAATACGCGGCGACCTTGTCAGACAACGCAGAGGTGCGGTCCAGCATGCGTTTGACCTCGTGCAACGCATCGATCACGGTATTGCCGGTCAGCGAGACGCCGCTGCCCGGCACGCCCTCGCTGAGCAGGTTGTCGCGCGCCTGCCCGGTCGGCGCGAAGTGCCACGACGACACCGCATCGGTCACGCGGCGATTCAGCTCCTCCGGCCACGGCGACCAGATGTCGCCGCTGCGCAGCCCGGCCTCCACGTGCCCGACCGGCAGATAGCGGTAGAACGCCGCCAGGCTGACCGCCAGCGTGGTCGTCGTATCGCCGTGCACCAGCACGACGTCCGGACGCAGGTCGTCGAAGACCATGCCGATCGCCTGAAGAATGCCGGTCGTCACGTCGGTCAGCGTCTGGCTTTGCCGCATCAGGTTGAGATCGTAGTCGGGCTTGATGTCGAACAGCGTCAGCACCTGGTCGAGCATTTCCCGATGCTGCGCGGTCACGCATACCCGGGCGTCGACCTCCGCTTGCGCCTTCAGCGCACGCACCAGCGGCGCCATCTTGATGGCCTCCGGCCGAGTCCCGAACACAAGCAAGATCTTCTTCATCGTTATCCTCGTTTAGCCACTTCGCGCGGATGATCCTGCACGTGGCGCGAAGCATGTATTCAGGCGGCACTGCCCATACTCGCGCGGTCGGCACGTAACCGTGCTGCGAGGCAGGCGCGCCGTCCTGTCCGCGCGGTCCCGGCCACGCGAATCGTCGTACTACCGGCGTCCCGTTGCACTGATCAGTCACGTCATGAGTCGTTCCTCGCTGTGTCGAGCGTCACGTCGGTCCGTCACGTCGCTTCCACACCAGCAATATTCAAACCAGCCGCCCCCGCAGCCGCAGCTGGCTCGCGCGACGCACACCGCACATGCGCGGTGCGTTACGGAATGTTTCACAACTGCTACGGGCGTCTCATCGACGAGCCGGCACGACAACGATAAACAGCCGGCCGATCGCGCGATCCGTCTGACGACGTCGTCCGATGAATCGAGAACGCAGGTCGGACGCCCGTCACGCATCGCACCGCGTGCATCTTTCGAAGCGCGTTGCGTCGTCTCGATTCGGCACTTTTGTCTGTGCAGCGCGCGGCGCGCACGCGACCTCCGGCCACGACCATGTGCGCGCGAATTCCCCGACACGCGGCGCGGCTTGCGTCGCACGAATGCATGCGCGGGAAATGTTGCGAATGTGTAACGCAGAGCCGAGCGGGAAGATACATCGGAGTCCGGTCTATTCCGCGCGCACGACGGCGGCAACCGTTTCGTCCATCGGGGCAACGCGCGCGCGGCGAGCGACACGCCGCTGCACGTCTCGCAAGGCCACATCGAACAAGGCGGCGACGACTCGTTAGACAAACCGCCCGCCGTGCGAGGTCGGCGAGATGTGTCGCAGGCTGCGTGGCGTCGCATGTCGCGCGACGGCGCTGATTCGTCAGTGAATCAAAACACGTCGCCACGCGCCTGACCCTACGCGCGCCTCGCGCCCGCCTCCTTGCTGCACGGGGCATCGCGGCCCATGGCTCACGCCTTGCTTAATGTCAGACAGGTGCGTCCCGAAGCACTCGCACGGCAGCAGCAGACGGACGGGGACGCCAAAGCAACGAAGCCGGGAAGCGACGCGACGCGTGCGCGGGGGCGAACGACATCCGCCCCGCGCGACGAACGTGCGGCCGCGTCCCATTGACATCCGCGCGATCCACGGGCGCCTTCCGCTCTCATCGGTCGTCGTCGCGGACACCGGGGACCAGGACATGAAGAATCCGCGGATGGCGTCACTCTGCGAGCAAGGCGTTCTGCTGCTGATCGTGCTTGCCTTTTCGCTGAGCGTGCGCGACACCGCATCGCAGGCGATCGCCGAGCCGGCGCGGATCATCCTGCCTGCCGCAAACGCCGCGGTCGCGGTCGAACGCGCGGCCCTCGACGGCGCGCGGTTCGCGATCGCCGCGCAGGCTTCGCCCGATGCGAACGCGTCACTCGAGCCGCCGCCGGCCGGCGCGCCGGGTATCACGCTCGACCCCGACCTGCTGCTGATGCCCTGCGTCGCGTACCTGTGGCTGTTCACGGTGTTGACGTGCATCTACGCCGGACGGCATTACGTGTTCAGCCTCGACCGCCTGTTCAAGCCGCAATGCGCGCCCTACCGGACGATTACCCACGGCGACTGGCCGAGGCTCACGGTGTTCGTCGCCGCCCACAACGAGGAAGCCGTCGTCGTCGATTGCCTGATGGCACTGCTGGCGACGACCTACCCGCGCGACAGGCTGACGATCATTCCGGTCAACGACCGCTCGACCGACAACACCCGTGCGCTGATCGACGAGGTCCGGGCGCTCGCGCCCGACCTCATCCAGCCGTTTCACCGCGAGACCGGCAAACCGGGCAAGGCGGCCGCGCTGAAGGATGCGCTGCGCTACATTCGCGGCGACATCATGGTGGTGTTCGACGCCGACTACCTGCCGCGCCCGGGGCTGCTGAAGGAACTCGTCGCGCCGTTCTTCGATCCGGAAGTCGGCGCGGTGATGGGCCGCGTCGTGCCGCAGAACGCCGACAGCAACCTGCTCGCGCGGCTGCTCGACCTCGAGCGCGCGGGCGGCTACCAGGTCAACCAGCAAGCCCGCAACAACCTCAACCTGGTGCCGCAGTACGGCGGCACGGTCGGCGGCATCCGCAAGGGCGCGCTCGACGCGGTGGGCGGCTGGCGCGACGACACGCTGGCCGAGGACACCGACATGACCTATCGCCTGCTGCTGAGCGACTGGCGCACGGTCTACCTGAATCACGCCGAATGCTATGAGGAAGTGCCGGAGCGCTGGGCCGTGCGTGCCCGGCAGTTGACGCGCTGGGCGAAAGGCCACAACCAGACGCTGCTGCGCTATCTGGTTCCGGTACTGCGCAACCCGCTGATCTCGCGGCGCTGCCGGCTGGACGGCGCGTTGCTGCTCGGCGTGTTCGTGATGCCCGCGCTGCTCGCGGTCGCATGGATCGCCGCGCTCACGCTCTACCTGTTCAACGGGGTCAACTCGACGGCGCTCGGCCTGATCGTGTCGCTGTTCGCGCTGTTCTCGTTCAGCACCTTCGGCAACTTCGGCGTGTTCTTCGAGATCGTCGTCGCCGCCCGGCTCGACGGCCGCGCGACGCGGCTGCGGCTCGTACCGGTCAACGTCGTCGGCTTCTGCGTGACGATCGCGGCCGTCGTCTCCGCGTTGTGGGGACTCACGCTCGACGCCGCATTCCGTCGCGAACTGAAGTGGGACAAGACCGAGCGTTTTCGCCGGCAACTGAAACCGGAGCGTTGATCGATGACGACCTTCAATGTGTTGGTGCCGGTGGCCGGCGTGCTCAGCCTGCCGTTCCTGCCGATGCTGCATGAGCTGATCCGGCGCAGCGACGTCGCGGCACTGCCGATCGGCGACGGTCCGTTCGTCGATCAGGCGTTGCTCGCCACGCAATGGCACGACGCGCTGCGCGCGCACGCGGCCGGCGAACCGGCGGCCGATCCATCCGCCGCACCGCCCTGGCAAGCGCTCGGACTGGCCGTGCAGCACGCCGGCACGATCCACGTCGCGCACGACGAGCATCGCGACGACGTGCTCCATGCCGATCATGCGATCACGCTCGACGGCGGCGCCCACGCGGCGTACGCGTTCGCCGGCGAACGCATCGACATTCGCGCCGGCGCGACCATCGGCGCGCTTGCGCACGCGCCGCGGATCGACGTCGACGGCGCGGTGCTGCGTGGCGTCGTGGTCGGCGGCACGGTACACCTGCGCGGCGCCGGCGGCTTCGCGTGCCTGTACGGCGAGCCGATCGTCTTCGGCGCGGCACCGAGCGCGCGACCGGTCGGCACGCCAGCCGCGCCGCGCCGCGCGATCTCGCTCGCCCGCCACTTCGCATCGCTCCCGCATCGCTTCCTGCACGGCCGCTACCTGGTGCATTGCGACGTTCGCCTGCCCGCGCACACGGTCGTGCAAGGCAACCTCATCGTCGACGGCACGCTCGTGCTCGGCGAAGGCTGCGTGCTGCGCGGCAGCGTCAAGGCGCATCGCGTCGAACTCGAACGTCATGCGTTGCTGCACGGCGCCGTGTTCGCGCGCGACGACGTGCTGCTCGCGAATGCGAGCTGCATCGACGGGATCGTGTCGGCCGGCGGCCTGCTGCGGCTGACCGGTGCACGCATCGGTGTCGCCGGCCATCCTGTCAGCGCATGTGCGCGCGACGTCTCGGTCGTCGGTCATGCCTGCGTGCATGGCGACCTCGTCGCGTGGCGCAGCGGCTGGTTTCATGCATCCCGTTAAGGAGCGCCTTCATGTCCGATCGCCCTTGCCATCGCGGTCCGCGCGTGCCGGTTGCCACCCTCGCGGTGCTGTGCGGCGTCGCCTTCGGTACGCCACCGGCGCTCGCGGCACTGCCGGACGATGCGGCCGCCGCGCCGCCCGCGCCGTCGCCCGACGTCCCGACCGTCATCACGCCGCGGCCGCGCGACGAATCCACGTTCGTCCGCGTCAGCGCCGACGGCCTGCCGGACGGCGTGCCGCTCGCCGAGTTCACGCCTGACGATACGAACCGGCCGGCCCTGCCCGACGCAATCGTCACACATGTCCAGGCGCCGCAAGAATCGCATACCGAACTGTCGCTCGGCTATTCGAGCGCACACCTGACGCACGGCTACGGTGACTGGTACGGCGTGCATCTGCGTGGCGTCTATCAGGATGGCGGGCGCACCGTGCTCGGCGAACTCGCGCAACTGCACCGCTTCGGCGAGAACACGCAGCTCGGCGCCCTGACGTACGTGCAGGATCTCGGCCCCGACTGGTTCGGCGGCATCGGCTTCGCGGGCACCACGTCGGGGACGATCCTGCCGAGCGCACGCGTCGACCTGTCGATCAATCGCAAGCTATTGTCGGATCGTTCGCTGGTCGTGTCGCTGGGCGCCGGCTACGCATGGAACCGCAGCGGCCATCGCGACCAGCTCTATCACGCCGGCGTGATCTGGTACGCCCTGCCGAAGTGGATCTTCGAGGCAGGCACGAACTACACCGTCGATTCGCCCGGATCGGTAAAGGCGCCGGCCTATTACGGCGCCGTCACCTACGGCGAAGTCGGCAAGAGCGTGATCGTGCTGCGCGGCGGGTTCGGGCGCGAGGCCTACCAGGTCACGGGCTCCGGCTCGCAGATCGCCGATTTCCGCAGCCACGAGATCGACGCGAAATGGCGTTACTGGTTCACGCGCAAGTGGGGCACGCAGCTCGAATTCAATTACTACCACAACCCTTACTACTCGCGGATCGGCGGCGAGCTCAGCGTGTTTTATCGCTGGTAGCCGGGCGGGCGCCATGCAGACGCATCCCGTCCGCCCTCCCGCCGACCGTTCGCTGCGGATTCACGCCCATCCGCAGCGCTGGCTGCTGTCGATCGCCCTGCTGACGCCCTCGCTGTATGCGTTGCTGTGGGTCGGCTTGCCGCTCGCCTGGCGCTACTGGCGCGCGGTGATGGTGTGGGGTGCGCACCAGATCGATCCGGCGCTCCACGTGATCGTGCTCGGCTATCCGCCCGATGCGCCGCGCGTACCGCTGCTGTCGATCGACGTCGCCGCGCGCATGCCGGGCGGCGTGCTGCTGGCCGCCACCGCGGCGCTCTGCGCGATCGGCTTCGCCGCATCCTTCATACGGCACAGGAACTGGCTGCCTGTTGCATATCTGTTACGTATCGCGAGCTTCACCCAGTTGCTGATTTGCGTGTACTTCTGGCTCGCGCCCGGCACGTTTCCGTACGGCCCGTTGCTGCATCTGCGCGACATGTTCGTGCTGCACGGCGCGGCGATCGCGATGATCCCGCTGGTGATGGCGGCGCTGTACTACCCGCTCGATTTCTCGCTGCCACAGAAGGCCGTCGCGTCGATGCTGGTGCTCGGCTACTTCATCGTCGCGCTGCCGTTCGTGATGCTGCTGCACGCGACGATCATTCATCACGGCTCGCTGCTGTTCCTGCCGTTCTGCTATTTCCTGCTTGGCGGACCGCTGCTGATCGGCCTGCTGGTCACGCTCTACACCTACTGCGCAAGCTGGCCCGGCGCGCTGACGAACGGCTCCGATTCCGTCTGCTGATTTCGCCCGCTAATGCGCCGTATCAGCGATGAAACGAATCCATTGCGTTTGCTCCCGTGCCGCACGGTCCATGTCACATGAAGCCAGCAGGACCGGGCCTCCGGGGCGAATGGCACGTTGTTCGCTTCGTTCGATACGTCGCATCGAGTCCTCTCGTCGACGACGACAGCGCGGCATACCGACGTATCTCGTCGGTCCGGCTGCCGTCGACAGGTGCCGCTCGATATCCGACGCACCGGACAGCCGCACACACCTACGGGGCAGGATTGGTCGACCTGGCGGCACGCGCATCACGGCGGCCGCGCGCCCCCATTCCTTGAGCGAGGAGTACACCATGTTGGCAAAGTCAGGCAAGTTCTTGCGGATCCTGTTCGCGTTGTTCGCGCTCGCGTTCGCATTCAGTCCGGGCGGGGTTCAGGCGGCCACCAACCAGCTCATCCTGCTGGTGCCGAATACGCTGACATTGCCCGATCCGCGCGTGTCTGCATGGCTGGACACCGCGCAAGAGGAAGGGCTGCAGATCACGGTGATGACCGACAGCCAGTTCATGGCGGCCGGCGCGTCGCTGTCGCAGTATCCCGGCCTGATCCTGCCCGATCAGGTGCATACGACGGCCGACGACACGCTCGTCACGGCGATCCAGAACTATGCGCTGAACGGCGGCAAGGTGATGCTCGTCTACGATTTCGGCGTGCTGAATTCGGCCGGCTTCTACGTGAGCCCCAAATCCCGTTTCAGCAACATGGTCGGTGTGGACTACGTACTGTATGACCAATTGGGCGGCAACATGATCGGTCTCGGCAACGTAACCGGCATGAGCAGCTGGCTTCGCACGCTCCAGGTGCCTCCCGGCAAGTCGATGACGTGGACCACGACCGCGTCGACCACGACGACCGCCAGCGTCATGGCCGCGGCGAGCACGAACAACACGAAGACGAACAATTCGTCGAAGCAGACGTCCGGCAGCGCGCTCTATCTGTCCGCCAGCCCGTCGAACCCGGGCGGCCTCGCCAACTACAACCACGGTGCGTGGTTCCAGTACGACACGCCGTCCGCAGGCAGCGGCGTACTGAACCAGACGGCCCCGAAGCTGACCGGCGTTGCGAACGGCAAGCTCGTGAAGTCCGGCACCTATAGCGCCAACTCGCTCGTCAGCACGACGGCCGGCACGGCGACCACCGCGCTCGCGTCGACCGCGGCGACGACCACCGACACGCTCGAAGGCATCTCCGGCTACGTGTACGGCTTCCTCACCTATCCGAGCTTCGTCACGCAGGGCACGTACACCGGCACGACGATCCTGACCTCGCCGACGTTCGGGCTGGTATCCGGCTACAACACGTACGGCAACGGCGGCGTGCTATTCGTCAACCTGCCGCTCGCCTACCTCGACGGCCAGACCGACGGCATGCTGATCCACGGGTACCTGCACTATTTCGGCACTCAGATGCTGAACCTGCCGTCGCTGTCGCCGCTGCCGAAGGCGATGGCCGGGCTGGTGTTCAACTGGCACTTCTGCGCCGGCGACCAGATCCAACCCGCACTCCAGTTGAAGAACCTCGGCGTGTGGAACAACGGCCCGTTCTCGCTCGTGATCACGGCCGGCCCCGACGAAGCGGCCTTCGGCGACGGCGACGGCATCAACCTCGCCAACAACCCGACCGCGCAGAGTCTCGTGAGGTATTTCGTGAGCAAGGGCCATCGCGTCGGCAGCCACGGCGGCTGGATCCACGACTACTGGGGGGCGAACGCCAGCGAAACGAACGCAAGCACGTTCACGCAGTACCTCGTGATGAACCATCAGGCCGTCCAGGCCGCGTCGGGCCAGCCGGATGTCGAATATGCGGCGCCGGAAGGCAACACGCCGACCTGGTCGGTCAACTGGCTCGAGAGCAACGGCTTCAACGGGTACTACTTCACCGGCCACACCGGCTCGGCGCCGACCCGCGCATACCGCAACGGCGCGCTGCTGAACCCGGGCCTGTGGGCTTACCCCGTGATGCCGTTCGGCAAGTACGCGACGTTCGAGGAATTCCAGCAGTATGCGGTGCCCACGAGCGACGTGAACAACTGGTACGCAGCCCTGATGAACTTCGTCGTCGCGAACCGTACGAGCCGGCTGATCTACGCGCACCCGCTCGGCGCGTCGTCCTACACGTCGACGCTGTCCGCGATCTTCTCGCAAGCCAATACGCTGAAACTGGCGGGTCAGTTCAAGTGGTACACGATGAGCGACATCACGATCTTCGATCGCGCACGCCTGAACGTCACGTGGTCGGCCACCGACACGGGCAGCGGCTGGGCGTTCGCCGCCAGCCACCCGACCAGCCTCGCGAACATGACCTGGCTGCTGCCCAAGAAGGGCTTCGCACTGCCGGTCATCACGCAAGGCCTCGGCAGCGTCGTCATTACCGACTCGACGTACTGGCTCGTGACCGCGATCAGCGGCACCAGCCTCAAGTTCAACAGCGCCAAGGTGCACTGAGCCGCAACATCGACCTACCCGCCGGCGCGCGACGCGGCCAACGCCGCGCCCGGCGGGATTTGCGCAGGACCACCGCGCAGGAGCCCCCGATCATGAACCGGCCCGCGCTGTTCCCGGCCGCACGCGCACGCGTGGCGGCCGTCGCCCGGCTATGCCGCCTGTGGTGCGTTGTCAGTTGCCTCTCGGCATTCGGCTTCGCGCCGCACGCGAGTGCCGCCGAACTCCAGCTCAACGGACTGTACCAGCGCCCCGACGGCGCGATCACCGTACGCCTGAACGGCGCCGGCATCGATCCTTACTTCGCGGCGAAGGCGCTGCTCGGCGCCGCCGACGCCGGGCTCGATGCCCGTCAGGCCGCACTCGCGTGGATCGCGTGGCTGTTGCCGCGCCAGCGTCCGGACGGCGGCTTCGATCGTTACTGCATGAAGAGCGGCCAGTACAGTCCATGCGCGGAAGCCGACGCCGACGACTCGATGATGGCGACGTGGATCGAATTGCTCTCCCGCTTCGCGCCGCCCGACGGCATGCCCGCCGCCTGGGAACTCAGCCTGAACCGCGCGGGCGCGCATCTGGACACGCTGCTCAGCAAGCCCGCCGGCGTCTATCAGATCTCGTCGACGCTGCACGTCGCGCTGCTGATGGACAACGTCGAGGTACACAGCGCGTTCCAGGCACTCGCCGCGTACTACATGCGGCATGCCGACTACGCGCATGCGGGCCCGTGGAGCCAGCGCGCCGACCGGCTCTCGTCGGCGATCCTGAAGGTGTTCTGGCGCGGCACGCAGTCCGGCTTTCGGGCGAGCACGCAGCGCATCAGCGACACGACTTTCTATCCGGCGAAAGTCGCGCAGATCTTCCCGCTCCTGTCGGGGATTCAAGTTCCCGCCCAATCGAACGAGACGATCTACGCGCAATGGATGCAGAAATACGGCAAGACCTGGCTGCAGCTGGCCGGCAGCGATTATCCATGGGGCTTGATCGCGCTGGTCGCATTCAAGATGAACGACTGGAGCACGGTCGCCTGCTGGCATGCGCGATCGGGCCCGTACCGGCACGGCGCGCACTGGAACGTACTGGAGGAATCCCTTTATCTCGCATTCGAAAGCAGGATGGCCGACCCCGTCGCGCCCGCTCAGTGCGGCTTCACGACGGCAGAGGCAACGGCGACCGCGTCGCGCTGACACAGCGTGCACGCGGTCCAGGAGAATTGACAGGGAAGGAGACGTGTCATGTGTGGCATCGTCGGCGCGGTCGCGCAACGGGACATCGTCCCGATTCTGATCGAAGGTTTGCGCCGCCTTGAATATCGCGGCTACGATTCATGCGGGGTGGCGACGGTCGTCAACGGCCAGGCGCGCCGCGAACGCAGCATGTCGCGCGTCGCCGATCTCGACGCGCACGTGCGCAGCGCCGGCCTGACCGGCAGCACGGGCATCGCCCACACGCGCTGGGCGACCCATGGCGCGCCCGCAACCTGCAACGCGCACCCGATCTTCTCGCGCGACGAGATCGCGCTCGTGCACAACGGCATCATCGAGAACCATGAAACGTTGCGCAAGCAACTTTCAGACAAGCACTACGAATTCGACGGCCAGACCGATACCGAGGTCGTCGCCCACCTGATCCACAGCAAGTATCGCGGCGACCTGCTCGCCGCCGTACGCGATGCGACGGCGCAGCTGCACGGCGCCTACGCGATCGCGGTGTTCAGCAAACACGAACCGCAGCGGCTCATCGGCGCGCGGGCCGGCTCGCCGCTCGTCGTCGGCGTGAAGGACGGCGAATGCTTTCTTGCGTCCGATGCGCTCGCGCTCGCCGGTATCACCGACCGCTTCATCTTTCTCGAGGAAGGCGACATCGTCGAGTTGACGCCAGGCGGCGTATGCGTGCTCGATCGCACCGGCGCACCGGTCGAACGCGCGATACAAACCGTTTCGTCCGCGCAGGGTGCGGTCGAACTCGGGCCGTACCGGCATTTCATGCAGAAGGAAATTTTCGAGCAACCGCAGGCGGTGGCCGCGACCATCCCGGACGCGGGGTTGTTCGATCCGGCCGTGTTCGGCCCGGATGCCGCGCGAGCGTTCGAGCAGATCGACAACGTGCTGATTCTCGCGTGCGGCACGAGTCACTATTCCGGCCTGACCGCGCGCCGCTGGCTCGAAACGATCGCGCGCATACCCGCACAGGTCGAGATCGCGAGCGAATACCGTTACAGCGACGCGCTCGCGATGCCGAATACGCTGGTGGTCAGCGTGTCGCAGTCCGGCGAGACCGCCGACACGCTCGCCGCGCTCAAGTACGCGCAGGCGCTCGGCCATATCGACACGCTGGCGATCTGCAACGTGCCGACCAGCGCGATGATGCGTCAAACCGGCCTGCGCTTCCTGACGCGGGCCGGCCCGGAAATCGGCGTCGCGTCGACCAAGGCGTTCACGACGCAGCTCGTCGCGCTGTTCATTCTTGCCGTGACGCTCGGGCGGTTGCGCGGCTACGTCGACGACGCGCAGCTCGCGCGGTACACGATGCAGTTGCGACGGCTACCCGGTGCGCTCGAAGACGTGCTCGGACTGGAGCCGCAGATCGAGCGCTGGGCGGCGGAATTCTCGCAGCACGAAAACGCGCTGTTTCTCGGGCGCGGATTGCACTATCCGATCGCGCTCGAAGGGGCGCTGAAGCTGAAGGAGATTTCGTATATCCACGCGGAGGCGTATCCCGCGGGTGAGCTGAAACACGGGCCGCTTGCGCTTGTGACGCACACGATGCCCGTCGCGACGATTGCACCGAACGACGCGCTGCTCGAAAAGCTCAAGTCGAACATGCAGGAAGTGCGGGCGCGTGGCGGGCAGCTCTACGTATTCGCCGACGCGGATACGCGGATCGACAACGGCGAAGGCGTGTCGGTGCTGCGGATGCCGGATTACTACGGGCTGTTGTCGCCGATCCTGCACGTCGTGCCGTTACAGTTGCTCGCGTATCACGCGGCGTGCTTGCGCGGCGCGGATATCGACAAGCCGAGGAATCTGGCGAAATCGGTGACGGTGGAGTGACGAATACCTCGGCGCTTCGCGGGTTTTCCCACTCAATATGACCCTGACCCAAGAAATAGTCCGGTGCAAAAGTAGAGAAATTCGGCATGATGTGTCCAAGCGGACACGAAGGCCATGCCATGAAGACGAGCAAGTTTACGGAAGAGCAGATCGCATTTGCCCTGAAGCAAGCCGAGCTGGGTACGAAGGTCGAGGAGATCTGCCGCAAACTCGGAATAAGCGAGGCGACTTTCTACAACTGGAAGAAGAAATTCGGAGGGCTGGGGCCTTCTGAGTTGCGCCGCTTGCGCCAGCTCGAAGAGGAAAACACGAAGTTGAAGCGGCTCGTGGCGGACCTGAGCCTGGACAAGGCCATGCTGCAGGACGTACTCGCAAAAAAGCTCTGAAGCCTGCCCGTCGGCGCATGTTGATCGATGAATTGCGTGATCGCTATCGAACCAGCCTGACGAAGACTTGCGCGTTGTTTGGCA
>NZ_JBVVNQ010000022.1:0-114285 GCF_055810675.1 Burkholderia sp. YHN3-13 | reverse complement strand
ACGATGCTGCGCAACGAGATCTTCGATTTCGCGCAGATCGGCGCATTCATCGAGCGCGCGGACAACACCGCGCGGATCATCGACGTGAAGTACCACCTGCTGCTGCCGTCGGTGTCGCACGTCGGCACGATCCTCGATACCAACCACTGGGAATCGATCCTGCGATCGGTCGAAGCGCACAACTCGTACCGCTGGGTGTACGGCGTGAAGTACAAGCCGATGAACATCGCCGACTACCTGCTCCTGAACGGCCGCATGCCGCGCTCGCTGCGCCATTGCTACGGGCGCGTCATGTCGAGCCTCAACTTGCTCGTGAAGGAGCATGGCACCGCTCACGCGTGCCACGACACCGCCGCGCAGACGCTCACGATGCTGTCCGACAGCACGATCGAACGCATCTTCAAGAACGGCCTGCACGAGTTCCTGACCGGATTCATTCGGCGCAATCAGCAACTGGGGCTCGACATCGCCCAGGCCTACAATTTCGATTGAGTACCGCAATGCATATCGGAATCGCCCACACCCTGCGTTATACCTTCGACACGCCATTGCCGCAGGCACTGCAGCGCCTTCGACTGCGACCGTTGTCGAATCCCGGCCAAACGGTCGGACGTTGGGAATTGCTCGCAAACGACAGGCAGCCGGAATTGTCGTACATCGACGGATTCGGAAACCATGTCGACCTGGTACGTCGCCCGAACGACGACCCGGAGATCGTCATCGTTTCACGCGGCGAAGTGACGACGCACAACAAGGACGGCGTGCTGGGCTCCGCGGACGATCGAACCAATCCGTGGCTGTTCCTGCGCGAATCGCCGCTCACGCGCCCCGGGGACTCGCTGATCGAACTTGCGTCGGCCCTGAAGAGCACGCAGAACCGTCTGCTGCAACTACACGAGTTGATGGACATCGTGCACGATCGCCTCGCATCGGGGGTCGAGAACGGCAACGACGCCACCGATGCGGAGGCGGCATGGATCCGTTCCGGCGGGACATGTCGCGACCATGCGCATGTCTTCATCGCCGTGGCGCATCGGCTCGGCCTTCCCGCGCGCTTCGCTTCCGGTTATCTGATCAGCGACGATGACGAAACCGGAGCCGCTGATCATGCGTGGGCTGAAGTTTACGTCGACCCGCTCGGATGGATCGGCTTCGATCCGGCGAACAACCTCTGCCCGGACGAACACTACGTGAAGCTGGCGACCGGCGTCGACGCTTGCAGCGCCGCGCCCGTCACCCGCATCCGGTCGAATTCGGGCGCGGAAACGCTGGCTGTGGACATCGCGGTCACCCTGCCGGCCCGATGAGTCGAGCGACGAAAATCCCGGCACTCGCACCGACGATGCAAACGACCCGCGCCCTGCCATCCGACTTCGAGCTGCCGGATTCGATCGACGCGATCGACCGCTATCGCGCCCCGGCGCTCGACAAGGGACTCGACATCCTCGAACTCCTGTCCGAGCAGAAGGAAGGCCTCACCCGCACCGAAATCACGAAGGAACTCGGCCGCAACGCGAGCGAGATCTACCGGATGCTCGAGCGCCTCGTCGCACGCCGCTACGTGATGCGTTCGACCGGCGGCGATCGCTACACGCTCGGCCTCAAGCTGTTCGCGCTCGCGCACCGGCATCCGCCGATGAACCGGCTGATCGCCGATGCGTTGCCGCCGATGCAACGCTTCGCCGATGCGGTCGAACAGTCGTGCCATCTGACCGTCTACGACCGCGGCAACCTGCTCGTGATCGCGCAGGTCGACGGCCCCGGCACGTGGGGTGTATCCGTGCGGCTAGGCTCCCGTATCGCGCTCGCCGATACCGCGTCGGGGCGCGTGATGCTGTCGTTCCAGGGCCCCGAGCAACGCGCGCACATGCTGGCCGAGCATCGCAAGGTCAAGGGCGAGGCGCCGCTGAACGAGCAGGAACTCGCGTATGCATGCCAGTCCATCCGGCAGTCCGGCTACCTGCGCCAGGACAGCCGTCAGGCCTATGGCGTGACCGATCTGAGCGTGCCGATCCTCGGGTCGTCCGACCATGCGATCGCGGTGCTGACCTGTCCGTACATGCGCCGGATCGACGCGCACATGGCGCCGACGGTCGACAAGGTCGTTGCGGCCTTGCTCCGCACGGCCGATCATCTGTCGATACCCCAAAACACCTCCTGCTGACGGGAAACCCTGCGCGGGAGCCCGGCATGGCGGAAGGTAAGTCGCTGCAAATATATTGCGCAACCTCCATAGGGTCACCTGACACGGCAAAGTACGCCCCCCGCCTACTTTCACACATAAAAATCTACCGCATTTTCAAGATTGAAATTCGACCATCACTTTCATCATAGCATTTACATAAAAAAACCCACCCCAAATCCGATTAAACCCTGGCATAGGGGCGGGGACAGAAAAACAGTAAATATACTAAAAAATAGTGTGTTTCCTCTGTGGAGGGTCGAGTATAAATTCGATTATTGTTCAGCGCCATCCAAGGAAATAGCGCTATCGCGCTCTAATTGCAGCAGCGCTGCGGCCACGCCGCCCCCGTATGCAGGGTCAGCCTTGGCACAATTCGCGATGTGGCGCTCTTTGACGACCGTGCTTGCGTCGCCCAAGGCTCGGGCAGTATTGTCAAATAGCTGTTGCTTCTGGTCCTCAGTCATCAACTGAAATAACGCGCGAGGCTGTTCATAGTGATCGTCGTCAACATAGTGATCGAAGCGTCCAGCTGGCCCATCGATCGATAACGGCGGCTCCGCGAATTCCGGCTGATCTCCCCACATTCCTTCAGTGCTCGGCTGGTACGCCGTCGTTCCACCAAGGTTTCCATCCGTTCGCATCGCACCGTCTCGATGGTAGCTATGAAAGGGGCACCGCGGTGCGTTGACCGGAATCTGATTGAAATTCACTCCAAGGCGATAGCGTTGAGCATCACCGTATGAGAACAGTCGAGCTTGTAACATACGATCCGGAGAGTATCCGATGCCAGGAATGATGTTGGCTGGTGAGAACGCGACCTGCTCGATCTCTGCGAAATAGTTTTCCGGATATCGGTTCAATTCCATTACACCGACCTCGATCAACGGATAGTCCGCCTTTGGCCATACCTTCGTAAGATCGAATGGATTGTGTTTGTGGTGTTGTGCCTGCTCCTCGGTCATGACTTGAATATAAAGTGTCCACTTCGGAAAGTCACCGCGCTCGATCGCGTTGAACAAATCGCGACCATGGCTTTCGCGATCAATCGCGATGACTGCCGCAGCCGCCTCATCGGTCAGGTTCTCAATGCCTTGCTGGGTACGAAAGTGAAACTTGACCCATACGCGCTCATTGACAGCATTAACCATGGAAAAGGTATGGCTGCCAAACACATGCATATGCCGAAAGCTTCTGGGAATTCCACGATCAGACATAACGATCGTCACCTGATGCAACGCTTCTGGCAGCAGTGACCAAAAATCCCAGTTACTATTGGCCGATCGGAGCCCCGTTCTGGGGTCACGCTTAATCGCATGATTCAGATCTGGGAAGCGCAACGGATCCCGGAAAAAGAAAACCGGGGTATTGTTGCCTACGATATCCCAATTGCCTTCTTCCGTATAAAACTTGACTGCGAAACCACGGATATCACGCTCAGCATCGGCGGCGCCGCGCTCCCCTGCCACGGTTGAGAAACGAACAACCAAGTCTGTTTTCTTCCCAACCTCCGAAAAAATCTTGGCTTTGGTATAACGTGTCACATCACGGGTAACGGTGAACGTCCCATAACATCCCCATCCCTTCGCATGCATGCGTCGCTCGGGGATGACTTCTCTGTCGAAGTGAGCGAGCTTTTCGATCAACCAGACATCTTCCAGAAGCGCTGGTCCACGCCGGCCGGCGGTCAAAATGTTGGTGTTATCTGCTACGGGCGCGCCAGTGGCGTTCGTGAAAACCTTCCTGCTACTCATAATCTGCTTTCCCTTACAGAGATCGAATGCATACGACACCGTGACACCCGTACATCAAGATTGACGACAGCTGCCATAGCGAACTACAGACCAACCACGGTGCCGGTCCTTGAGCAATGAGGACTCGCCCCGGACGCGCCATGATTGCAACGCCGCCTCAGCTACACCAGCGCCGCGCCGGGCACCGAAATACTGTGGCGGCGTCGGCATTACTTGGAATGAAGCGCGGTCTTAAGAGCATCGATCGCGAGCTTACGAGCGACATTCGCCGCTCTTGTGTCGCGCAAGCTATCGAGCAACATGAAGTCGTGCGTTGTGCCGGCAATACGGACTGCAGTCACGTCGACTCCCGCTTCGCGGAGTTTCGACGCGTAATGCTCGCCCTCGTCACGCAGCACGTCCGCTTCCGCCGTAATCACGAGCGTAGTCGGGAGTCCTTCGAGTTGCTGCAAGGTCGACTGAAGCGGTGCAGCGTGGTGCTCGGTTCGCTGTGCCGGATCGGAGTAGTGGTCCCAGAACCATTTCATGCCATCGCGAGCGAGATACCAGTGCTCGGCAAACTGAACGTACGACGCCGTCTCGAAATCGGCATTGGCGACGGGGTAGAGAAGTACCTGCGCCTTGAGTTTGAGCCCGCCGCGCTCTTTGTTCATCAACGCGAAAACAGCAGACATGCAGCCACCCACGGATTCCCCCGCTACTGCAACGCGCGACGTGTCCAGACCGTACTTCGCGCCATTCTGGGCAAGCCAGAGACCGACCGCATAGTTTTGCTCGACTTGCGTCGGATATCGAGCCTCGGGGGCGTTTGTGTAGACCGGGAATACGCCGGCCGCCCCCGCTCCGACAGCAAGCTCACGAAACAGTCGGTCATGCGTCTTGTCGTCGCCGAATACCCAACCAGCACCATGGATATAGAAGACAACAGGCAGCGGCGCGGTAGCGCCAATCGGTCGAATGATGCGAGTGGGCACTTTCCCCCACTTTCCGGCATCGATGGTAACCCATTGCTCTTCGACATCCGGTCGATCAACGTTTTTCCCGCTCTGCAGATCACGAAGAATTGCTCGGCCACGTTCGGGCGGCACTTCATAGATGCGGGGATGCGGATCCGTAGCGTCGCAGAGCGCACGAGCTGCGGACTCAAGATACGGTGTGGGCGGAAGAGGGATGGATTCCTGCTTGGTAGTACTCATTTTATGAACTCCTGAAACGACGTTCTGTATCCCTCACGCATCGGCGCAAGGATGACACCGCACTCGCCGAGCCGACCAAAATCGGTCGACAAGACCAACCAGACTTAGTCCAAGAGGAGGTAGAATCTTTGCGTCATGCTCGTCTACGCCCCGTCCACTTTGCTTCGTCACTCGGTGGGTCCAGGTAGAAAGAAGTCCGGTGTGGTGTCAAAAATTCTACGTGAGGGACATCAAGATGGGACGCGTTAATACTGCCAAAAATAGAGTCGAATCTGACAAAATGAGTGCTGCTCCTGAACAAGTGGCAGAAGTTGGTCTACTGATCTATGCGGACTGTCAGATGGCGGCAATTCACGGACTGACAGACCTGTTTAGGATCGCGACCGAGTGGTCCACCCACCTCGGCGCTGCGCTTCGCGGGCGATACATTCGGGTATCGCATTGGAAGTTCGATACGGCCCTGGGCACTGTTTCCTGCGTATGGGACAGCCACCCTGAGCAAGACCATCGGCTAACACACGTTATCCTTCCGCCGAGCGTTGTTATGCCCGACAGAATGCCCTTGACACCTGTAATCGCCTCATGGATGAAGGCCCGTCATGCTGAGGGAGTGACAGTGTGCTCCGTATGTGCCGGCGCCTTCGTTCTGGCACAAACCGGTCTACTGAATGGTCGAACAGCTACGACTCATTGGGCCTTTGTAGACTTGCTCTCAAGCCGCTTTCCTGAGATTGATCTCGTAACACACGATATGGTGATAGACGACGGTGACGTCATTACAGCTGGAGGCATCCTTGCCTGGACTGATCTTGGATTGGCGCTTGTCTCGAAATTGATGGGACCGGCCGTAATGCTTTCGACCGCACGCTTCCTATTGAGCGACGCACCGCGCCGAGACCAACTCGCGTTTCGCACATTCTCACCAAGGTTCGATCACGGCGACACGGAAATAGTCCGTGCACAACATCATATGCATGCCCATCCGGCACAAGATCATTCCATCCAAAATCTCGCTGCTCGAGTACATCTCACGGAGCGAACATTCATACGCCGCTTCACGAAGGCGGCCGGGATGCGTCCTACTGAATATATTCAGCAGATCCGCATCATGAAGGCGCGCGAGGAACTGGAGCTCACGAATAAAACAATCAACGATATTGCCTGGTCGATTGGATATTCAGATTCATCGGCCTTCAGGAAAATATTTCGGAAAATAACTGGAGTCCTTCCTAACATATATCGAGATAAGTTTCGACCACGATAAAGGCCGGGTGACCTGAGACGTTTCTTGTAGCCATCCAGCAAGTGAGTTCTCTTTTATCCCAGGGACGAGGAGGACTCGATGAAGAAGCGATTTATCGACGAGCAGATGCTGGTAATCGACGGCCTGCAGCCGCGCCGATGCCAGGATGCTCATCGAACGCTGGCGGCAGTTCTATAACGAGCGCAGGCCCCACCGCGCTCATCGCTACCAACCTCCGGCCACGGTCCGTCGAGCCTGGCTGGATTCCGACAATATCGACGCGAGACTCACTGCCTGATTGGCTACAAAATCCCGCCGCAGATCAACGTCCCCGCGCGTCTCGATGCCGCTACGTCGCCGACATGACAAACACATGTCATCAGTGAATTCGTTATTTACCTCTTGATCGCCCCCCTGCCCTGCTGGATAGAATACCCAGCCGCTCATAATGAAATACGGAACAGTTAGCACATTCACTAACAATTCGATTACATCAAAAGAAAAGGAGTCCATACATGAGAGACAAGGACACGGCGACACCCTTATCGGAGGAAGTCGCCGGGCTCGGTATCATCGAAAACATTGCGCGGCGCCATTTCCTGATGGGACTCAGTGCAACGCTTCTGGCAGGATGCGGCGGAGACAGTGAAAACGCGTTTGCCGAGGGCGTGCGCGCAGCGCCGGCCAGTAGCGGTCAGTCGTCGGGCACCGTGCCCGTATCGAACGGTAGCGAGGGCGGTACGCCGTCGACCGGCGCCGCTCGAATCCGCACCTTTTCCCATCCCGGCCTACTGCATACCGAAGCGGATTTCGCACGCATGCGCGCCAAGGTCGGCGCACATGCTTCCCCGTGGATCGACAGCTGGAACCTGCTTCTCTCCAACTTCCATACCCGCCTGACGAGCGTCCCGAACCCGCAGCCCGAGATCAGGCGCGGCGGGAGCAACGAGAACTACTGGATCCTCTACGGCGACATCGCCTTCGCCTATGGCCATGCACTGTGCTGGCGGGTATCGGGTGACAAGCGTCACGGCGACAAGGCGGTGGAGTACCTGGACAGGTGGTCGTCGACGCTCACGGCGCTCGGCGGCAACAGCAACGTGGCGTTGGCTGCCGGCATCTACGGCTACGAATTCGCGAACGTGGGCGAGATGATGCGCGGTTACGACGGCTGGAGTGCCGGCGGCCTCGCCGCGTTTCAGAAGATGATGCTCGACGTCTTCCATCCGATCAACCACGGGTTCCTGCACCGCCCCGTCGACCGCCAACGCACGCATTACTGGGCCAACTGGGAACTGTGCAACCTCGCGTCGATGCTGGCCATCGGCGTACTGTGCGACAACGCGGATATCGTCGACGATGCCGTCTCGTACTTCAAGAACGGCGCCGGCAACGGCAGTATCGGCATGGCCGTGTATTTCGTACACCCCGGTTACCTCGGCCAATGGCAGGAAGCCGGCCGCGACCAGGGCCATACCCAGCTCGGCATCGCGCTGACCGGCGCGATCTGCGAGATGGCGTGGAATCAGGGCATCGATCTGTACGGTTACGACAACAACCGCTTCCTGGCGGGCGCCGAATACGTGGCGAAGTCGAACCTCAAGCAGGCGGACGGCTCGTTCTTCCCCGTGCCGTTCGCCACCTACCAGAACGTGGACGTCACGCAAACGGCGTTCGCGACCGGTTCGCAAGGCGGCGGCCGCCCTTGCTGGGCCCTGGTGGCAAACCATTACATCAATCGAAAGGGTCTCGCGGCACCTTACACGCAACGCTTTGCCGAATTCGTTGCGCCGGAAGGCGGCGGCGGCAACTACGGCAGCGCCAGCGGCGGCTACGACCAGCTCGGCTACGGCACGCTCACGTGCACGCGCGATCCGGGCGCACCGGCCCCGACGCCGAGCGGCCTCACGGGCTACGTAAGCGCGAACAAGGTCGTGCTGTCCTGGTGGGGATGCAGCAATGCGAGCGGCTACAACGTCAAGCGCGCGACGCTCGCCGGGGGGCCGTACACCACCCTCCGCACCAGCGTAACCGATTGGCTGACGCACACCGATACGCCGCCCGGGCCCGGCACGTACTTCTATGTCGTCACGGCGCAAACGCCGGCGGGCGAATCGGACGCGTCGAACGAGGTGAAGGTGGCAACCTCGACGCTGTTGCTCGCGCACCTGACGTTCGATGAGGGCAGCGGCCTCACGGCCGCCGACCGGTCGGGCAACGGCCACCACGGCACGCTGAACGGGGCGACATGGGCCCCGGGACGCCGCACCCATGCGGTGTCGCTCAACGGAGCCGGCGCGTACGTCGAACTGGCGGGCGAGATTCTGTCCGACGTAGCGGATTTCACGATCGCGGTGTGGGTGTACTGGAACGACCGCGGGCAAAGCTGGGCGCCGATTCTCGACCTGAGCGGCCGCTTCGGCAGCTACGTCACGCTGATGCCGCGTACCGACTGGCGCACCGACAATCAGTCGATGCGCTTCGCGATCGCGGTGAACGGGTTCGGCGACCAGATGGTCGACGCACCGACGATGCCGGACAAGCAATGGGTGCACGTGGCGGTCACGCTCGCCGGCCCGACGGCGACGCTTTACATGAACGGCAAGCCGGTCGCCGGCAACACGGGCATGTTTCTCGCGCCGTTCCGGCTCGGCGGTCTCACGCATAACTGGCTCGGCAAATCGCAGTACCCCGTCTCGACCTTCAACGGCCTGCTCGAGGACCTGCGCATTTACCGCGGCGCGCTTGGCGCCGCGCAGATCGTGGCGCTGATGAACGGTTGAGGCCGGCCAGCGCACGCCGTCCGGCCACACGGCGGCACGATCGGTGCATCGAGAACCGGTCGTGCCGTTCGTGGCTGCCGTCCGGCGGTGACGTTCGGTCTCCAGGCACCGCCGAACACGCGCACTTCCCTACGCCGTGGACGGATGCGATGCACCGAACAACCGGATCACGACACCGCGCAGCCATCGATTGCCGGCCTCGTGGTGATAGCGCGCATGCCAATGCTGCCGAACCGCGAAGCCTTCGACCGGGATCGGGCAGGCATGAACCGCCAGATCGCTCGCCTGAGCCAGGGTCTGGCCGATATGGCGCGGTAACGTCGTGATCAGGTCGGTCGTCTGGACGATCGCACCCAAACCCAGGAAACCCGGCAACTCCAGCACGACGTCTCGCTCGATGCGCGCCTGCCGCAGCGCCTGTTCGAGCAGTTGCGCCCCCGTTCCCCCCGTAATGGCGACATGGCCTTCGGCACGGTACTGCTTCGCGCCGAGGCGGCCGCGAATCCTCGGATGATGCCGGTTGGCCAGACAGACCCAGTCCTGGTCGTACAGTTTCTGCTGATAAATACCGCCGCCCAGCCACGGCACGTAGCCGATCGCGAGATCGGCTTCGCCGGATTCGAGCGCGCGTTCCGTATTGCCGTCGATCCGTGCGGCTTCCAGCCGGACGCCGGGCGCCTGCGCGCGGACATGGGCCAGCAGCCGCGGGAGCAGCGTGACGTGACTCGCGTCGGTCATGCAGATGCGAAACCGTCGCTGGGCCGTCGCGGGATCGAACGCGATCTCCCACGCGGTGAAGCGCCGCAGGGATTCGAGAATTTCCCGGCAGGGCCCGATCAGCGCGTCGGCTTGCGGGGTCGGCGCCATGCCGCCGGGCGTGCGAATGAACAGCGGATCGTGCAGATGTTCCCGCAAGTGCCCGAGCCAGATGCTGACCGTCGGCTGGCTCTGACCCAGTTGCTCGGCGACGCGCGTGACGCTGCGCACGTCGTACAGGAGATCGAAAAGCTGAAGCAGCTTCAGGTCGGGCAGGTCGGCGGGCATCGTGGCGTTATTGTCCATGGCAATGACGACATTGTATCCATTGCATTGTCGGCATGAGCGGCGACTCCTATCGTGACGCCATACGTCAAGGAGAAGCCATTGAAAATAGCGATTCTGGGGGCCGGCGCACTGGGCTGCGCGATCGGCACCACCCTCACCCAAGGTGGCCACGAGACCTGGCTGATCGACCGCTCGCCCGCGCACGTCGATGCGATGCGCGATAACGGCCTGCGCGTCGACGATACCGGCGGCACCCGCCACGTACGGGTCCACGCGACGACGCGGGCTGCCGATGTCGGCGTGGCCGACCTGGTGGTCGTGCTGGTCAAGTCGTTCCACACCGATGCGGCCATCCGCGGCGCCCAGTCGCTGGTGGGGCCCGATACCGCCGTGCTGTCGCTGCAGAACGGCCTCGGACACGAGGACATCCTGATCGACGTCGTCGGCCGCGAGCGCGTCCTCGCGGGCAAGACCTACGTCGGCGGCGTGCTGCGCGGCGCGGGTCACATCGAATCCGGCGTGATCGGCAAATACACCTATATCGGCGAACTCGACGGCCGCATCACGCCGCGCGTCGAGGCAATCGCCGCCGCGTTCAATGCCGCGGGCCTCGCCACGACGATCAGCGACAACATCGTCGGCACGATGTGGGACAAGCTGCTGGTGAATGTCGCGACGGGCGCGCTGACCGGCCTGACCGGCCTCACCTACGGGCAGCTTTACGACGAGCCGCTGTTGAAGGCGACGTCGCTCGCGGCCGTGGCCGAGGCGATCGCGGCCGCCCAGGCGGCGGGCGTGAAGCTGTCGATGACCGATCCCGAGCAGGCATGGACGTTGGCCGCCGAGGGGCTGCCCGCGAGCTTCAAGACGTCGATGCTGCAAAGCCTCGAGAAGGGCTCGATCACCGAAATCGACTTCATCAACGGTTCGGTCGTGCGCTGGGGGCAGCGCTACGGCGTGCCGACCCCGGTCAATGCCACGCTCGTCGCCTGCATCAAGGGGCTGGAACGCGCGATGGCCGACCGCCAACGGAAGGAGACCGCGGCATGAGCGTCCCGAAAGCCTATCTCGAACACGTAGCGATCTGGGTGAAGGACATCCGCTGGCACATCCGTTTCTTCGAGGACGTGCTCGGCATGACCCTGCGCGAAGTGGACGGCACGCTCGACGCGCCGCGGCAGTACTGGACGCTCGGCGGCCTGCAGTTCATCCACGCGCCGGAACACGACGGCCCGGAAGGCCGCCTCGCCCATCTCGGCGTGATGTGCGAGGACCTGGAGGCCGCGCTGGCCGCGGCACAACGATTCGGCGTGACGGAAATGCCGCAGGGACGGAACTGGCTTCGCCTGCCCGACGGGCTGGCGGTCGAACTGATCCAGGCCAGGCCGGCTTCCTGCGTCGCGCAGGCACTGGCGATCAACCCGCGCGCGGAGGCATGACCATGACGATCGTCGAAAAATACTGGGACGACGCCCGCGAGGGCGACACGTGCACGAGCCCGACTTACACCGTGACCAAGGCGCGCATCCTCGCGTACGCCGACCTCACCGGCGACCATACGCCCGTCCACGTGGACGAGGAATACGCGAACGCCAGCCACTTCGGCTGCCTCGTCGCGCACGGGCTGTTCGGCCTGTCCATCGCCGACGGCCTGAAGACGCAGAGCGACTATCGCTTTCTGCCGGGCATGTCGCTCGGCTGGACCTGGGATTTCCTGCTGCCGATCAAGGTCGGCGACGTGCTTCACGTCAAGTTTCGCGTCGGCTCGATGCGGGCGAGCAAGAGTCGCCCGGGCTGGGGCATCGTCGTGCTGCCGTCGGAGCTGATCAATCAGGACGGTCAGGTCGTTCAACACGGCGAGCACCGCCTGATGGTGCCGCGCCGCCCGGAGGCACTGTAATGCAGGCTCGCCCACTCGAAGGCATTCGCGTCGTCGACTACAGCCACTTCCTTGCCGGGCCGTATGTCGGACGCTGTCTGGCGGCGCTCGGCGCCGAAGTCATCAAGGTCGAGCGCCCCGGGTCGGGCGACGCCGGACGGCAGCACGCGACCGTGCTCGACGACCAGCAAAGCGGCTACTTCCTGCAGCTCAACATGGGCAAGCGCGGCGTGAGCGTCAACATGAAGGACGCGCGCGGCAAGGCATTCATGCAGCGGCTGTGCGACTCCGCCGACGTGTTCATCGAGAACTATCGGCCGGGCGCGCTGGACAAGCTCGGGCTCGGTTATGACGAACTGTCGGCGCGCAATCCGGGACTCGTCTACTGTTCGATTTCAGCGTACGGGCATACCGGCCCCGATGCGCATCGCGCGGGCTTCGGGCTGATCGCCGAGGCCAAGAGCGGGATCATGCAGATGGTCGGCACGCCGGGCGAACGGCCGCCGCTGCTGCGCATCTCGCTCGGCGACATGTACACCGGCATCCATGCGGTCGCGGCCATCAACGCCGCGCTGCTGGGGCGCGTGAAGAGCGGCCGCGGGCAGCACATCGACATGGCGCTGTACGACACGCTGGTATCGATGCACGAATATGCGGTGCAGTGCTACACGCTGCAGGGCGTGCTGCCCGAGCAGACCGGGCACGACATGCCGACCTCGACGCTCTACGGCGTGTTCCGCGCGTCGGACGGCGATCTCGTGATCGCCGCGCAAGTCGACGACGCGTGGAAACGCTTCGCCGAGCTGATCGCGACGCACGGCGGGCCGGCGGATTTCGGCGCCGATACGCGCTTCCACGACAGCGTCGGGCGCAACGCGCACCGCGCGGAGATTCTGTCGGTCGTCGAGCCGTGGGTGGCCGCGCGCTCCGTCGCGTCGGTACTGGACCTGCTGGACGGCATCGACGTGCCGTGCGCGAAGGTGCAGCGCATCGACGAAGTGCTGAACGATCCGCAGATCCAGGCCAGAGGCATGGTCGTCGAGCAACAGCATCCGCGCTACGGGACGCTGCGCCTGCCCAACCTGCCGTTCCGGTTTTCCGATTGCGACACGACGATTCGCGACGTCGCGCCCGATCTCGGGCAGCACAACGCGGAAGTCGCGCGCGCCCTCGGGTTCGATTCGGCCGAGATCGACGCGATGCAGGCCGACGGCGTCCTCTATTCAAAAGCGAGCCAATGATGACCGACCAATACGCGGTGATCGGCAATCCGATCGGGCACACGAAATCCCCGTTGATTCACGGGCTGTTCGCGAAGGAGACGCGGCAGGACATCAGCTATACGGCGATCGAGGGGCCCGTCGCGCCGGCAGGCGCGTTCGCGGCCGCGGTTCGGGCGTTTTTCGAGGGTGGCGGCAAAGGCATCAACGTCACCGCGCCGTTCAAGCTCGACGCGTTCGCGATGTCGGACGAACGCAGCGAGCGGGCGCGGCTGGCGGGCGCGGCCAACGCGCTCAAGTTCGACGGCGGCCGCATCCTGGCGGACAACTTCGACGGCATCGGGCTGGTGCGCGACATCGAAGCGAACCTCAACCTGCCGATGGCCGGCAAGCGTGTACTGGTGCTCGGCGCAGGCGGCGCGGCGCGCGGCGCGCTGTTGCCGTTCCTCGAAGCGGGACCGGCCGAACTGGTCATCGCGAATCGCGACGTCGACAAGGCGCGCGCACTGGCGGAGCAGGTCGCCGGACGCGGTCCGCTCGTCGCCAGCGGCTACGCGGACCTCGCCCGGATGGGGCGTTTCGACCTGGTCGTCAACGCGACGTCGGCCAGCCTGACCGGCGACCTGCCGCCGGTCCCGCCGAGCGTGTTCAGCCCGGCCGGCACGGCCTACGAACTGGCATACGGCAAGCGTCTGACGCCGTTTCTGCGGCTCGCGAAAAACGCAGGGGTCCACGGGATCGCGGATGGCGTCGGCATGCTGGTCGAGCAGGCGGCCGAAGCATTCGCGTGGTGGCGCGGCGTACGCCCGCAGACCAGCGCGGTGATCGATCGCCTGGCCGTGCCCTTTGATTGAACCCGCGACGGAGATTCGCATGAAGAAGATCCTGATGCTGCACGGCATCAATCACAACATGTTCGGCAAGCGCGATCCCGCGCAGTACGGGACGATCACGCTCGCGCAGATCGATGCGCGGCTGCAAGCGCTGGCGACGGAACTGGGCGTGCAGGTGGAGTCGTTCCAGACCAACGGCGAAGGCGCGATGTGCGAGCGCATCCATCGCGCTTTCGAGGAACGCCAGGACGCGGTGCTGATCAACGCGGGCGCATGGACGCATTACAGCTACGGCATTCGCGATGCCCTGGCGATCCTCACGTGCCCGATCGTCGAGCTGCACATGTCCAACATTCATGCACGCGAGCCGTTCCGGCATCACTCCGTCCTGGCCGAGATCGTCAGCGGGCAGATTTGCGGGTTCGGGGTCCAAAGCTATCTGCTCGCACTGAGGGCCGCGGTTTCGGCGCTCGGCGACGAATAAGCCGATTCCCGCATCGGCTGCCGATGCGGGACCGACGCGCATGCGCAGCCGTCGCCAGCGCGCGGCGTTGCGCACCGCGCGTGCTCGCCGCGCGCCGTATCGACGGGCCGCGGTCTGGTCGCACGACGGAGTCGACACATCGGGCAGTGACGACGCCGCGCATCACCCGCCTTGCCCGGCACGCATATCAATATCCGGAGACGACGATGACCACGACCTTGCGAGACGAGCCCAGGGGCAGGCACCAATCGAGAAAAGCCGCCATCAGCGGCTGGATCGGATCGGTGCTCGAATACTACGATTTCTTCATCTACGCCACGGCATCGGCGCTGATCTTCCCGCAGATATTCTTTCCGCACGGTAGCCCCACCACCGCCATCATCGCGTCGCTGGCCACTTACGGCGTCGGCTACGTGTCCCGCCCGATCGGCGCGTTCGTGCTGGGCCACCTCGGCGATACGCGCGGACGGAAAACCGTCCTGCTGTTCTGCATGTTCCTGATGGGCATCTCGACCGTCGGCGTCGGCCTCCTGCCGACCTATCAGCAAGCCGGGCTGATCGCGCCCGCGTTGCTGGTGACGCTTCGCCTGCTGCAGGGTTTCGCCGTGGCCGGAGAGATCACCGGCGCGAGCTCGATGATCCTGGAGCACGCGCCGTTCGGCCGGCGCGGCTACTTCGTCAGCTTCACGCTGCAGGGCGTGCAGGCCGGGCAAGTGCTGGCCGCCGCCGTGTTCCTGCCGCTCGCCTACTACATGCCGTCCGCGCAATTCGACAGCTGGGGCTGGCGCATTCCGTTCCTGCTGAGTGCGCTGGTCATCGTCGCGGGCCTGATCATTCGCCGCGAGGTCGACGAGTCGCCGGCCTTCGACGAAGCGGTGCGCAACCGGTCGCAAGCCGGCTCGCCGGTGGCCGACGCTTTCAGGCACCACTTTCCCGACATGCTGCGCGTGGCCTGCATGTCGATGATGAACGTGATTCCGGTCGTCGCCACGATCTTCGGCGCGGCCTATGCGGTCCAGCCGGCGTATGGAATCGGATTCCAGAAGGATGTCTATCTCTGGATCACGGTGATGGGCAATATCGTTGCGATGATCGTGATCCCGTTCGTCGGCAACCTGTCCGACCGCGTCGGCCGCCGGCCGCCGATCATCGTCGGCTCGCTGGCCGCCGGGCTGCTCGCGTTCGCCTACCTGTATGCGATCAGCATCCGGAACGTGCCGCTCGCCTTCGTGATGTCGATGCTGATGTGGGGCGTGGTGTACCAGGGCTACAACGCGGTATTTCCCGCCTTTTACCCGGAACTCTTCCCGACCCGCACGCGCGTCTCGGCGATGGCCATCGCGCAGAACCTCGGTACCGCGGCCACGGCGATGCTGCCCGCGCTGTTCACCGCGGTCGCGCCGCCGGGTGCCCATCACGTCTGGCTGATCGTCGGTGCGATCGCGTTCGGCATCACCATGATCGCGTCGCTCGCGGCCTGGAGCGCACGCGAGACCAGTCGCGTCCATTTGAACGATTTGGGGCGAGCGAACGCGCAACCGGTCGGCAAGGCAGAATACGACCTGCTGCGCGCCGAGGCACTGTCGCACGATCGCGTCGTGCGCGAACCCGTGCCCGGATCCGTCGGCGGCTAACCGGCGTTCGGCGGGGCGTCGGGTTCGGCGCCCCTTCCGTCCAGCCATTTCAGCTCGCCGCGGCCGCCCTCGCCGCACGAGCAACCTTGCGTAACCGCTGCCCTTATTCGAAGCTCGATGCCCGATACCGTGTCGAAAACCGCCATGCCGGACACCACGCGACCCGCTCGCCTGAACTTCGCGCTCATGTTGCCGCTTCTGCTGGCGGCCCAGCCGGTGGCGACCGACAGTTACCTGCCGGCGCTGCCCGAAATCGCCGCCACGCTGGGCTCCGCCAGTGTCAGCCTCACGGTTTTCGCGCTGATATTCGGTGTCGGGCAATTGCCGATGGGCAGCCTTGCCGACCGGTTCGGCCGCCGCCCCGTGCTGCTGACCGGCCTTGCGCTCTATGCGCTGACCGCGCTGGCCGCTGCGCTGGCCTCGACCGCGGCGATGCTGGTGGCCGCTCGCGCGATGCAGGGGCTGGCCATGGCCGCGATACTGGTATGCGCGCGTGCGACGGTGCGCGACCGGTATTCGGCGGGCGACGGTCCGTACGTGATGGCGCGCGGTTTCATGGGGATGGGGATGATGGCGTTCCTCGCCCCGCTCCTCGGTGCGTATGTCGCCCAGCAAGCCGGATGGCGATGGGTGCTCGCCGGGATGAGCGTGTATGCGTTCGGGTTGCTCGTCATGTGCTGGTACGGCTTCGAGGAAAGCTTCGTGCGCAGCCCGCCGAGCCGGAACTCGACCCGGGAGGTGCGCGAGATACTCGGCAATGCCCCGTTCAGGGTATGGACGCTGCTGGCCGCGTCGACGTACACCGGCATGTTCTGCTTTCTGCTGCTGTCGCCGACGATCTACATCGGGCAGCTCGGCATCTCGCCCCAGCGTTATGGCTGGATACCGGCAACCGGGACGCTCGTCTACGTGCTGAGTACGTTTGGCTGCCGCGTGTTGCTGCGCCGCCAAAGCATGTTGCGAACGGTACGACAAGGCGCGACGTTGAGCCTGTCCGGCGCGGTGATCCAGGCATTGGGGTGCGCGCTGCTTCCCGGCAGCATCTGGCCGCTGCTCGTCGGGCATGGCGTGTATTGCCTCGGCCACGGCATCCATCAGCCGTGCGGGCAGGCCGGGGCGGTCAGCGGCCTGCCCCACCTTGCAGGCCGCGCCGTCTCCTGGTCCGGCTTCATCATGATGTTCTTCGCGTTCAGCGCGGGCCAGACGGCAGCGAGCTTCACCGATCCGCGCTATCACCTGGGCGCGTGGCCCATGGTGGTGCCGATGCTCGTGGTGGGCGTGACGCTGGTGACGATCGCGTTTGCATGGCTGCCCCGGATCAACCACGCAAGCGCGTGACCGCGTGACATGTCGCGGCACGCTCGCCGCTACTCGACGTTGTCCGAAACGTCCGTCATCCGGATCATGTGCGGCTTGACACCCTCGTCTTCCGCCGTGACGGCCTCCTTCGGATGGATCAGTGCCTCGAGCCGCGCTTTCGTCGCGATGAACTCGGGCGTATTGACCTGCGAGAGGTCGCGCGGCCGCGGCACCGGCACCTCGATCAGTTCCTGCACTCCGCCGGGGTTCGCTTTCAGCACCAGGATCCGGTCGGCCAGAAAAATCGCCTCGTCGAGGTCGTGCGTGATGAACAGGATCGTCACGTCGATGTTGCGCCAGATGTCGAGCAGGTGCGCCTGCATCCGCGCCCGCGTCTGCGCGTCGAGCGCACCGAACGGTTCGTCCATCAGCAGGATCCGCGGACGGTTCGCGAGCGCGCGGGCAATCGCCACACGCTGCTTCATGCCGCCCGACAACTGATGCGGATACACGTCGGCGAAACGCGTCAGCCCGACGAGATCGAGCCACTGCAGCGCCTCGCGCTCGGCCTCGCCGCTGCTGCTGCCGTTCATGCGCAGGCCGAACATCACGTTCTTCTTCACCGTGAGCCACGGAAACAGCGTATAGCCCTGGAACACCATCCCGCGATCGGCGCCCGGCCCCTGCACCGGCTTGCCGTCCAGCAGCACCTCGCCGCTCGACTGCGCCTCGAGCCCGGCCAGGATGCGGATCAACGTCGACTTGCCGCAGCCGGACGGGCCGATCACGCATACGAACTCGCGACGGTGCGTGCGGAAACTGATGTCGTCGAGCGCGATGCATTCGCCTTGCGGCGTCGCGAAACGCTTGCCGACGTGCCGCACGTCGAGTATCACGTCGCGGGCCTTCAGCCGCGCGAAGCGCTCGCGCACCGCGTCGGATTGAACCAGGTAATCGGGAACGGCCTGGGGGTTCTGCATGATGCCCTCTGCGAGAAACGGTCGATGGGGTTGCGTCAACGGATGTCACGCCTTGAGCGTGCGGTCCCACGGAAAGAACCGGCGGCCGAGCAGCCCAAGCACGATGTCGGTGCCGAGGCCGATGATCCCGATCATCAGGATCGCCGCATACACGTTGTCGAAATGCTGGTAGCGCGCCTGCTGGCTGATGTACCACGTGATGCCGGAACTGGTGCCGACGAGTTCGGCGACGATCAGGTAGGTCCATGCCCAGCCGAGCAGGATCCGCTGATCCCGATACAGGTCCGGCAGCACGCCCGGAATCACGACATGCGTGAGCAGCTTCAGCCTCTTCGTGCCGAGCGTCATCGCGGCCTCGAACAGCCCGTATTCGAGCTTGCGCGTGGTATTCGCGATGATCAGCACCTGCTGGAACAGCGTGCCGATCACGATGATCGCGATCTTCGGCGCATCGTAGATGCCGAGTATCGCGACCATCAGCGCGCCGAACGCCGGCGCCGGCAGGTAGCGGAAGAACTCCAGGAACGGCTCCTGCAGCCGCGCGAGCGCGCTGAAGGTGCCGCAGACGATGCCGAGCGGCACGCCGATCGCGGACGAGATCACGAAGCCCCAGAAGATGATGCGGATGCTGTGCCACAGGCTCTCGTGCAGCCATACGCCGTCGCGGGAGGCCGGCGGCGTCGTGAACGCCGTGTAGAACGCACGCAGCACCTGATGCGGCGCCGGCAGGTAGACCGGATTCGCGCGCACGCCTTCGGGCACCGCGGCGTGAGCGGCCCGCGCATGCGCGAGCTCGTCGTCGAACACGTCGCGATCGACCTGCATGCCGGTCTGGAAATAGTCGACGCTGCCCGGATTCGTCACGCGCATTTGCGGATGCCAGACGAACGGCACATAGCTGATCAGGCACCAGACGGCGAACGGCAGCAGGAACGACGCCAGCCCGAGGGTCCATTTGCCGCGCGTCGTCAGCTCGCGGCGCACCGCGAGCCAGCCGGTCGTGTTGCGGGTCGTTGTCATGGGAATCTCCATTTCGGTTTCGGGTACCGGTCGCGCGGCTGCCGCGGCAGCGCGCGACCGTGCAATCAGTGCAATGCGCCGCCGGACTGCGCGCGGTAGGCCCGCCAGCCGCCGAAGCGCGTGATGTCCTGCGCGTCGCCCAGCGCGACGCTCTCGCACAGGAAGCCCTGCACCCGCGAATCGTCGGCGAGCGTAAGCGTGCCGATACCGAGCGGCGCCGCGATGCCGGCGACGAAGCTGCCGTATGCCTCGACCGGCATCTCCCAGATCTCGACCGCGATCGGCGCGCCGCCGTCCGGCACGCGCACGAGGCCCGGCTTCGCCACGCCGCCGCTCGCCTCGGCGGAGAGCGCATAGAGGCGATAGGCGGGCGCCGTCGTGGTGGCGGCGACGAAGCGCGCGCCGCGTTCCGTGAGCTGCCCGTTCAACGGTTCGCCGCGAAGATGCGCGCCGACGACGGCCAGCCGCACGACGCCGGCCGATGCGGCACGCGGCGTGACCGCGGCTGCCGATGGCCGGAGGTCGCCGGCGCTCGCGGCGCCGTCGCCCCACGCGTGCGCGAGATCGAGCAGCCGCGCATCGTCGTGCGCGCGACCGACGAACGTGATGCCGAACGGCAAGCCCGCGTGCGGCCCGGTTTCGCACGTGCCCGCCGGCACCGCGATCGCCGACAGGTCGATCAGGTTCACGAAGTTCGTGTAGTAACCGAAGCGCGAATTGATCGCGATCGGATCGGCTTCGAGCGCGTCGACGGTGGCCGTCGTCGCCGAGGTCGGCATCACGATCGCGTCGAGGCCATCCCACGCGCGGGCCGCGTCGATCCGCAGCGCGGCGAGCCGGTCGAACGCGGTGAACGCATCGGCGGCGCTGAAGCGCGACGCGCCGCCGACGATTTCGCGGATCACCGGATGCAGCGCGTCGGGTTCGCGCGCGGCGAACGCGCCGATCGCGGCGAGCCGCTCGGCCACCCACGGGCCTTCGTACAGCAGCCGCGCGGCGGCCAGGAACGGGCCGAAGTCGATCTCGACGAGTTGCGCGCCGGTCGCGCGAAGCCGCTCGAGCGCCGCCGCCCAGGCCGCGCGATACGATGCGTCGCCGAAGAATTCGAGCTGATCGGCCCGCGGCGTGCCGAAACGCACTTGCCCGAGCGGCCGCGCCGCGTGCGCTCGCAGGCCGTCCGCGCCCAACAGCGGTTGCCACGCGCGCCCGTACGGGTCGCCTTCGGTCACGCCGTGCGCGGCGGCGAACACCGTGCGCGCATCGTCCGCCGAACGCGCGAACACCGATACGCAATCGAGCGACCGGCAGGCCGGCACCACGCCGAGCGTGCTCAGCACGCCGCGCGTCGGCTTGAGCCCGACCAGCCCGTGGAACGCGGCCGGCACGCGCCCCGAGCCGGCCGTGTCGGTGCCGAGCGAGAACGCTGCGACGCCGAGCGCGACCGCCACGGCCGATCCCGAGCTGGAGCCGCCCGACGCGTAGCGCGGATCGAGCGCATTGCGGCACGCGCCGTAAGGCGAGCGCTGCCCCGAGAGCCCGGTCGCGAACTGGTCGAGATTGGTCTTGCCGACGGGAATCGCGCCGGCCGCGATCAGCCGTTCGACGACGGGCGCGCTGCGTGCCGGCGTGTAGGCGTACGCGGGGCAGCCTGCCGTCGTCGGTATGCCGGCGAGGTCGATGTTGTCCTTGATCGCGAACGGCACGCCGTAAAGCGGCAGCGACGCCATGTCGCGACCGGCCAGCGCGTCGGCATACGACGACATCTCGTCGCGCGTCAGCGGCCGGATCCACGCATGGTGCGGATCGCCCGCGTCGAAATGCGCGGCAATCGCATCGACGAGCGCATGCGGCGTCAGGTCGCCCGCCGCGTAGCGCGCGCGCAGCGCGGCAATCGATTGCAGCCCCGGCAGGATCGAGTGCTCCGTCGTGCTCATGCCACCTCCTCGGCGGCACCCGCCTTCATCACCATCAGCCGCTGCCCGGCCACCACCGCCGCGCCGGGCGCGCAATCGATCGTCTCGATCGTGCCGTCTTCCGTTGCCGTCACCGCCACCTCCATCTTCATCGATTCGACGATCGCGACGACCTGCCCTTCGGTCACGCGCTCACCGGCTTCCACCAGCACCTTCCATACGCTGCCCGACACGTCCGCGGCGATCGCCCGCTGCGTATCGTCGAGCGTGGCTGCCGCCGGCGCCGCATGCGCGTCGTCCTGCTCCGTCTCGCCGACGTATTCCGCATGGCCGGCTGCCCGCCACCGCTCGCGTTCGGCGTCGAATGCGGCCTGCTGCGTCGCCTTGAACGCCGCGATCGAGTCGGCCTCGTCGTGCAGGAAGCCGTTGTAGGCGCGCAGATCGAACACGGAATCCTCGATCTTCAGCGTCGCGCGGCCCGCGATGAAATCCGCGCGCAACTCGCTCAATTCGGCCTCGCTGACTTCATAGAAACGGATCTCGTCGAAGAACCGCAGCAGCCACGGCTTGCCGGCTTCGAATTCGCGCGTGCTGCGGTGACGGTTCCACATCTGCACGGTACGGCCGACGAACTGATAGCCGCCGGGCCCTTCCATCCCGTACACGCACAGATACGCGCCGCCGATGCCGACCGCGTTCTCCGGCGTCCAGGTCCGCGCGGGGTTGTACTTGGTCGTCACGAGCCGGTGGCGCGGATCGATCGGCGTCGCGACGGGGGCGCCGAGATAGACGTCGCCGAGTCCCATCACCAGGTAGCGCGCGTCGAACACGATGCGCTTCACGTCGTCGATGCTCGCAAGGCCGTTGATGCGCCGGATGAACTCGATATTGCTCGGACACCACGGCGCGTCGGGCCGCACCGACTGCATGTAGCGCTCGATCGCGACGCGCGTCGACGGGTCGTCCCACGACAGCGGCAGATGCACGATGCGGTTCGGCACGCGCATGTCGGCCACGTCGGGCAATTCGCGCTCGGCGGCCTGCAGATGCTCGAGCAGTGTTTCGAGCGACAGCACGCTTGCATCGAACTGCACCTGAAGCGAACGGATGCCCGGCGTCAGGTCGAGCATGCCGGGCAACCGGTGCGCGTCGAGCCAGCACATGAGGGCGTGCACGCGAAAGCGCAGGTTCAGGTCGAGCACGAGCGGCCCGTATTCGACCAGCACGTTGCGATCGCCCGAGCGCCGATAGACGACGCCGACGCCGCCGGCCGACGGGTCGCGATGCAGCACGCATTCGCCGGGCGCCGCGCAGGCCGCAGCGGCGACGTCGCGCGTCGGCTGCACGATCGCGGCAGCCGGTTTCCCGGCCGACGCGCCCGCACGCACGAACTGCACGGTATCGCCCGGCCGCAACTGCCCGAGCTTCCACAACTCGTCGCGCACGACCGTCACCGGACACACGAAACCGCCGAGGCTCGGCCCGTCCGGGCCGAGAATCACCGGCATGTCGCCGGTGAAGTCGACGGCACCGATCGCATACGCGTTGTCGTGGATGTTCGACGGATGCAGCCCGGCCTCGCCGCCGTCCGCACGCGCCCACCGCGGCTTCGGCCCGATCAGCCGCACGCCGGTGCGGCTGGAGTTGTAGTGGACCGTCCATTGCGTGCCGTGGAGCATCGCGATGTCGTCCGGCGTGAAGAAATCCGGTGCACCGTGCGGGCCATCGAGCACGCCGAGCGTCCACGCATGCGTCAGCGCGGGAACGTCGGCCGCCGACAGCGCCGCGCCCGCGTCGCCGCGCCCGGCGTCCGCGTGCAGATGCAGCACGTCGCCCTTGCGCAGCGCGCGGCCCGCATGGCCGCCGAACTGGCCGAGCGTGAAGGTCGCCTTGCTGCCGAGATAGTCGGGCACCTGCAGCCCGCCCTTGACGACGAGACACGCACGCACGCCCGCGCCCGTCACGCCGCCGAGTTTCAGCACCGCGCCCGCCCGCGCGCGGACGACCTGCCAGAACGGCACGGGCTCGCCGTCGAGCGTGGCCGCGAGCGGCGCGCCGCCGAGCGCGAACAGCGTCGCGGTATTGAAGCGCAGCGTCGCGCCGACCATCGTGAACTCGAGCCCGGCCGCGTCGCGCGGGTTGCCGATCAGCGCGTTGGCGAGATCGAACGCGCGATCGTCCATCGGACCCGACGGCGGCACCCCGACACTCCAGTAGCCGACGCGCCCCGGGGACTGCTGCACGGTGGTCTGCACGCCGCCGTCGAGCACGTCGATCGTGTGCGGCGCGAACGCGAAGCGCGACAGAAAGGCGGTCGTCGGCGCGCCGCGCGCAAACGTGTCGGAGCCGGCCACGGCACGCAGGTAGTCGAGATTGGTCTCGATCCCGTACAGCTCGGTCTGTTCGAGCGCGGCCCGCAGCGCGGCCAGCGCGTCGCGCCGCGTGTCGCCGCGCACGATCAGCTTCGCGAGCAGCGGATCGTAAAACGCGCTGATCTCCGTGCCTGCCTCGATCCAGCCGTCGACCCGCACGTTTTCGGGAAACGCGACGTGCGTGAGCAGCCCGGCACTCGGCTGGAACTGCTTGTGCGGATCCTCCGCATAGAGCCGCACCTGAATGCTCGTGCCGCGCGGCGCAACGGCAAGCGTGTCGAGCGGCGGCAGGTCGCCTTCGGCCTGCAGGATCATCCATTCGACGAGATCGACGCCCGTCACCGCTTCGGTCACGCCATGCTCGACCTGCAGCCGCGTGTTCACCTCGAGGAAATAGAACCGCCGCGCGCTTGCGTCGAACACGAACTCGACCGTGCCGGCCGACGCGTAACCCACCGCGCGCGCCAGCCGCACCGCGCTCGCGTGCAACGCGTCGCGCTCGGCGTCGGTCAGGTCGGGCGCGGGCGTTTCCTCGATCACTTTCTGGTTGCGACGCTGCACCGAGCAATCGCGTTCGCCGAGCGAGATCGCGCCGCCACGGCCGTCGCCGAAGATCTGCACCTCGATGTGCCGCGCGTGTTCGACGAACTTCTCGAGATACACGCCCGCATGCGCGAAGTTCGCGGTGCCGAGCCGCACGACGGATTCGAACGCCGCGGCGAGCTGCGCGGCATCGCGGCACAGCGACATGCCGATGCCGCCGCCGCCGGCGGTGCTTTTCAGCATCACCGGGTAGCCGATCGTGTCGGCTTCGGCGAGCGCCGTCGCCACGTCGTCGAGCAGCCCGGTGCCCGGCAGCAGCGCGACGCCCTGTGCGGCGGCGAGTTCGCGCGCGGTGTGCTTGAGACCGAACGCGCGCATGTGATCGCCGCGCGGCCCGATGAAGCGCAGGCCGGCCGCTTCGCATGCGTCGGCGAAACCGGCATGCTCGGACAGGAAGCCGTAGCCGGGGTGCACCGCCTGCGCGCCGGTCTCGCGCGCGGCCGCGAGGATCGCCTCGACGTTCAGATAGCTGTCGGCTGCCGGTGCCGGCCCGACTCGCACGGCCTCGTCGGCGCGCGCCACGTGGCGCGCGTCGCGATCGGCGTCCGAATAGATCGCGACCGACGCGATGCCGAGGCGCTTCAGCGTGCGGATCACGCGGCAGGCGATTTCGCCGCGGTTCGCGACGAGTACTTTGGAGAATCTCATGCGGCCTCCCAGATCGTCAGCCGCACGGGCGTCGGGTTGTAGCCGTTGCACGGATTGTTGAGCTGCGGGCAGTTCGAGATCAGCACCGTAACGTCCATCTCCGCGCGCATCTCGACGTATTTGCCGGGCGCGGAGATGCCGTCCTCGAACGTGAGCCCGCCGCGCGGCGTGACGGGTACGTTCATGAAGAAATTGACATTGCCGACCAGGTCGCGCTTGGTGAGCCGCGCGCCGGTTCCGCACGTGCAGTGCGCGATCGCGTTGAGGAAACTGTCGCGGCAGTTGTGCATGTAGCGTTTGTCGAGCGCATAGCGCACCGTGTTGCTCTCGGCCGCGCAGGCGCCGCCGAGCGTGTCGTGGCGGCCGCACGTATCGGCGACGATCGTCGCCATCGGATTGCCGCGGCTCGAGACGAGCACGCTGCCCGCGCTCAGGTACAGGTTGCGCTGCGCACGGATCGTGTCCTGCGCACTGTAGCGCTCCTCGGGATCGTCGGAGCGGTAGAACAGCGTATCGACGGCCTGGTTGCCCTCGAGGTCGAGAATGCGCAGGACCTGCCCGCGCTTCAGGTCGTACAGCCACGGGTCGCCCGCGTTCAGCGTGACGTCGTGGATTGCGTCGCGCGGGTCGAGACGGCTTTCGATGATCGGCATGGCCTCGCTCCTTATGCGAACAGACGGTCGGTGTTGGCGAAGCCGCGCGTGTTCTCGGCGCACGCGCGCCGGCACGGGTCGTCGTCGGGCGCCGCGCCATCGGCCGGATACGCGCGGTACGCGATCAGCTTCACGGCCTTCGGCGCATAGTCGGGGCGCGGATCGAACGGATGCGGCGCGGTCGAGAACGCCGCGAGCGTGTTCATCTCGAAGCGCAGGTCCAGCGCGCTGCCGGCCGGCGAATGTCCCGCGACGAAATCGAGCGCGCCGTCCTCGCGCGTGTCCAGCTTGCTGAAGAAGTTGACGTTCGCGGCCAGGTCACGCGCCGACAGCCCGTATTTCGCGAGCTCGAGCACGAGACTGTCGCGGCCGTTGCGGATCATCGCGTTGCGATCGGCCTGGTACGACGTCGTGCCGTACTTGTGCGCAAACAACCGCGCATCGCCGACGCCGCCGAGCGGGTCGTGCCAGCCGAGCGTATCGGCGGTGATCGACGCGATCACGCGCCCCATATCCGTGTACAGCGCATGGCCGCGCGTGAGATGCGCGGTGTGCTGCGCCTTCAGCGTGTCGGCCATGTTGTAACGTTCGAGCAGGTCTTCCTGGCGATGAAAGACGGCAGACAGGTTTGCGCCGCCGTCGACGTCGACGATGCGCAGCGCGAGACCGCGGCGCAGGATGCCGGACCAATGGGTTCCGGCAGGAATCAGCGTTTCCCACGCGACGTGCGGCGGTGGCGCGAGGACAGAGACGGGGGTGGCTTGGGGGCTCGGCGACATGGCGGCTCCGGGGTCGGTTGGACAAAAGGCGTGAGAGGGCGACCGAACGACATCGCGACCTCCCGGGCTTTTATCCCTCCGTGGAGCCTCGCCGTTTCCTCGCATCGAGGCAAAGGCAAGACCGGATTGCTCTCGGACCAGGCATCGCGCGGCGTACGCCGCACGACCGGAACCCTAGCGATCCTGAAGATGATGCAAATTGCTTCGCACCTCTCGAACGTCGATCAAGCGAATTGCGTGCCAACGTCCTCGCCCCGACCGCACGACGCCGCATGGCGGCGCGCCGACACCCGGCATGCGCGAAGCCGCCGCGTCCGCTTGCCCCCGCACCGGGCGCGCGGCGCACCACACACACGCGAACGCGCACCGGCGCAGTGCGTGCAATGCGATCGCGCATGGTGCGATACACGGTGGCACGGGCATTGCTGAATCGGCACACCGTCACTCGATGTCCCGCCCCTCATGAACAAGCTCGACCTGCTCCGGCGCGTATTGACCGCGCTGTTCGCCGCCCGCTTCATCGAACTTCAGCGCGCCACGCGCCGCCGCTGAAACGCGCCGCCGCGTGCCGTTGGCACGCTTCTCGCTCGGCATGACGCCGAGAGGTGCGGCGGCGTCGCATCTTAGGGGTGCTAGGGTTCCGGTTCACCGAACGTCTGGTCCGAGAGCAGCCCGGCGCGGGTTCGTCCGATCGCGAGAGCGGACGCGCATGCGCTACACGGCGGGACAAAAGCCCGGGAGATTGGCGATGGCAACGGCCATCGTGCCTCTCCGTGGCCGCTTTTTCCGTTCCGCATCCGCAGGAACCGGTCACGCAGTCGGACCGTGCGTTCGCGCGCGGTCCGTATCGACGATCCCGATCCCGGTCTCCTGGAGAACAACGATGACCCGTCCCGCCCCGGCGTTCCGCCGCCTGTCGTCCTTCCGTTTTGTCCGCCACGCAGTGGGGGCCGCCGTCGCGGCTGCCGCGCTGTGGGCGGCCCCCGCCGCGCAAGCCGCCGCCCCGCTGAAGATCGGCTACAGCGACTGGCCCGGCTGGGTCGCGTTCCAGGTCGCGCTCGACAAGGGCTGGTTCAAGGAAGCCGGCGTCGACGTCGATTTCGAATGGTTCGATTACTCGGCGTCGCTCGACGCGTTTTCGGCGGGCAAGCTCGACGCGGTCGCGGCGACCAACGGCGATGCGCTCGTCACCGGCGCGTCCGGCGCGAAGAACGTGATGATCCTGCTGACCGACTATTCGGCCGGCAACGACATGATCGTCGCGAAGCCGCCGTTGCGCACCGTCGAGGCGCTGAAGGGCAAGAAGGTCGGCGTGGAACTCGGCCTCGTCGACCACCTGCTGCTTGAAACCGCGCTGCAGAAGCACGGGCTCAAGAACAGCGACGTCACGCTCGTGAATGCGAAAACCAACGAACTGCCGCAGGTGCTCGGCTCGTCGGCCGACATCGCCGCGGTGGCCGCGTGGCAACCGAATGCGGGCGAAGCGTTGAAGCGCGCGCCGGGCGCGCGGGCGATCTTCACGTCGGCCGATGCGCCGGGGCTGATCTACGACGCGATCACGGTCGCGCCGACGAGCCTCGCCGCGCGCCGGGCCGACTGGGCGAAGGTGGTCAAGGTCTGGTATCGCTGCGTCGCGTACATCAACGATCCGAAGACGCAGGGCGACGCGGTCAAGATCATGTCGGCACGCGTCGGACTCGCGCCGGAACAATACCTTCCGCTGCTGAAGGGCACGCACCTGCTCGACGAGGCCGCCGCGAAACGTGCGTTCCGCAAGGGCGACGGGCTCGACTCCCTCTACGGCTCGACGCGCAACGCGAACGCGTTCAACGTGCGCAACGCCGTGTACAAGCAGTCGCAGGACGTCGACGCGTACATCGATCCGCGGTTCACCGCGCCGCATTGACGGCGGCCGGCCCGCGTGCCGCCCCGGTTACCGATCCGGCCGTTCCCGACGAACGGCCGCGCGGTGGCCGCCGCGGGCCGACTGTCGAATCGGCGCACGCTGCCACCAGCCGGTCGCGAGCAACAGCGCAGGATCTCTAACGCAGAAATCCGGATGCACCATCCCACAGCAGTTTCAGGGCCGTGACCAGCAGCAGGCCATAACAGGCTCGGTACATCTGACGCTGGTTCAGCCTGTCATGCAGGCGCCAGCCCAGCCAGACGCCCGCGGGAATGGCGGGAAGGCAGATGGCCATCAACGCCCAGACAGCGCCCGTCGGCCTCGCCAGCGCCAGCCAGGGCAACGCCTTGAGGAGGTTGCCTACCGTGAAAAACATGCTGGTCGTCCCCGCATACATCTGCTTGCCGAGACCGAGCGGCAGCAGGTACATCGCCAACGGCGGCCCTCCGGAGTGCGCGACCATCGTGGTAATGCCCGAGGTCATGCCGGCTGCGACCGCTTTGCGCGACGAGCGCGCACGCACCACGACTTCACCCCCTCGCATGAACCACATTCCGACGAACGTCAGTGTCACGATGGCCATCACGATGGCGATTGCCCGGTGGTCCAGCCCGCGAAACAGCACATAACCGATCCCGATGCCGACGACCAGTCCGGGCACCAGCCACACGAGGTCGGGCTTGGACCAGGTCGACGGCTTCCAGTACCGCAGACCGAACAGATCCATTGCAATGAACAGCGGCGCAAGCAAGCCGCCCGCCGTGACGGGATCCATGACGAGCGACAGCAGCGGGATGCCGACGATGGCGAAACCGCCACCGAAGGCGCCCTTCATGAAGCAGATCAGGAAAACACCGGCGAAAGTGATGAGGATGACAGTGACGTTCAGTTCCATGTTGCCTCCCTTCCCTTCACCTCGGTAACGGGAAGCGTATTCAGTGAGATCGACCCCGCAAACGACGGCGCATGCAGTCCGGCCCGCCGGGTCGGTTTGACGTTCGCGCTGACCGTCAGTGCGGCGATCTGCCGGAAATCGCGGGTCTGGCTTGAATCGACAACGCATCGTAGTTCGCCATGTCAGTACAATCAAATTATTGTCATGAATACATCCGGCGATGTCTTGGACGTGCAGCAGCCTGCCGGGCCGGCTCCCTTCAGGTCTTTTCCGGGCCGGCAAGCGTCATCCGGATCGCTGGTTTCGGCGTATGTAAATCTGTCGAATTGCGCCGTAATTTCTGATCCTGGAGGCGCGTGACCTGCACAAATGTCGATGCGTAAAGGCGAGCGACTGCGACAAGACGCGAGAAGCGTTGGTATCACGCGCGATGTTTGGAAGATAATCGGTACATTCAAACGATTGTATTGAATCGACATGCCTCGACTTCGCTACAAGGAAGTGGTTGACCGGTTCGCGGCGGACATCCACGAAGGTCGACTGCGTCCCGGAACCCGACTGCCGACCCACCGCGATCTCGCCGCCCGAGAGGGCCTGTCGCTCGCGACCGCCACGCGCGTCTACGCCGAGCTCGATGCAATGGGATTGGTCAGCGGTGAAACCGGCCGCGGCACGTTTGTGAAGGAAGTACTTCCGCGCGGTCATGGCGTCGATCTCCAGGCCTGGAACGACGGCGCGATCGACCTGAACTTCAACAACCCTTCCATGCCGGGTCAGGGCGAGCTTCTGAGAACGGCGCTGCGAGAGCTGGCGGGATCAGGCAACCTGGACGCATTGCTTCGCTACCATCCCCATGGCGGGCGGCCGCACGAGCGGGAGACCATGGCCCGCCATCTGACGAGCCGCGGCTTGTCGGCGTCACCCGAGAACACGGTGCTCGTGAGCGGCGCACAGCACGGGCTCACGGCGACCGCCATGGCATTGCTCGACCCCGGCGACGTCGTCGCGGTGGACGCGCTGACGTACCCCGGTTTCAAGCTGACCGCCGAGGCTTTCCGGCTCGAACTCGTGACGATTCCAGGTGCGGCAGACGGCCCCGATCTGGATGCCCTGGCGAAATTGTGCCGGCGAAGACGGGTGCGCGCGATGTACACGATGCCGACCCTGCATAACCCGCTGGGATGGGTGGTGAGCGCCCGTCAAAGGCGTCATCTGGTGTCCATTGCCCGGCAACACGGACTGATCCTGATCGAGGATGCGGCTTATGCCTTTCTGGAGAAGCGTCCGCCGCCGCCGCTTGCGATGCTTGCGCCCGAACTGACGGTGTACGTGTCCAGCTTGTCGAAGAGCGTCGCGACGGGGCTGCGCATCGGCATGGTCAGCGCACCGCGCGACTGGGTCGGCAAACTGGAACGCACGATCCGGGCGACCGTCTGGAACACGCCCGCCGCCATGACGGCGATTGCCTGCGGCTGGATCGAGGACGGCACCGTTGCAAGGCTCGAAGCGGAGAAACGGCGTGACGCTTCCCTGCGCCAGGCCGTCGTGAGCGAAGTCCTCGGTCATTTGAAGCCGGTCCGTCACTCCTCGTCGTACTTCGTCTGGCTGCCGCTGCCACACGAGGTTCGGGCGGATGCCGTTGCGAAGGCGTTGCTGCGTGAGCGCATCTCGGTGTCGACGGCACATCCCTTTGCTGCGTCGAGACACGTTCCGCACGCCGTTCGCCTGGCACTGGGTTCGGTCGACCTCGACACGCTCCGGCGTTCCCTCGAGACAGTCGCGAACGTGGTGAAAGACCATACTGATCGGTAGTCCGTCTTGTCCCGGCCGGCATTGCCGGCCTGCGAACGCCGGATCTCGTCCCACCTGCCGGTCACCTCCCGCCGCCGCATCGAGTCGCCGTCCGGCGTCGGTCCGATTCCGTGCCACGGCCCGACGCCCCGAAGTCACCGCGCAAAGAACAAACGGGGCGCACCGGATCGCCTCTCCCGATCTCGACTGCAAGCCATGGCTCGCCTTCCCGCAGCGTCAATCCGTTCGCCGCCGGGCTCGCAACCGGACGCAGGTCGACTCCGCGTCGCGAGGCGCCGGGCGATACCTTCATCGCCCGGCGCGCTCATGCCTCCGTCGTCACGCTGGCGCTGGGTTCGAGCGCGGAACGGCTTTCTCCTGCCGCGGGCCGGATCTTGAACCAGATCGAGTACATGGCCGGCAGAAACACCAGCGTCAGAATCGTTCCGGCGAAGGTTCCTCCGATCAGCGTATAGGCCAGCGTGCCCCAGAACACGGAATGGGTCAGCGGAATGAACGCCAGCATCGCGGCAACCGCCGTCAGGATCACCGGCCGCGAGCGCTGCAGGGTCGCCTCCACCACCGCATCGAACGGCATCATGCCCGCGTGCGTGTTCACCTCGATCTGGCCGATCAGGATCAGCGTGTTGCGCATCAGGATGCCGGACAGCGCAATGAGCCCGACCAAGGCGTTGATGCCGAAGGGCTGATTGAACAGCAGAAGCGTCGGCACCACGCCGATCAGACCCAGCGGACTGGTCGCGAACACCATCATGGTCGCGGCAATCGAGCGCGTCTGGAAAATGATGATGAGCAGCGTCAGCGCGATCATGATCGGGAACAGCGGCGCGAGTGCATTGGTCGCCTTGTTGGCCTCCTCGATGGAGCCGGCCTCCTCGATCCGGTAGCCGCCCGGCAGCTTCGCGATGATGGGCTGCAGCTGCGCGAGCATCGCGGTCGACACATCGGGCGGTTGCAATCCTTCGGCGATATCGCCGCGCACGGTGATCGTCGGCGTTCGATCGCGACGGCGCAGGATCGGATCCTCCATGCGGATGTCGACCTTGCCGACCTGCGAGAGCGGCACCCGCTGCCCCGCGGTACCGACCAGCGTGAATCCTTCGATCCGTTGCGGGTCGAGCCGGGTGTCTCCCGCCGAACGCGCGACCAGTTCCACCGAACGAATGTCCTCGCGCACGTGCGTGATGGGAATCCCGGTCAGCAGGAATTGCAGTTGCTGCGCGACCGAACTGGACGTCAGCCCGAACGACCCGAGACGAGTCTGATCGAGCGTGAAGTGCACGGTGGGTACGCGCGGCCCCCAGTCGGCGTTCACCGTTCGCATCATCGGGCTGGCGTTCATCGTCCGTTCGACCTGTGCGGCGATCGTGCGCAACGTCCCCGCGTCCGGGCCCATGACCCTGAACGCGACGGGGTAAGGCGAGTAAGGGCCGAACACCAGCTGCGTGACGCGAACCTGCGCCCCGGGCACCAGGCCTGCGGCGACGACCTTGCGCAGACGGAATTTGAGCGCTTCACGTTGACGCTCGTCGTTCGTGCGGATCACGATCTTCGAGAAGGACGAATCCGGCAGCTCCGGAGACATCGCCAGATAGAAGCGCGGCGCGCCCTGCCCGATGTACGAGGTCACGATCTGCGCTTCCGGCTGCTTCGCGAGCCACGCCTCGACCTTTTCCGTTGCCGACGCGGTCTGCTCGATCGAAGTCCCGTAGGGCATCTGCACTTCGACGAGCACTTCCGGGCGATCGGACGTCGGGAAGAACTGCTTCTTCACCAGTCCCATGCCCATCACGGCGATCACGAACGATGCCACCACGATCCCGGCGACCATCCACTTGCGGCCGATCACGCGCCCGAGGAAACGGCGAAAGCGCTGGTAGTTCCGCGTGTTGTAGATCGCCTCGTGGCCGCCTTCGATCACGGCGATGTCGGGCAACAGCTTGACGCCGAGGTACGGCGTGAAGACGACGGCCACGACCCACGACGTGATCAACGCGATGCCGACGATCCAGAACATGTTGCTCGTGTATTCGCCCGCCGTCGAGCGCGCGAAGCCGTTCGGCATGAAGCCGACCGCCGTGACCAGCGTGCCCGACAGCATCGGCGCGGCCGTGTGGCTCCACGCATAAGCCGACGCCTGGACGCGGTTGTAGCCCTCCTCCATTTTCACGACCATCATTTCGATGGCGATGATCGCGTCGTCGACGAGCAGGCCCAGCGCGAGAATCAGCGAACCGAGCGTGATGCGGTCGAAGCTCTTGTCCGTGGCGGCCATCACGACGAAGACCCCCGCGAGCGTCAGCGGCACCGCCGCCGACACGACGATGCCGACGCGCCATCCCATGCTCGCGAAGCTCACGACCATCACCACGAGCAGCGCGACGAAGAACTTGACCATGAATTCGTCGACGGCCGAATGGATATTGACGGCCTGGTCGGTCACCTTCGTGAGGCTCATGCCGAGCGGCATCCCGCCGTTGATCGATGCGACCTCCGCGTCGAGCGCCTTGCCGAGGTTGAGCCCGTTCCAGCCGTCCCGCATCACGACGCCGAGCAGCAACGCCGGTTCGCCGTTGTTGCGAATCTGGAACGTGGCCGGGTCTTCGTAACCGCGTTCGACGGTCGCCACATCGGAAAGCTTCAGCGTGCGGCCCTGAACGACGATCGGCGTGTCACGAATGGTCTGCAGCTTGTCGAACGCGCCTTCGACGCGAATGAAGACCTGCGCGCCCGCCGTATCGATCGAACCGGCCGGCGTCAGAACGTTCTGGTTGTTCAACGCGGCGAAGATCTCCTGCGGCGTCACGCCGAGCGTCGCGAGCCGGTCGTGCGAAAACGAGACGTAGATCCGTTCCGCCTGCTCGCCGATGATGTTCACCTTCTTGACGCCCGGCACATGAAGAAGCCGCTGGCGCAATCCCTCGGCGTCGCGCACCAGCACTCGTTGCGGCTCGCCTTTCGCCTTCAGCGCGAACAGCGCGAACGTCACGTCGGAGTACTCATCGTTGACGAGCGGGCCGATCACGCCGGGCGGCAGGTTGCCCGCTTCGTCATGCAGCTTCTTGCGCGCCTGATAGAACTCCTCGGGCACGTCCGCGGGCGGCGTACTGTCGAGCAAGGTCACGGTGGTGAAGGCCAGCCCCGGACGCGTATAGGTCTCGGTCCGGTCGTACCAGCGCAGTTCCTGCATGCGCTTTTCGAGCGGCTCGGCCACCTGGTCCTGCATTTCCTGCGCGGTCGCGCCGGGCCACGCCGTGATGACCGTCATCGACTTGACGGTAAAGGGCGGATCTTCGGCCCGCCCCAGTTTCAGGAAGGCCACCACGCCGGCGATCGAAATCAGGATGATCAGAAACAGCGTGACCGAGCGCTCCCGCACCGCGAGCGCCGACAAGTTGAAGCCGCTCATCGCGCCGCTCCTTGCGCGGCGACGGATGCCGCGATCATCTTGTCACTGGCGAGACGCACCTGCTCTCCGTCGTGCAACAACTGGGCACCGAGCGCGACGACCTGATCGTCGTCGCGAAGGTCGCCCGTCACCGTCGCACTGTCGTCGCTCAATGCGGTGACGCGCACCTTGCGCCAGGTCACGCGCGACTGGGCCCGGTCGACCGTCCAGACCCCGGTGCCCGTGCCTGGATCGAACACCGCGCCGACCGGTACCACCATGCCGGCGGGTGCCTGGCCGGCATCGCCTGCGAGATCGAGCGTCACGGTCGCGCCGAGCGGCGCATTCGACAGCGCGCCCTGGAGAACGTATCGCGCCTCGTAGGTCCGTGTCAGCCGATCGGCGGAGTCGGAGAGCTGGCGCAGGACGGCGGGAACGGGCTTCTGGGCCGCGCCGTACAGCGTCGCCTCGGCGATCGAGCCGGATGCGGGACGCAGCGTCTCGGGAAGCTGGACGACGGCCTCGCGGGGGCCGGCATGCGCGAGCCGCACGACGATTTGTCCCGGCGCGACGACCTGGCCGGGCTCCGCCAGCGTCTCGACCACCACGCCGTCGGCGTCCGCCATGACGACGGCGTAGCCGGACGCGTTGTTGGCGAGCACCGCCTGCGCCTGCGCCGCGACGAGCTGGGCCTTGGCGGAGTCGGCCGCCGCCTTGAGCTGGTCATAGGTCGATGCCGAAACCGCGCCGGCCGCGACGAGATCCCGATAGCGCGCCTCGTCGGCGGCCGTCTGCGTCGCGCGCGCCTGGGCGGCATCCACGAGCTTCTGCTGCGCACGGGCCTGCAGCCCCAGGTCGATCGGATCGATGCGCATCAGCGGCTGGCCGCGCTTGACCGTCTGGCCCGCGTCGACCAGCCGCTCGATGACCTTGCCCTGAACCCGGAAACCGAGATCGCTCTGAACGCGGGCGCCCACGACACCCGAAAACGACCGGCTCGCCCCCGCCGCGCCGTGAACGGCGCTCGTACGCACAAGTGGCGCCTCGGTGCGCGGATCGGCGGCCGGATGCTCGCCGCATGCCGCGAGCGCAAGCGAAGCCACGCCCAATGTGTAGACAAAATGATGGCGCCGGAACATGAGGTCCCCTCTCGCAAAGAACAGGAGCCCTCATTCTGATACTAGTGACCAATTCAGTCAACAGTCACAACAAGATTCATGGCGCGAGACTTCTGAGTACCACGCCGTCGGCGTCCGCCATGACGACGGCGTAGCCGGACGCGTTGTTGGCGAGCACCGCCTGCGCCTGCGCCGCGACGAGCTGGGCCTTGGCGGAGTCGGCCGCCGCCTTGAGCTGGTCATAGGTCGATGCCGAAACCGCGCCGGCCGCGACGAGATCCCGATAGCGCGCCTCGTCGGCGGCCGTCTGCGTCGCGCGCGCCTGGGCGGCATCCACGAGCTTCTGCTGCGCACGGGCCTGCAGCCCCAGGTCGATCGGATCGATGCGCATCAGCGGCTGGCCGCGCTTGACCGTCTGGCCCGCGTCGACCAGCCGCTCGATGACCTTGCCCTGAACCCGGAAACCGAGATCGCTCTGAACGCGGGCGCCCACGACACCCGAAAACGACCGGCTCGCCCCCGCCGCGCCGTGAACGGCGCTCGTACGCACAAGTGGCGCCTCGGTGCGCGGATCGGCGGCCGGATGCTCGCCGCATGCCGCGAGCGCAAGCGAAGCCACGCCCAATGTGTAGACAAAATGATGGCGCCGGAACATGAGGTCCCCTCTCGCAAAGAACAGGAGCCCTCATTCTGATACTAGTGACCAATTCAGTCAACAGTCACAACAAGATTCATGGCGCGAGACTTCTGAGTACCAGGTTCGCAAGTTGGGTCGTCGCCTCTTCCGCACCCTCGAGGTTGTACTGGAGCAGCAGCGGATTGAAATAGGGCTTCATCACCAGAAAGATCCCGTTCACCGCCTCGTCTTGCGGCGTCTTGCGTTCGAATTCGCCGGTTTCGCGCCCGAGCCGCAGGATCTCGGCGACGAGTTGCCGGATCTGGTCCTCATAACCCTGGACCGATGGCCAGGGCGATGCGGCCGACACGGCGGCGATGTCGTAAAGCTTGCGATCCTGGAAGAAGAGCTCGCTTCCGGATGAAAGCAAGGTCTTGAACATACAGCGAAATTTTTCCGTCGCGCTGTGCGCGCCGTCGATGTTTTCCTTGACCGCGGTGATCATCGCGGCGAGCCGATTCGCGCAGATGACTTGACCGATCGCCTGCTTGGAATCGAAGAATTTGTAGATATAGGCTTTTGAAAACCCGATTTCCTTCGCGAGGTCGGAAACGGTGGTCTTTTCGTAGCCGTAGCGGCTGAAGTATTCCGTTGCGGCGTCGACGATCTGCGCGCGAACTTCGTGGTCCGAGGGGCCGCGGGACGGGGAGGCGGAGGGAGTCGGTTTGTTCATGTCTCAAGCTTAGCCGCTCACTCGCGAGTTGACAACTTGTGACCATATTGTATATTGGTCACACTATCCGCTCTGCCGTTGCGCTCCCGAGATGATCATGCCCCTGCACCGTCCACTTGTTCTCCTGGCCAGCGTCGCCGCCCTTTCGGCGTGCGCCGTGGGTCCCGACTACCACCGCCCGGATGCGCCGCTGGCGCAGCACTACCTGACCCAGCCGTCCGCCGGCACGGCACAGGCTCCGGTTGCCGATCTCTCCGCCTGGTGGGAAAGCTTCAACGACCCGCTGCTCACGCGTTACGTTTCGCTGGCGCTGGCGCAGAACCTGGACCTGGCTCAGGCCGTCGCGCAAATCACTCAGGCACGCGCGCGCCTCGGCGCGGCCAACGCGGCGCTCCTCCCGTCGGCCTCGGTTTCCGCGTCGGCGGCACGCGCCTATCAGTCCGTCGACACGCCGTTGGGGCAATTGCTCAATGCCACGCCGGGTTACGCGCGCTGGGGCACCGAGTACGAAACCAACCTGGAGGCCGGTTGGGAGATCGACATCTTTGGCGGTCTGCGCCGCCAGCGTGAAGCCGCGCTCGCCGATTACTCGGCGACGCAGGCGGCGGCGGTCGCCACCCGCCTTGCCGTCGCGGCCCAGACCGCGGACCTCTACGTCACGATCCGGGGGCTCCAGGCCCGTCTGGACATCGCGACCCGGCAGGTGCAGACGCAGCAGACACTGCTCGCGGACGTGAAACTCCTGTATTCGAAAGGTGCGGCGGCCGACTATCAGGTTCAGCAGGCGCAAGGCGCGCTCGATCAGGTTCAGGCCAGCGTGCCCGTCCTGCTCGCGGCGCTCGACGCGGCGTCGAACGCCCTCGACGTGATGCTCGGCACGCCTCCCGGCACGCACCGCGCGGAGCTGAGCCCGCCCGCCATGATCCCCGTTGCGCCGTCGCTCGCGGAAATGGGCACGCCGGCCGATCTGCTGCAAAGACGTCCCGACCTGATCGCCGCCGAACGTCACCTCGCCGCGGCCAATGCGCGCATTGGCGCCGCGATCGGCGAGTACTACCCGACGGTCTCGCTGAACGCCTTCCTCGGCAGCGCGACCGCCGCCGCCACCGGTACCTTGTTCTCGAGCGGCGCCAACCAGGCGGCCGGCCTCGTCGGGCTGCGCTGGCGCCTGTTCGATTTCGCGCGCATCGGCGCCGATGTCGAAGCGGCGAAAGGCGCCGACGCGCAGGCGCTCGCGGCCTATCGGCAGGCCGTCCTCCGCGCGTCCGAGGACGTCGAGAACTCGCTCTCGTCATTGGTGAATCGACAGGCGCAGGCGGCCACGCTGTCGCATGCCGAGTCGTCGTTTTCCCGCGCCAAGGATGCGTCGATGACCGCGTACCGCAGCGGTGCGGCGAGCTTCATCGACGTATTGCACGCGAACGAGACGCTGCTGCAGGCCGCCGACGCGCGCGCGCAAGCACAGACGGAATCCGCGCGGGCCGCGATCTCGACGTTCAAGGCGCTCGGCGGCGGCTGGGACCCGGCATCGCACGTCGGTCAGACGTCGTTGAGTTCACGCTGACGAAGCCGCCCTGCGTTGGCGCGCGCAACGACGCCCGCGCACCGTCCGGTTCCGCGCGAGTGCGAATCGCACCATTGCCGTGCGCGTCGCACCCGCGATCGGACAGCGTCACGCGCGTGACTGCACGCATCGCGCGGCCGTCATCGAATTGCGCTAAATTGGGCCTGATTTCATTTGAGCCCGCCGTCGGGCAAAGGCACGCCACGCCCGACCGGGCGCACTCCAGGGCGCGATGAATGAACGACAAGGATCCTGTCGATTACGGTCAACCGGTTGCAGACGACACGCTCGCCAGACGGTTTCTCCTGCGAGATGCACCGACCGTGCGGGCCGGCGTTTTCTCCCACGGGCAACCGATTTCGTTCACCCGGTTGATCAACCCGCGGCCCCAGCCGGGGCGCTCGCTCACGCCGCAACCGGAGGAAGCCTTCGTCTTCCAGATGCCGCTGATACTCGGCCCCGATCCCGGCCTCCGTTATTCAAGCGGCAATCTCGACGCATCCGCGTCGTGCAGTCCCGGCAGTTGCTTTCTGCTCGACCTGCGCTCGAGCCCGACGCGCCGTCTCGACATGCCGTTCGATACCATGCGGCTCTATCTGGCCCAGGGCGCGATCGAGGAATTCACCGATCAAAAGCGGCGCCGGCGCATAGGAGGACTCGTGCAGCCGCATCTCGGCGCCAGCGACCCGGTGCTGCTCAGTCTGTCGCATACGCTGCAGACGGTCCTGCAGCAGCCCAACCTGACGAGTGCGCTGTTCATCGATTACCTCGCGCTGGCGTTCTGCGAACACGTCGTCACACGCTATGGCCGAGCCGATCCGGCGCTCCGGCCGCGCCGCTCCGGACTCGCTCCTTGGCAGATGCGGCGCATCGAGGATTATTTCGCGTCCCACCTGCACGACAATCCGTCGATCGCCGATCTCGCGCGCGAGTGCAATCTCTCCACCAGTTACTTCGGCGAAGCCTTCAAGCAGACCACCGGCAGCACGCCCCATCAGTGGCTGCTCAAGCGCCGTATCGAGCGCGCGAAATCGCTATTGCGGGACACCGATGCGAGCCTGGCCAGCATCGCGTCGGACTGCGGATTTTTCGACCAGAGTCATTTCTCGCGCGTGTTCTCGCGTCTCGAGGGGTGCGGGCCGAAAGACTGGGCGCAGCGCAACCGATAGCACCGCACCGGTGCAAACGTCACGGGCGGCGCATGTGTGTCCGCTCGACATGCGCCGACGCACCCCGCACCGCCGCCTCCTGATCCGGATTCAGCCCCTGCCCCCGGTATTCGACGGTCGTCCGCGAATCGTCCAACGAACCGGTGTTTTATACAAGATCGCGCGGGCACCCCGCGGGTACGCTTCTCTCACATCGACTCGTCGATGCCTCCGTGGCACGTCACTCGTCGAACGGGTGGCCATCGCGGTCCGGCCGTTTCATGTCGGCGCACCTGCCGAAATTGCACGTTGATTTTCCCGTAAAGCCTCGCGCGGCCGCCCGCCCCGAAACGGCATGGCGCTGCGCCGGTCCGCCCACCCCTCCTGGAGTCGACGCATGAAAAATCGCGATACGTCTACGCGTCTCGATCACGCAACCGGTGCGCCCGTCGCCGACAATCTGAACATCGAAACGGCCGGCCCGCGCGGTCCCGCGCTGCTGCAGGATATCTGGCTGATCGAGAAACTCGCGCACTTCGACCGCGAGGTCATTCCCGAACGACGCATGCACGCCAAAGGATCGGGCGCGCATGGCGTATTCACGGTCACGCACGACATCACGCGCTACACCAAGGCGAAACTCTTTTCGGAAATCGGCAAGGCAACGCCGGTATTCATGCGCTTTTCGACAGTCGCCGGCGAGCGCGGCGCCGCCGATGCCGAACGCGATATCCGGGGCTTCGCGGTGAAGTTCTATACGGAAGAAGGAAACTGGGACATCGTGGGCAACAACACGCCCGTGTTCTTTTTCCGTGATCCGCTGCGTTTTCCCGATCTCAATCACGCGATCAAGCGCGACCCGCGCACCGGACTGCGCAGCGCAAACAGCAACTGGGACTTCTGGACGCTGCTGCCGGAGGCGCTTCATCAGGTCACGATCGTCATGAGCGACAGGGGCATCCCGCGCAGCTATCGTCACATGCATGGATTCGGCAGCCATACGTTCAGCCTCGTCGATGCCGACAACCAGCGGACGTGGGTGAAATTCCACTTCCGTACGCAGCAAGGCATCGAGAATCTGACCGACGGCGAAGCCGAACAGCTCGTCGGCAAGGACCGAGAAACGCATGGCCGCGACCTTTACGAAAGCATCGAACGCGGCGAGTTCCCGCGCTGGACCCTCTTCATTCAGGTGATGAACGACGACGAGGCCAGGGCGCTGCCGTTCAACCCGTTCGACCTGACCAAGGTCTGGCCGAAAAGCGATTTCCCGCTGATCGAGGTCGGCGTGCTCGAATTGAACCGCAACCCGGGCAACTACTTCGCCGAGGTCGAGCAGGCCGCGTTCTCGCCCGCGAACGTCGTGCCCGGCATCGGCTTTTCGCCGGACAAGATGCTGCAGGCGCGGCTCTTCTCTTATGGCGACACGCAACGTTATCGGCTGGGCGTGAACTTCAATCACATTCCCGTCAATGCGCCGAAGTGCCCCTTCCACAGCTACCACCGCGATGGCGCCATGCGCACCGACGACAACCTCGGCGGCACGCCGTCCTACTACCCGAACAGTGCCGGCGAGTGGGAAGTGCGGCCCGATCTTCACGAGCCGCCGCTGCGAATCGAGGGCGACGCCGCACATTGGGACCACCGTGTGGACGTCGATCACTTCGCGCAGCCCGGGAATCTGTTTCGCCTGATGAGTCAGGCGCAGCGACAGGTGCTGTTCGACAACACCGCCCGGCAGTTGGCCTCCGTCCACGCGCCTATCCAGGAACGCCACATCCTCCATTGCGCGAAGGCGGACCCCGAGTACGGCGCGGGCGTTCGCGAGGCCCTCGCGAGAATCGGGGCGACGGCTGCGGCGAAGTAACCGGCCGTTCGCGTGCGGCGTTCGCCAGGACGCCGGCATCCGCTCACATTTCGATGGAGAACCGTCATGTCGCAGGTCATTCAGGATGTCGCCGTGCCCGACAGTCAGCTTGCACGGGAAATTACCGAGTTCGTGCGCGACACGTCCACCCCGCTGCTCTTTCATCATTCGAGCCGCGTCTATTTGTTCGGCGCCCTGGAAGGCGTGCGTCGCGGCCTGAAATTCGATCCGGAACTGTTGTACGCGGGCGCCATGTTCCATGACATCGGCCTCACCGGCGCGTACAGCAGCGCCACCGAACGCTTCGAAGTCGACGGAGCCAATGCGGCCCGCGACTTTCTCTCGGGCCGGGGCATCACCGCGGCCGACATCGATCTCGTCTGGACGGCCATTGCGCTGCATACCACGCCCGGCATTCCGCGCCATATGCACCCGGTCGTTGCGCTGGTGACCGCCGGGGTCGAGATGGATGTGCTCGGCCTTTCGTACCACGCGTTCTCGCACGAGGAACGCGAAGCCGTCACGCATGCGCATCCGCGCCCGCCGCACTTCAAGGAAGAGATCATTCAGGCGTTCTACAACGGCATCAAGCACAAACCGGAGACCACGTTCGGCAACGTGAAGGCCGACGTGATCGCCGACAAGGAGCCTCACTTCCATCGGGGGAATTTCTGTTCCGTCATCCGCAATTCGGCATGGCCGGGTTGACGATGCCATGTCCCGCGCATCGACGGCCGGCCAGTCGCGCCGCGCCAGGCGATCGCGACCGCATGCAGGTCCGCACAGGCAGAAAACACCGGCGATCGCATCGTGCGAGACGGCTGGCCGGTGTCCATCAACGGAATCATTCACACTGAGGTGAACATCATGGGCAAGCTTGCAGGAAAAGTGGCCGTTGTAACCGGTGCGTCGAAGGGTATCGGCGCCGCCATCGCCAAGGCGCTCGCGGCAGAGGGCGCGTCGGTCGTCGTGAACTACGCCAGCAGCAAGGCCGGCGCGGACGAGGTCGTGTCCGCCATCACCACGGCCGGGGGAAAAGCGGTTGCCGTGGGCGGCGACGTGTCGAAGGCCGCCGACACGAAAGGCATCGTCGATGCGGCAATCGAAACGTTTGGCCGCCTCGACATCCTCGTCAACAACTCGGGCGTCTACGAGTTCGCGCCGATCGATGCGTTCACGGAAGCGCAATACCGCAGGCAATTCGACATCAACGTGCTCGGGGTCCTGCTCACGACACAGGCCGCCGTCCAGCACCTGGGCGAAGGCGCCAGCATCATCAATGTCAGCTCGGTCGTCTCGACGCTCACACCGGCGACGACCGCCGTCTACAGCGGCACGAAAGGCGCGGTGGATTCCATCACCGGCGCGCTCGCGCGCGAACTCGGGCCGCGCGGCATTCGCGTGAATACGATCAACCCCGGTGTGATCGTGACCGAAGGCGCGCAAAGCGCCGGCGTGATCGGATCGGAGTTCGAGAGTTCAGCGGTCAGCCAGACGCCGCTCGGGCGCGTGGGCAGACCGGACGACGTGGCATCGATTGCGGCTTTCCTCGCTTCCGACGACGCAAAGTGGCTGACGGGCGAACACATCATCGCCAGCGGCGGCATGCGCTGACGCAGGTTCGCTCGCGATACCGCGTGCGTGCCGTCGGCCCCGCCGTCGACGCAATGCATATGACGATCGCTCCGGATTTCCCGCGGTTCAGCGGGTTGCCACGTCGATTCGGAGCGTGACGACTGCAGTCACTGAAACGAAACGACGATGCCCGCACTTCGTGAGTGCGGCCCGCATGCGCGGGTCGCTGCTCACCGCCACGCCGGAAACCAGCGGGCGCCGGTGCGACGCGCCGTTCGCGATCGCCAACTCGACACGATGCTCCGTATTGCCCTGCCCGAGACTTCCTTCAAATCAACCTGATCAGGAACGTGCCATGAGCTATTTCAACTCCACGGACGGTACCGAGATTTTCTACAAGGACTGGGGGACAGGCACGCCGGTCGTCTTCTCCCATGGGTGGCCGCTCTGTGCCGACGCCTGGGATGCACAAATGCTGTTCCTCGGCACCCGAGGCTATCGTGTCATTGCACACGATCGCCGCGGCCACGGCCGTTCCGGTCAAACGTGGGACGGGAACCACATGGATCAGTATGCCGACGATCTCGCGGCACTCCTGAACCATATCGATCTGCGCGGCGCGGTGCTGGTCGGGCATTCGACCGGTGGAGGCGAGGTCGCACGCTACATCGGCCGCCACGGAACCGGACGCGTCGCAAAGGCGGTGCTGATCGGCGCGGTTCCGCCGATCATGCTCAAGACCAACGATAACCCCGGCGGTCTGCCGATCGATGTATTCGATGGACTGCGCGCCGGCGTGGTGAACAATCGTTCGCAGCTCTACAAGGAGCTCGCCGTACCGCTTTACAACTTCAACCGCCCGGGTGCCGACGTGTCACAAGGCACGATCGACGCCTTCCAGGTGCAAGGCCTGATGGGTTCGATCAAGGGGCAATTTGATTGCATTCGTGAATTCTCCGAGATCGACTACACCGAAGATCTGAAAAAAATCGACGTACCCCTCCTCATTCTGCACGGCGACGACGACCAGATCGTGCCGATCGACGCATCGGCACGACGGTCGGTTGAAATCGCCCCGAATGCACGGCTCAAGATCTATCCCGGCGGCTCGCACGGCATGGCGACGATCAACGCGAGCGCCGTCAACCTCGATCTACTCGATTTCCTGCAAAGCTGAATCGTCTGACTGCGATGGGCCGGTGCAGCGCTTTGCACCGGCCTCGCGCAAAAACTGTCCGCCTGGCAGCACCGTTTCTCACGCTGCACCCAGCATCCAATGGCGATATTGAAGCTATGGAAAACACTCCAGGTATCGACGATCTCGCAAACGGCATAAGCGACCGGCATCGCTGGGACAGGATCCTCGACGCCCTGCGATCGCCTCCGGCTGCACCGCTTACACCGGGAGCGGACGGGCGTGCATGCAGGACCGATTCGAACCTCGGGGCGGTCCGCATCGTGATTCTCGAGCGCCCGTCAGCCGACACCGTGCTCGTCTCGTGGAGCAGTTCAACGACGTGTCGATACGGCGAGCAGACCTGGCAGAGAGTGATTGCCCGGAAGGACGGCGTTTGCATTCTGACGGGCGAATCGATTGCTCGAGGGGACGCGGTCTTTCGTCCAAAGCGCGCGAGGAACGCGATGTGCAGCAACGCGACGGCGATGATCAAGGCGTCGGCCATCGATTCGCCGCCTTGCCGGGGCGCTCAGACATCAGTCAGGTCGGTCTCTGAACCCAGGGCCTCGACGCCGACCCGGCCTGGCGATCGGCACGCGGATGTTTTTCCCGAACTCGAACCGCACTTTGCCCCACTCTTCTCCGAGGCTTGAGCCGGAGACGGCCGTGGGCCAAAAAGGAGACATCGCGTGGATCAATCGCTCGAACGCGCCATCGCGAGCATCGTTCAAACTCGCGCTGGAAAACATCCGATGCCGGTTGTCCATTCCTTTTTTGACGAGGCGACGTCAACCGCGAGTTATGTCGTTCACGATCCGATCTCGCTTGCAGCCGCGATCATCGACCCCGTCCTCGACTTCGACGCACCGACGTGCCGATGTTCGGAGGCGTCGGCCCGGGCTATCGTCGCGTATATCGAATCGGAAGGCCTCTCGATCGCATGGTTGCTCGAAACCCATGTCCATGCGGATCATCTGAGCGCCGCGTCCTTTCTGCAGGCGCGTGTCGGCGGTGCGCTCGCAATCGGACGCGCGATCACCGCGGTACAGCGACGCTTCGGCAGCTTGTTTAACGCTGGACCGGAGTTCCGGTGCGACGGCTCGCAATTCGATCATCTGTTCGATGACGGAGAGCGATTCACCATCGGGGCGATCGAGTGCAGGGTTCTCGACGTTCCCGGACATACGCCGGACAGTGTCGCCTACGTCATCGGCGATTCCGTGTTCTGCGGCAACACGATGTTCATGCCGGATTACGGGACGGCGAGAGCCGACTTGCCGGGCGGAGACGCCAGGCGGCTTTTCCGCTCCATTCGGCGACTGCTTTGCCTTCCCGACGAAGCAAGACTGTTCCTGAGTCACGACTACAAGGCGCCCGGCCGGGACGCCTACGCGTGGGAAACGACAATCGGGGCCGAACGCACCACGAACGTACACGTTCGTGACGGGATTACTGAAGACGCGTTCGTCGCGGCACGTACCGCACGAGATGCGACGCTGACCTTGCCGAAGCTGATTCTTCAAGCGATGCAGGTGAACATGCGGGCCGGCGCTCTTCCGCCTTTGGAAAACAACGGCAAGCGCTATCTGAGAATTCCGTTGAACACGATCTGATGCAATCGGCGGTGAACCTGGCGTTCGGCGGGTCGGTGCTCCTGGGCTCTCTCGGAGCGCGGGTTCACTGGATCTTGAGCCACGGCTGGACTGGACCCTGACCGTGTATGCGAGCTGAGCCTGGCATGCACGGCATGCGGGGCGCTACCGCGATTGAAGTTCGAGTCGATACGCCTGAAAATAAGCGGCATTACTTCGTTATCCTTCCGTTATGCGGCATCGACAATCAGCGGCACATGATGTCGAGCGGCCGTTGTGTGGTCGCGCGAAGGATGCTTTGCGACCCGGGCGACATTCGTCGCGGCTCCTGCAACGGCCCTTCGTCGCCGCCAAGCGGTCGTTCGCGGGACATACGACGAACTGCAAAGCCCGTGGTTAGTTGCGGCACATGCAAAGCTCGAACTCGTGTCCGTCGGGGCTGCTCAATACAATGCTTTTCATGGACGCGATCTTCAATCCGTCCATCACGATGGCGGCGCCGTTTTCTGTAGCCCGTTTCACGAATTCGTGAAGTGCACCTTCTTCGAACTCAAAGACCGGGACGGAGCTGCTACCTTTTATCTCGTCTCCAAAATCGTTTAACAAAAGGCCCAGTCTGTTTGTGCCGATCAAGAATTCAGTCCACTTGCCGGACCGTTTCAGCGGTTCATATCCGAGAAGTCGCTCCCAGAAAGAAGTGGACGTCTCCATATCACTCACCTTCAAATACACGGTCCGAAGTTTCATGACGTGCCCCCGAAATGGATGCCAACCGAATGTATCAGATGCCAAAATAATTGGCTTTCAACAGCATCGGCCAGATTCATGCAGTGATTGAAGCTTGACTGAGCTTGAGGTCGAAAGCGTACTGTCTGAACTCGGTGCTTCGCCCGGCCGGCCGCCCGGTACGCCGGGAATCGGTCTAGAAATCAGGGGGTACTGCCGGAACGCTTGGTCCACTGCGTGAGTGGACAAATTTAATGCGGACGTAGACGAGTTGTGTCATTCGCGCCGAGCTATGGGGAATTCGATTCGACTCGCGTCGTCCGGTCGAATCGCCGTCTGGCCGCCCTGCTGAACAGCCATGAAGCGCCCGTATCCTGCCACGTCGAAAAGGGTCTCGATCACTTCGACGTGCACTCACGCTGCACGATCCGCACAGTCATCGGTATCGAACACTGGAAGCGATGATGAAGGGGAAACATATCGTGAACGGAGTGATCGATGTCGGGTTGCCGTTCCTCCCTTCGGCCAACACCTGGTGAACACACCACCGAGGACCTCAACGAAGGCGCCCTCACGCTTGCCGAAGCGGTGGGCGCAGGGAAGCTCGACTAGACACCGCTGCCACCCGGACGAGCGGCGACAGCGCATGCGGCGCTTCATCGCGCGACGCTGTGCTTCGGAAACCTCATCGCTATGACAAGGCCGCTGTCGGCCGCGTTGGAAATCTGCAGCGTGCCGCCGTGATGGCGAACGAGGCGGCGGACGATGGCGAGGCCCAATCCGCTGTGCGCGGTGCCGCCGCGCGCGGGATCGAGCCGGACAAACGGACGCAGCACGCGGTCCAGGTCAGGCTCGGACACGCCGGCCCCGTGATCTCGCACCACGAGTTCGTAGTGCTCGTCATGCGCTCGCGTGGCGATCTCCACGGGCGGCTCGCCATAGGTCAGCGCATTCTCGACAAGGTTGGAGAGAATGCGGTCGATATCGACCATGGGCAGCATGAAGTCGAGCCCCGCGTGCAGATCGAGCGTGACAAGCGCATCGGTATGCGCTTCGCCGCCCGGACTCGGTGCGTCGGTGTAATCGCGACGGCAATGCGTGTCCACGCTGATTTGCGGCGACCCTTCGGGGCTCTCGTGCGCAAAGTCGAGAAACTGCGTGATGACACGCGACATGGATTCGGTATCGCGCAGAAAGCCCTCGCGATCGCTACGGTCGGTCAGCAGGTCTGCCCGCACCTGCATGCGTGTGATCGGTGTCCGCAGGTCGTGCGCGATACTCGCGAGCATCACGGCGCGCTCGCGCTCTGCCTCGGCCAGCTCGCGCGTCATGTCGTTGAAGTCGCCAATCAGCTCGCGCAGTTCGCGCGGCCCGCGTGTGCGCACGCAGTTCAGATGATGGCCAGTGCGATGCTCACGCGCGGCTGCGGCAAGATCGCGGATGGGGCGGTTCAGGTGCCACGCAAGCACGACGGCAACCACGATAGCGAACACCAGCGTCAACGCCAGCACCCCGGTGAAACGACTCAGTGGCACCTCGGCCCGCGGGAGCACGATGCCACGCGTGCTGCCTGCGGGGAGCACGCGCAGCGTGCCGTCGCTATCCATCGCCACGTGGATGCCCGACGGCAGCACGTGCCGCAGCTGCCGTTCGATGGGCCCGAGCGTGTCGATGCGAAAGCGCTGCGCTTCGGCGGCCGGCAGTTGCTTCAGGTCCACGAACGAAATACCGAGAATGTTCGCCACAGACCGTTCGCTGCCGCCATCGTGCTCGCCCATGCGGGCGGCAGCCTCCATGACGCGCGAAATATGGAAAGCGGTGAGGCTCGCGCGGGTTCGGTCGATCAGCAGCAGCGACGTGAGGTGAACCAGCACGAGCAGGCCCACCGTCGTGATGACGAGCCGGCCGAACATCGAATCAAATGGATTCTTCATCGGCCGGGATGTCGGGAATGAACATGTAGCCGACGCCGCGCATGGTTTGCAACCGCCGGGGATTGGACGGATCGTCCTCGATCAGGCGACGCAGGCGCCATACCGGCACGTCGATGCCGCGCTCCGTCACCTCGGCATCCGGACCGTGGAGCAGCTCGATGAGCCGCGCACGCGAAAGCGTCTCCATGGGGTGCGAGGCCAGCACCTCGAGCAGCGCGTACTCGCCGCCCGTGAGCTTCACGGGTATGCCTTCCCTCAGCAGCGTGCGCGTCGAGAAATCCAGTTCGAAACGGCCGAACCGGCACGGGGCGCGCTTCTCCTGCACTACCGTGGTTGGCGGCTGGCCTTGGCGGCGCAGCACCGCGTGGATGCGCGCGAGCAGTTCCTGCGGCATGAACGGCTTGCCCAGATAGTCGTCCGCACCCAGTTCGAGCCCCAGCACGCGCTCCACGCCTTCGGCGCGCGCGGTCAGCATGATGACGGGAATCGTGTCGCCGCGCGCGCGCAATTGCTTGAGCGCGGTGAGGCCATCCACGCCCGGCATCATGAGGTCCATCACGATGATGGACGGCCGCTCGCGTTCGAGCCGCCGCGCCAGATTGGTGGCGTCGTGCAAGACGGAGAACGCGCTGCCGCGTTGCTGGAAGAACTTGCGCAGCAGGTCGCGCAGCTCGGCGTCGTCATCAACGAGCAGGACCTGCAGCGTGGAATCGGGAAAGGGGGGTGCGTGCACTTCGGGTATTCGGGTGGGATGAGAACGGATTGATGGTAGCCCGGAGAAGGCTCGACTGGCTTTCGAAATATTACTGAGTATTGGCGCTCGCCAGATGTATGTGCCGCACCGCCTGGTGTTTCGTTTCGTACGCAGCAAGCATCCCCGTCTCTTTCGTCTGTCTTCTCGGGTCACTGGACAGTAAGTTTCCGTAAGCACGGAAATAGGCGACGTCGGTAGCGTTACGCCTTGCCCAGCACCGGTTCCGCTGAGCTGCCATTGAAGCGCTCGGTGCCATCCCGTTCCCGCATCGCGATGTCCAAACAGGTCAAAGATGAAGACGTCAATCCTCTCTAACCACGCGCACCACCGCACGATGTGCAGGCCGCGGCGCTTATTTTCCGCGCTCTCGATATTCGCCATACTCGGCACCGCGGGCTGCAACAAGCCGACAGGCGCGCCCTCCGGCTTTGCCGCACAAACCGCCGCGGTCGGCGTACTCACGCTCGCGCCGCAGCGCATCGTCGAAACCACCGAACTCTCCGGCCGCCTTTCCTCGCTGAAGGTTTCCGACGTCCGCCCGCAGGTGGGCGGTATCGTCTTGAAGCGCCTGTTCGTGGAAGGCAGCGACGTGAAGGCGGGCCAGGTGCTCTACCAGATCGACCCGGCCACCTACCAGGCGACCTACGACCAGGCCCGCGGCACGCTCGAAAAAGCGCGCGCCACGCTGGCCTCGGCGAAAACGAAAGCGGATCGCTACACGGAACTCGTGAAGATCAACGCCGTGAGCAAGCAGGATTACGACGATGCCGTCGCCGCCGTTCGCGAAGACGCAGCCGACGTCACGGCCGACGAGGCGTCGCTCGAATCTGCGCGCGTCAACCTCGAATACACGCGTGTGCGCGCCCCAATTTCCGGGCGCATCGGTGCATCGAGCGTGACCGAGGGTGCGCTCGTCACCTCCGACCAGACCACTGCGCTTGCCACCATCCAGGCGTTCGACCAGATGTACCTCGACGTCACGCGCCCCAGCACGGAATGGCTGAAGCTGCGCAAGGCCTTCGCTTCGGGGCGCCTGAAGAAAACGGGCAGCGACAGCGCCGCCGTCACGCTCGTAATGGAAGACGGCACCGAATACGCGCACCCCGGCGCGCTGCAGTTCTCCGGCGTGACCGTGGACGCCACGACGGGCTCGGTCACGCTGCGCAGCACGTTCCCGAACCCCGAACGCGAATTGCTGCCCGGCATGTTCGTCCGCGCCCGTCTGGAAGAAGGCGAAAACGACAACGCGATACTCGTGCCGCAGATGGCCGTGACGCGCACATCGGACGGCAAGGCGAGCGTCTACGTGGCGGACGCGACCGGCAACGCGCAGCAGGTGCAGGTGGTGGCCGACAACGCATTCCGCGACCAATGGATCGTGACGTCGGGTCTGCACACCGGCGACCGCGTGATCGTGAGCGGCCTGCAGAGCGTGCATGCGGGCGCGCCGGTCAAGGTGGCGGCCGATACGCCGCAGACGCAGGCGAACGCGGCACCCGCGACAGACACGGCCTCGCCCGTGTCGGCACAACGCTAGGCGGGGAACGGCATGGCAGAGTTCTTCATCAAGCGTCCCATTCTCGCGTGGGTGATGGCCATCGTCATCACGCTGGTGGGTGCGGCGGCGGTCACGAGTCTTCCCGTCGCGCAGTACCCCACCATCGCGCCGCCCTCGGTGCAGGTGACGGCCACCTACCCCGGCGCCTCCGCCGACACCGTCGCCGCAACCGTGACCCAGGTGATCGAGCAGAAGCTGAGCGGCATCGACAACGTGCTGTACATGTCGTCCACGAGCAGTTCCGCCGGGCAGGCCACCATCACGCTGACGTTCAATCCCGGCACGAATCCCGACATCGCGCAGGTGCAGGTTCAGAACAAGGTGACGCAGGCCACGCCTACCTTGCCCGAAACGGTGCAGGAGCAAGGCGTGCAGGTGGCGAAGGCGTCGACGAGCTTCCTCATGATCGTCGCGCTCTCGTCGCCGGGCGGCACCTGGAATTCGGTGGATCTCGGCAACATCATCGCGACCCGGATCGAAGATCCGCTCGCACAGTTGAACGGCGTGGGCGACGTGACGCTGTTTGGCGCGCAGCACGCCATGCGCATCTGGCTCAACCCGGTGAAGCTCCACAGCTTCGGACTCGCGCCCTCCGACGTGACCACGGCTATCACGAACCAGAACGTCGAGCTTTCCACGGGACAGGTAGGCGGCTCGCCGGCAACGGACTCGCAGGCCATCAACGCAACCATCCGCTCGTCGAGTCTGCTTACGACCGCCGACCAGTTCGCCAACATCCTGCTGCGTGTGAACAGCGACGGCTCGCGCGTGCTGCTGAAGGACGTGGCGCGCGTGGAGGTGGGCGGCGACAGCTACGACACCTCGTCGCGTCTGAACGGCAAACCGGCATCCGCACTCGCCATCAAGCTCGCCACCGGCGCCAACGCGCTGGACGCAGCCAACGCGGTGCGCGCGAAGCTCGCCGAAATCCAGCTGCAATTGCCGCAGGACGTAGCGATCAGTTACCCGTACGACACCACGCCGTTCGTGCGCATCTCGATCGAAGAGGTCGTGAAGACGCTGCTCGAAGCAGTCGTACTGGTTTTCCTCGTGATGTACCTGTTCCTGCAGAACGTACGCGCCACGCTGATTCCGACCATCGTGGTGCCCGTTGCGCTGCTCGGCACGTTCGGCGTGATGTCGATGATCGGTTTTTCGATCAACGTGCTCTCGATGTTCGCGATGGTGCTCGCCATCGGCCTGCTCGTGGACGACGCCATCGTGGTGGTGGAAAACGTCGAGCGCATCATGAGCGAGGAGAAACTCGGCCCGAAGGAAGCCACGCACAAGGCGATGGGGCAGATTACCGGCGCGCTGGTCGGCGTGACCACCGTGCTCACCGCCGTCTTCATTCCGATGGCGTTCTTCGCGGGCTCCACGGGCGCGATCTACCGGCAGTTCTCCATCACCATCGTCTCGGCGATGCTGCTGTCGGTCATGCTTGCGCTCACGCTCACGCCGGCGCTGTGCGCCACGCTGCTCAAGCGCGCCGACGTGGAGCACCACGAAAAGCGCGGCTTCTTCGGCTGGTTCAACCGGTGGTTCGCGAGGAGCAATGCGGGCTACAGTTCCTCGCTCGCACGCGTGGTCGCGCGGCCCGCGCGTTACATGCTCCTCTACGGCGTGATCGCCGGCGTCGTGGCGCTGCTCTACGTCACGTTACCCTCCTCGTTCCTGCCTGACGAAGACCAGGGCTACTTCATCGTGTCGATCAGCGCGCCCGCGGGCACGCCGGCCTCGCGCACGCTGAAGACGGTGGAGACGGTGGAACAGTACGTGCTGAAAGACGAGCCGGGCGTCAAGCAGGTCATCGCCATCAACGGCTTCAGCTTCAACGGTCAAGGGCAGAACAACGCCATCGCGTTCGTGACGCTCAAGGACTGGAGCCTGCGCGGTTCGCGCGACAGCGCGTCGGCCATCATCGCGCGCGCCAACCAGCATTTCGCCGGCAATCGCGACGCGCGCATCTTCGTGCTGAATCCGCCCGCCATTCAGGAACTGGGTACGCAAAGCGGCCTCGACTTCGAGATCGAAGACCGCGGCGGCGCAGGACACGACAAGCTGCTCGCGGTGCGCAACCAGTTTCTCGGCATGGCGTCGAAGGAACCGACGCTCGCCATGGTGCGCCCGTCCGGCCTCGAAGACACGCCGCAGTTGCAGGTGGACATCGACCGCGAAAAAGCCAACGCGCTGGGGCTTTCCATCTCCGACGTCAACGACACGCTGCAGACCGCGTTCGGTTCGTCCTACGTGAACAACTACATCGACACGGGGCGCGTGCAGAAAGTCTACGTGCAGTCGGACGCGCCGTATCGCATGATGCCTGCCGACCTTGGCGACTGGTATGTGAAGGCAAGCAGCAGTTCGTCGGGTTCGTCATCCTTATCGTCTTCGAGCACCGCCACGAGCACGACAGGCTACGACTCGACGATGGTGCCATTCTCGTCGTTCGCCAAGAGTCACTGGACGTTCGGGCCGCCGCAGATCGAGCGCTACAACCGGCAACTCGCCACGGGCATTTCGGCTGCCACGCGGCCCGGCGTGAGCACCGGCGAGGCCATGAACGCGATCGAGCAGCTCGCGCACAAACTGCCGCCCGGCTTCGCTCTGGAATGGACCGGACAGTCCTACCAGGAGAAGCAGGCCGGCTCCCAGGCCACGACGCTCTATGCGATCTCGCTCGTCGTCGTGTTCCTGTGCCTCGCGGGACTCTACGAAAGCTGGTCGATTCCGCTCGCGGTGCTGCTCGTCGTGCCGCTCGGCGTGCTGGGCGCGTTACTTGCCGCTCACGGGCGCGGACTTTCGAACGACATCTACTTCAAGGTGGGGCTGCTGGCCACCATCGGGCTTTCCACGAAGAACGCCATTTTGATCGTCGAGTTCGCGAAGGATCTGCAAGCGCAGGGGCACCGCCTCGTGGACGCCGTACTCGAAGCCGCCCACATGCGGCTGCGCCCCATTCTCATGACTTCGCTCGCGTTCGTGTTCGGCGTCCTGCCGCTCGTCATCAGTACGGGTGCCGGCGCCGGCGCACGCCATGCCATCGGCACGGGTGTAACGGGGGGCATGATCGCGGCCACGGTGCTTGCGATCTTCTTCGTACCGGTCTTCTTCGTCGTGGTGCGCAGACTGTTCAAGGAACACGGTCACGCCACGGACTCCGCCGACATCAACGAGGGCAACGCATGAAACGCACACTGATCGCCCTTCTTTGCGCGGTCGCACTGGCAGGCTGCACGCTCGACCCGACGTACCGGCGCCCGGCCGCGCCCGTCGACAGTGCCTGGTCCACCGTCCCCGTGCCGACGCAACCGAAAGCGGCACAGCCCACCGCTGAGGCACCGCTGGGTGCCGACCTCGGCTGGCGCGACTTCTTCAGAGACCCGCGCCTGCAAAAGCTGATCGAAGTCGCACTCGCGAACAACCGCGACATGCGAGTGGCCGCGCTCAACGTGGCGCAGTACGAAGCGCAGTACCGCATCGCGCGCGCCAACATCGGGCCCGCCATCAGCGCATCCGGCTCGGTCACGCGCGAACGCGTGGAAGGCTCCACGAGCTCATCCAGTTCGAGCAGTGCGAACGTGGGGCTCACGTCGTGGGAAATCGACTTCTTCGGCCGCCTGCGCAGCCTCAAGCGCCAGGCGCTGGAGCAATACCTCGCCACGGACGCGGCGCGCACGAGCACGCAGCTCAGCCTGATCGCGACGGTCGCTACCGACTATCTGCAGTTGCTCTCCGACGAAGCTACGCTGCAGGTCACGCAGAACACCGTGGATGCGGACCAGCACACCTACGACCTCACGGTGCGCATGATGAAGATCGGCAGCGCGTCGCTGCAGGACGTGCGCCAGGCCGAAAACTCGCTGGCCAGCGCGCGCTCGAGCCTGGCCTCGTACACGCGTGCGGTGGCGCAGGACCGCAACAACCTGGTGGCCGAAATCGGCGCGCCGCTGCCCACCGATCTGCCGCAAAGCGGTGCGCTGATGGAAAGCGAGAACATGTTCGCGGACATCGGCGAAGGCGTGCCGTCGGATCTGCTCACGCGCCGCCCCGATATCGTCGAAGCCGAGCACACGCTGAAGGCCGCCAACGCCAACATCGGCGCAGCGCGCGCCGCGTTCTTTCCGAAGATCGAGCTGACGGCTTCCGCGGGCACCACGAGCAGCAGCCTCTCGAACCTCTTCAAGGCGGGCACGGGTGCGTGGACATTTGCGCCGTCCATTTCGGTGCCCATCTTCGACTTCGGCTACAACCGCGCCACGCTCGACGTAGCGAAAGTCGAGAAGGATATCGACATCGCCAACTATGAAAAGGCCATCCAGACGGCGTTCAAGGAAGTGTCGAATGCACTCGCGGGACGCACGACGTACGTCACGCAGGTGGCTGCGGACCGCGACTACGTGAACGCCGCTCAGCAGTACTACGACCTCGCGCGGGCACGCTACCGCAGCGGCACCGACAGCTTCCTGACCCTGCTCGACGCGCAGCGCACGCTCTACACTGCGCAACAGCAACTGATCACGGACATGCTCGCCAAGCAGTCGAACCTCATCACGCTGTACAAGGTGGTGGGCGGCGGCTGGTCGGAGACGAGCGCGATGGCGCAACGATAGTCATACGAACGGTCGATGGGTCGTTTGCTTCGACAATGACCCATCCGATTCGCCCGCACGCCTTGATCCTGCCTCGACTCCACGGCCCGTTTACCGGGCCGGTCTCGGCAGCCGGCCGCCGAGCGGGTGATCGGGCATCGTTGATTTTCACGGGGCATCGCTGCATGTCGAACGGATAGGTGTACAGATTCCTAGTGTGCGATCAGACCGCCTCGATCTGGCATGACGAGAGACGCGATTCAGTCACGAGCGAGCAAATTGGAAAACAAGAGACGATCAATGCGACGAGCCGGTCGATCGCACCTAACGAGAGAAATGTTTCTGCCGTTGCCAACGGAAAAGATCCATGCGCTGTCACTGGAGAACCACCTCGCCCTGGCCACCGTGCGGGGTGGGCGCGGGGACCTCGACCAGGTCATTTGCCTGGTTCGCGTGGTGTACCTCGCGTTCTATCTGCGGGATGCGACCTCGACTGGCACGGACCTTGATCTGTACCGGCGCGCGGAAGCAGCACTCAATGCATGCGTCACGCGTGTGGATCGAGGGGAGCGCTGCCTGCTGCTCGATCACGAACTGGCGATCGTCGAGCAGATCCTCGTCATCCATGACGAGCAGTTGGCCGCCATCCCGTGGCTGTTTTCTGAATCCAGATAGTGCTGATATGCGAACGGCCTAGCGGAGACGCCAGCAGCATTTGTTGAGACCACCACATCGGGCGCCGACGCCCCTTTGAAATAGAGGAGAAGCGTTCGCACAGGAGCGAACGCTTCAGTGCGGTTGATGCTCTTCAGAGGAATGGAGATTGAAAGCGTCCCATGCGTTACAGTCTGCGTGATATTCTTCTCGGCATCGAAATCCTCCGCAGGACCATTTCCGATACGAAAGGTCTGTAGCGCCGGCGGAGTGTCGTTTTGTGCTGTTGCATCGATCTGAAGATCCACTCTAGCGATATCGCGCGCGCTGAAATTCTGCAGTTCGACTTTGACAAGGCTCAAAGCCTTAAGAGAGTTCCCCTTCTCATCCTTATACAACAGCGTAACGCCTGGAATCTGAAAAAAACCAGTCACGTTGTTTTCTTTCACTATCTGGAAGTCAACATATCGTGTCGCTTGGTCACTCGCAGATGACGCTAGGCTCGCGTACATGGTCGAATAGTATGTTCCGATTGCGGCGAGCGCGGCTGACAGGGCCATCGAAATCAGAAATGTTACCTTCGACTTCCATGAAGATGGCGCAACTGTGTTAGGCGTCGACATAACTATCCCAAATCACTTAGTAACGGCACGCCGCACAAAATCTTTAGGTGTATTTCGACCGAAGGCCTACCTGCACCCTACGGCTCGACTGTCGACGAATCGCGGACGGCTGTCGAACGTCCAGTTATGGCGCGCTGCAGCTCATCATGACCGATTGAATCCGCAACCCGAAGCAGCCATGCGGTTTCCTCCCGGGCAGCCATTCAATTCGATCGGTTCGAGATCGATTGTTGGACGGGCGCCCGAAAATTGACGGCAATCCATCAAGCTCTTCCGACTGGCGATTATCGGTTGACACCCGCCATGCTCACCACTCGAGAGCGGGGTCGATCTCGTTGGACGACAAGCCGAATACCGCCATTCTGGCCCGATGGTCCGGCGAACCCAAATAAGAACGTAGCTGCCGGTTTACCGCATTGCGCAACGCGCTGTTTTGCGGGTCGAACGAGAATGCGCCGAGTGGGGGCCTCTGTTGCTTGCCATTCGCTTCCGGCTCGTGCGGCACGGCCTCAAGCGCTGAGGCTCCAATCCGATCCGCAACAATGCGATTTCCCAGCGCCGTACTCGCGTACGCGTCGATCGTGCCGGAGAGAACCGCATCAATCGCGTCGGCTTGGTGCGCGAAGACGGCTATCTGGTCATCGCTTATGCCCGCCTCTTTTGCCGAGTCGTGCTGAACCTGTCCGGCAATGATGCCAAGGCGGGCGTCGGAGCGTTTGGCGAGTGACGTGTAGTTGTTGAGGCCCTTCGGGTTACCGGCCCGAACCAGAAAGCCGTCGCCGATCCCCCATACAGGTTCGCTGAATGCGACCGATCTGGCGCGTTCAGGCGTAATGAAGAGCGGAACGTTCATATCCCAGCGTCCAGTTGCAACGCCGGGCAGCAGTTCACTGAATGCGTCAGGCGATGCTCGATCCGCGTGACGCCAATCGCCCGAAGAACGACACCGGCCAGTTCAATATCGGCACCCGAAGCAGTTCCTCCGGGTTCCGTCCATCCAAAAGGGGGTTCGTCGATGTACGCAATCGTTACCTTCATCGCCATGTCTCGCGAAATGGGACGGCCACCGCATCTGGCGCCGATTGGTCATGATTCTACCCATACACACGGATGTTCGTTCCTGAGCGGAATCCATCAGTAAAAGCCAAGCCAATACTGCCCGACAGTCCTCCCAGGTGGGTCGGATTGCGACGCTTCTCCTTAACGATTCGCATACCGAATCGTATATGGATCATGCCTCGACGGTTGCGTATCGAACGCCGACACACCGACTCGATCCGCACCATGTTTGCCGCGCCCGGCACGACGAAACGCGAAACCACAATGAAACCCGCATGCGAATGCCGCGAAGCTGCATGAACGAATCGTCAGTCCGACGCGTCAACCTTGCGTATGCCTCAATTCGCCGCCGATATCTTGCGGCAGCCTCAGCAAGTTGAAGATCGGACAGACCGCCTCGACCGCCTGGTGCAACGCGCGAATGGCTTCGGGCGGCTCGGGCGACACGATGTCGAGCGTATAGCGGATGTTGTGCGGGAATACCGGAACATGCTCGAACCCCGGCTGCTGTGCGAGCGGATGCTGGTCGCCGGTGACCTCGACCTCGATCGAGTCGACCTTCAGGCCACGCTCCGCGGCCTGAATCAACGTGATATGCGTGAGGCAACTGCCGAGCACGCCAAGCTGCAGCTCCGGCGATGCGGGCCCGAGGTTATAGCCCGCGAAGTCCGGCGGACTGTCGCTGATCACCTGGAAGTCGCGAATCCGGATCTCGCGCACGCCGCTGCGACCGAGCGCGCGCACGGTCGCCTTCAGCGGCGTCGCCTTGAATTCGGGATCGTTGCGGGCCGCCTGCTGCTTCGCGAGCCACGCATCGCGCTTTTGTACGAGATAGTCGTTGAGAGTCGTCATGGTCGAATCATGGGTAGATTGCGCGGATCGCTCGCTGCATTCGCACGCGATCAGTCGACCGCCGGAATCCATGCGGCAGTCGCCGCGTCGCTTGCCCGGAATGCGGGGAACTTCGCGCCGAGCTCGGCCACGGTGCGAATGTCGTTTTTCACGAGATCGTCGCGCGTGATCAGCGTCGGCTTGACCGCGATGCGCGCGCCCGGGTTCTGGCCGGCGACCAGCAGTGCGGCCGCGCGCACCGACACGGCGCCGACGACCGCGGGATTGGTCGCGGCCGTCGCGACCCACGCGCTGTTGGGCGCACGAATCGCCTCGATGTCGGCCGTCGAGATGTCGGCACTGTAGATGCGAATCTTCGACGACAGCTTCGCTTCGTCCGCGGCGAGCTTCGCGCCGCGCGCGAACTCGTCGTAAGGCGCAAAGACGACGCGGATATCCGGATTCGCTCGGTACGCCGCGGCCGCCTGATTCGCGACCGATTGCGCGATCGGCGTGTCGACGGTGCCCCAGCGCGCCTTCTCCTGCACCTTCGGGTGCGCGCGCTTGAAGTCGCGCCACGCGGCGTCGCGGCGGTCGAGCGGCGCAAAACCGGCAACGTAGACGTACCCGGCCGAAAACGCGTCGCCGTTGTCCCTGACGGCCTGCCCGAGCAGCAGGTTCGCGAGGTCGCGATCGTTCTGCTCGATCTGCGGCACCTTCGGGTTGCCGAGATCGACGTCGAACGCGACGACCTTGATGCCCTTGTCCAGCGCACGCTGCACGACGTCCTTCAGCGACTCCGGCAGGCCGTGATTGACGATGATCGCGGACACCCCGACGCTGATCGCCTGCTGGATCTGCTCGCGCTGCTCGGCCGCATCCTGCCGGCCCTCGTAGATGCGCAGGTCGATGCCGAGCGCACGCGCCTGCTTCTGCGCGCCGGCCTCGTACGCCTGGAAGAAGTCGCCGGTGGACAGATAGTTGACCAGCGCGATCTTCACGCCGCCCTTGTCGAACGGCGCGGGCGCCCCCTTGAGCGGACCGGCCTGCACGGCGGGTACGCCCAGCGCAGTCGCGAAACACAGCACGAGCGCACCGATCTTCAGATCGACGCGCGATTTCCGGCGAAGCAACGAGCGCATGGCGAGCCTGTCTCCACATTGGACAATATCGGCTCAATCTATCAGCGCCGCATGCAAACTCAAACCGAGCGATTCGAAAATGGATATCACTTCGGATGGCAAACCGTTACCGTTCCGCGAGCCGGCCGATCCATGCGAGCCGCTGCGACGCATGACGGCACGTGCGTCACGCGCGCGCATCCGTCCGACGCCCGATGCCGAACGTGAACGCCAGCGCGAGCACGAGCAGCGCCCCCTTGATGAAATCCTGCATGTAGTACGGGGCATTCAGCATCGTCAGCCCGTTGAGCAGCACACCGACGAATACCGCGCCGACGACGGTCCCGAACACGTTGGGCCGCTTCGCGCCCCATACCGCGTAGCCGATCAGCGCGGCGGCCACCGCATCGAGCAGCAGCGAGTGGCCAGCGCTCACGTCGCCTCGACCGACCCGCGCGGCGATCAATACGCCGCCCAGCGACGCGATCGCACCCGATACGACATACGCGGCCACGCGGTAGCGCGCGGCGGGCGCACCGGCAAGCCGCGCGGCCGTTTCGTTGCCGCCGATCGCATAGATCACGCGGCCCCATCGGGTCGCCTCCATCGCGACACATGCGACTGCCGTGATAGCGACGAGCAGCAGCACCGGCAACGGCACCACGTCGAACACGCGCAACCGGCCGAGCGCGAGAAACGCGTCGGGGAACACGCCGGTCGCATCCGTACCGTCGGGCAGCACCGAGCCGGTCGCGAGCGAACGGCCACCGGTCGGAATCAATTGCAGGCCGGCCATCAGGAACAAGGTGCCGAGCGTCGCGAGCTGGTCGGGCACGCGCAGGCGCGTGATCAACACGCCGTTGAACCACCCGGCGGCCATGCCGAGCGTCACGCAGGCGATGACCGCCGCCAGCGTGCCGCCGTGCCACACGACCAGCACATAGCTGGCGGCCATCTGCGCGGTCGCGGCCACGCTGCCGACCGACAGGTCGAAACCGCCGGCCGCGAGCGTGATCGTCACGCCGACGCCGAGCAACGCGACGATCGACACCGACTGCAGGATACTGAACAGATTGTCGACGTTCAGGAACGCGGGTTCCCTGAGCGCGAAGCCGATCACCAGCAGGACCAGCACGAGCAGGATGCCGGTGCGCTCGAGGGCGTCGCGGATGCGGGCCGGCGCGGCGCGCGGCCGTTCGACGGGTGCGGCATCGTGCTCGGTGGAAGAAGTCACGGTTTTCATCAGGGGGCGCTCAGGGTGGAGGATGTCGAAGGCAGGTCATCGAGCGTCGCGCGATCGAACCGCACGATACGGTCGGCGATCTCGGCAGCTTCTTCCACATCGCTGACGAACACGATCGTCGCACGGGCATGCGCGTGACGCCGCAGCGTATCGACGATATCGGCCCGCGCGCCGGCATCGATGCCCTGAAACGGCTCGTCGAGCAGCAACAGCCGCGCGGGTTCGGCATGCCAGCGTGCGAGCACGACCTTCTGCTGATTGCCGCCCGACAGGCGGACCACGCGATCGTCCGGGCCGGTGCAGCGGATGCCGAACCGTGCGATCGCCTCCGCGGCGGCCGCGCGTTCACGCGCCCTGCCCACCGGGCCGCGCGCGAACCAGCGCGCCAGAAACGGAAAACCGATCGTGCCCGCGATCGACGCGAACGGCACGCTGTCGGGAAACAGCGACGTGCGCCAACGGTCCTCGCCGGCCAGGAAGACGCCGGCGCGAATCGCATCGGCCGGCGAACGCGGGCGCCACGGGCGGCCGTCGAGCGTCATGTCGCCGGACACCGCCCGCGCGGCGCCGAAGATCGTACTGGCAAGACGCGACTTGCCGCCGCCGACCGGGCCCGCGATCGCGACGATCTCGCCGTGCCGGACATCGAGGTCGAACGGCATGCTGGCCGGCGTCAGCCGAATACGCCGCATGCTGAACGTGGCGTCCGACTCGCGCGCCGCGGCGCGGGCCGGTGCCGGCTCACGCGTTTTCGGCAACGGCCGTCCGATCATCGTTTCCACCGCCGCATCGAAATCGACGGGCGCGGGCAAATCCGCGACGATCCGGCCATCGCGGACAATCGCCACGCGGTCGGCCATGCGGCGCAAATCGCCGAGCCGATGCGACACCAGCAGGATCGCCACGCCATCGCGGCGCAACGCGTCAAGCAGCGCGAAGAGCCGCTCGGCCTCCGGTTCGGACAAGCTGGCGGTCGGCTCGTCGAGTATCAGCAGCGATGGCTGTCCGCCAAGCGCGCGCGCCAGCGTCACACGCTGCTGGTCCGCCAGCGACAGCGACGCCAGCGGCGCGGCCAGGTCGACGTCGAGCCCGACCCGCTCGGCGAGCGGTCGCGCCGCGGCACGCCGTGCGGCCGGCGTCGCACGCCACGGTGACGCCCGATCGCACAGCCGGTCGAGCAGCAGGTTGTCGGCGATCGACAGCGTCGGCACGACCGCGTCGACGACCGACTGGTGGACGGTCGCGACACCGAGCCGCTTGGCGGCGTGCGGCGACGCCGGTCGATACGGTTCGCCGCGCAGTGTCAGCGTGCCGCCGTCCGGGCGCAGCGCGCCGCTCAGGATCTTGACGAAGGTCGACTTGCCCGCGCCGTTCGCGCCCATCAGCGCGACGACTTCGCCCGCGTCGATCGACAGATTCAACGCCGACAGCGCGACGGTCGCGTCGAAACGCTTCGCGATGCCAGCCGCGCGCAGGACCGGCGGCGATGCCGATCGATGTGATCGACTTTCGCGCGTCGCACCGGCAATCCCGTTTGCCGTCGCATTCATGCCGGATACCCCTGTCGGGCACGGCGTGGTTGAAACCGGAACAGCACGTCGTGATTCACGTCACGTACCTCCCCTGGTAGCAGCTCGGTATCGCCCGGCTCGTCACCGTTCGTCGGATGCGGATTGCCGGAACGACGCGCCATGCGCGGTGTCCGGCAGACGGTCGCGGCCGCTCAGCCGCGAGCGGAAGGTACCGGCCGGCGAAGTCGTCCGGTATAGGCCGCGCTTTTTCAGTTCCGGCACGATCAGTTCGGCGAAATCGTCCAGCGTGCCCGGGCTGATCAGCGGATTGAGCATGTAGCCGCTCGTGGTCGACTGCCGTGCATGCTCGGCGAGCTGATCCGCGACTTCGTCCGGCGCGCCGACGAGGATCAGGTCGGTGCCGCGCGTGACGCTCGCGAACTTGCGCCGCACGTCGCCGGCCGTGAGCGGCTTGCCGCCGCCGTCGGGCCGCACGACGTAGGACGTGAGCCCTTCCGTGCGCGTCGTCAGCGGTTCGTCGTCCGCGTAGCGGTCGATGTCGATACCGGTGTCGCCCGCATAGCTGACGAGTTGTGCGTGCTGATGGTAGTGCTGCTGCAGCGTGTGGTATTTCTCCTTCGCGTCGCTCGACGAGCGCGCGGTCACGATCCGCAGCACGGTCAGCGACTTCACGTCGTCCGCCGCCCGGCCGCGTTCGGCCGCCAGCCGGCGAATCTCGTCGAGGCCGGCGCGGATCTCGTGCGGATTCGACTTCGCGACGAATACCACCTCCGCGTGCTTCGCCGCGAACTCGCGCCCGCGCCCGGACCAGCCGGCCTGGATCAGCACGGGCGAGCGCTGCGGCGACGGCGCACAGACGTGCGGCCCCTGCACGCGATAGTGCGTGCCCTCGTGCGCGATCGGCCGCACGCGGTCGCCACGCGCATAGCGCGGCGCATGCTTGTCGGCCACGACCGCGTCGTCCGCCCAGCTCCCTTCCCACAGTTTGTACACGACGTCGAGAAATTCCTCCGCGCGCGCGTAGCGTTCGTCGTGGCCGACCATCCGGTCGAGCCCGAAGTTGCGCGCCGCACTCGTCAGGTAGGACGTCACGATGTTCCAGCCGATCCGGCCGTTGCTCAGATGATCGAGCGTGCTGAAGCGGCGCGCGAGCGCGAACGGATGCTCGTAGGTCGTGCTCGCCGTCACGCCGAACGCGAGCCGCTCGGTCTGCGCGACAAGTGCCGGAATCAGCATCATCGGATCGTTCGCGGGCGCCTCGACCGCCCATCGCAGTGCCGCGTCGGCCGACCCGCCATAGACGTCGTACAGGCCGAGCACGTCCGCGAAGAACAGCATGTCGAGATCGGCCTGCTCGGCCGTGCGTGCGAGATCCGACCAGAACGCGAGCGTATTCGCGCGCAGCCGTTCGTCGGCCGGATGGGTCCACAGGCTCGGCGCGCCGCCGCAGCCGACGCTGGCTTGTTCGTACAGGGAAAACAGCAAGGGGCGAGGATCGGACATCGTGGGGTTCGTTACCAGGGCAGGAATCAGTTGGGTGCCGCCCACGCGTTGGGCGACGCGCGGCGACGGCGTGCAGGCACGCGAGCGTGGGGGGCGCGCGCCAGATGGCGATTGACATGCCTCTCGAGACGAGAGGCCGGAATGGTGAGGAGCGCGACCAGCACGACATAGACGACGGCCGCGCCGGCCAGCGGCTCGTAGACGCGCAACGTCTCGAAGCGCAGCGTATTGGCCGTTCCCATCACGTCGAACACCGTCACGGTCGACGCGAGGACGGTCGATTTCAGCAGCAGGATCGCCTCGCCGATGAGCGCGGGCAGCGCGAGCCGCCACGCGCGCGGGCCGACGATGCGGCGCAGCACCTGCACGCGCGTCATGCCGTATGCGTACCCGGCTTCGATCTCGCCGGCCGGCACGCCGGCGATCGCGCCGCGCAGAATCGTCGCGACATACGCGCTCTCGTTCACGCTCAACGCGACGATTGCATACCAGAACGCGTCGCGCAGCAGCGGCGATGCCCAGCTGTCGCGCATCCATTCGCGCGGGACGATCTGCCCGAATCCGTAGTACAGCAAATACAGCTGAACGAGCAGCGGCGTGCCGCGAACGAGCATGATCCAGCCGCGCGCGGACCAGCGCAGCGGCGCATGGCGCGCACCAGCGGCGAGCGCGAGCGGCACGCCGAGCAGCACGCTGGCCGTGCCCGACAGCAGCGTCAGCGCGAGCGTCGTCGGCACCGCGGCGAGCAGCTTCGGCATCACCGTATCGAACAGGAACGGCAGCGAGAAGATCATGCGGTCGCGCGCCTCGTGCCACGGTTCGCGTGCCGCTCGAGCACCGCGAAGATGCCCGTCGACGCGATGCTCAGCAGCAGGAACAACGCGGCCGTGACGAGATAGAAGAATACGTAGTGACGGGTCGCGCCGGCCGCGAGCTGGCTCGCCTTCAGCAAGTCCGTGAACGAGCCGAGCACGCTGATGAACGACGCGTCCTTGGTCGCGTTCAGCCACACGTTGCCGACGCCCGGCAATGCGAGCCGCGCGGCGGCCGGCAGCCGGATGCGCGTGAACGTCTGCCATGGCGTCATCCCGTATGCATGCGCGGCTTCGATCTCCCCGATCGGCACGTTGACGAGCGCCGCGCGGAAAATGTCGGTCAGATACGCGCCCTGGATGAAACCGAGCGACAGCGCAGCAACGAGGAACGGCGGGAACGCGAAGCCGTCGGGCACCAGGCCGCCGCGGTGCAGCGCGACCTCGACGGCAGGCGCGAGCGCGTAGAACGCGAGCAGCAGGCACAACAGCTCGGGCAGCGCACGCACCAGCGTCGTGTAGAGCCGCGCGAGCCATGCGAGCGGCGCGTGGCGCGACAGCTTGCCGAGCGCGCCGGCGATGCCGAGCAGCACGCCGGTGCAGAACGACGCCGCCGCGACGCCGAACGTCAGCGCGAACGCGCCCGCGAACACGTGGCCATATCCACCGTCGTCGAATGCAAGCAGCGCGAGCAGCGAGTCGTCCGCGGCCATCGGGTCAGCGGCCCTTCTCGATCGTGCCCTTCAGGTTCGGATAGCGGGCGGTGATCGCATCCCACGTACCGTCCTGCTGCAGCTGCGCGATCGCGGTCGACAGCTTGCCGCGCAGTGCATCGCCACGGCGCACGCCCGCGCCGACCCCGAGGCCCAGCAGCGGATTGTCCGCGCAGGTCGCCTTGACCTCGAAGTCCTTGCCGTCGCGCGACGCGAGGAAGGCCGTGAACAGCCCCTTGCCTTCCTGCACGTAGTCGACACGGCCGGACACCAGATCCGCGAGCGCGTTGTCGAACTTGTCGAATGCCTTGATCTGCGCGTCCTGCTTGAAGCGGGCATCGAGGAACGCCGAGAAGTTCGTGCCGGCCTCGACACCGATCACGCTGCCCTTGACGCTCGCGGGCACCGCGCAGTCGACGCGGCGCCGGTCGCTTTTCGCGCCGACGAACACCGTCGGCGATTCGTAATAGGCACGGCTGAAATCGATCGCTTTCTGCCGCTCGCCGGTGATCGTCATCGATGACCAGATCACGTCGATCTTGCGGTTCTGCAGTGCCGGAATCAGGCCGTCCCACGCGATGTCGGTGAGCTCGCACCGCACGTTCAGTTTGCCGCACGCGGCATCGAGCACGTCGATTTCCCAGCCCTTCCACTTGCCGCCCGCGTCCTTCGAAAAGAACGGCGGATACGACTCGGCGTCGATGCCGACGCGCAACGTCGGCTGGGCCGCATGGGAAGCCGGCACGAGGCCGAGCACGAACAGCGCGGCCGCGGCACGGCGGACCCTGGAACGCATCAAACGATTCATGTGGCGAATTTCTGAAATAACGTCGGAACGACCGGCGTCGCGGCCGGCAGGAGGCGAGACTGTAATGCGTGCCGACGCGTGTACCAAATGGTTATTTTTTCGATGAATATCTGATCGCGCGATATGGCGGAACGGCGCACCGTCGAACGCGACGCACGGTGCATCGTTCGCCCGCTCACGCCTCCGCTGTTTCGCGCCGCAGCGCCGGCAGCTCCAGATTCGCGCGGAAATCGCCGCCCACGTAGTCGGTATCGAGCAGGCCGCGACGCCGCAATTCAGGCAGCAGGCCGTTGAGCAGCAGGTCTTCCTGGTCCGGCTGGCCGAGCCCGTGCAGCGACAGCACGTCGACGAGCCCCTCGCGATAGCGCGCCTCGATCGCATCGGCGAGCTGCTCGGGCGTACCGGCGACGAACCAGTGGCCGGTCTCCTGTGCGCGGATGATCAGTTCGCGCAGCGTCAGCCGCTGGCGCGCATAGGCGACGAAGATGGCGACACGCCCTCGCCGGCGATGGACGCTGTCGATAGCAGGCAGCAACGCCGCCGGCAGCGGCTGATCGAGCGGCAGGTCGCGCAAGTCGACGCTGCCGCCGAGCATGTCGGCGAGCTTCAGCCTGCCTTGTTCGTAATCGATGCGCTCATGCTTGTCGCGCAATCGTCGCGCGACGTCGGCATCGGACTCGCCGATCACCGAATGAAACGAGTTCATCACGAGCGGCGGCCGGTCGCCGCGACCGAAGACGGCGGCCTGCCGGCGCAGCTCGGCGACGAACGCGCGCGCATCGTCCTGCGTCGGCTGAGACGTGTAGACGACCTCCGCGTACCTCGCGCCGAGCGATACGCCGCTGGCCGACTGCCCGGCCTGAAACAGCACCGGCCGGCGCTGCGGCGACGGCGGCACGTTCAGCGGCCCCCGCACCTGGAAGTGCTCGCCGTGGTAGTCGATCGCACCGAGCTTGCGCGGGTCGACCGAGAGGCCGCCGCCCTGCGCGCGCCGCGTCGCACGCGGATCGTTCGCATCGAACAGCGCGTTGACGACTTCGACGAATTCGGCCGCACGGGCATAACGCCGTTCGGGGTCGGGCAACGCCGCGTCGCCGAAATTCTCCTCGCCGACCGACGACGTGACCGCATTCCACGCGGCCCGCCCGCCGCTGACGTGATCGAGCGTGCCGATCAGCCGCGCGAGGTTGTACGGATGGTGATACGTGGTCGACACCGTCGCGACGAGCCCGATCGACGAGGTCGCCTGGCTCAATGCCGCCAGCGCGACGATCGGCTCCTGGCTGCCCGTGGTGCCGGCCAGGCCAGCCGCGTCGGCCTGCAGCAGGTCGGCGGTAAAGAGGCCGGTGATCTTCTCGGCTTCCGCCTTGCGTGCGAGCGACGCCGCGCGGCGCACACCGTGCACGACGTCCGGGTCGCCGGGCGCGTACAGCACGCTCGCCGCACCGACGAGCGTCTTCAGTCGTCTGCGCGCGCCGCTCATGACGCGGCTCCGTTCGTCGCGCCACGGCGTGCGCTGCGCGTCGCGTATCGTTCGCGTGGATCGTTCATCTGCATTCCTCGTGATTCCGTTCGATCGGTGGCAGCATGCCGGCATCGCGACGGCGAGCACGCGCGCGCCGGGCCGTCCTGCATGCGCCGGGAACGCGCCGCGGGGGGCGCAACCACTGACCATAACGCAAGCGCCCGGGGCGGCAGGAACGAATATTTTCGGCTTTCGATATTCTTCTTGATTGTTTGACCGTGCGAACGGCGCCGCAAAATAATTCGGCATGCAAAACCCGTTGATCAGGCCGCCTCGACCCGCGCCGATCGCCTCATCATGACGTTCGACGCCATCCGCTCCCACTCCGATTTGTCTGCGCTACCGTTCCGCTTGAGCGTGCTCGACAAGAGCCCGGTAGCATCGGGGGACACGCCCGCCGACGCGCTGGCGCACCCGTACACCGCGTCGCTGCTCGATGCGCTGCCGGCGCTGCCTGGCGTGCATGCCGCGGCGCCGCCCGCCGTGCCGGCATGAACCTCGACCGTTCTCATTGAAGCGCCGCCATGAGACGGCGGCAGTGCCGAACCGGCAGCGTCAGCTTTCCCCGCGAACGCCGCCGCGTTCACTGCCGATGTTTTCGGCAGCCGTTCGAGCGATATGACGATAGGCCGTCGGCGCATGTCCGGACATGCGCTTGAACGCGTTACTGAATGCGCTTTCGGACGAATAGCCGAGCGACTGCGCAAGCAGGGCGACCGGGATGCTCTCGTCGCGCAAACGGCGTTCCGCAACCCGCATGCGCCACTGGCCGAGATAGGTCAGCGGCGCGACGCCAGCGCTCGCCCTGAAGTGCGCAGCGAACGTGGTTCGTGACATCGCGCACGCGGCGGCAAGCTCGTCCAGATGCCACGCGCGTGCGGGATCACCGTGCATCAATCGCAGTGCCGGTGCGATGCGTGGGTTGCTCAACGCACGCAACCATCCCGCCAACGGCGCGGACGCGTTCAGATGGGCGCGCAGTATCTGAATGAAAAGCAGTTGCGAGAGCTGGGCCGATACGAGCTGCGCGCCGGGCAGATCGGCCGCACGCTCTTCCACGAGTTGCTCGAGAAGCCAGCGCACCCTCACTGCCTGCGGCGATGCGGCCGGTACGTGAATCCAGGGCGGCAGTACGTCCGACAGCAAGTTGCCGGTTACCGGATCGAGCAGGACGTGTCCTCCGATGTGGGCGAAATCATCGCCGTTGCCCAGTTTCGCCGACGACTTGCCGGCGCCCGAGAACAACGCCATCGCATCGACGGGTGGAACGCCAGGATCACTGGCGAGGACAAAGGATCGTTTTGCCGTCAGCAGACCGACATCACCGCTTTCAAAGCGGATCGGCGTTTCCTCTTCGTCGATGCAAACCCAGCACGTGCCCTTCACCACCGCAAAGAATTTGATCTTGTCGGGTGCCGGAAAGCGAATGGCCCAGGCGCCGCCGGCCGAGAAGCCTCCCGTTGCCAGCGATTCGGCGTTCGCGAGTCTCAGGATGTCGGAGAAGGGATCGTCGCTCATCATCGTACTGTCGCGCAAGTAAATCGCACTATAAAGCATTAACAAGCGGCAGACCGGCCCTTAACCTTCCGGTTCTTCATCCCTGACATTCAACGACATGAACAGCAATACCAGCCTCGAATCGGTTCTCGTAACGGGCGGCACCGGCTTCATTGCACAACACTGCATCCTGGCGCTGCTGCATCGCGGCTATCAGGTACGAACCACCGTCCGCTCGCTCGCGCGCGAAACGCAGGTGCGCGCCCAGCTCGAAAGAGGCGGCGCGGAACCCGGAGATCGTCTGTCATTCGTCGAGGCGGATCTCCTCGCCGACGACGGCTGGCAACGGGCAACCGCCGGCTGCGCCTACGTCGTGCATGGCGCGTCGCCCACGCCCACCGGCACGCAGACGAGTGAAGACGATTGGGTCAAGCCCGCCGTGGCAGGCACGCTGCGCGTGCTGCGTGCGGCGCGGGACGCGGGTGTCCGGCGCGTCGTGCTGACCTCCGCTTTCGGTGCGATTTGCGCCGGACACGGGCCAATGAACCGCCCCTTCGACGAAACCGACTGGAGCAACCTGACGGCCGCCGATGTCTGGCCTTATCAGAAGTCGAAGACGTTGTCGGAACGCGCGGCATGGGACTTCATCGCGCGAGAAGGGCACGGCATGCAACTGTCCGCGATCAACCCGGTGACGGTTGTCGGGCCCGTGCTCGGCGACGACTATTCGCACTCCATCCGCCTGATCAGGGGCATGCTGAACGGCCAGCCCGGCAATCCGCGCATCAATTCCGGTTTCGTCGACGCGCGCGACGTCGCCGACCTGCATGTGCGGGCGATGACCCACGACACCGCGAACGGAGAGCGCTTCATTGCCATTGCCGGCGAAAGCATGTGGCTCGCCGAAGTCGCGCAGGTGCTCAAGACGCGCATGGGCGATGCCGCGCGCCATGTGTCCACCCGGGTGCTGCCCGACTGGCTGGTGCGCATCGGCGCGCTCAGGGATCCGGCGCTGCGAGGATCGTTGCCGCTGCTCGGCCGCAACCTGAACGCCACCAGCCAGAAGGCCATCGGCTTGCTCGGCTGGTCGCCCCGCCCGCGCGAGGACGCCCTTGTTGCTACCGCCGAAAGCCTCGCGCGCCTCGGACTGCTGCGCGATGCAGGCCAGCGATAACGACAGCGGATTTCATCGCCCTTCGTCGAATGACTGCTCAGTCTTGCGACGAGCGCATCGACACGTCGCCGATCTGCACGCCTCTCAACCCTTCTCGCAACGCCGTCACATTGGCCACACCGTTCAGTTGCTCGAACTCCCGTTGCGCTTCCTGCCAGAGCGGGGAGGCTCTTTCGTGCAGGCGCCGTCCCTCCTCGGTAAGTTCAACGAGGCGGCTGCGGCCGTCGGTGGGCGACGGCTTGATCGTGACGAAGCCGTCGCGCTCCAGGAAGCCAACCATCTTCCCCATCGCCGTTCGTTCGATATCGAGCCGTTCGGCAAGGGCGTTGACCGGCGTACTTCCCACTTCGCGCAGGGCGGCCAGCGTGAGGAATTGCGTGATGCGCAAGCCCGAGGGCTCGAGATGACTATCGTAGAGTCGGGAGATCTGCCTGCTCGCCTTCCTTACGGTGAAGCAGTTGCATTGATCGATGCCAAGCGGCTGGTTGACGGGCAACATCGGGTTCACTCCTGATTTCGGTTCCTTGCGCGAGCGCGACGCACACGTCGCGCAAGGGTATGGTCGTATCCATCGATGATAGCCGGGAGCGACAACGCTGGCGCACGATCCGCGCACCTCGTGTCTCGCCGCCCAATCCGGCCCGTGTCGACCGCGGTGTTCAAAGCCCTGCCGGCGGCGTGATGTAGCCGGGTATCTCGGCCGCGAGCGTGCTCTTCAGCACCGCGGTCCCCTCGTCGGCCATGACCTCGCTCTTGCCGGCGGCGAGCGCGTCGTAGGTCCGTCGTACGACGTCGCCGGGACTGGCTTTGGGCACGTCGATGCCGTTGGTCAGATCGGTATCCACGAACCCGACGTGCAGGCCGAGAACCTGGATGCCGCGCTCGCGCAGGTGAAAGCGAAGCTGGTTCGTGTAGCTCCAGGCGGCGGCTTTCGACGCGGCATACGGCGTCAGATAGGGCCGAGGGAGCCACACGATATCGGAGAGCACGTTGATGATCGCGGCATGCGGCTGGGCCGCGAGGATCTGTTCGAAGGCCTGTGTGACGCGCACCACGCCGTAGTAGTTGGTATCGAACAAGCGGGCGGACTGCGCTTGCATGTCGGCCGCCAAAGGCCCGTCGATCAGCGCGGCGATGCCCGCGTTGTTGATCAGCAGCGTCGTGTCGGCCGCCCGTTTCGCGGCCTCGGCGATCGACGCCGGATCCGTGACATCGATCCTGACCGGCACGATGCCCGGCTCGTCGAAACCGCTCGTGTTGCGCATACCGGCGTACACTTTCGCCGCCCCGCGCCGCAGCGCCTCGCGTGCAAAAGCGAGGCCCAGGCCGCGATTGGCGCCGGTGATGAAGACGGTGGCGTTCTTGATATCCATGACAAGCTCCTGTTTCAAAAGCCGCGTGCCGGGGGCGTGTCGACGCCCGCCACGAGCACGCGGGTGCCTGGCTCAGAGAAAGACGTGTTCCGGCAACTGTTTCGAAAGCGACTCCCGCAGATGGGTCGCGAGAGTCAGTACGGCGCCAAGCGGGCTCATTCGCACGCTGACTCGCGGCACCGAGCCGTCGGCGTTGCGATCGACGACCACGACCGCGCTCAGCATCTCGCCGCTCGTCAGTACGGCCTCGTATTCGAGAAAGAGCCGCGAGCCGACGGCCTGAACGAACGTGGGCGTCTGCGAAACGTAAAAGGTCCCGACGGCGTCGACGGCGAGCCGGATTTCGTCGCGCCCGGTCACGGGCGTGCGCAACACCGAGCTGACCAGTTCGGCATCGGCCGTCAGATCATCGAGAAACGGGTGACGATCAGGCTGGATGGGTGACATGTTCAAACCCCTCGATTCGTTTCAGGGACGTGTTCACACGAATGCGGCCCGATATTTCTCGACGAACTGCTGGACCGACAGCGGCGGCGTTCCGGTGATCTTCTCGACGGCGTCGTTGGTGCCCGAGAAGATGCCGTCTCGGTAGTTCTGCGCGACTTCGACCAGATGCTGCGTGAGGAACGGCGGAAACTTGTAAAGGGTCTCCATCTTGATTCGGAATGCCTCGATGGAAATCGGCGCGTATTCGATCCGGGCGCCGAGAACCTCGCTCATCGCGTCCGCGATCTCGACGTGGTTCATCTCGACGGGGCCGTGCAGCGTGTAGGTCTTGCCCCCGTGGCCTTCGGGTTTGGCGAGGAGGTGGGCGATCACGCGTCCCTGGTCGTCGCTGGAGATGGGCGCGTGACGGCCGTTGCCAAACGGAAATTCGATCTTCTTCGTGGCCCATATCTCCCGCGCAAAATGCGGATAGACGAGCCAGTCGGCAAAGAACGTCGGGCGCAAATGCATCGTCGCGACGCCCGACCAATCGAAGACCTGCTCGGAGACCCAGTGATCCTGTGCCGCGTGGCTCAGCGACGCCCGGCGCGCGGAAATCTGCGACATGTTGACGATCGCCGTGACCCCCGCCTCCTTTGCCGCCTGTGCGAAATAGGCTGCGGCCCCGATGATCCCCGGCGCGATCGGATGAAGGAAATACGCCGATCGGATGCCTTCCATCGCTGCCCGAATGTCGTCGATGCCGGTGAAGTCGCCGACCGCGACATCGACACCGCGCCGCCTCAGGGCTGCCGCCCGATCGTCATCGGTGCGCACGTAGGCACGCACGCGTTTGTGCATCTTGAGCAGTTCGTCAATCGCCATACCTCCGGTGCGACCGGTTGCACCGCTCACAAGAATCTCAGGCTCGTTCATCGCTTCGCTCCGTTCGAAAATGAGAGCATATGCTCCCTTGAGACAAAGAATAGGAGCATATGCTCTCACAGTCAAGATTTTTGGTTGGCGGGGCGACGGCGCTGGAGTTCATCAGTCAGGAGCCCGAGTATTCGACCTGCCCGCCGATTCGGCCGGGCTGCAAACCGCAAATCGCCGTTCGCGCTGGCCCTCGCCAACGATTCGCTCAGCGACGATGCGACTCATCAGCGGGATGGCCAAGGGATCGCACCATCTCTGGAGCCGACAGTTGAGTGCGCATCCGGCGGGCGCGAGCGAACAAATGAAAATGGCAGGAATCAACCGACAGCCGCCCTCCGACTGGCGACTTTCGATTGCGAATTCAACCCGTCAGCGGCCGCACGTTACGTCGACTTCCCTCTTCCCGCCTTTTGTGGCGCCCGATTGCCGAGCAGTTCGACCAGCCGCGCCTCGCATCCGGAAAGCGCGTACCCGCGCCGCTGCGAGATCATGAACGTCAGGGGACGCATGTGCCAGGCACGCCGCTTGAGCTCGACAAGGGCGCCGTTGGCGAGGTCCGCCTCGACCATGTGGCGCGGCATGTGCCCCCAGCACAGGCTGCCTTTGAGCAAGTCGTGCTTCGCGCCGAGGTCGTTTACCCACCATTGGCGTTCACTGGCGACTCCCTGCTGGGTCTTTTCCGCATCGGGCTGGTTGTCGGTGACGACGAGCTGGATGTGCCGGCCGAATTCTTCCCGCGGGATCGGCATCGCCATCGCGGCCAGCGGGTGCGATGGCCCGCAGACGGTCACCATCTGCGCATCGCATAAATGATGCCGTTCCACGGTGCCCGGGCTCAGCTCGGGCACGTCCGTGATCGTGACTGCCAATGCGCACGTCCCGTCGAGAACCAGACGCTCGCCGCCCTGCATGGTTGTCATGCGCAGATTGATTGCAACCGTCGGAAAGTCCGCCTGCACGGTGTGCAGGCATTCAATCAGGTGCGCCCGCGAAAAATAGGTGTCCACGGCGATCGAGACCTGCGGGACGCCGGTCTCGGCAATCGCCACCGCACGCATCTTCATTTCCTCGGTGCGCGAGATCACCCCGCGTGCATCAGGCAGGAGGCTGCGGCCCGCGGCCGTGAGCGTCGCTTTGCGCGTGTTGCGCTCGAACAGCACCACGTCGAACGCGCTCTCGAGCGCGCTGATCGCATGACTGACCGCCGACTGTGCACGCCTCAGCTCCCTCGCGGCGCCGGAAAAGCTTCCCTGGTCACACACGGCAACGAACGCCCGAAGTTGATTGATGGTGACGTTGTCCAGCATATCTATCTATAAAGTAGATGGTACTTATAGATATTCAGTCAATTGGCTTCATGAATCAAGTGCTCCAGAATCGGCGTGTCACTTTTGTTTCGAAGGATGCACGACATGAACAGACTGAATGGCAAGACTGCCGTGATCACCGGCGGCGCAACCGGCATCGGCCGCGCCGCGGCGCAGCGCTTCATCGAGGAAGGCGCTTTCGTCTACCTGTTCGGCCGCCGGCAGGCGGCACTCGACGCCGCGGTGGCCGAGCTGGGGCCCAATGCCCGCGCGGTGAAGGGCTCGGTCGCCGATCCGGCCGACCTCGACCGGCTCTACGCGGCGGTCAAGGCGGAGCGCGGCACCCTCGACATCGTCTTTGCCAACGCCGGAGCGGGAAGCCCGCTTCCGCTCGGCCAGCTCACCGCCGAGCACATCGACGAAATCTTCGACACCAACGTGAAGGGTTCGATCTTCACGGTCCAGAAGGCGCTGCCGCTGATGGGCCAGGGTGGTTCGATCATCCTGACCGGATCGAGCGCCGGCACCACGGGAGCCCCGGGATTCACGGCCTACAGCGCGAGCAAGGCCGCGGTGCGCAACCTCGCGCGGACCTGGGCGGCGGACCTGAAGGGCACCGGCATCCGGGTCAACGTGCTGTCGCCCGGGGCGACGGCGACCGAACTCGCCAAGGAGGCGCTGGGCGAAGCGGGCCAGAAGGCCTACGGCGCGCTGACGCCGCTCCAGCGTATGGCCGATCCGGCCGAGATCGGCGCGGTGGCGGCCTTTCTTGCGTCGTCGGACAGCAGCTTCATGACCGCCAGCGAGGTCGCCGTTGACGGCGGCCTGGCACAGCTCTGAGGAGAAAAACAGATGACGCAATCACTGAAGGGCAAGACCGCGCTCGTGACCGGGGCATCACGAGGCATTGGCCGCGCCATCGCCGAACGTCTGGCAAAGGACGGGGCGACCGTCGCACTGACCTACAACGCCAGCAAATCCGGCGCGGACGAAACGATCGTGGCCATCGAGAAAGCGGGAGGCAAGGCGTTCGCCGTCCACGCCGATCTCGTTGATCCGACGACCGTCCCGGCATTGTTCGAAAGACTCGACGACGAGTTCACGAGGCGGAACGGAAGCAAGACTCTCGACATTCTGGTCAACAACGCCGGCAATTCCGGCTGGCTCGGCTTCAAGGAAGCGACGCCGGAGAGTTGGGACACCCTGATGGCGGTCTACGCCCGCGCGCCCTTCTTCATCATTCAAGCCGCACTGGATCGCCTCGCCGACGGCGGACGCATCATCAACATATCTTCCGCGGCCGCCACGAAGCCCGTGACGGCCGCGCCCGTCTACTCGATGGCGAAAGCAGCCATCAATACCCTGACCCATACGCTCGCAATCGAGCTGGGGCCGCGTGGCATCACCGCGAACGCCGTGGCGCCGGGCTTCACGCGAACGGATGCGAACGCCGCCTTTCGGGAGAATCCCGAACTCGTCAAGGCGGCCGAGGCCCAGATCGCGCTGGGCCGCTTCGGCGAGCCTGCGGAAATCGCCGCTGTCGTGGCGTTCCTGGCGTCCGATGAGGGCCATTGGGTCACCGGCCAAACGATTGAAGCGAGCGGCGGTTACAAGCTCTGAGCACACCGGGAAACGAAGGAGAAACCCATGCGTTACGCAATCGTCGGCTTCGGCAAGATCGGCCACGCACTGGCCAGGGCGTTCGCCCGCAACGGCATCGACGTGGCCGTTGCAAGCACGCGCGATCCGGCAAGCTTCGCGTCCGATGCGGCAGCGATCGGGCGCTCGATCATTCCCGCCACGCTGGCGGAAGCGGTCAAGGCGGACATCATCTTTCTGGCGGTCCGTTTCGAGTCGCACCCGGCGGTCGCGAAAGCGCTGCCGGACTGGACGGGCAAGATCATCGTCGACGTGACGAACACCTTCGCCCCGCCCGAGGAACTGGACGGTCTTCCCTCCTCTGCGTTCGTCGCGCACGCGTTCACCGGAGCCAGGCTGGTGAAAGGCTTCAATCATCTGGCGGCGGCCATTCTCGGCCAGGACCCGGCCGTACAAGGCGGCAGGAGAGTCGTGTTCCTCGCGAGCGATGATGACGGTGCCGCGGCGGAGATCGGCGCGCTTGCGGAAAAACTGGGTTTCGCGCCGATATCACTCGGCGGACTTTCGGACGGTGGACTGCTTGTTCACGCGCGCGGAAACAACTGGGGAAAACTGATCTTCAAGGACTTGATCACGTTTGACTGACGGTCAACGGTTTCCGGATGTTCCCTGAGCCGACGAGTCGGAGGGCGCCCACGACCGAAGTATTTTGATTCGCATGACGAATCACCTCCTCCACCGATTCCAGGTCGACGACGCCGTTTCGCCGGTCGTCGTCGACCCAGGGAAGTGAAACTACCGCGAGTTCAAACGGTTGTCCGCCACACGCTCGAGTCGTCTTCCAGCGGGCATCGCCCCGAGCCTCGCGGCCGCATGCGCGTGCGTGATCGCTGGCGCCGCGCCGCATGGCGCGGCCAGCCGACCGGTTCGCGCAGATCCGTTCAGCATCCGCCCGCGCGAGCCCTCCGCTAAACCGCCATTTTGGCCGCTAAAACGTCGCGTTCCTCTGCGTAAATCGGAGGATCAGATAACGGTATGAGAATTTGTTGGTTCTTGGATGCGTTCCCCATCCCGAGAATACAGGCTCCCGACAACCGGGCGCGCGACGCTCCGCCCCGCGTCGCTCCAACAACGTTCCTCTTTCCCATGTTCAGCAGATCGTTTCGCACTACGTCGGGCCACGCGCTTTTCCTCGCCGCCCTCCTTTCCGCTTTTTCCGGTGTCGCTCGCGCGGACAGCACGCTCGATCGCATCCATCAACGTCACAAGATCTCGATCGGCGTGATCCTGTCGGGCCCGCCGTTCGGCTCGCTCGATCCCGCGACGCAAAAACCGGTCGGCTTCAACGTCGATCTGGCGAACGACGTCGCGAAGCGGCTCGGTGTCGACGCCGAGCTGACACCGGTGCAGCCGTCGAACCGCGTGCAGTTCCTGCAGCAGGGCAAGGTCGACGCGCTGATCGCCAACATGGAGCTGACGACGGAGCGCGCGGAGATACTGTCGTATGCGCCGACGCCGTTCGAATCCATCGGCGGCGCGCTGATCGCGCGCAAGGACAGCGGTATCAAGTCCTGGGCCGACTTGCGCGGCAAGCCGGTCTGCGTGTCGCAAGGCAGCAACTACACGAAGCCGCTCGCGACGGAATACGGCGCGCAGGTGAAGGCCTTCCGCGGTCAGCCGGAATCGCTGCTCGCACTGCGCGGCAACAACTGCGTGGCCGCCGTGCACGTCGCACCGACGTTGCGCATGCTCGTCGCGCGCAACCCCGACTGGAAGGACTATACGACCCCGCTGTCGAGCGACCTGATTCCGTCGCCGGCCGTGATTTGGGTCCGCAAGGGCGAGACCGATACCCAAAACGCGCTCGACCGGATCGTCCAGGACTGGCACCGCAGCGGCTGGCTGCTCGACGTCGAGCGGAAGAACGGAATGACGCCGTCGCAAGCCGTGCTCGACCTGCACGCGAAGCTCAAGGCGCAGCGCACATGACGGTGGCCGCCGCCGTCGATGCACTCCGCACGTTCGGCCTCGATTACAGCTTCGTGCTCGCCCCGGACGAACGCGCGTCGTTCGTGCACGGGATGGGCGTGACGCTCGAACTGTCGATCGCGACCGCGTTCGGCAGCCTCGCCTGCGGCATCGTGCTCGCCGCGCTGCTGGTGTCGCCGAGCGCGGCGCTCGCGCGCCCTGCGCGTGCCTTCGTCGAAGTCACCCGCAACACACCGACGCTCGTGCAATTGTTCTGCGCATTCCTCGTCGTCAACATGCTGATCAGCGCCGCACTGCGCGATCTGGGCGGCAATCCGCTGACGCCGTTCCTCTGGAGCGTCATCGTGATCTCGCTGCACAAGGGCGCGTTCCATGCTGAAGCGCTGCGCGCCGGCCTCGAAGCGGTCCCGCGCGCAACGCTCGAGGCAGCGCAATCGCTCGGCTACAGCCGCCGCCAGCGGCTCTGGCACGTGCAACTGCCGCTCGCGGTGCGCTTCGCGCTGCCCGCGCTCGTCAACAACCTGGTCGACCTCGTGAAGATGACGACGGTCGCCTCGGCGATCGCCGTCGGCGACGTCACCTATGCGTCGATCATGATCTGGACGCAGCGCGACAATGTGCTCGAGCTGATGATCCTGATCCTGCTCTTCTTCGGCGCGCTCACGTTCGCGGTCAACCTCGCGGGACGCTGGCTGGAACACCGCCTGAGGATACCCGGCTATGGCCATTGACTTGCGCGCACAGCCCGTGCGCGTCGTGCGATGGCCCGCCGTCGCGGCGACACTGGCCGCACTGGCCGTCGTCGCGCTGGCCGTCGCGGCCCGCCATCACCCGACCCTCGTCGCGCTCGCCACGTGGCTGCCGGCGCTCGGCAAGGCGATGCTGGTCAACATCGGCATCAGCGCGATCGCGATCGCGATCGGCACGCTCGCCGGCCTCGTGCTCGGCCCGCTGACGCTGTCGCGGCTCGGCATCGCACGCGTCATGGCGCGCGCGTACGTGCAAGTGTTCCGCAACGCGCCGCTTCTCGTGCTGATTTATTTTTCGACCTACGTATTCCCATTCGAGATCAGGTTCGGCCATGCGGCGCTGCCGTTTCCGGACTGGTTCAAGGTGACGCTCGGCCTCGCGCTGCCCGCGAGCGCGAACTTCGCGGAAATCTTCCGCGGCGCGATCCAGTCGATTCCGCATGCGCAGTGGGACGCCGCCCGCTCGCTCGCGTTCAGCCGCGTGCAGGTGTTCCGCTGGATCATCCTGCCGCAATGCGTACGCCGCATGCTGCCGCCGTGGATGAACCTGTATGCGAGCATTGCGATGGCGACCGCGCTCGCGTCGCTGGTCGGCGTGCACGACCTCCTCGACACCGCGCAGGTCGCGAGCAACACCGTCGCGCGTGCCGACTTCACCGTCGTCGTCTATTTCACGGTACTCGGCCTGTTTTTCGCGTACTGCTACCCGATCGCCCGTTTCACCCGCCTTCTCGAACGACGTCATGCATTCCACTGAAACTCCGCGCGGCGCGGACGAGCCGCTCGTCCGCCTGCGCGACGTGCATCTGTCCTACGGTACGACGCCCGTGCTGCGCGGCATCGATCTCGACGTGCATCGCGGTCAGGCCGTGTCCATCATCGGTCCGTCCGGCTCCGGCAAATCCACGATCCTGCGTTGCATCACCGGGCTGTTGCGGCCGCAGCGCGGCCTGATCGACGTCGACGGCACGCGCGTCGACCGGCTCGCATCGGAGCGCGACGAAATCGCGCTGCGCAAGCGGGTCGGTTTCGTGTTCCAGCAATACAACCTGTTTCCGCACCTGAGCGTGATCGACAATCTCGTCGTCGCGCCGGTACGGATTCTCGGCCGCGATCGCACCGACGCGGTGCGCACCGCACACGCACTGCTCGAACGCGTGCGTCTCGCGGACAAGGCGCATGCCTACCCCGGCGAGCTGTCGGGCGGCCAGCAGCAGCGCGTCGCGATCGCCCGCGCGCTCGCGATGCAGCCCGACCTGATCCTGTTCGACGAGGTGACGTCCGCGCTCGATCCGGAAACCGTCGGCGACGTGCTGGCGGTGATTCGCGATCTCGTGCGCGACGGCATGACCTGCGTGCTCGTCACGCACGAGATGCGGTTCGCCGAGGAAATCAGCGACGTCGTCTATTTCACCGAGGCGGGCGTGATCGTCGAGCACGGGCCGGCCGCGCAACTGTTCCGCGCGCCGCAAAGCCCGCGCACGCGGGCCTTCCTCGCCCATGCGCTCGGCCCGACCGGCCGCGCCCACGCAAGCCGCGACGACGCGCCGATCGCCCTGGACCTGACGCGCTTCGCGGTCTGACTCAACGCGCGGCGTAGCGGCTCGGCGGGCGCGCGAGCCCGAGATGGTCGCGCAGCGTCGTGCCCTCGTATTCGGTGCGGAACAGGCCGCGTCGTTGCAGTTCCGGCACGACCTGCTCGACGAAATCGTCGAGTCCGCCCGGGAAATAGGGCGGCATGATGTTGAAGCCGTCTGCGGCGCCGCCATCGAACCACTCCTCGAGCGCGTCCGCGACCTGCGTCGGCGAGCCCCACACGATCCGATGCCCGCGTGCGCCGGCGACGAGATAATAGAGTTCGCGCAGCGTGAGGTTCTCGCGGCGCGCGAGATCGGTCAGCAGCTTCGCGCGGCTCTTCAACTGGTCGGATTCGGGCAGGTCGGGCAGCGGGCCGTCGAGCGGATACTTCGACACGTCGTGGCCAAGACGGTCCGACAGCAGCGTCAGCGCGCCGGACGTATCGGTCCATTGCTGGAGCTGCGCATATTTGTCCTTGGCCTCCTGCTCGGTGCGGCCGATCACCGGGAATACGCCCGGCATCACGGCAATTGCGTCCCGGGCGCGGCCGTATGCCGCGAGCCGCCCCTTCAGGTCGCGATAGAAAGCCTGCGCTTCCTCGAGCGTCTGCTGCGCGGTGAACACGACTTCCGCGGTGCGCGCGGCTAGCTCCTGGCCGGGACCCGACGAGCCGGCCTGGATCACGACCGGATGGCCCTGTGGCGGACGCGAAGCGTTGAGCGGCCCCTTCACGTTGAAGAAGTGTCCGGCGTGATCGAGCGTGTGCACCTTCGCCGGGTCGAAATACACACCGCGCGCCTTGTCCCTGACAACCGCGTCATCGTCCCAGCTGTCCCACAGCCCCTTCACGACATCGACGAATTCGCCGGCCATCTCGTAGCGCTGCGCGTGATCCGGATGATTGCCGCGCGTGAAATTCGCGGCGGTGCGGTCGTATGACGTCGTCACGACGTTCCATGCCGCGCGCCCGCCGCTCAGGTGGTCGAGCGAGGCGAACACGCGCGCGATATGGTAAGGCTCGCTGTACGTCGTCGACGCGGTCGCCGCCAGGCCGATGCGCCGCGTATGCATCGCGAGCGCCGACAGCAGGCTCAGCGGCTCGAAGCGCATGGCCATCGACGGATGCGCGTCGGGGCCGCTCGTCAGGCCGTCGGCCAGGAAGACCATGTCGAACTTCGCGCGCTCGGCGGTCTGCACGACGCGGCGCATGAGATCGAAGTTCTCGCTGCCGGATTCGGCATCGGGGTGGCGCCAACCGGCGACGTGGTGTCCAGCGCCCTGGAGGAACAACCCGAGACGCATCTGGCGGCGGGAAAGTGTGCTGCGATCGGTGCTCATGATTGAAGCGGCGTAAAGGTGTGGAAAAGCCGGGCGAGATCGGCCGTGCTTCGCATCGTGTCGATCAGTGCCGGGACGAACGCGAGTGCGGGATCGTGAGCGGTCGCGTCCGCGAACTTCGCGGCAAGGTTATCGGCACCGACGAGGCGTTCGGTGCGTTGCCGCAGCGTGTCGCCGTTGCGCAGCGCAATCTCGACGACCGAGAAACGCGTCGCTGGATCGGTCGACGCGCGCGGCGCCGCGGCATCGTGGCGCCGCGTCACGCGTGCGGCGAGCGCGATCAGGTCGCCGCGCACGGGCACGTCGGCGAACGTCGCGACACCGGGCGGCCCCTCCGTCAGTGCGGCGGCCACCGCGTATTCCACGCTGAAGCGCGCTTCGAGGCCGGTGGCCGGCAGTCGGTTCGACAGCGGCGTATCGCCGCCGGGCGGGAACGTGACCGCGATGCCGTCGATGTCCGCCGGCGCGATGCGATGGCGGGCGCGCAAATCGAGCGCGGCCTGCACGGCGTAATGAGTTGCCGTGCAGCACGGCCACGGCTTGAAGTACAGCCCCGGCGCCACGATCTGCCACGGCGCGCCCCAGTCGGCCAGCACGCGCGCCGGTTGCGACGCGCCGCCGCCGAACACGGCGAAGAATCCCTCCGGGCCGTCGAGTGCGCCCGGTGCGCCGGCCAGGCCGGCCTCGGCGAGTTCCGCGGCGAGCAGCCCCGCGCGTGCCGCCAGGCCCGCGTGCAACGGCTTGACCTCGCTACCGAACTGCAGCCGCAGCCCGGCCGATTGCGTCGCGGCGATGCCGAGCGCGTTTTCGGTGGCCGCCGCATCGAGCCCGAGCAGACGTGCGGCGGCCGCCGCCGCGCCGAGCGTGCCGAGCGTCGCGGTGTTGTGGAAGCCGAGTTCGTAGTGGCGGCTGCCGAGCGCGAGACCGATTCGCGCCATCGTCTCGACGCCGACGACGTATGCATCGAGCAGTTCGAGCGCGCTGCGGGCGCGCACCTGCGCGAGCGCGAGCAGCGCCGGCAGCAGCACGGTGCCTGGATGGCCGCGCACGCTGCTGTGCACGTCGTCGTAGTCGAGCGCGTGGCCAGCATAACCGTTGAGCAGCGCGGCATGTTGCGACGATGCCGGAATCGCACTGCCGATCACCGCTGCCGCGCCGGTCGATTCTCGAGCGCACACCGCCAGCAGCTTGCGGTAACCGTTGTCGCGAGCGCCGGCGAACGCGGCGGCAAGAAAGTCGAGCAGGCCGCGCCGCGCGGCAGCGATCGCGGACGGATCACGCGCGGGTTCGGCGCACGCGATCGCCTCGGCCAGCCGGCGCGTGATGTCGCCGGCCGTGCCGTCGGGAATCAAGTGGGAAGACATGTCGGCAGTTGGAAAGTCGCGAATCGCCGCAACGGGCGGCGCAACCGGGAACCGTCCGGTTCCCGCTCGAATGGGAGCGTTGGATACTAGCGAAGCATCCGTGCGCGCCCAACCAAGTATTCGAGCTTTCTATATCGCGTAATCAGCGTTGCCTGGACGGAGGCAGGCTGTCGCAAAACGCGCGATCGCATCCGTCCGGGCTTCCCCAAGCGGGTCAGTTGGCCCGGATATCGAACGCGCCACCGGTGAGCGTCCGATCGCGCAACGTGACCGGTGTTTTGCCGGGCAGCAGCGGAAACACCAATTCCGCGAAACGAATCGCCTCTTCCAGATGCGGATAGCCGGACAACACGAAACTGTCCACACCGAGGTCCGCATACTCGCTGAGTCGCGCGACCACCTCTTCCGCGCTTCCGACCAGCGCCGTGCCCGCCCCTCCGCGCACGAGGCCGACGCCGGCCCACAAATTGGGACCGACCACCAGTGTTTCACGGCTGCCGCCGTGCAACGCCGCCATCCGTTTCTGCCCGACTGAATCCATGCTCGCATAGTTGCGCTGTGCCGCCGCGATTTCCTCGTCGGTCAGGTGACTGATCAGTCGATCTGCGTCCGCCCATGCCTCCTCGCTGGTTTCGCGCACGATGACATGCAGCCGCACGCCAAAACGAATCTCGCGACCATACTGCCGGGCGCGCCGACGCACGTCGGCGATCTTCTCCGCCACGGCATCGGGCGGTTCACCCCAGGTCAAATAGGCATCGACATGCTTCGCGGCCAACTCGTGCGCCGCTGGCGAGGAGCCGCCGAAATACAACGGCGGATAAGGCTGGCTCGCCGGTGGGAAGAAGTTCTGCGCGCCCTGCACCTTCAGGTGCTTGCCGTCGAAATCGACTTTCTCGCCCAGCAACAGACGACGCCAGATCGTGAGAAATTCGTCGCTGGCCTCGTATCGCTCGTCGTGGCTGTAAAACACGCCATCGGCAGCAAGCTCGGTTGCGTCGCCGCCCGGCACGACATTCAGCAACAGCCGCCCCGCGCCGAGGGCCTGGTCCAGCGAGGCCGCCTGGCGTGCGGATGCCGTCGGATTGCCAAGTGATGTCCGCAGCGCCACCAGCAGCTTGATACGCTGCGTGACCGGAATGAGGCTGGCCGCCGTCACCCACGGATCGAGACAGGAAGCGCCCGTCGGAATCAGCAGACCGTCGTAACCGAGTTCGTCGGCCGTAACCGCAATCCTGCGCAGGTAAGCGTTCGTTGCCTGACGGCCGAAATCCGATCTGCCGAGATAGCGCGTATCGCCCGAAGTGGGCAGAAACCAGAAAATATCGAGACTCATCATGTATTCGTGAAATCATCATCCGCAGCGCGCGCGGGTCGATGCCATGCCGGGTTCTCGCACGATCGGCGCCACGGCTGTCGAAACGCGGCAAGCAGGAGCGACGACGGCGAGCTCGGGACATCGCTCGGCCCGATGCTGTCGATTGCGCATCCTGTCCGACTTCCGAACGGCGGCCCCGTCATGCCGAAGTCGTCACCAACGTCCGTTGTGCCCGTCTGGCCGCATATTCGACCGGCGTACCGCCAAGATAGGCATCCCGTAAAGCATCGAGCTCCCTGAGTTCCGCCGACGTGCCATGCGCGACGACTCGACCGCTTTCCAGCACGTAGCCATAACCGGCAAAGCGCAACGCAATCGACGCGTTCTGCTCGGCGAGCAGGAAACTCACGCCCTCGTCACGGTTGAGCGTCGCGACGACCTCGAAAATCTCCTCGACAACCAGCGGCGCAAGTCCCATCGACGGCTCGTCCAGCAACACGAGTGACGGGTGCGCCATCAGCGCCCGGCCAATCGCGAGCATCTGCTGTTCGCCGCCCGACGTATAGCCGGCCAAGGCTTTCCGCTTCAACTTCAGGCGTGGAAAGATCGTGTAGATCCGCTCCAGATCCGTGTCGATCCCGATCCGCTTCGAGCGCCGCGCGAAAGAACCGATCCGCAGGTTCTCCTCGACCGACAGGTGTCCGAAACAGCGACGCCCTTCGAGTACCTGGACCAGACCACGCTCGACCAGCGTCCACGGCTCGACACGCGTGACGTCCTCGCCGCGATAGACGACGCGGCCGCTCGTCAATTCGCCGCGCTCGGCATGCACCAGGCTCGACAGTGCCTTGAGCGTCGTGGTCTTGCCCGCCCCGTTGCCGCCGAGCAGCGCAACGATCGCGCCCTCGGGGACCGTCAGCGACACCCCGCGCAACGCGGGAATGATCTGGCTGTAAGTTACGGCAATCTCGTCGACCTGCAGGATCGGGGCGCTCATGCTCACGGCTCCTTGCTGCAATCGCGCGGCGTGATGCCCTTTTCCTTCGCATAGGCAAGCGCCGACTTCTCGATAATCGGGCGCAGCAGCGCGCGATCGGCCTGCACCCAATCGCTGATCACGTGCCACTTGGCACCATCCCATTGCTGAAAACGCACCGCGCCGCCCCCTTCGTGGTCCGCGCAGGACAGCTTGAGCGGCTGCACGAGACCGAGCGCGCCGAGCTGCTTGAGCCGGGCGTCGTCGAGATTCAGATGCTCGAAGCCCCAGCGCACCTGCTCGCCCGTCAGCGGCTTGTTGCCGTACTTGCGCTGCGCGACGCGCACCGCCTCGACATTCAGGATGCCGTTCACCACGCCGAGGTTGTAGTACACGGTGCCGAAGCGCGCGGGATCCTTGAGGTTGCCGTTACCCGGTTTGATCACGAACTGGTTGATCGCCTGCAGCACCGGGTAATCCGTTCCCGACGGGTGCGTGGTGATCGAGATGAAGCCCTTGGCCGCATCGCCGGCCGGGCGCACGTCCTCCTCCGAATTGCTCCAGATGTTGCCGATGATGTGGTCGACCGGATACCCGACCTTCTGTGCGGTCTTGATCGCCACCGGGTTCATCACGCCCCAGCCGCGCAGGATCACCCAGTCGGGATTGATCTGGTGAATCTTCAGCCACTGCGAACCCTGCTCGTTACCCGGGTGCGGAACCTCGATCTGGGTCACGATGAAGCCGTATTTCTTCGCCAGCAGATCGACCACGGGAATCGTCTCGCGGCCATACGGCGAGCCGTGATAGAGCACGACGATCTTCTTCCCCTTCAGGCTCGCCAGTCCGCCCGAGCGCTGCCCGACGTAGTTGACGATCGCCGACACCTCGCTGTACGGATTCAGCTGCAGCGGAAACACGTACGGGAACACGGAACCGTCCGTGGAGTCGGTACGTCCGTGGTTGATCGTAATGAGCGGGATCCTGTCGGCCGTGGAACGGTCGAGCGTCGCATACGCGATACCGACCGACAGCGGATTGGTGGCCGCGGCCGGAGCGCCGTCGGGGCCGCTGTTCTTCAGGCGTTCGTAGCACTCGACGCCCTTTTCCACGACGTATTCGGTCTCGCACTCCTTCCACACCAGCTTGACACCATTGACGCCGCCGTCGCGCGCGTTGATCAGCTGCAGGTAGTCGATAAAGCCGCCGAAGAAGCCGCTGCCGCCCGCCGCGTACGGACCGACGCGGTAACTTTGCAGCGGGAAGTATTCCGCGCCCGCCGCGCGCGCCTGCGGCACGACCGCCGGAGAGAGCGCAAGCACGGCGGCAAAGGCGCCAACCCATTTTCTCCACGCCAACCCTGAAAATCGTTTTCGAACATTTCTCATATTCTTAGCATTCCTTGTTGATATAACTAAAAAAATTCCCCGTCGACACGGCTTCATTTCCTGTGCAGGAATCGCTCCCACGCCACCTGGACCAATCGTACGAGCCCGTCCGGTTCCTTGATCAGAAACACGATGACAAGGCTGCCGAATACGATCTTCTGCAGGTTCTGCAACTGTTCGCCGCCGATTCCGACTCGCGCGAGCTCGCCGCCCGCGTTCGACAGCAGGATCGGGAGCAGCACGATGAAGGCGGCGCCGAGGAAGTTTCCGCCGATGCTGCCCATGCCGCCGATGATGATGATGAACAGGATCTGGAACGACAGGTTGAGGCTGAAGCCGTCCGGTTCAATCGTGCCGAGGTAAGCGAAGGCCCAGAGTGCGCCGGCAATCCCCAGCACGAAGGAACTCAGCGCAAACGCGAGCAGTTTGGTCCGGCCGATCGGAATGCCGATCACGCGCGCCGCCGTATCCATGTCGCGCACCGCCATCCAGCGCCGCCCCAGCTCGCTTTTCACGACGCTCGCTCCCAGTGCGAATAGCACCGTCGCGACGCCGAGCACCAACAGATAGCGCGACGCCGGCTTGTCGATGTGCCAGCGACCGATCTCAAGCAGCGGCGCGCTCAGCACACCCGACGTATCGTTGTTCGAAAACCAGCTCACGCGGGTAAACAGCCAGACCACGAAAAATTGCGCGGCCAACGTGGAGACGATCAGATAGAAACCCTTGATGCGCAGGCTGGGCAACCCGAATAGCACGCCGACCGCGGCACTCACGCCCCCGCCAAGCAGCAGACTCGCCGGCAACGGCAGCGCCGGCACGCGCACGAGCAGGTTGTAGCTCGCGTAGGCCCCGATCGACATGAATGCCGCCGAACCCAGCGAAAGCTGCCCCGCATAGCCGGTCAAGAGGTTGAGGCCGAGTCCCGCGATCGACAGGATCAGAAACGGCACCAGAATCGCATTGAGCCAGTAATCGTTCGCCCACAGCGGCACGCCAACGAACGCGACGAGCGCAAGCACACCCGGCGCGATCCACCGGCGCGGGTTCACGCGACGCGATACGGGGACCGAAGCGGTATTCGTCAATTCCATGTGACTTCCCTCAGACACGCTCGACGGGCGGCTCGCCGAACAGGCCGTACGGCCGCGCCAGCAGGAACAGCATCGCCATCAGATAGGGGAACCAGTTCTCGATGCCGTCGCCGATCAGCCCACCCGCGTAAACCTCGGCCAGCTTCTCGGTGGCACCGACCAGCAGCCCTCCCGCGATCGCGCCGCCGATCGACGAAAAGCCGCCGATGATCAGCACCGGCAGCGCCTTGAGCACGACCAGCGAAAGCGAAAACTGCACGCCGAGCCGAGCGCCCCACAATAGCCCGGCGACGAGACTCGTGAACCCCGCCAGCGCCCAGACGACCGCCCATACGCGCGGCAGACGCACGCCAACCGCCAGTGCGGCAAGCGGATCGTCGGCCACCGCACGCAGCGACAGGCCAAGGCGGGTTCCTCGCGCGAACAGCGACAGTCCAAGCACCAGCGCGCCCGCCGTCGCAGCCGCGAACAGATCGAACTGGCTGACCATGACGCCGGCCAGATGCAGCGGCTTGTCGTCGATGCCGAGTTCGAGACCGTGCACCTGCGCGCCCCAGAGCAGTTGCGCCCCGCCCTCGAGCACTAGGCTCAGGCCAAGCGTCGCCATGAACAGCACGATGGGCGGCCGGTTCACGAGCGGACGCAACACCAACCTCCCCGTCAGGATCGCGATCACGACCAGCGCGCCGAGCGTGGCGACAAACGCGAGCCATCCGCTCCAGCCGCGCTCGACAAGGCTCACGTAGGTCAGCGCGCCGAACAGCACGAGCGCGCCCTGCGCAAAGTTGAAAATGCCGGACGCCTTGTAAATCAGCACGAAACCGATCGCGACAAGCGAGTACATCACGCCCGCAAGCAACCCGCCGGTCAGCACCTCGATGAAGAACTCCATTACCCCCCCGTTGTCGTCCGTTCCCGTCAGTGACGGGTGCCCAGATAGGCCGCCAGCACATCCGGATGCCTGCGCACCTCGTCGGGCCTGCCGTCGGCGATTTTCCTGCCGTAATCAAGCACCACCACGTGATCGGACACGCCCATCACGACGCCGATGTCATGCTCGATCAGCACCACGGTCACCCCGAGATGCGCGTTGGCATCGAGCACGTATTCGGCCATCGCATGCTTCTCGTCGGCGTTCATCCCGGCCATCGGCTCGTCGAGCAACAAAAGGCGCGGCGCGGCCGCGAGCGCGCGCGCCAGTTCAACGCGTTTTTGCAAGCCATACGACAGCGTGCCGACCACCGTGTCGCGATGGGCCTGCAGGTCGAGTTTCTCGATCACACGTTCCGCGTACCTGCGTTGTTCGGCCTCGTCATGGCGTGCGCGTCCGACATGCAGCGTCTGCTCCAGCCAGGTGCTGCGTCGATGCAGGTTGCGCCCCGTGAGCACGTTGTCGAATACGCTCATCCGGCGAAACAGCGCGAGATTCTGGAACGTGCGCGCGATGCCTCGGTGCGCGGCGCGATACGGATCCATGCGCCGGTACACCTGCCCGTCGAACCGGACGGCACCCTGCTCCGGCCGATATACGCCGTTGATCACGTTGAGCAGCGAACTCTTGCCCGCGCCGTTGGGTCCGATCAGCGCGCAGATTTCGCCCGCCGCCACCTCGAAACTGATGTCGGTGACGGCCTTGACGCCCTTGAACGACAGCGAGATGCGCTCGAGCGCGAGCAGCGGCGGTGCGGTCTGAGTCATGCGTCTCGCTCCGGGTCAGGCCGCGACCGGCTGCTGGCGGCTTTCGAGTTCGCGCACGAGCGGCAGCACCTTCTTGCCGAAGTACTCGACTTCGTCGATGAAATGCAGGAACCCGGCCAGCACCAGATCGACGCCGATCGCCTTCAACGCGACAATGCGCTCCGCGATCTGCTGCGGCGTGCCGATCAGGTTCGTGCGGAAGCCGTCGTTGTACTGCACGAGATCCTCGAACGTCGATTTCGCCCAGTTGCCCTCGCCTTCCGGCGACGCCTTGCCCGCCTGCTTCACCGCGTCGCCGAACGCATTGACCGCCTCGACGTGCGCGTGCGCAATGATGTCGTCGAGCACGGCCTTCGCCTCTTCCTCGGTGTCGCGCGCGATCACGAACGCGTTCACGCCGATCCGCACGCGATGGTTGTTCGCGGCGGCCTTCGCACGGATATCGTCGATCTGCGCCTTCAGGTTCTCCGGCGTATTGCCGTTGGTGAAATACCAGTCCGACACGCTCGCCGCGTTGTCGCGCGCCGCCCGCGAGCTACCGCCCTGGAAGATTTCCGGGTGCGGCTTCTGCACCGGCTTCGGGCTCAGCGTGTAATCGTTGAAGCGATAGAAGTCGCCCTTGAACGTGAAGTTGTCCTGGGTCCAGATGCCCTTGAGCGCCTGGATGAATTCCTTCGAGCGCCGATAGCGTTCGTCGTGCTCGAGCCACGGCTCGCCGATCGCGGTGAATTCGCCCTTGAACCAGCCGCTCACGACGTTGATCGCGATGCGCCCGTTCGAAATGTGGTCGATCGTCGCGAGCTGCTTCGCGACCACCGCCGGATGCCACGGCCCCGGCAGGATCGCGGCGAGCACCTTGAGCTTCGTCGTCGCATGCAGCAGCGCCTGGCTGAACGACACCGACTCGTGCTGGTATTCGGCGCCGTAGCCGGCCGTGAAGCGGATCTGGCTCAGCGCGTAGTCGAAGCCGGCCGCCTCGGCCGTGCGTGCGAGCTTCTGGTTGTATTCAAGGCTCCAGTCGGTACGCTGCTCGATCGTGCTGACGACGAGGCCGCCGCTGACGTTCGGCACCCAGTACGCGAATTTGACGGCATCGCCGGAGGAAGTCGTGTTGCTCATGGAAATGTCCTGGTTGGAAAATGTCGAGATTCACGCGACCGGCACGGCCGCGGAAGATTCAAATCCGCCGACTTCGCGAACGAGCGGGACGGCCCGCTCGATGGCCAGCCGAATGCGCCCGCGCAACTCGGGGCTCGTAATCGTGTAGTTCTGGAAATCCCGTTCGGACGCGTACACGCCGATCGGCAAGGTACGCGCCTGGAAAAAACTGAACAGCGGTCGCAATTGATGGTCAATGACCAGCGCATGACGTTCGCTGCCCCCCGTCGCAGCCAGCAGAACGGGCACGTCGATCAGCGCCTCGTGATGCACAAGATCGAACAGATGCTTGAAGAGCCCCGTATACGAAGCCCGATAGACAGGACTTCCTACGATCAATGCATCCGCCTCCTCGATCGCGCGCAACTGTCGCTCCAGTTCGTCGCCGGCATCCGCTCTCGACAGCACACCGGACAGCACCGGCGCGATCGCCCCGAGTTCGATCAAATGCGGCTCGACAGGCAACTCGGCACGCAAGCCGGACAGCAACGCCTCCGACAGCGCGAGCGTTCGTGACGGCCGCGAGGTGTTGCCCGATACCGCAACGACCTTGTATGTCTTCTTTCCCATCAAGCATTCCTCTTCATCTGTCGCACGAGTCCGATAACGTCGACCAACCATCTAGCGAATACCGTGCCAAACACGCCTCTTCCGTTCCGCAACGGACAAAATGGGCTCAATCTACGGTCACGCCGCGACATTTCGCGGATCGCAAGCCGATCCTTAAATCATTCCGAACGGACTGGAATCCATATCTCCGATCCAGATGACTGACCCGCAGCATCCCTGCTTCCGGGCCGCGTCACGAGCAGCATCAGGAGTAAAAAGAAGGCGTCGGAAAACGCTCGTTGAGGGCCCAGTCCCCCAACTCGCGAATCTTGTAGTCGATCGGATCGTGCAGGGTATGAACACGCAGGTTCCGCCAGAACCGATCGAACCGCAGCGCGGCCGTCGTTGCCCGCGCGCCGGTCACTTCGAACATGCGCTGCGTGATATCGAGACCAGCCTGCGCAGACGAAACCTTCGCCGCCGCGACGGCTATCGCCACCTCGCCCCGTTCGCGTTCCGTCAGCGCCGCCTCGCGCCGCCAGGCCACATCGAACGCGCCCGCGGCGCGCTCGACCAATGCGCTTGCCCCCTCGATGGCAAGCCAGAACCGACCGTAGTGACCCTGCACATACAGATCCTCCGTCGGATGCGATGCCGGAGACGCGACCCACGATCGCGTACTCTCCCGCGTAAAATCCCGTGCGGCGCCTATCGCGCCTTCGCCTAGACCAAGATAGATATGCGCCAGAATCAACTGGGCCAACAGCGGCCGCAAGCATGCAAACGGCGAAGACAAAGGCCCCGGATCGGCTAGGATCTCGTCGCCGGCCACCTTCACCTGTTCGAACAGCACCGTCCCGCTATCCGTCTGACGCTGCCCCATGTTGTCCCAATCGTCGAGGATCGCGATCCCTTCGCGCGCGGTCGGCACCACGCCGATCAGCAAACGTCCCTGCGCATCGAAAGCCGACGCCAGCAGGCGATCCGAATCGGCCGCGCCGGAGCAGAAGCTCTTGCGCCCGACGAAAACCCATCCGTCCGCCCCATCCGATTCCGCGCGCGTACCCTTGTCGAGCGGATTGAGCGCGTTCCCCCAGAACCAGCGTTGCGAAACGGTCTGCTCCAGCCAGGGTTCCCACTGCTGCGGGCGCCCGAACAAGCGCACTGTCGCGAGATGCAGGTGGTGAAAGGCGAAGAGATGCGCGAGCGAGCTGTCCACCCGAGCGAGACGCCGTACGACGGCCAGCGTGTCGGACCAGGTCGCCCCGTGCCCCCCGTATGCGCGGGGCACGCTCAGCGCAAGCAAGCCGCTATCGCGAAGTACTCGACGCTCGTGCAACGCCGTTCCACCCGCCCGGTCGCGCGCTATCGCCGTACGTGCCAGCTCCTGCACGACGGACTCCACCACGGGCTGCCACGCGGCCATTTCGACTGTCTCCGCACCGATATGCTTCATGAGCGAAACACCTTCTGATCGACATTGTTCGAGCAGACGCTCACGCATGTTCCATGCCATGGGCGAATGGAATCAAAAGCATCAGAACCAGCAGGCGCCGCTCGTGCCCCGTAACGGGCTTGCACACGACCGATGACGGTTGCAATCCAAGCAGTGCCAAGCTGATGACGATCGATGCGCGTATGGCCTGCACCGCGCCGCCGCCCGTCGGGAGAAACTCATTCGTGGCGTTGCCCGCTCTGACGAGCCGATCGCCGCGCGTGCTCATCAATCAGCATTCCGTCAGCAGGATGCTGACCACCAAGCAACCGCGCCCCTTCCCGCTGCCTGAAAATCAAGCTTCTGATTTGGATATGAAAATTCGTTGCTTTCCAGGAAGCATCGACGCAAAGAGAATCCCTCATACCGGAACACTACGCCGCACTTCACTCCTACCTTTCACATGGCAACACTCTCGACCTATCCGGATACGATCGGGCTTCGCGGCACGCCCTCCGATACCTCGGCAGTACGCGTCATCGCCGAAGAACTGGCTGCCCGATTCGGGCAGACCGCCGCCGAGCGAGATCGTGCGGGCGGCACGCCAAAGGCCGAGCGCGATGCGCTACGCGCCAGCGGCCTGTTGCGACTCAGTATTCCAGCCGTCTATGGCGGACTCGGTGCGAACTGGCTGACCACGCTGGACGTCGTGCGTACGCTCGCGCGTGCCGACGGCTCGCTTGCCCACCTGTTTGGTTTTCATCATCTACTGCTTGCCACCGTCCGTCTGTTCGGCGCCGCCGAGCAATGGGAGCCATGGTTCCAGCAGACGGCCGCCCACGACTGGTTCTGGGGCAACGCGCTCAATCCGCTCGACGAGCGCACGATCAGTTCTCCGGGCAACGGCTGGCTCGAGTTCAGTGGCCAGAAAAGCTTCTGCTCCGGCGCACTCGATTCCGAAATGCTGATCGCTTCCGCTCGGGACATCGACACCAACGCGCTGCTCATCGCGGCTGTCCCGACGCACCGCAGCGGCATTTCCATCTCCGAGGACTGGAACAATATCGGCCAGCGCCAAACCGACAGCGGCACCGTGACCTTCGAACGGGTGCGCGTCGAGCATCACGAAATCCTCTCTGATCCCGGACCGCTCTCCACACCGTTCGCCTGCCTTCGCCCGTTGATCGCGCAGCTCGTTCTCACGAACGTCTACCTGGGCATCAGCGAGGGCGCTTTCAACGACGCACGACACTACACCTTGCACGAGGCCCGACCCTGGCCCTCGTCCCGTGCGGAAAGAACCGACGACGACCCCTATATCCTCGGCCAGTATGGAGAGTTCTGGGCTGGCCTCGAGGCCGTCCGCGTTCTGGCCGACCGCGCCGCCGCCCGACTCGACGATGCATGGGCACTCGGCGCGGCACTCAGCGACGATGAGCGTGGAGAAGTCGCGATTGCGGTCGCGAGCGCAAAAGTCTCGGCGATACGGACCGGGCTGGACGTTTGTACCCGCATGTTCGACGTCGCGGGCGCACGCGCCACCCACGGCGCACTGGGTCTGGACAGACACTGGCGCAACCTGCGCACCCACTCGCTGCACGATCCGTTGGCCTACAAACTGCGGGAACTCGGCGAGTGGGCACTCAAACGAACCTACCCCCAACCGACCTTCTACTCATGAACCGCCCGCTCCCTCCCGCCCAACCGGGCGACCCGGATGACACTGCCGACCCGGACGTGCTGACCTTGCCGGACCGGCACGCGCTCACCACCTCGATCCGTGCACGCGCGCAGGTCTTCGTCGATCCGCGCTCACTCGCGTTGCTCAACCAGATACGCATGATCGCGCCCAGCGACGCAAGCGTGCTCATCATCGGTGAAACCGGAACCGGGAAAGAACTGATTGCCCGCCACGTACACAATCTGAGCCATCGCAAGAATCAGCCGTTCGTCGCGGTCAACTGCGGCGCGTTTTCGGAAACGCTGGTGGAGAGCGAACTGTTCGGCCACGAGAAGGGGGCGTTCACGGGCGCGTTCAGCGCCAAGCCCGGATGGTTCGAGGCGGCCAACGGCGGCACGTTGTTCCTCGACGAGATCGGCGATCTCCCGCTGTCGATGCAGGTCAAGCTCCTGCGCGTGCTGCAGGAGCGCGAAATCGTCCGGCTCGGGGCGCGTCACAGTATTCCGATCAATGTGCGCGTGGTCGCGGCCACCAACGTGCATCTCGACGATGCCGTCGCGGCAGGTCACTTCCGCGGCGATCTGTTCTACAGGCTCAACGTCGTCCAGCTCGCGATCCCCGCACTACGCGAACGCCCGGGCGACGTCCTTCCGCTCGCGCGATACTTCATCGAAGACTATCGCGGTCGTCTTGGCTACGGACCCGCGGATATCGACAGACGAGCCGAACAGAAGCTGCTTGCGCATCACTGGCCCGGCAATATCCGCGAACTGGAGAACGTGATCCACCACGCACTGCTGGTCAGCCGCCATGATCTGCTCCAGGATTCCGATCTCCAGATCCGGTATGGCGACACGACGTTCGCCCGCCGTCACGAGTCGACGCCACACCTTGATCCTCAGGAAACGTTCGAGCAGGCGCTACGCTGCCTGTTCGACGCGGAACACGACAATCTGTTCGAGCATATCGAGGATACCGTGATGCGCGTTGCCTTCGAATTCAGCCACCGCAATCAGATCCAGGCAGCGAAGCTGCTCGGCATCAGCCGCAACGTATTGCGTGCACGCCTGATCCGGGCAAAGGAAATCAACGCCTTGAAGTAGCACGCGCCGAAGCGATGCCGTGCATGACATGCATTGCGTCGCCGGCTCATGCGCGAAAGCATCGGAATACAAGAATCGCTCGCAGTCGTCGCTCACGTGCACGCATACCGAAAAGCAGCGATGCCGAACATGTACACGTTACGCAGCAATCCTTTTCAATTCGGCAAGTCCTGCTTGAAGAAGTAAAGGGAGCGGGATACACCTAGTCCGCTCCTCGCACGCGTTCAGGCGGCAACCGTGGAAGTGCCTTGCGCACCCGGCCCGCTGCCGATGGCCCAGACATACGGCGGCTCGGTCCCGTTGATTTCCCGATCGCCGACGATGCGGGCCTTGAACACCAGCGGATTGTGCGAGGCCGCCGTGCGCGCGTTGCGCCAGTGGCGATCGAGGCCCTTCGCGGCACTCGAGCCCGATGCGCCAAGCGCGTTGAACAGATCGGTCGTCGCGCGCAGCACGAGGTCCGACACCACGATCTGAGCACGCGCCGAATCCAGTTCCGCGTCGACATTCGCACGGTGCTCGGCTTGCTCGTCGCCGCCAAAACGTGCCTCGTACGCACGCTGCGACGCCTCGCTCGCGCGCACCGCCGTGGCCTCGGCCGCGAATACGCGCGCAGCCACCTCTCCCACCACCTGCTGGATCTGCGGATCCTGCGCGAACGACGAGGCGTTGCCGTGGCTGAAGATGCGCTTGCGCGAACTCACCTCGCGCGCGATGTCACGCAGCGCGGCGCGCCCGGTGCCCGCGAGCACCGCGAGCAGCACGAGCTGGTAGAACGCCGTCTGATACTTGAAGCGCGTCGCGAAGTCGAACACGTTCTGCGCATCGACTCGCGCCGCGTCGAAGCGGGTCGTGCCGCTACCGGTCGTGCGCTGACCGAAGCCGTCCCAGTCGTCGCTGCGTTGCACGCCGGGTTGGTTCGTCCGGACGGCCGCGATCACGTCTCGGCCGTCTTCATCGCGCGCGAACACGTCGATCCAGTCCGCGAAGATGCTTCCGGTCGAATAGTATTTCTCTCCGTCGAGGATCCAGCCATCCCCGTCGCGCCGCACACGGGTAATCACATCGCCTATCGCGACGCTGCCAACCTCGGTCCACGCGTTGCCGACGAGTTCTCCGGCGACAAAGCGCCGGAACCATTCGTCACGCGCCACATCCGGCGCGGAATTCAGCCGATCCTCGACGAAAGCGAAGTGGCCTCGCAACGCCTGCGGCAGGTTCGAATCGGCGGCGGCCAGTTCGATGAGAAGCTGTATCAATTGCGGCAACGACGCGCCCGCGCCGCCATGCTCGACCGGTACGCGAACCGCGCCGAACCCACTTTCCCTGAGCCATTCGATCGGGTCATACGGCAACGTGCGGGAACGTTCACGTTCGAGCGCCCCGTCTGCGATACGCGCGAAAACCGGGCGGAAGCGCTCCGCCAGGCGTTCGTAATCCGTGCCCCGCGACAGTTGGGCATCGGAATGATGGACGGATTTCAGATGATTTGAAGCGGTCATGTCGGCTCCGGCAGATTGGAAATGGCGTCGAAAGCATCACCCGATGCAGAAACCGTGCCATACCGCACAAGCACCGCCCGGCATTGAAATCCCCTCACCGCAATTTCAATGCTGCTGATTCCGCAGCAAACATGCTGACATGCTGCTGGCGGACAGCGGACATCGGGTGTGTCGCTTCATGATCTCCGTCGCCGCGCCTCCATATCGCCGGAACGGAGCGCCGTCAGGACGCCGGATCCGCCGGCACCGCGTGCGCATCGCGCGGCAAATTGACGGGTATGAGGCATCAACGGATGCGGCTTCGATGTCGCGTGCGGCGCCGTGACGCGCACGTCGGTCCCCGGCACGCCGTAATGGGCGTGCGGCGTCGACTCGTCGAGGCCTTCCAGAGACGCGCGAAATAGCGCCAAACCAGAGTCCGGGATCGCCCAGGCCCGTCGTGATGATCGGTATCCGCAGACGGTTGATGACGTCCAGCGTCCTGTTCGCGTCTTTTGCATGTCGACAACCTCGGTACGCGCGAGCCCCCGCGGAACGCCCGGCCCAAGTGACCCTCTTTACATCATAAGATTGCATTTTCACATTTAATGTGATTTTATTATCAAAAACTACAGTCGCCGCCCCATGCTCGCGGCGCACCTCATATCAAAGGAAGAGACGCAGATGGAGACAATCGCCGTCATCGGCAGCAACATGGTCGACCTCGTGACCTACGTCACACGCATGCCCGGCCGGGGCGAAACGCTCGAGGCGCCGAACTTCGAGCTCGGCTGCGGCGGCAAGGGCGCGAACCAGGCCGTCGCGGCCGCGCGCCTCGGCGCGCGTGTCGTGATGGTCACGAAGGTCGGCGACGACGTGTTCGCCGACAACACGATCCGCAACTTCGAGCGCGAGGGAATCGACGCCACGCACGTGCGCAAGGTCGCCGGCGTACCGAGCGGCGTCGCGCCGATCTTCGTCGAACCCGATTCGAGCAACAGCATCCTGATCGTCAAGGGCGCGAACCGCCACCTGCGGCCGGCCGACATCGACGCGGCCGCGCCGGCGCTCGCCGAATGCACGCTGATCGTGCTGCAGCTCGAGATCGAGCTCGACACCGTCTATCACGCGATCGAATTCGGCGCACGGCACGGCATCCCCGTGCTGCTGAATCCCGCGCCGGCGGTGGCCGACCTCGATTTCGAACGGATCCGCTCCGTCGAATTCTTCGTGCCGAACGAAACCGAGCTCGCGATCGTGTCGGGCATGCCGGTCGATTCGCGCGAAAGCGCCACTCGCGCCGCCGAAGCGCTGGTCGCACGCGGGCTGAAGCACGTGCTCGTCACGCTCGGCGACCAAGGCTCGCTGCTCGTCTCGCGCGACGGCGCCCGGCACGTGCCGTGCGTCCCGGTCGACGCACGCGACACGACGGGCGCGGGCGATGCGTATATCGGCTGCTTCGCGCGCTGCTACGCCAGGTCGCGCGATGCCGTCGACGCGATGCGCTACGCATCCGCGTACGCCGCGCATTCGGTCACGGGCCTCGGCACGCAGAAGTCGTACGCCGACGCCGCGACGTTCGAACGCTTCCTCCACGACGCCGGCCTCTGAACGGCGCCTTCATCGACGAGACATTGGGAAGGAGACACCCATGAGCCGAGCCAGGATCGAACACACACCCGACGGCTACTACCTGAACCGCACGCCGCTCTTCGCGTTCACGCTGCTGTGCTGCCTGTTCGCGCTGTGGGGCACCGCCGCGAACCTGAACGACGTGCTGATCGCGCAGTTCAAGAAGTCGTTCTTCCTGTCCGATTTCGAATCGGCATTCGTGCAGTCCGCGTTCTATCTCGGCTACTTCTTCCTCGCGATTCCGGCCGCGACCGTCGTGAAGAAGTTCAGCTACAAGACGACGATCCTCGTCGGCCTGCTGCTCTACACGACCGGCTGCCTGCTGTTCTTCCCGGCCGCGTCGATGGCGAAATACGGGATGTTCCTCGTCGCGCTGTTCGTGATCGCCGCGGGCCTGTCGTTCCTCGAGACGGCGTCGAACTCGTATTCGACGCTGATGGGCCCGCGCGACACCAGCACGCGGCGGCTGAACATCTCGCAGACGTTTTATCCGTTCGGCGCGATGGCCGGCGTCTACATGGGCAGCTTCCTGATCTTCAAGGAAGGCGACGCGTCGCATGCGCAGCTCGCGGCGATGTCGGCCGCCGACGCACACGTACACCAGCTCGCGATGATCCAGGCGACACTCGAGCCGTACAAGTGGCTGATCGTCGTGCTCGTCGCGGTATTCATCGTATTCGCGCTCACGCCCTACCCGGCCTGCAAGGGCAACGGTCCCGGCGCGGTCACGCACCGGATCGACGCGCGCGGCACGCTCGCACGCCTGTTCGGCAACCGGCGCTTCGTCGCGGGCGTGGTCGCGCAATTCCTCTATGTCGGCGCGCAGGTCGGCGTGTGGAGCTTCACGATCCGGCTCGCGATGCAGATCGGCGGCCTCACCGAGCGCGGCGCGTCGCGCTACCTGCTCGCGACGTTCTTCGCGTTCTTCGTCGGCAAGCTGGTCGCGACACTCGTGATGAAGCGCGTCGGCCCGGCCAAGGTGCTGATCGTCTACGGCATCCTGTGCATCGCGCTGCTCGCGTATACGATCAGCGTGCACAACATCACGGCCGTCTATGCGGCCGTGTGCGTGAGCGTGTTCCTCGGCCCGTGCTGGCCGACGATCTACGGCCTGACGATCGACGGCCTCGGCAAGGACACCGAATACGGCGGCTCGATCCTCGTGATGAGCATCGTCGGCGGCGCGGTCGTGCCGCTGATCCAGGGGCTGATCTCCGATCACACCGGCGGCAACATGCAGCTCGCGTTCGTCGTGCCGCTCGCATGCTTCGTCGTGATCGTCTACTACGGCTTCCACTGCCTGCGTCACCTGCCGGCCGCGACGCCCGACGCAGCCGCCGACGGCCGTGCGCCCGCGCGCTACGCCGCATCGCGCAACACGTCGGGAGCGTGACCATGCGAGGCGAAATCGAACTGCGGCGCGACGACTTCCGCGAAACGCCACGCACGCTGTACCGCACCGACGGCCTCACCGTCACCGCGTTCGCGTATCCGTCGGGCGTCGAGGCGCTGAAGCTCGAAAACCGCCGCGGCCATCTCGTCGTGCTGCCGTATCTCGGCCAGATGATCTGGGCCGCCGAATTCGACGGCCGCGACCTGACGATGAAACACATGTTCCGGCAGCCGAAGCGCGCCGCATCGATCATCGATACCTACGGCTGCTTCATGTTCCACAGTGGGCTGCTGCGCAACGGCTGCCCGGGGCCGGACGACACACATGCGCTGCACGGCGAGATGCCGTGCGCGCCGATGGACCGTGCGAGCCTCGTCGTCGGCACGGATGCGCGCGGCGCGAGCGTCGAAGTGACCGGCGAATACGAGTACGTGCAGGGCTTCGGCAGCCACTATGTCGCGCGTCCGTCGGTACGGCTCGCGGAGCACGAGGCGCGGATGACGATCGCGATGGGCGTGACGAATCTCGGCGGCACGCCGATGGACCTGATGTACATGGCCCACCTGAACTACGCGTACGTGCCGGGCGGCCGCTTCGTGCAATCGCTGTCGCGCGGCGGGTTGCGGCTGCGCGACAGCGTGCCGGCACACGTGAAGCCGACCGCCGCGTGGCGCGACTACACGGCCACGCTCGCGCGCGAACCCGAGCGGCTGACGACGCTCGATACGCCCGCGCTGTACGACCCCGAGATCGTGTTCTTCATGAACGGTGCGGAAACGGACGCCGATGGCATCGCACATTTCCGGCTCGCGCATCCGGATGGCGGCGCATTCCACACCGCGTACCGCCCCGGGCAATTCCCGCATGCGACGCGCTGGATCCTGCACAACGCGGACCAGCAGGTCGCCGCGTTTGCGCTGCCGTCGACCTGCGAGCCGGAGGGATATGAAGCGGAGCGCCGCAAGGGCCATGTCGCGGCGCTCGCGCCGGGCGCGACGCGCCGCTTCGACGTGCTCACCGGCTACCTGAGCGCGGCGGAAGCACGTGATGCCTGATGCGATGCAACGCGCGACGCATGGCCGCGGGTCATCAGGTCACGAGCGCGATGCCGTGTTCGCGGATCGCCGTTTCGTAGCGGTGGCTCAGTTGCCCGTCGGAGATCACGTAGTTGAAATCGGTCAGCTCGGCGAAATAGGCCGCGCGCACTTCGTCGAACTTCGTGTGGTCGACGAGCAGGAAGCGGTTCTGTGCGCGCGCCATCACCTTCTTCTTCGCGTCGACCTCGTGGAAGTTGAAGCACGTGACGCCGCAGCGCTCGCTGACGCCGGCCGCCGAGATGAATGCCTTCGACACGCGCACCGAGTCGAGGATGCCCGTTTCGGCGACCGATTCGAACACCATGTTCTGACGGTGATACGCGCCGCCGCACAGGATCACGTTGCAATGCGGCTTCTGCTGCAGCTTCGCGAATACGTTCAGCGAGTTGCAGACCGCCGTGAACTCGAGGTCGTCCGGGATGAAATCGACGATGAACGGCGTGGTCGAGCCGCAATCGACGAAGATCGTGTCGCCGGTCGTCACGAACTGAGCGGCCAGCTTGCCGATGCGGCGCTTTTCCTCGGTCTGCCGGTTGTTCTCGGCACTGATCAGGTACTCGCCGATGTCGCTGCGCTGCGCGGCGAAATGGCGCGTTACATAGCCGCCGATCAGGCTGAGGCCGTGCGGGTTGTCCGCGAGATCGCGGCGGATCGTCATCTCGGAGACGCCGAACAGCTCGGCGACTTCCTTCAGATGAATCGCGTTCTGCCCTTGCAGCACGTTCATCAAGGTCTTGATCCGTTCGCCCTTCTTCGTTTCCATGCCAGTATCCTGCCTACCCGTCGCGTGTCGTGCCGGGCGCCCAGGCCCGGCCGGAATGTCGTATTTGTAACAAACTGATGTGAAAACATCAACTTTCCGTGTGCCCTTCCGGCACACGAACCGTGGAGTCCTGACACATGCCGCTTTCCAACGCCCAACTCGCCCACACCATCGATCACACGCTGCTCGCGCCCGACGCGCGCGACGCGCAGATCCGCGAACTCTGCCGCCAGGCGGCCGAGCATCGCTTTTACTCGGTCTGCGTGAATTCGGCGAACGTGCCGCTCGCCGCACGCGAGCTGGCCGATACCGGCGTACTCGTCTGCGCGGTGGTCGGCTTCCCGCTCGGTGCGGGGCTGTCGGCCGCGAAGGCATTCGAAGCCACCGCCGCGATCGACGCGGGCGCCGGCGAGATCGACATGGTGATCAACATCGGCGCGCTGAAGAGCGGCCGCGCCGACGACGTGAAGGCCGACATCGCGGCCGTCCACCGCGCATGCGGCGCGGTGCCGCTCAAGGTGATCCTGGAAACCGGGCTGCTGACGGACGACGAGAAGGTGCGCGTGTGCGAGATGTGCCGCGATCTCGGCGTCGCGTTCGTGAAGACGTCGACCGGGTTCGGCCACGGCGGCGCGACGCTCGCGGATGTCGCGCTGATGCGCCGCACGGTCGGCCCGGCACTCGGCGTGAAGGCCTCGGGGGGCGTGCGCGATCGCGCGGCCGCACTCGCGATGCTCGAGGCCGGCGCGACGCGGCTCGGCACGAGCTCGGGCGTCGCGATCGTCACCGATCAGGCAGGCGGCGGGGCGGGGTACTGACGACGCCAACGGCGCACGGCCGCATCGGGCCGACGGGCGTCGTCACGCGCGACGTTGCGCCCCGTTCAACCCGTCCGCCGAATCGGCCCGCCCTCTTCGGCGCCGCGTTCGTCCGCAAGCCGCCCCGCGTAATCGCGTGCGAACTGCACGGCGATGCGGCCCGAGCGCGCACCGCGTTCCAGCGCCCACTGCAGCGCGGGCTCGCGCGCCGCGCGGATTGCTTCGTCGTCGAAGCCGGCCGCGCCGAGGCGGCTCTCGACGACGGCCAGGTATTCGTCCTGCGTAAAGCCATAAAACGTGACTCAGATCCCGAAGCGCTCCGACAGCGAAATCCGCTCCTCGACCGCGTCGCCCGGATGCAGTTCGCCGTTCTCCGCGCGCGTCACGTTCGCGTTGTCGCTCGCCTGCTCGGGCATCAGGTGGCGGCGATTGGAGGTCGCATACACCAGCACGTTCGACAGGTCGCTCGCGACCGAGCCGTCGAGCACCGTCTTCAGCCCCTTGTAGCCGGTCTCGCCGGCCTCGAACGACAGGTCGTCGCAAAACACGATGTAGCGCTCGGGCCGCGCGCGTACGAGCTCGACGATCGCAGGCAGGTCGCTCAACCCTTCCTTGCTGACCTCGATCAGCCGCAACCCGTGCACCGCGAACGCGTGCAGGCACGCCTTCACGATCGACGACTTGCCGGTACCGCGCGCGCCGGTCAGCAGCACGTGATTGGCCGCGAACCCGCGCACGAATTGCCGCGTGTTCCGTTCGACGATCGCCGCCTGCCGGCCGATGTTGCGCAGCGCGTCGAACCCGACGAGCGCGGGCGTGGCGATCGGCTCGAGCGGCGCCGTTCGAGGGCCGCCGCCGAAGCCGCGCCAGCGAAACGCGACGGCCGCCTCGAAATCGACGTCGGCCGGCCGCCCGGTGTGCGCCATTGCTTCGAGCGCGGTCGCGATACGTTCGAGCTGGCGCGCAAGCGACGGGTCGGCAACCGGCGCAGGTCCGTCCGGCAGCGCGGCAATCAGGTCCCGCATGTCGAATCCGGCGCTCATTGGCGGACCTCTTGCGACGCCCTGGCATGGAACGGAAACCGCTGCGCGATCGCCACGCCGACGAGCGCGACTCCGCCGCCGACCAGGTGATACAGCCGCAGCGATTCGCCGAGCAACACGATCGCGCCGGCGGCCGTCATCACCGGCAGCAGGTTCATGAACATCGCGCAGCGGCTCGGGCCGAGCAGCCGCACGCCCTGCATCCACAGATACGGCAGCACCACCGACGCCAGCACGCCGGCGTACAGGATCAGCGGCACGCTCGCGCGCGTCGGCCAGGCGGCCTGCGCGGGCAACCGCAGCAGCATCGGCAGCATGAACACGAGCGCGGCCAGCGCCTGCACGTAGGTCGACTGCCATGCCGGCAGCGCGCCGATGCGCCAGCGCTTGAGCAACACGCCGTACAGCGCGTACGCGGCCGACGCGGCCAGCATCAGCAGGTCGCCCATGTGCACGCCGCGGGCGGCGATCGCCGTCGGGTGCCCTTCGGCGATCAGGTAGACGACACCCGCGAGCGACAGCCCCCCGCCGCCGATCATGCCCGCGCCCGGCGGATCGCCGAGCAGCAGCGAGCTGAGCACCATCGTCATCAGCGGCACGAGCGCGGTGATGATCGCCATGTTGGTCGCGCTGGTCGTCTTCGCGGCCTCGTAAGACAGGCTCTGGAACAGCGCCATCGCGAGAAAGCCGAGCGCCGCGAGCTTCGGCAGGTGCGCGACGAGTACCGCGCGATTGCGCCATGCGGGGGCGAGCGTGAAGACGCTCATCAGCACGACCGCCAACAGCAGCCGGTAGAACGTGATGGCCGACGGGTCGATCGTCGACGCCGACAGCTTCGACACCACGACGTTGCCGGCCCACAGCGCGATCCCGCAGAAGGGAAACAGAAAAGGTGACTTGTTCATCGCGTTCGACGGATTAATATCCTGACAGGGAATCTGGCGTGAATCGGAACGCCATCGTGCCCGTCCGCCCAACTGCCTGTCTCACGCCAAAATGTCAGGACTTATCGCCAATCGGACATTCGAGTCCACCCAGCCCTTCGCGCACCTGCGCTACGAATCGACGCCGATGCCGGTGTCCGCGATGGCGGCGGCCTATACGCACGGCACGTCGATCCCGGCGCACCGGCACCGCCGCGCGCAGCTTCTCTACGCGATCGAAGGGGTGATGCACGTGCAGTCTGAGGGTGCGTCGTGGGTCGTGCCGCCGACGCGCGGCGTGTGGCTCGAAGCCGGCCTCGACCATACGGTGCAGATGAGCGGCGACGTGCAGATGCGCACCGTGTTCGTCGAACCGGGTGCGGTCGAGCACCTGCCCGCGCGCAGTTGCGTCGTGGAAGTACATCCGCTGCTGCGCGAGCTGATCCTCGCCGCGGTCGAGGTACCGCTCGACTATGCGCCGGGTTCGCGTCACGATCACCTGATGCACCTGCTGCTGGCCGAGGTGACGGTCGCACCGCTGCTGCCGCTGTACCTGCCATGGCCGCACGACGCGCGCCTGCGGACGATCTGCGACACACTCGTCGCCGCGCCCGACGACCTGCGCACGATCGCCGAATGGGCCGACCTGCTCGGGCTGTCGGTGCGCACGCTGCATCGCGCGTTCCGGCGCGAGACGGGGCTCAGCTTCCGCCGCTGGCGCGAGCAGGCGCGGCTGCTGCTCGCGCTCAAGCGTCTGGCGCACGGCGAGAAGGTGGTCACCGTCGCGATGGATCACGGCTACAGCAGCCAGAGCGCGTTCTCCGCAATGTTCAAGCGGCACTTCGGCGTGTCGCCGTCGGCGTTCTATGCGTAGCGCGGGTCGCCCCGGCCCGACTCACTGGCCGCCGTCGAGATTCACGACTTCGACCCGCCGGTTCACGGCCGCACGCGGATGCGCCGGGTCTTTCGGGCGCGCACTGCCCACACCCTCGACTGCGAGCCGCGTGCCGTCGATCCCGAAGGTCGACACGAGGTAGTCCGCAACGGCCTGCGCGCGCCGCCTCGACAGAGAGAGATTCGTGCTCGGGTTGCCAGACGCGTCGGTGTGCCCGACGATCCGGAACCGGGCGTGCGCGAGCGCGTCGTCGCTCAGCGCATGACCGAGGTTGTCGAGCAACACCCGGCTGCCCGGCGTGAAACGGGCCGACGAGAAATCGAACTGGATCGCGAGGTTCACGGACGGCGGGCCCGGCGTATCATCCTGCGTGCGCACCGGTGCCCGTTCGACGACGATGCCGCGCAAGCTGCGGCTCGCGCCATGCGGCGCAAGCTGACGCACGATTTCGTCGGCAGACGGCCGCATGTCGGCTACATCGCCGGCATGGACAGGCAACGCGGCAAATCCGCCAGCGCACCACAGGCAGGCCGCGATGCGCGCGGCAAGCATCGTCTTCATGCGTTCACTCCTTCGCCACCGTCTTCAAAGGCAACACGGCAACCGCCACTACGTCGTGCGCGGAGGCCGCCGGATCGGGGTCGAGCAGCGGCATCCGGAATTTCGTCAGGAATTCGCGATCGACCTCCTTGTCGGGCAGTGTGCCCACGACGAGCCGCCGGCGCGACGCGATCACGACGACGATCTCGTCGCCAAAAGGTTTCGCGACGCGATACACGGGCTGACCGTTCCTGCCACCGCCGAACACGAGCCGGCTGCGCGGTGGAACAGGGCGCGGCGACGCGCCTTCCGGCCAGCTCAGATAGACGACTTCGCCGCTCGCCTGCAGGTACGCGACATACAAGTAGCTCGGATAGCCTGGACTCGTCACCTGCAGCGCGAGCGAATCGCCTTCCCGATAGCGCTCGGCCGGGTGTCCGACCGCTTTCACGTCGAGCCCGCCCGCATGGCGCAGCCCCTGGTCGAAACTCAGGTAGACCTCGCATTGCGGCCACGGATGCACGGTCACGCGATTGTCGACGCGCCCTGAATCCGGCATCGCAGCAACGGCCTTCAGCAATGCGTCGAGATCGCCCTGCGAGCCGACGAAGCCCGTTAGCGCCACGCTTCGGTCAGCCGCCACACCGGCGTCAACGCGCGCGCACTGCAGTTTGTCCACGCGGCGCCGGATCGCATCGCGCAGCGCATCAGGCGACACGTTCTGTCGAATCACCGGCGGCACCGGCGGCGGCTCCGGTTCGACATGCGCGGCGGTCAGCAACCGCCGAATCCCGTCCGGGTCGATTTCATCGATGACGAACGGGCCGTTCGACAAGTTCGTGAGCAGCGTCTGGTAGTCGATGCGCAGCAGCCCCTGTTCGCCCCAGTGCTCGCCCCATGAGTTGACGACAGTGAAGGTCTGGCTCGCGTCGTCATAGCCGGCGATGACCATCGCGTGCGCATTCTCCTTCGGCAGCACGTCGCGGAAAACCCCGCCGCGGTATCGCTGCAGCGCGCTCGTGATGTCGCCCGAATAGATCCCGATCACAACCGGCTTGCGCGCGAAGATCGCGCCGCGAATCTTCTCAAGGACGTCGCGGTCATCCTTGTCGATCAGGCTGTAGGTAAGCAGGCGATTGTTGCGCGCGTCGCGCATGCGCAGGTCGTCGGGCAGCGCCGAACACGTCTTCGGGTCGTACGGCAAGCCGTCGAACGTGACGAGGCCGTTGTCGTGAATCGCATCGAGGGCGGCCGTGACGGACGTGCCGCCCTCGCAGCGGCCGCGATGCAGCAGGTTGAACAGGTAGGCCGGGCTGAAGGCAACGCGACGCCGCTCACCGCCCGCCGCGCCCTGCCGTTCGAGCTGCAGGTTGAAGGCGGCACTAAGCGCGTTGTAGCCGGTCGCCCAGGCCGTACAGGAACCCTGCTCGCCCTGCGAGCGCACGAGCGGGAAATAGCGTGTGAAATCCGAGCGCGGCGGCAGGTACGCGCGATAAGCAGGCTGGCGCGGCACGGCCGCGAGCACGGCGGGCGGGTCGTCGACGAGCCCCGTGGCATGACCGGTCTGCGCGGACACGGGCCGCGCGGCGGCCGCAAGCAGAACGCACGCGATGGAGAAACGGAGGCGTCGGCACATGATCGTACTCCCCGGCAGCCGGATACGTGTGTCACGTTTTCGTGAACGACATCAGTTCGCGGCGCTCGCTTGCGGACATGACGCCGTGCCGGTCGTAGTTCACGGTATCGATCGCGACGAAGCGCGGCACCTTGCCCGGGGCGACCCAGTACGTCCGGGCGCGCCGCGACGGCACATACAGCCGCCAGCCGTTCGCCTCGACCCGAAACGCGTCGAAGCGACCGGCCGGCACGTCGATCGTCTCGCGCGCGACCACCCTGCATGTCAGTTCGACGACGTCCACCTTGCCATTCGGAAACGTGTAGTCGAAGCGCGTGATCCATTCCTTGCCGATCGAGTACTCGCTCGCGAACAGCTGGTTGTCGCCAAGCACGCCGCCGTCGGCCTCTCGGCGCGGATTGCCGAGCAGATCGGTCACGAATTTTCCGCCGTTGAATTCGATCCGGTCGCCGACGATACGCGTTACGCGATGCACGAACACCCGCTCGTCCTGATGAAGACGATCGACGAACCGGTAAACGTAACGGTCGCCAAGCGCGATCCTGCCGGCTTCCGCACTGCCCTGGCTGTACGGATTCGCGGATGAGGTCTGAACCCTGATCCGTTGCTCGCCGCTCTCTGCCAGCAGACGATCCAGTTCGACCTGGGCGATTTCGCTGAAATGTCCGTTCGGATGCGCTTTCAGGTACGCGAAGATCGCTTGCGCGGTGCCGGACTGCTGCGCCGCCTGCCAGTCATCGCGATCCTTGCCGAACGCCGCGTCGCGCTCCGCCTGCGTCGGCACATGTGCGTCGGCCGGCGGCACGAAAAAGAAGTTGTCTTCGAGCGACGTGCTCTCCCACGGAATCTGCCGCCCCTGCGAGCGCTGCCGCACGGACAGCCGCACGCGCTTGAACACGTCCTCGATCTGCACGCCCGGGCGCACGATTTCCTTGAGCAGGTTCTCGGTGTAGAGACCGTTTCGGCCATCGCCGTCCGACGCGACATTGCCGGGTGCGGTTGCATACGCGAGCAGCGTGCGTGTCGGCGCGTCCATCTGGCTCAATCCCGATCCCGTCTTGCCCGCCGCACCGAACGGATTATCGCGGCACGCATCGAGAATCACGACACTTGTCGGCGTGTCGGCCTTGCCGAGGCCGTCGAGCAGCGTCGCGACATCGACGGACTGCCGCATCACGTCGTCCGCGCGCGCGAGCCGGACATCGATGGGCAGCAAGTAGTTACGCCAGTCGATCTGTATCCCGTGCCCGGCGAAATAAAAAAGCGCAACGGATTGCGTACGCGTGACCTTCGCGCAGAATTCGCCGATCGCGTCGACCATCGACTGGCGCCCTGCATCGAGGCGGCGATCGATCGAAAAACCGAGTCTGCCCAGCACGTCGGCGATCGCGGTTGCATCGTTGACGGGATTGTCGAGCGCCGCGCGCGGATACGCGGCATTGCCGATCACGAGTGCCGCACGCGGCGCATCGCGAAGCGCCGCCTGCACTGCCGGGCCATCGAGCCACGGCAGCGCGGCTAGCGCGGACAAACGGCCGAGCATCACACGACGCCGTGGATCGAATCGTAATTGCGAACCCGGCCGCATGTCTCCTCCCTTCGCCTAGCGAGCGGCCGAGGTCGGCGCGGCAATTCGCGCGAATGGTCTGACGATTCCGTTCACGGCACCTCCCCGGTACATCCCCGACACGCGGTCGGTCGCGTGCCCGATGTTTGTCCACATATCATCCGGGGAAAGCGTATTCCGTTCAAATCGGGTGTTTCGCCAATGCGGCCGGAGCACGATGCTTCAATATCCTGACGATTGACGGCGATACGGTCCCCGTTGCATCGGCCGTGGCGCCTCGCCCGCACTCTGTCGCTACCGCGCCGCAATCCCCGCGATGAAACACACGCACGCAACCGCCGACGCGACCGTGCGCACGTGATTCCACATCGTCCAGTCGCGCAGATAGCGCGTCCAGAGCGCCGCGCCTTGCGCGGTCGCCGGATCGGCCGCGGCGAGCGCGTCGTTGAGCGGCACGTTGACGGCCATCGTCACCGCGAACATGCCGAATACATAGAGCACGCCACCCGCGACCGCCGCCATCGCGCCCGGCTGGCCGCGATCGAACAACGCGATCACGACGAGTGCGAGCGCCATCAGCGTCGTGCCGAGGAACAGCGGCATGAACGGCGAGCGCACGATGTCGACGTTGATCGCGTTCATCGCGGCCGCGCCGGCCTGTGGCGCGAGCCGCCCGAGCGACGTCATCGCGAACGTCGAGAACGCGAAGTACACGCCGGCCATCAGCCCGCAGCCGATGGCCGAACCCCACAGCAACGCGGCAGTCACGAACGCGATCATGATCAGGCGCTCCACACGCCGGTTGCGGCCGTCGCCCGCGCGTAGTCGGCGAAATCGCGCGCCGGCCGCCCGAGCGTCTCCTCGATGCCATGGGCCACCGCGCTGTTGCGCCCGTCGAGCACCACGCGGAACAGATCGTCGAGCAACGCGACGACCGGCTCCGGCACCCCGACCTCGTGCAGTTCGGCGACGAACGCGCCGTGTGAAATCTCGCGATAGGTAACCGGCCGGCCGGCGGCGCGCGCGATTTCGCCGACGGCTTCGGCAAACGTCAGCGCGCGCGGGCCCGTGACTTCGATCACGCGGTCAGCGAACCGCACGTCGGTGAGCGCCGCCACGACCACGTCGGCGATGTCGTCCGCATCGACGAACGGCTCGCGCACGGCGCCGGCCGGCAGCGCGACTTCACCGGCCAGCACGCCGTCGAGCAGATAACCTTCCGAGAAGTTCTGGTTGAACCAGCTTGCCCGCGCGACACCCCAGCCGATGCCAGATGCCTGCAATGCAGCCTCGGCCGCTTGCGCGCCGGGCTCGCCGCGCCCGGACAGCAGCACGACGCGCGCGACGCCGCGTTCCCGCGCGAGCCGCGCAAAGGCCGCGATCGCTTCCACAGCGCCTTCAACGGACAGGTCGGGCTGGTAGGTCACATATGCAGCCGACACGCCCTCAAGCGCGGCCGGCCAGGTCGCCGGCGCCGTCCAGTCGAAGCGAACGGCCGACGTGCGCGATGCGGGCCGCGTCGCGATGCCGCGCGCGCGCAGCCGTGCATCGACGCGGGCGCCCGTCTTGCCCGAACCGCCGACGACGAGGATGGGAAGTGCCGACATGTGCGTCTCCTTTGACCAAAATGCGAGAATTTCTCGCGTTTTAAAAACACGATAGACTCTCGCATTAGCAACGTCAAGTTTTTCCGGAGGCGGCATGGGCCGACAAAAATCGGGGCAAACCACCGAGCCCGAAGCGGCGGCAGCGGACGCACCGGCGCGTGCACGGCTCGTCCCGACGCAGCAGCGCAGCCGCGAGCGGTTCGAGCGCATCCTGGCGTGCGCGTCGGAAGTGATGATCGAGAAGGGGTGCGACGCGTTCCGGATGAGCGACATCGTCGAACGCACGGGCATCTCATTCGGTTCGCTGTATCAGTACTTTCCGGACAAGGCGGCCGTGATCGGCACGCTCGCGGAGCGCTACAACGCGGCCGGGCATGAATGCGTGCGGCGCGACCTCGCGACGCTGAAGACGCTGGGCGACCTGCACGACACGCTCGCGCGCATCACGGACAGCTACTACCGGATGTTCGTCGACGAGCCGCTGATGCGCGACATCTGGCGCGCGACGCAGGCCGACCGCGCGCTGCAGGCGCTCGACCGGGCGGACGGCGAGTTCCTGGCCGGCCTGCTCGCGGACGCGTTGGGAGAAGTGGCGCGCGACACGACACACGCACAGCGGAGCGCGTTCGCCGAGCTGATGATGATCCAGATCGCGGCGGCCGTGCGTCATGCGATCACGCTGCCGCCGAAGGCCGCGCGGCAGATCCTCACGATGTTCAAGCACACGCTGCCGCGCGATCTGGCGGTGCTCGACGCGTAACCGCGCCGCTCAATGCACACGGCCGCCCGAAGGCGGCCGCGCGAAGTGGCATGACGTGCCGCTTACTTGCTGTAGTCGTACACCCCGCGCCCGGTCTTGCGCCCGAGCCGCCCTGCCGTCACCATCTCGCGCAACAGCGGGCATGCGCGATATTTAGGATCGCCGAAATCCTTCAGGAACACGTCCATCACCGCGAGGCACACGTCGAGGCCCACGAGGTCGGCCAGCGCGAGCGGCCCGATCGGGTGGTTCGCGCCCAGCTTCATCCCCGCGTCGATCTCCTCGGCCGACGCGATGCCTTCGGCCAGCACGAAGAACGCTTCGTTGATCATCGGCACGAGAATGCGGTTCACGACGAAGCCCGGCGAGTTGCGCACGCCGATCGGCGACTTGTCGAAACGCTCGGTCAGCTCACGTACGGCCGCCGCGGTCGCGTCGCTCGTCTGCAGCCCGCGGATGATCTCGACGAGCGGCATCAGCGGCACCGGGTTGAAGAAGTGCATGCCGAGAAAACGCGACGGATCGGCAAGGCGCGCCGCGAGCGCGGTGATCGAGATCGACGACGTGTTGGTCGCGATGATCGCATCGGGCCGCGCGACGGCCTCGATCTGCGCCAGGATGCGGCCCTTCAGCTCGACGTTCTCGGTCGCGGCTTCGATCACGATGTCGACCGATGCGAGCTTCGCGTAGTCGGTCGACGTCGTGATGCGCGCCAGCGCCGCGTCGCGTGCGGCCGCGTCGAGCTTGTCCTTCGACACGAGCCGTTCGAGGCTGCCCTTCAGCGTCGCGACGCCCTTGTCGAGCGCGGCGTCGCTGACGTCGATCATCACGACGTTGAGTCCCGCAACGGCCGCGGTCTGCGCAATGCCGTTACCCATGGTTCCGGCGCCCACGACGCCGACGATTTCGATGGCCATGTAGTTCCTGTGTGTTCGGGTGTTGAGGGTTCGATTATCAGATGTTCTCGAAGATCGCAGCAATACCCTGGCCGCCGCCGATACACATCGTCACGAGCGCGTAACGCCCGCCGATGCGCTTCAGTTCGTACAGCGCCTTCACCGTGATCAGCGCACCGGTCGCACCGATCGGGTGACCGAGCGAGATGCCCGAGCCGTTCGGGTTGACCTTCGCGGGATCGAGGCCGAGTTCCTGCGTGACCGCGCAGGCCTGCGCGGCAAACGCCTCGTTCGCCTCGATCACGTCGAGATCGGTGATCTTCAGGCCCGCGCGTTCGAGCGCCTTGCGCGTGGCCGGCACCGGGCCGATGCCCATGTAGGCCGGATCGACGCCCGCGTGCGCATACGCGACGAGGCGGGCCAGCGGCTTCACGCCCTGCGCGCGCGCGGCATCCGCGCTCATCATCAGCACGGCCGCGGCTGCATCGTTGATGCCCGATGCGTTGCCGGCCGTCACGGTGCCGTTCTCCTTCGCGAACACCGGCTTGAGCTTCGTGAAATCGTCCGCGCTGGCATCGTGGCGCACGTGCTCGTCGGTATCGAACGCCACCTCGCCCTTCTTCGTACGGATCGAAATCGGCAGGATCTGGTCCTTGAAGCGCCCTTCCGCGATCGCGCGCGCCGCGCGACGATGCGATTCGAGCGCCAGCGCATCCTGCGCGTCGCGCGAGATGTCGTATTGCTTCGCGACGTTCTCGGCCGTCACGCCCATGTGGATCGTCTGGAACGGGTCGTGCAGCGCGCCGAGCATCATGTCGATGAGCTTGCCGTCGCCCATGCGCTGGCCGAAACGCGCGGCCGGCACCGTGTACGGCGCGCGGCTCATGCTTTCCGAGCCGCCGCCGATCGCGACGTCGGCATCGCCGAGCATGATCGTCTGCGCGGCCGATATGATCGCCTGCAGCCCCGAGCCGCACAGGCGGTTCACGGTCAGTGCCGGCGCGTGCTGCGCGACCCCGCCGTTGATCGCCGCGACGCGCGCGAGATACATGTCCTTCGGCTCGGTGTTCACGACGTGGCCGAACACGACATGGCCGACCGCATCGCCCGACACGTTCGCGCGCGACAGCACTTCGGCCACCACCTTCGCGCCGAGATCGGTCGGCGAGAAATCCTTCAGGCTGCCGCCGAAATCACCGATCGCGGTACGAACACCGCTCACCACCACGACTTCCTTCGCTGCATTGCTCATCGTCTCACTCCGGTTCGTTCGCGCCCGCGGGCGCGGGGATGCGTTGCGTTACATGTTCGGGTAATTCGGCCCGCCGCCGCCTTCCGGCGTGACCCACACGATGTTCTGCGTCGGGTCCTTGATGTCGCAGGTCTTGCAGTGCACGCAGTTCTGCGCGTTGATCACGAGGCGATCGCTGCCGTCGTCGTTCTTCACGAACTCGTACACCGCCGCCGGGCAGAAACGCCCCTCCGGTCCCGCGTACGTGCGCAGGTTCACGTTCACCGGCACGCTCGCATCCTTCAGCGTCAGGTGCGCCGGCTGGTTCTCCTCGTGGTTCGTGTTCGAGATGAACACCGACGACAGCCGGTCGAA